>JAGWZE010000013.1 GCA_018969015.1 Alphaproteobacteria bacterium
ACGGGCTCGGAGAGGGTGACGCCTCGAAGAGTTGCGGTCAGGACCCGGGAAAACCTGCCTCGAGAGCAGGGTCGCCCCCGTGTGGGTGTGCGCGCCTATCTCAAGCCGGGTGAGGGCGAGCTCCGGCCTCGGGTCTAAAGGAGGATGCGAACGCTGACGTACGCGCCGAAAACGTAGGCGACCAAATCAGCAAGTAGCCCCTCGCCGGGTTGACCAAACCGGCGCGCCGAACGCGGCGGAGAGGCCGAAAGCCACTCCACCTCCAAAGCATGCAAACCAGGGTCGGCCGACCCAGGCTCACGCCTCTCCGCCGCGTCCCTTTTTTCGCTGAACCCGCAGGTGCGCGCAGCGCCGTGCGGCCAAACGTGTTTCCCGCGCTGCGCCGTCGTTCATGCCGCGGCGAACTGTGCTAGGCTGGCCGCTGGAGGTTCCCATGCTCAACCGCGCCCAGCCGCCCGGCGGCGACGAAGCTGTCGTGCGCTACGAAGACGCCGACTTCACCCTGCTCAAGCCCGGTCGCTTCGTGCGCTGCGCCGTGACGGGTCAGGCCATCCCGATCGACGAACTGCGCTATTGGAGCGTCGACCGCCAGGAGGCCTATGTCTCGGCCGACATCGCGCTGCAGCGCTGGCGCGCCACGGACGGCGCGCGCGGATGAAGGGGCTGATCGCCCTGGCGGTCTGGGCCGCCGCCGCGTTCCTCGCGCCCGCCATGGCGCAGACGCCGCCGCCGCCCGCCGCCGGCCCCGGCCTGCGCTGCGCCGGCGCGTTCCAGCAGGGCGGCCTGGTCCTGTGCAAGACCGCGCCGGGCGCGCTGCTCAATGTCGACGGCGTCGAGCGCGGCGCCGCCGACGCGCAGGGCTGGGTGATCGCCGGCTTCGCCCGCGACGCCGCCCCGAAAGCCGAGTTCCTCGTCCGCACGCCCGATGGCGCGGCCGAAACGCGCAAGACCTACACCGTCCGGGCCCGGCAGTTCTCGGTGCAGAGCGTCTCCGGCCTGCCGCAACAGACCGTGACGCCCACCGATCCCGCCGTGCTCGAGCGCATCGCCAAGGACACCGAGGCCAAGACGAAAGCCACGTCCTCGCGCGCGGATCTCGATGGCTGGCTGCAGGGCTTCCGTTGGCCGGTGGAGAAATTCGTGATCTCCGGGCCATGGGGCAATCAGCGCATCCTCAACGGGGAGCCGCGTCCGCCGCATTTCGGCGTCGATCTCGCCGCGCCGACCGGCACGGACATCGCCGCGCCGGCGCAGGGCGTCGTCACCCTCGCGCGGCCGGACATGCATTTCGAAGGCGGTCTCGTGATCCTCGATCACGGCCAGGGCGCGTTCACCTACTACCTGCACATGAGCGAGGTTGCGGTGAAGGAAGGCGATGTCGTCGCGCAGGGGCAGCGCCTCGGCGCCGTGGGCGCAACGGGCCGCGCCACGGGCCCGCATCTGTGCTGGCGCATGCGCTGGCGCGACCGCCAGCTCGATCCGCAACTCGCCATCACCGCGCTCGAGAACGCGCGGCGCTTCTTCAAGCTCGATCAACTCCCGCCGTCGTCCACGCCTCTTTTGGCCAGCGGCGATGGACCCAGAACCACTGCTCCGGCGCCTCCCGCACCCGCGCCTCGATGAACGCGTTGATGCGGCGCACGGTGTCGCGCACGGCGATGTCGGCGGCCACGTCCGTGGGAATGACGATCGGATCGTGGATCGTGATGCGATAGCGCACGCCTTCAAGCCGGCGCAGCGAGAACGGGATCAGCGGCGCATTGTGGCGCATGGCAAGGCGCGTGGGGCCGTCCGCGGTCATGCAGTCGTGGCCGAAGAACGGCGCAGCCACGCCCTCGTTGTACTTCTGGTCGTTCATCAACGCGATCGACTCGCCGCGGATCAGCCCGCGCTGCAGGCCCACGCCGCCGGACACGCCCTTCGCCGATTGCAGCTTCGCGCCATAGTGCTGGCGGATCGTCAGGATGCGCGCGTCGATTTTGGGGTTGTTCGCGGGGCGATACGTCATGTGGCACACGACGCCGCGCTGCGCGATCGCCGCCGGCATGAGCTCCCAGTTGGCGAAATGCCCGGAGATGAACACGGCGCCGCGCCCGCTCGCTTTCACCGCGTCGAGCTTCTCCACGCCGTCGACTTCGAGGCGCCCGTCATCGCAATAGGCGCGGATCTCCGGCAGATGCGGAAACTCGCCAACGGTGCGGCCGATGCCGTCCCACATCGCGCGCGCCACGTCGCGCCGCCAGCTTTCGCTTTCGTTGGGATAGGCAAGCCGCAGATTCTTCAGCGCCGTCTGATGCGCAGGCGTGAGCGGGCCGAGCGCGCGCAGGAGCCGCGCGCCGCGGCGCGACGCGCTCTCGAGCGGCATGGCGCCGAACAGGTCCATGTAACTGTCGAAGGCGAACGCTTCGAGTCGTCCGGCAAGGGTGAGATCGGTAGGCGCGGCCATCAGGGGTGCGAATACGTAAGGCGGTCGAGGAACGCGGCGAGGGCGGCCTCGTCGGCGAAGCGGGCGGTCACGGGCAGGGTCAAGATCGCGGATCGCGCCGCGGCAGGCAAGCGGACATGGTCCTTCTCGGTCGTGACGAGCCGCGCGCCCCGGTCCGCGGCGAGCTTGAGGAGGAAATCCAGGTCCTGCGCGGTGTACGGATGATGATCGGCGAACGGCACGGCGTCCGCGAGATCGGCGCCGAGCGCGGTGAGCGTGTCGAAGAACTTCTGCGGCCGCCCGATGCCGGCAAAGGCCACGAGCGGCCCGTCGGGCGCGGGGCCAGCGGGCGTGAGCTCAGCATGCAAAACGGGGCGCTGCGCGAGGCGCGGGTCGTTCTCCGCGTCGCCCTCGCCCATGAGGATCACCGCGTCGGCCCGGGAGAGCGCGGCGGCGACGGGCTCGCGCAGCGGCCCCGCCGGCAGCACCGCGCCGTTGCCGAAACCGTCCCGCGCATCGACGACGAGAAACGACAGGTCCTTGGCCAAGGTCGGGTTCTGGAAGCCGTCGTCCATCACGATCGCCGCGGCGCCCGCGGCCGCAGCCGCGCGTGCGCCAGCGAGGCGATCGCGCGCGATCCAGGCCGGGCCGTCGCGCGCGTGCAGCAGCGGTTCGTCGCCGACGTCCCCGGCGCCGTGCAGATCCGGATCGACGCGCACGGGCCCTTTCAGGGCGCCGCCGTGCCCGCGCGAGAGCGCGTGCGCCGTGACGCCCCGCGCGGCGAGCAGGGCGCGCACCGCGCGGACGATCGGCGTCTTGCCGACGCCGCCGACGCTCACATTCCCGATGCAGATCACCGGCGCGCCGACGCGGGACGGCGTCGTCGTCGCCTGCCGCAACGCCGCCGCGCCGGCATAGAGCCACGACACGGGCGTCAACAGCGCGCGCAGCATCGGCGCCGCGTCGCGCCCCTGCGCGTGGCCAGACCAGAACTCAGGCGCGCGCATGGGCGCCGGCCTGCGGGGGCAGAAGCGGGGTGATCGCCGCGAGCGTCGCATCGAGCGCCGCCCCGCCGCGGGCCAGCGCCGCGCGCCCGGCCTCCACGCGCGCCGCGCGCAGATCCGGGCTCGCCCAGGCGGCGTCGACCGCGGCCGCGAGCGCGTCCACGCCGTCGACGATTTCCACTGCGCCCGCCGCGACGAGATCGGTGAAGACGTCGGCGAAGCTCTCCACGTGCGGCCCGCTCAGCGGGGCCGCGCCACAGCGGATCGGTTCGATCGGGTTGTGGCCGGTCAATTGCGGCAGCAGGCTCCCTGCCACCAGCGCCACGCCGCACGCGGCGTACAACGCGCCCATCTCGCCCATCGTGTCGGCCACGTACACCGCATCGTCCGGCTTCGGCGTTTCCCCGCGCGAGCGCTGCGGCGCGCCGCCCGCCAGGGCCGCGATCGCGTCCCCGCGCTCGACGTGGCGTGGCGCGATCACCAGCAACGCATCGGGCCGCGCCGCGCGCAGGCGGGCGTGCGCCGCGAGAACGATCTCGTCTTCGCCCGCATGCGTGCTCGCCGCGAGCCACACCGGTCGGGCGCCGATCGCGGTGTTGAGCTGCGCCAGCGCCTTCGCATCGATGGGCGGCGCCGGCGCGGCGGCTTTCAGATTGCCGAGGTTCGGCGTCGCGCGTCCCGCCAGCGCCGAGAGGCCGTCCGCCGTGCGCATGTCGGCCGTCAGCAGCACGTCGAACGCGGCCAGCACGCGCTTCGCCATCGCCGGTGTGCGGCTCCAGCCGGCAAGGCTCTCCGCGCTCATGCGCCCGTTCACCAGCGCGAGCCGCACGCCCCGCCGGCGCGCCTCGGTGATGAGGTTCGGCCACAGATCGCTTTCCGCGAAGATCCCGAGATCGGGGCGCCAATGATCGAGAAACCGGCGTACCGCCGAAAGGCGATCGATCGGCGCGAACTGGTGGATCGTGCGCGGCGGCGCGCTGCGCGCGGCGAGCGCCGCGCTCGACTGCGTCCCCGTCGTCAAAAGAAAGGAGAGATCGCCGCGCTGCGCCGCCAGCGCCGCCTGCACCTGCAGCGCCACGCGCATTTCTCCCACGCTGGCGCCATGCAGCCAGACGACGGGCCCGGGCGGACGCGCCGCGGATGCGCGGCCCAGGCGTTCGCCCAGGCGACCGGCGTCTTCCTTGCCGCTGCGCGCGCGCGCCTCGAGATAGGGGCCGGCGACCGGCCCCAGCGCCCAGGTCACGCACCGGTACGCCGCCAAGGCCAGGCTCATGGCGTCTCCCGCCACGTCGCCGGGCCGATCTCCACCATCGGCCGCGTCGCCGGCGTCATGCGCGGCGCGCCCATGCGCGCGTCGGCCTCGTCGGTCACGGCGTTGAGCGCCGCTTCGATCTCCTGGCGCGCCGCCTCGAGGGCGAGATCGTCGCCGTCGCGCGGCACATCGATCGGCTTGCCCCAGACGAACACGCCCCGGCCGAACGGCGCGGGGATGAAGAACCGGTCCCACGAATTAAGCGTGATCCGCGGCGCCGAGCACCACGCCATCGGCACCACCGGCGCGCCGGTCAGCCGGGCGAGCTGGACCGTGCCCAGGGTCGCGCGCATCCGCGGCCCCTTGGGCCCATCCGGGGTGATCGCGACCGTTTCGCCCAGCTTCGTCGCTTTCACGAGGTCCCGCAGGGCCCGCGCGCCGCCCTTGTCCTTGCCGGCCTTGGCGGTCGACCCCCGGGTAGTCTTGAGGCCCACGGTCTCCATGGCGACGGCGATGATCTCGCCGTCCTTCGATTGGGAGATGAGCGCATTGCAGGGGACGCGGGCGTCTTTCAGGGGCCAGCCGTGGCGGGCCAGCATCAGCCGCCCGTGCCAGAACGCCAGCACGCAGGGGCGCTCGCCGGCCAGGAAGGGCGCGAGGTTGTCCCGGCCGAATTCCGTCCATCGCGTGGTCGCGTCGGCGAACGCCACGTACCCGCCGATCGTGCGGCCGAGCAAAGTGCGGCCGAACGAGGCGTGGGGGCGCGGCGGGGGCTCGGCTGCGGTCAAGGACGGTCCATGCTGGTCGATCACGTCGGCTTCCTATATTGAGCGCCGCGGCCGGATGCACGCCGGTTCGTCGCCGCCGCTGCGCCAGCCTGGATCGTCGCCACACCGTGACCGCTTCCCCTCCGTCTCCCGCCGCCGCGGACCGGTTCGAACTCGTCGACGCCGCGCGCACGCCCGCGCCCGCCTCGACCCGCGGCTACGACATCGCCACGGATGCGGGCCGCCGCCGCGCCGTGGCCGACATGACCTGGGGCGACCACGGCTTCCTGCGTGCCGCCTTCGCGAACTTCCACTGGATCTCCCCGGAGATGGCGCGCGCCAACCAGCCCTCGCCGCGGCGGATCGCCCAATACGCCGCGCTCGGCATCAAGACGATCCTGAACCTGCGCGGCTTCAACGATTCCGGCCACTATTGGCTCGAGCGCGAAGCCTGCGCGCAGCACGGCCTCGTCATGATCGACGCGCCGCTCGGCTCGCGCGAGCCGCCGCACAAGGAGCGCCTGTTTCGCGCCGCGTGGCTGTTCGAGAACATCCAGTACCCGGCGCTCATGCACTGCAAATCCGGCGCGGACCGGGCGGGGCTGATGGCCGTGCTTTACATGCACCTGCGCGAGCGCAAGCCGATCCCCGAGGCGATGGAGCAGCTGAGCTTCAAGTATCTCCACGTGCGCCAGGGCAAGACGGGGATGCTCGACTACTTCTTCGAGCGCTATCTCGCCGAAAGCGACGGCGGCCGCATGCCCTTCCTCGACTGGGTCCGCGACGTCTACGACCCCGCCGCCGTCAAGGCGAGCTTCATGAGCCAGTGGTGGGCCAACGTGCTCGTCGACAAGGTCCTGCGCAGGGAGTGACGGCCCGCCCCGCGGGCCGTCATCCTGGACGCGCCGCAGGCGCGGCCGGGATCCAGGACAGGAGTTCACCCCTCATCCGTCTCGCACGCTGCGCGTGCGATCCACCTTCTCCCACAAGGGGAGAAGGTCGCCGTAGTGGTCCTTCTCCCCTTGTGGGAGAAGGTGGCGCGTGAGCGCCGGATGAGGGGTGAACCACCGTCCTCGCGCGGACCTAAGCCCCATCCCCGAACTGCAGCCGCGCCAGACGCGCATAGAGCCCGCCTTTCGCCACCAGTTCGTCGTGGCGGCCCACTTCGACGATGCGTCCGTCCTGCATGGCGATGATGCGGTCGGCGTCGCGCACGGTGGCGAGGCGGTGGGCGATGACGAGGGTCGTGCGGCCTTTCGCGAGGCGGGCCAATGCATCTTGCACCTTGCGTTCGCTTTCGGCGTCGAGCGCGCTCGTCGCCTCGTCGAGCAGCAGGATCGGCGCGTTGCGCAGGAAGGCGCGGGCGAGCGCGAGGCGCTGGCGTTCGCCGCCGGAGACGAGGCCGCCGCGTTCGCCCACGATCGTGTCGTAGCCCTGCGGCAGGTCCATGATGAACTCGTGCGCGGCGGCGGCGCGCGCGGCGGCGACGATGTCGGCGTCGCTGGCGCCGAAGCGGCCGAAGGCGATGTTGGCGCGCACGGTGTCGTTGAACAGCGTGGCGTCCTGGCTCACCACGGCGATGGCGCTGCGCAGGCTCGCCAGCGAGACGTCGCGCACGTCCTGGCCGTCGATCGTGACGCGGCCCGAGGTGACGTCGAACAGGCGCGGAATGAGGTTGAGGACGGTCGATTTGCCGGCGCCGGACGGACCGATAACGGCGACGGTCTCGCCCGGCGCGATGACGAAATCGACGTCCGAAATTGCGGGGCCGGCGGTGTTGTAGGAGAACGTCACACGCTCGAACGCGATGCGCCCCGCGCTCACGCGCAGCGGCGGCGCGCCAGGCCGATCGACGATTTGGGGCTCCTCGTCGAGCAGCGCGAACACGCGCTCGAGCGCCGCGGCGCCTTCGTTGAGCACGGTGTTGAACGTGCCGAGCGCGCGCGCCGAAGCCGACGCCGCCGCGATCGCGGTGATCAGCGCCAGAAGATCGCCGGTGTTGGCCTCGCCGTGCGCCACGCGCCAGCCGATGAAGGCGAACACGCCGGCCGCCGCCACGCCGCCCAGGGCTTCCAGGATGGGATCGGAGCGCGCGCGGTTGCGCGTCAGGCGCATCTGCATTTTGCGCCGGCGCTCGAACTCCACTTTCGCGCGGTCGGATTCGTAGGTCTCGAGCCCGTAGGTGCGCACCAGCCGCGCGCCGGAGAAGCTCTCCTGCAGGAGGGACGTCATGTCGCCCATCTGCGCCTGCGCGGCCTTCGTTTGCTTGCGGGCGCGGCGCGCGATCGAGCCGAGCGGGCCACTGGCGAGCCCGAGAATGACGATCACGCCGAGCCCCAGCACCCAATCGATGCGGATCATCGCCGCGAACACCGCGATGATCACGACGACGTCGCGCAGCACCTGGCTGGTGGAGCGCACGAGCGTCTCGGCGATGACGTTGATGTCGTAGGTGAAGCGCGAGACGAGGCCGCCGGTGGCCTCGCGCGAGAAGCGGGCGTAATCGGCCTTCACGATCGCCTTGAACATCGCGCCCTGAAGGTCACGCAGCACGCGCTGCGCGATCTCGCTCGTGAGGATCGTCTGCGCGTACATCGCGATCGCCCGCACGAGCGTAATGGCGATGATCCAGGCGGGGATCTGATAGATGATGCGCGCGTCGCCGCGCTCGAGAAGATCGCCCGCCTGCTGCGTGATGTAGACATAGCCGCCGGCCGAGACGCCGACGACGGCGACCACCGGGATCAGGATCGCGAGCAGGCGCCAGTAGCGTTTCAGGTACTCGCGCCACAGCCGGCCGGCGAGCGCACGCTTGCGCCGGTCCGCCAGGGCAGGCGCCGGCGCGGCCGTCGCCGCCGCGTCCCCGCCCGGCTCGGCGCTTGGCCGATCCGACGGGGGTGGCGCGTCCTTGGGGGCCGAGACCTCAGTGATCGTGCGTCACCCCGGTTTCGGGATCCATCAGCTTGTGGGCGTGCAGGATGAAGTAGCGCATGCGCGCGTTGTCCACCGTGCGCTGCGCCGCGGCTTTCCAGGCGTCGTAGGCGGTGCGGTAGTTCGGGAACGCGCCGACGAAGTCGATGCGGTCGAGATCCTCGAATTCGGCGCCGCCGAGATCCTTCAGTTCGCCGCCGATCACCAGATGCAGGAGTTGTCTGTCAGGCATTGTCCTCGCCCTCGGAGTCCGCCGCGGCTGCGCGCGCCGCCGCGGCCGCGCGCTCGAACGTGGCGGGATGGGGCGTGCGTCGCACACGCTCGATTAACAGAGGGTGGAGCGCCGCGCCGGACGCCACCGCGCCGGCCTGCCGCGGCTGCGGCTGGTTGAACTGATAGGGGGCGCCGAACGGGTCGCTGACACACCCGCCCGCCTCCTGGACCAGCAGCGCGCCGGCCGCGACGTCCCAATCGTTCTTGAAGCCGAGCGCCACCATCCCGTCATGGGCGCCGGCCGAGACCAGCGCGAGCCGGTACGCCATCGCGTGCACGTTGGTGGCCTCGACGTCGGGCCAGGGCTGCGGCCAGCGCGGATCGCGGTAGAACGCGGACGAGCCGATCAGGCGCGATCCGGGCAGCGCGGTGCGATCGGTCACGCGCGTCGGGGCGCCGTTCAGCGTCGTGCCGCCGCCGCGGCGCGCGGCGAACATCTCGTCATGGATCGGATTGTAGACCACCCCGGCCGTCACCACGCCGCGCTCGGCGACGGCCAGCGACACGCAGAAGTCCGGCTTGCCCTCGATGAAGGATTTCGTGCCGTCGAGCGGATCGACGATGAAGAGGCGCTCGGCCTGGAGCCTGTCCGGCGTGTCGGCGGTTTCTTCCGAGAGCCAGCCATAATCGGGACGGGCGCCGCGCAGGTGCGCCTTCAAGAGCGCATCGGCGGCGAGATCGACTTCCGTCACCGGGCCGGCGGCGCCCTTGGACCACGTCTTCACCCGCGCGCCGAAATGCGCGGCGAGCAGCGCGCCCGCCGCCCGGCCCGCGTCGATCAGCAGCGCAAGATCGTCTTCAAAGTCCGGCAATGGTGAGATCATCGATGAGGAGGCTGGGGGAATTGAGCGCGCCGCGAATGTCGAGGTCGCCGCCGGGCACGAGGCGCGCGTAAATGTCGAGCAGGTTGCCGGCGACGGTGACTTCGCTCACGGCGTGCGTCGGCGCGCCATTCTCGAACCAGCGCCCGGCCACGCCCACGGACCAATCGCCCGTGTTCGCGTTGAGCGACGGCGAGAAGAACTCGACGACGAGCAGGCCCGATCCGGCGCGCGCCATCAGCGCGGCGAGATCGCCCTCGCCGGGCTTCAGCGTGACGTTGGAGCTGGAAATGCCGGGTGGGCCGCCATGACCGAGGGTGGCGTGGCCGGTGGTCTTCAGGCCAAGCTGGCGCGCGGCGGCGGCGTTGAGCAGCCACGTCGTCAACACGCCGCTGTCGATCAGCTTGCGCACCTGCGTCGGCGCGCCTTCGCCGTCGACGTGGCGCGAGGCGAGGCCAAGCGCTTCGTGCGGATCCTCGATGATGTCGATGCCCGGCGCGAAGACCGGCTTGCCGAGCTTGTCCTTCAGGAACGAGACGCCGCGCGCGACCGCCGCGCCCGAGATCGCGCCCAGCATCGGCCCGATCAGGCGCGCCGCGATCCGGTTCTCGAAGATCACCGGCGCCTTGCGGCTTTCGATCTTGCGCGCGCCGAGGCGCGCCACGGCGCGTTCTCCGGCCGCCCGGCCGAGCGCGGCCGGGGTCGGGAGGTCGGCGAAGCGGCGCGTCGTGCGGTACTCGTAGTCGCGCTCTTTCGCGCCGTCCCGTTCGGCCAGCGGCGCGACGCTCAGGCCGTAGGAGCCGCCCTCGTGCGCGGCGAAAAAGCCGTCCGCCGTGGCATAGGCCGAGCGCGACCGGTCGAACGAGGCGCCGGCGCCGCTGGAGTTCGTGACCCCGGCGACCGCCAGGGCGGCGGCTTCGGCTTCGCAGGCCAGGCGTTCGAGCGTGCCGGCGTCGGGGTTCGCGGCGTCGACATAGTCGGCGGGGAACGGGCCGGCGGCGCGCTCGGCGGGATCGAGCAGGCCGCAGAACGGGTCTTCCGGCGCGGCCTTGGCCATCGCCACCACCCGTTCGGCCAGCTCCGCGAGGCCGGCGCGGGAGAGGTCCGTGGTGGCCGCGCCCGCCTGCCGCTTGCCGATCAGGGCGCGCAGGCCGACCGAGCGCGATTCCTCCCGTTCGACGCCCTCCAGCGCCCCGAGGCGCACGTCGACCGAGAGGCTCTCCCGCCACGCGATGCTTGCGTCGGCCGTGTCGGCGCCGGCCCTTCGGGCGGCGCTCAGGAGATCGTCGAGGAGTGCGCGGGCGGTATCGGGAGAAGAGGACGCGTCGGCCATGCGCTTATCTGGACCGCGACGCCAGCTCCTGCAACCCGCCTGCGCCCGTCGGGTCGGCCTGCGACGGCGCGGCGCGGGCGTCGCCGGGGCCGGCGGATCAGCCCAGCGCCGGGACGAGGCCTGCCCAGACCAGCCCGCCGCCGAGGCAGATGAAGCCCGTCCAGGTCAGGAGGGTGCCCAGCGCCCGGCCGGCCGAGCGTCCTTCCGACTGCGAGAGCCCGACCCCGTGCAGGATGCGGCCGAGGGTGAAGGCGGCGCCCAAAGCGTGGACGGCCCAGAGGGGCGCGGGGTCCAGGAGGGCGAAGACCGCCAGCCCGGCCACGAAGGCCGGCGCGTACTCCGTGGCGTTGCCGTGGGCGCGGATCGCGCGAAGCATTTCCGGGTTCCCGCCGTCGCCCAGCATGACCTTGTGGCGCATGCGCGCCCGCACGACGCCCAGCGCCAGGACGAACAGGATCAACAGGTTCAGGCCGGCATAGACGGCCGCGGCGTCGAGTTTGGTCATGGGCGCTCCCTCTTCGGGGCGGCCTATAGCCTGTTTCGCCGGAACCGAAAAATGTCGCGTTCCGGCACGAATTCATACTCTCGACATTTGTCCGAAACCGGACGTTCAGAAAGCCGTCCCATAGTGGGTGGGCGCGCAGGTCCAGTCTGCGCAGCCCGATACGCCCGAAGGCGACGGGTGGTGGGTTTTGCAAGCAAGCAGTCGAGCGAGCCGGGCGTTCTTCCTGGGGAGGAGAACGCCCGCGCGCCGCCCTGCGCCGCGATCCGTTACCGCGCGTTTACGCCCGCAAATCGGCCCAGTCGGGGTTTCGGCGGAACAGCGCCTCGACGAAGCTGCAGGCGGGCGTGATCTTGAGCCCGAGCGCACGCGCATCCGCCACCAGTCGCTGAACCAGCGCCTTGCCGACACCTTGACCGCCCAATGCGTCGGGAACGCCGGTGTGATCGGCGACCAGGACGCCGCCCGGCCGGCGCACGAACGTCAGCTCGGCGACGTGCCCGTCGATCGTGGTGACATAGCGGCCGCGGTTTCGGCCCAGGTCTTCGAGGCGGATATCGGGCGTCGTCATGGGGGGAAGATAGGCGCCGGAGGCGTCGGCGTCATCCGCGACGAAACACGGCGGGCGCCCGTCGCTCCCGATGCCCGGCTTGGTCTGCTTCTCGCCGGTTGCGGACGTTATGGGGCTATTCGCTTGCTGTGGCCGCGCGGAGTAAGGCGACTCGAATTGGTCCTTCGACGAGTTGAACGGCGAAACCCCTCGCAATGAACTCGAGTGTGCTGTCATGAAACGTGATGACGATATGCCGATAGCCTTCAAAGAGCTCGTCGCGGTGGTGCGGATGAACCCGGTTGGCAGCTTTCTGTTGGCCAATCCACTCTGAGTTCAAAATCTCAAAGCTAGAATATGCCCTAAGACCAAGTTCGTAGAGCCGATGCCCAGAAATCGCCTCGTCGTTTGGCGGACCGAATTGAAAAGCCAGGTAGCGGTCGACTTTGATGAGTGCACAGACCTCTCCCTCGGAGTCTGAACCAGCCGCATGGTTCGTCGCGCCATCCCAATCGGGATCGAAGACCTCAACGATGTAGGCGATCAGCAGTCTTTCCTCGTCCGCGAAAACATGCGGGAGCGGGGCTCCGCCCGATGCCTGTGGCAGCTCAAGAGGCGAGAGACGTTCGGTCATGCCGCTATCGTTAAGCTAATCTCGCCGATGGCGCGACGTCCGCTTCGGGCCAATCTCCGACCTATGTGGCGCACCGTCCTGGCGTGCGCGCTGAAGGCGGCTCGCGTCACCCTGTCGCCGAAGCAAAATAGTCGAGGCTTCCCACTTTGGCCTCCGTCATTCCGGGGCGGCCGGAGGCCGAACCCGGAACCCAGGCGCGTTGGCGCCGCCGCTCCATCCTGGGCCGCGGGAGCATGTCGATCGGGAGGTCCCGGTCTCCTGGGTTCCGGGTTCGCTGCTGCGCAGCGCCCCGGAATGACGGAGGGGAGCGCGGGTCGCGACCGTGCGGCTCAGAGCGCCACGGTCGCGGCTTCCTTCACGATCCGCCATGCGCCGTCGCCGCCGCGGCGGAGCAGCAGTTCGTAGGGGGCCGCCGCGCGGCTTGCGCTGGAGCGGCGGACGGTGCGCACGCTGACCCAGCCCGGCGCGATGCGCTCGAGCTGCACCTGCGCGTGGCTCGCCACCTCCGGCGCGTGGTTGGGTTTGGAGAGCGCGCGCGCGAGCACGGCCTTGTAGCGCTTCATCGGGATCTCGCGCGTGCGCCGTTCGACGCCGGCGATCTGCTGGCGTTCGATGACGATTCCGTCGTCAGCGTAGAGCTCGATCACGGCGGGATCGAACGCGGCTTCGAGCGCGACGAACCGCGTGAACACCGCGCGCGCGGCCTCGATCTCGGCGGCTTCGGCGGCCTCTTCGGCGTCGTCACGGAACGGCTTGAGAGCGAAGCGGGCAGCAGACGGCGCCATCACGGGTCCCCGGGAACGGGGGAACCACACTGTGCGTCGCGGGCGGCGTCAACGCACGCCCGCATGATCGCCGCGGCAGGCGCCATTGCGCCTGTGGATAAGGCGCACGCGGCGCGTTCAGCGCGCGAGGCGCCACACGCGCGTGCGCTTCACCTCGGCGTCCTCGAGCGCCCGCGAGACGGGCACGGCGTACTCCGCGACGGGCGCGAGCGCGGATTTCGGCAGATAGGTGCGGCCGGGATCGCCGATCAGCACGGTGCGCCCTTCGGCCGTGAGCGTGTCGAGCCAGGCGAGCAGGCGCGGCGCGAGATCGCGGTCGTAGAAGAGATCGCCGACGAGCACGACGTCCTCCGCCACGGCGCGGCCGACGGGATCCTCCACGCGCGCGGTGATGCTGACGCCGTTGAGCGCCGCGTTGAGGCGCGCGGCGTCGGCGGCGAAGGCGTCGATGTCGACGGCGGCGGCCGCGCGTGCGCCGGCCTTCATCGCGGCGATCGCCACGAGGCCGCAACCGCTGGCGACGTCGAGCACGCTGCGGCCCTTCACAAGCTCCGGCGTGTCGAGCACGTAGCGCGCCAAGGCCTGCCCGCCAGCCCAGGCGAAGGCCCAGAACGGCGGCGGCAGGCCGATCTCGCCGAGTTCTTCTTCGGTCATTTCCCAGAGCGCGACGGCGTCGTCGGCGAGGTGCAGCGAGAGCTCGGGCACGTGCGGCGGCGCGAGCACGCGCGTGTTCGCGGTGATGAAGGCGGCGCGGTCTTCGATCGTGCGGGCCTTGGGCGGTTCGGGGGCGCTCACGCGGGCGCGGCCATGCGCAGCACGGAAAGATAGCCGGGTGCGGTGATCATGTTCTCCACGCGGCCCTTCTTGGCCAGGAGCGCGTGCACCTTCGGCAGGCTCCAGCACGGCAGGTGCATGAAGAGGTGGTGCTCGGCGTGATAGTTCACCCAATAGGGCGCGATAAGCAGCCCTTCGAGCAGGTTCGCCTTCGTCGTGCGCGCATGGCGGAAGGGATCGTCCGAGCGCGGCACGCAGGCGTGTTCGCCGATGTTGCGCAGCCGGGTGACGAGCGGGAACCACGTCGCCATCGGCACGATCCAGAGTGCGACATACGCCCACCACACGCCGCCCGCCGCACAGGCGGCGAGAAGCGCGAGATTGACGAGCAGGAAGCGCGTCTGGCCCTCGTTCACCACCACGTTGCGCGGGTCTTTCGCCTTCCGCATGAACAGCGGCGCGATGCGCTGCTTGAAGAACGTCTGCCCCGTGAGGTCGCGCGCCATTTTGCGCCACAGGCTTTTGCGCGTGATCGGAAACGGCGCGGAGAGCGCACGATCGGGGTCCTCGGGCTGCTCGGTGTAGCGGTGGTGTTTGAGGTGGTAGGGCCGATAGCGCCCGAGATCGGCGCCCACGGGCGCGGCGCAGAGCCAATCGCCGATGAAATCGTTCACGCGCTGGTTGGGATGCAGCGTGCCGTGCGCGGCGTCGTGCATCAGGATCGAGAGGCCAAGCTGGCGCGCGCCGATCACCATCACGGCGAGCACGTAGGTGAGCGGGTTCGGAAACACGAGGAACAGCGCGCCCGCGCCGAGGATCAGCGCCCAGGCGTGCGCGACGAGCGCGAACCCGAACCAGGACGAGCGGCGCGTCAGCGGCGCCCATTCCTCGGGCGTGAAGATCGTCTTCGGGTCGATGCGGGCGACGGCGGGCATGGGCTCACTTCTGCAGCGGCGCAGGTTCGGTGGGAAGAACCGTTTCGGTGGCGCGCCAGCAATGCCACGCCATCGCCGAGCGCCAGGGGCTGTAGGTGTCGCCGAACGGCGCGAGCGTCTTCGGCGTGAAGCTCTGGCCGAAGAGTTTCTCCGCGCCCTTGCGCACGCCGAGATCGTCGACGGGCCACACGTCCGGGCGGCCGAGCGTGAAGATCAGGTACATCTCCACCGTCCAGCGCCCGACGCCGCGCACGGCGGTGAGGCGCTCGACGATCTCGTCGTCCGGCAGATGCTCGATCGCGCCCGCGGCCGGCACCACGCCGTCGAGGCGCTTCTGGGCGAGGTCTTTCAGGGCGGCGATCTTCTGGCGCGAGAGGCCAGCGCCGCGCAGCGTTTCGTCCGGCGTTTCGATCAGCTTCTTCGGCGGCGGGGCCTTGGTGCGCGGGTAGAGCGCGAGCACGCGGCCATAGATCGTTGCGGCCGCCTTGCCGGAGAGCTGCTGATATACGATCGAACGGCACAGCGCCTCGTAGGGCCCATGCTCGGGCCGTGTCGCCGCGGGAAACGGCGCGTGGCGCTTCACCGCCTGGCGCATCACCGGGCAGACCTTCGCGAGATAGGCCTCTGCTTCCGCGAGTGTCGGTTTCGCCGCGCGCGCCATCAGCCGCCCCTCACAAACGGCGCGAGCGTGCGCCACAACGGATCGAGCGCGAAGGCGCCGGTGACGAGCAGGCCGAGCGGCACGTTCGCCTTGAAGGCCGCCAACGCCGAGCCCGGACGATCGGGCTGCGTGCGCTCCACCAGCGGCCAGGCGCCGAGGAACGCGAGCGCCCCGAGCGCGATGGCGCCGAGAAGGCCCTGGCCCGCCCACGCCGCCGCCGCGCCCCAGAACAGGAAGGCGATCGTGTAGAAGGCGAGCGTCCAGATCTTCCAGCGGTCGCCGAACAGCCGCGCCGTCGAACGCACGCCGACGAGGCTGTCGTCCTCCACGTCCTGCAGCGCGTAGATCGTGTCGTAGGCGATGATCCAGGCGATGCAGCCGGCGAACAGCAGCAGCGTCGGCGCCGAAAGGCCGCCGTCGATCGCCGCGCCCGCCACGAGCGCGCCCCAGCCGAAGCAGAGGCCAAGCCACGCCTGCGGCCACCACGTGATGCGCTTCATCAGCGGATAGGCGGCGACGAGCGGCACGGCGGCGAGCGCCGCGATCTGCGCCGCCGGCGGCAATGCGAGCAGCACGAGGAGCCCCACGAGGCATTGCGCCGCGACGAACGCCAGCGCCTGCTTCACGCTCACCTGGCCGGAGGGAATGGGCCGGCCGCGCGTGCGCGCCACCTGCGCGTCGATCTTGCGGTCGAGAATATCGTTGTAGGTGCAGCCCGCGCCGCGCATCGCGATGGCGCCGACGACGAACAGGGCCGATAGCAGCGCGTCCTCGGGCCAGAACCCGACGGCGGACCGCGAAACCACGACGCCCATCAGGCAGGGGATCGCCAGGAGTTGCCAGCCGACGGGCCGATCCCAGCGGGCGAGGCGCGCATAAGGCTGCACGCTGCGCGGCAGCGCGTCCGTCCAGTGACGGGCGAGGGCGTCGGCGGGTTTCGCGGCGGGCGGGGCCATGGCGCGGGCACGATGGGCAAGGTCGCGCCTGGACGCAAGCCGCTGCGCTTGGTAAGAGGGCCGCCTCACCGCGCACGAACCCGAGAAGGCCGAGATTGGTGACCGTATGATCGTTCGGCGCCGTGAGTGGACGCCGAGGCCCCCCGCCCGAAAGGGCGACGCCGATCCTCCCTCATCCTGCGCCCGGTCAACGTCTGCTCTCGGTCTTCGCCCGCTTCGCGCGGGTCGTCCGTTTCGCACTCTTTCCCGGATCGCACGCCTTTCGCGGCTCGCTGCGGCGGTCGCCTGAGGCCACGCGCGTTCGGGCGATCCGTCGCCCGCGCCGATACGTGTCTTGCACACGCCCGTCCGATCGTGGCGCGGCGTTCCGAGGGCTCCATGAGCTTCGAAGATTTCGACGACGATGAAACCCGTCCCCGCCGCGCGTCGGCGGGGACCGTGATGCGCTACCTCGTGGCGCGCTGGCGTTCGCGCCCGCGCCTGCTGGCGGCGTTCCTGGTTCTCTATATCGGTTCGGTCGCATGCGACCTCGCGCTGCCGTGGCTGTCGTCGCGGCTCGTCGAGGCGCTGGCCCGCGGGGCAGGCGCGCCCGGCGCGATCGACGAGGCGATCGCCGCCTACGCCGCCTTCGCAACGGTGGCGTTCGGCCTTTATCTTCTGCGCAACACGTCGGTGCGGTTCTGGATTCCGATCGCCGCGCACAACATGCGCGAGATCGTGCAGGACGGCTTCAAGGACGTGCAGCGGTTCTCGGCCGATTGGCACGCCAACAATTTCGCCGGCGCCACGGTGCGCCGCGTTAGCCGCGCCATGTGGGCCTACGACACGATCAGCGACACCGTGATGTGGTTCGTGATGCCGGCGACGATCGTGCTCGTCGGCGTGACGATCATGACCTTCGTGCAGTGGCCCCTGATCGGCCTGTTCGTCGGCGCCACGATCGCGCTGTTCCTCGGCACGACCGTGTGGGTGTCGCGCGTGATGCTGGCGGAGGACTATCGCAAATCCAACGCGCTCGACACGCGCATCGGCGCAGCACTCGCCGACGCCGTCGGCGCCAACGCGACCGTGAAAGCCTTTGGCGCGGAAACGCGCGAGGAGGCGCGGTTCGCGCAGGTCACGGAAGAATGGCGCCGCGCGTCGCAGCGGCTGTGGACGCGGTCCACCAACGCCTGGATCTTCCAGAACCTGATGCTCTGGGCGCTGCAGGCGGGGCTCGTCGGGCTCGTCGTGTGGGAATGGACGCGCGGGCGCGCCACGCCCGGCGACGCCGCCTTCGCGATCACGAGCTTCTTCCTCGTGTCCGGCTATCTGCGCACGCTGGGCGAAAACGTCCGCACACTGCAGAAGGGCTTCGCCGACATCGAGGACGTCGTGGCCTACGCCGCACAGCCGGCGGAGATCGTGGACGCGCCGTCCGCGCCGGCGTTCGCGCCGGGGGCCGGCGAGATCCGCTTCGAGCACGTGCGCTTCGCCTACAAGACGCAGCCGGATCCGCTGTACGAGGATTTCTCTCTCGTCATCCGGCCGGGCGAAACGGTCGCGCTCGTGGGCCCCACGGGCTCGGGCAAATCGACGTTCGTGAAGCTGATCCAGCGGCTCTACGACGTCGACGCCGGCGCCGTGACCATCGACGGGCAGGACGTGCGGGCCGTGCGGCAGGCGAGCCTGCGCAGCGCGATCGCCGTCGTCCCGCAGGACCCGACGCTGTTCCACCGCACGCTGCGGGAGAACATCGCCTATGCGCGGCCGGATGCGAGCGAAGACGAGGTCATCTCGGCGGCGCGCCGCGCCCGCGCGCACGATTTCGTCGCGCGTCTCCCGCTCGGCTACGGCACCGAAGTCGGCGAACGCGGCGTGAAGCTCTCGGGCGGGGAGCGCCAGCGCGTGGCGCTCGCGCGCGCGTTCCTGGCCGATGCGCCGATCCTGATCCTGGATGAAGCCACGAGTTCCCTCGACAACGAGACCGAGCGTGACGTGCAGGCGGCGATGGCGGAGCTGAAGGCCGGGCGCACTACGATCGTCATCGCGCACCGCCTCTCCACCGTGCGCGAAGCCGACCGCATCCTCGTCTTCGAGCGCGGCCGCATCGTCGAACAGGGCCGCCACGCCGAGCTGATCGGCGCAGGGGGGCTTTATGCGCGGCTGGCGGCGTTGGCGCAGGGGGACCTCATTGCGGCGGAGTAGCGGATCGTGAGGCCGTTTGAACGGTAGGCGTCATTCCGGGGCGCGCGGAACGCGCGAACCCGGAACCCAGGAGTTTGCGCAGTCGCGCTGCGTGTCGCATTCGCGGCGCAGCTTGGTCTCCTTGGCCCCTGGGTTCCGGGTTCGGCCTACGGCCGCCCCGGAATGACGCAGCGTTCGGTCGTTTGGATGGTCGCGCGCATCCACACCCTCCCGCCACGTCACCATCTCCCGCCCGTCGCGGGGCGTGCTAGGGTCGCGCCGCAAAGGGCGCAGACCCTCGGGAGGAGCATGAAATGAGCACAACGCCGTCGGTTGCGGTGATGGGCGCGGGCCTCGGCGGGCTCGCCATGGCGATCAAGGCCAAGGAAGCCGGCGTCACCGATCTTGCGGTGTTCGAGAAGGCGGATCGCGTGGGCGGCACGTGGCGGGAGAACACGTATCCCGGCTGCGCCTGCGACGTGCCGGTGGCGCTGTACCAATTCTCGTTTGCGCCCAATCCGGGCTGGAGCCACCTGTTCCCACGGTCGCCCGAGATTCAGGCCTATGCCGAAAGCCTCGCCGACACGTTCCAGCTGCGCCCGCATCTGCACCTGAACGCCGAAGTGCAGAAGGCCGAATGGGACGAGGCCGCCCACCTGTGGCGGCTGCGGACCAAGGACGGCAAAACTCACACCGCGCAGGTGCTCGTGGCGGCGCTCGGCCAGTTGAGCCGCCCGCAGCTGCCCGACATCGACGGCCGCGACAGCTTCGCCGGCGCGGCGTTCCATTCGGCGCAGTGGCGCCACGACATCGACCTCACGGGCAAGCGCGTCGGCGTGATCGGCTCGGCGGCGAGCGCGGTGCAGTTCATCCCGGAGATCGCCAAGGTCGCCGGCCATCTGACCGTCTTCCAGCGCACGCCGAACTGGCTCGTGCCCCGCCTCGACCGCGAGATCACGGACGAGGAGAAGGCGCTGATGATGACCGATCCGGAAACGGCGCTGGCGTTGCTGCAGGCCAACCGGAACATGGTGTTCGCCAACGCCGACGCGTTTTTCTGGCAGGCCTTCCAGTGGACCCCGCAGGGCCGCGCGGCGTACACGCGCATCGCGCTCAATCACCTGCACGCGCAGGTCGCCGATCCCGAGCTGCGGCGCAAGCTGACGCCGGACTATCCCGTCGGCTGCAAGCGCATCCTGATCTGCGACGACTTCTACCCCGCGCTGCAGCGGCCGAACGTGCGCCTGGTGACGGAGCGCATCGCCAAGATCGCGCCGCACGGCGTCGTCACGAGCGATGGCGAGGCGCATGCGTTCGACGTGCTGATCTACGCCACCGGGTTCGAAACGACGGAATGGCGCTGGTCGGCTGATGTCATCGGTAAAGGCGGCATGAGCCTCGCGGAGGAATGGAAGGGTGGCCCGGAGGCTTATCTCGGCCTCACGGTGAAGAACTTCCCCAACATGTTCATGCTGTACGGCCCGAACACCAATCTCGGGCACAATTCGATCACCTACATGCACGAGTGTCAGGTGGGCTACATCGTCCAGGCCATCGCGGCGATGCGCGACGGCGGCGTCGCGGCGATGGACGTCACGCCCCAGGCGCAGGCGCGCTTCAACCGCGAACTGCAGGCCAAGCTCGCCACGACCGCATGGGCCGATCCGCACTGCGCGTCCTGGTACAAGACGGGCGACGGCCGCATCACGCAGAACTGGTCGGGCAACAATCAGGCCTACGCCAAGGCGACGGCCAAGATCGTCTGGGACGACTACGCCGTCACGTCGCGGAGCCTGGCTCCGGCTTGAGATCGAGCGGGCGCAAGCGCCCCTCGATTTCCGCGTGCAGACGATCGGCCAGCTGGCGCTCCCGCTGCGGGAGCACCAGCGCGTCGATGCCGCCCATGACGAGCCACAGGATCGGGTAGGCGACGAGCGCCACGCCGAGCCCCCAGACAGGCTTGGTGTCTCCAGCGTTCATGACCGCCATGGCGCCGCTATAGGCGAGGAACACGACGACCGCGCCGATCGCGGCGCGCCAGCGGGCGCCGATGGTCTTTTGCCGCACGGCGTCTTTCAGCACGGCCTCCATCTCGTCGCGCTGGCCGGTGGTGTGGTTGTGCAAGAGCACGGCCTGCGCCGCCTTCATGCCTGCGCCCTTGGCGAGCACGATGGAGAGGCGGTGGCCTTCGCGCACGCCCACGGTGGTGTTGGCGAAGGAGAAGTCCCGTTCGCGCCCGTCGGCGGTTTTCAGGAACACGCGCGTGCGGTTGATGACGCGCGAGCGGACGTCGATCGTCTGGCCGCCGCGGCGGCCGCGTCCGCCGGCCGCCTGGGCGCCGGCGATGTGGGTTTCGCTCGTGAGCTGAACGTTCGCCACGTCCCCGGTCACGATCTCCAGTTTCGGCAGATGCATGGCAGGCCCCCAACTCCCCTTGGCTCGCGCCCGTCGTCCGTCCGCGCCGTAGCCTACGCGACGGGGCGGGCTCTCGTCATCCCCGCCGACCGCCTGGGCGGCGATCGCCCGCCCATAGGCCGGCCATTGCGCCTTGGCCGCAACTGCGGCACCCAGAGGCATGCCCGCGCCCCGCCTGTTCGTCGACGCGCCCCTCGCGCCCGCCGCCCCGATCGCGCTCGATGCGGACCAGGCCGGCTATCTCGGCCGCGTGCTGCGGCTCGGCGCGGGCGACAGCGTGCGCGCGTTCAACGGCGCGGACGGTGAGTGGCGGGCGCGCCTCGTCGAGGTCGGCAAGCGCGGCGCGAGGCTGGAGGCCGAGGCGCAGACCCGCCCGCAAAGCCTGCCGCCGGACCTCGAGCTCTGGTTCGCGCCGGTGAAGCGGCAGGCGACGGATTGGATCGTCGAGAAGGCGACGGAGCTCGGCGTGCGGACGCTCCGGCCCGTGCTCACCAAGCGCACCATCGCCGAAACCGTGCGCGTCGACCGTCTCGCCCTCATCGCGCGCGAAGCGGCCGAGCAGACCGAGCGGCTCGACGTCCCCGCGATTGCGCCGCCGGTCTCGCTCGCGCAGGCGCTGGACGGCGGGGACGCCGCCCGCGGCCTCGTCTTCGCCGACGAGGCGGGCGACGACCCGGACGCCGTCTGGGGCGGACCGACGGGGCGGGCGGCGCCGATCGCCGACGCGCCGCTCGCGCCCTGGGCGAAACTGGCGGTTCTCATCGGCCCCGAAGGCGGGTTCGACCCCACCGAGCGGCGGCTGCTGCGCGCGCGGCCCGGCGTCATCCCGGTGTCGCTCGGGCCGCGTATCCTGCGCGCGGAAACGGCCGTGTGCGCGGCCTTGACCGTGGTGCAGGCGATGTGGGGAGACTGGCGCGCGTCCGGGTGATCGGCAGGTGACCGCTTCGTAACGGGTGGCCGATCCCGGGCGAATACCCTTGCCGGCGCGTCCGCGCTTGCCCACATGCCGGTGGACCCGCCACAAAGGCGCCGCAAATCAACGACGCCGCCCGCGCCCATGACGGTGCGGGCGCACCAGGACGGAGGACGCCGATGGGAACGAAAATGGCCTTGCCGCCCATCGAGCACGTGCGCGAACTCGCCGAGCACATCGCGACGGGGGAAAAGCCCAAGGCCGCGTGGCGCATCGGCACCGAGCACGAGAAGTTCGGCTTCTACCGCGACAGCCGCCGCCCCGTGCCCTACGAGGGGCCGAACGGGATCCAGGCGCTGCTGGAAGGTCTCGCGGCCGGCTATGGCTACGAGCGCGTCATGGAGGGCGATCACATCATCGCCCTGAAGAAGGACGGCGCCTCGATCAGCCTCGAGCCCGGCGGGCAATTCGAGCTTTCCGGCGCGCCGCTCGAGCACCTGCACCAGACCTGTTCGGAGGTCGGCACGCACCTCACGCAGCTGCGCGACGTCGCGGGCAGGCTCGGCATCGCGTTTCTCGGCCTCGGCTTCTCCCCGAAATGGAGCCTCGAAGAGACGCCGATCATGCCGAAGGGCCGCTATGTCATCATGCGGAACTACATGCCCAAGGTCGGCCGGCTCGGGCGGCAGATGATGTTCCGTTCCTGCACCGTGCAGACCAATCTCGATTTCTCCTCCGAAGCCGACATGCGCAAGAAGATGCGCGTCTCTCTCGCGCTGCAGCCGATCGCGACGGCGCTGTTCGCCAATTCGCCGTTCGCAGAGGGGCGGCTGAACGGCTTCCTCTCGTATCGCGGCCACGTGTGGTCGGACACCGATCCGGATCGGACGGGCATGCTGCCGTTCGCCTTCGAGGACGGGTTCGGCTACGAGCGCTATGTCGAGTGGGCGCTCGATACGCCGATGTATTTCGTCTATCGCGACGGCCGCTACATCGACGCTTCGGGCCAGTCGTTCCGCGATTTCATGGCGGGCAAGCTGCCGGCGTTGCCGGGCGAACGCCCCACCATCAAGGACTGGGAAGACCACCTCACCACGCTGTTCCCCGAGGTGCGTCTCAAGACGTATCTCGAGATGCGCGGCGCGGACGCGGGGCCGTGGTCGAGCCTGTGCGCGCTGCCGGCGTTCTGGGCCGGGATCTTCTACTGCGACGCCGCGCTCGAAGCGGCGTGGAGCCTCGTGAAGAGCTGGACGGCGGAGGATCGTGAAGCACTGCGCCGCGCCGTGCCGGCGATGGGGCTCAAGGCGCCGATCCGCGGCTTCAAGGCGCAGGACATCGCGCAGCAGGCGGTGGCGATCGCGCGGCAGGGCCTCAAGAGCCGCGCATGCCACAATTCGGCCGGCGACGACGAGACCGGATTCCTCTCCGATCTCGAAGACATCGCCGCGACGGGCGTAACCGCAGCCGAGCGCTTGATCGAACGTTACAAAACCGAATGGCGCGGCGACGTCGAGCCGGTGTTCGAAGCGTGCGCCTACTGAAATCGACGCTCGCGCGCCGGCAGACTCGTGATTAGTCTCAGGCGTCATGAGCCCGCGTCTCGACCACGCTTTGCACACGCGCCGTCTGCGCCTGGAACCCGTGACGCCCGGCGTCGCCGCCGCGGCGGCGATGGGCCGCGCGGCGTTGGAGGCGCGCATCGGCGCGCTCGCCCCCTCGGATTGGCGCGGCGCCTACGTGTTCGATCGCCAGCGCGTAGCCGTGGACGAGCCGTCCGTGCGCTATGCGCTGCTCATCCACGAGCGCGATCGCTGCGTGATCGGTGAAGTGCGGTTCGATCGCGTCGGCCCCGGCGTCTACGAGCTCGGCTACGGCGTGATTCCCGCCTATCGCCGGCAGGGGTACGCCGTCGAGGCCGCCGGCCGCATCGTGCGCTGGCTCGACGAGGAGGTCGGCGCGGAGACGATCGTCGCCGGCTGCCGGATGGACAACGTCGCCAGCGTCCGCACGCTGCGCCGCCTCGGTTTCACGCTCGACGGATCGACGCCGAACGGCAATGCGTTCTGGTGGGTGCTCGAGCGCGCGTGATCGCTTCGTAACTGCGCACTTGCGTCATCCTCGGCGCGCCGCAGGCGCGTCGGGGATCCAGACGCCGTGCGCCTTCGCCTGGATCCCCGCCCTCGCTGCGCTCGGTCGAGGATGACGGACTCCGGTCTTCACGTGTCCCGCTCCGCCTCATCGGGCCGCTCGACCACGCGCGTGCGCACGTCGCGCGCCAGCTGATCGAGCGAGGTCGTCGCCGCCATTTCGCGCGTCTCGGCGTCGACGGCGTCGGGAATGTCGAGGCGCTCGGCGATGTGGGCCAGAAGCTCGAGCGCCTTGGACATCTCGCGCTCGGTGAGCAGCCCGACCTGGAGATCGAGGTGGGCGCGTTCGTCGGCGCGGCTGCTCATGCGATTCTGCTTGATGAGCACGAACGTGGCGAGCAGCACGCCCTCCATCGAGACGATCATGGTCAGAAACACGAACGGGTAGGGATCGAACGGCGCGAGACCGGTAACGACGCCCGCGTTCACGATCGCCCAGACGACGAACGCCGCGACGTGCGCGAGCACGAACCACAGCGTTCCGGCGATGTCGGCGATCGCGTCGGAAAGACGATCCGAGTGCGTGCGATCGCGCCGGAAACTGCGCTCGATTTCGGCGATTTTCTCGAGATTGTCGTGCGCCGCCGCCGGCAGATCGGCGCCCTCGCCGCTGGGCGTGGGCGGGCGTGGCGGCGCGGGTGGGGCGTCGATTGGCATGCCCGTCGAACGGGCGGTCGACGCCCGCCGTTCCCCAGGTCTGCCCGCTCGGCTTGAAAGCCGCGCCGCTTGGTGCTTGCCTCAGGCCAGACCGCGCCGGATCGGCCGGGGGAGCCGCTCTTTATGGTAAACGTCGTCATTCTCGCCGGGCTCGTGATCACGCTGGTTACGATCATCCCAGTCATCGCCCAGTTGAGAACGCATCCGCGCGGTCTGTTCGTCTTGTTCTTTGCCGAAATGTGGGAACGATTTTCCTATTACGGCATGCGCGGGCTCCTGATCTTTTACCTGACGCAGCACTTCCTCTTTGATGACTCCTTTAGTCAGGGGCAGTACGGCGCCTACACTTCACTGGTCTACTCGCTGCCTTTGATTGGCGGTTTCCTGGCGGACAGATACCTCGGCACGCGCAAGGCGGTGGCGTTCGGCGCGCTGCTGCTGGTCGCCGGTCACCTGCTGATGGGGGTCGAGCAAAAGCCCGCCACGCAGGTCCTGACCTACCAGGGCCAGAGCTACAGCTTCGCGGCCGAAGGCCGCATGGACGATCGCGAAGTGCGCCTGATCGTCGACGGCCAGCCCTACGAGGTGGGCGCGGGCGAAAACGGCGGCCTCGCGATCAAGAACCTGCCGCCGGAAAGCGCGCTGCCGGCCGAGCTGCCGAAGGGCTCCTACGAACTCACGGTGGAGGGCCGCGATCCGCTCTTTGTCAACATCTTCTATCTGGCGCTTTCGCTGATCATCATCGGCGTGGGCTTCCTCAAGCCGAACATCTCCACGATCGTCGGCCAGCTCTACGCGGAGAACGATCCGCGGCGCGATCCGGGCTTCACGCTGTACTATTACGGCATCAATCTCGGTGCGTTCTGGGCCTCGATCCTGTGCGGCTATCTCGGGCAGAACTTCGGATGGGCCTACGGCTTCGGTCTCGCCGGCGTCGGCATGCTGCTCGGCTTCGTTGTCTTCACGCTCGGCAAGCCGCTGCTGGAAGGGCGGGGCGAACCGCCGAACCCGGCGCAACTGCGCGCGCCCGCCGCCGGCCCGATCTCGCGCGAGTGGCTGATCTATCTCGGCGGCCTCGCGGGCGTCGGCGTGGTGTGGCTGCTCGTGCAGCGCTATGACGTCGTCGGCTATCTGCTCGGCGCCGGCTCCGTCGTCGTTCTCAGTTATTTCGGCTGGTTCATGGCCACCAAGCTGAACAAGGTGGAGCGTGATCGCCTTCTGCTCGCGCTCATCCTGATCGCGGCCTCGGTGGTGTTCTGGACGCTGTTCGAGCAGGCGGGCTCCTCGCTCAACCAGTTCGCGGAGCGCAGCACGCAGCTGCAGATCTGGCCGACGGAAACGCTCCAGCTCGGGCCGTTCCTGATCGACATGAGCTTCGGCGCGGCGCAGGCGCAGAGCTTCAACTCGGGCTTCATCCTGCTGTTCGCGCCGGTGTTTGCGGCGTTGTGGGCGTTCCTCGAACGGCGGCGGTCGGACCTCTCCGATCCGCTCAAGTTCGGGCTTGCGCTGATCCAGGTCGGCGCCGGTTTCCTCGTGCTGGTGTACGGCGCGAGCTTCGCGAACGGCGAGTATCGCGTGCCGCTGATGTTCCTTGCGCTTGCGTACCTACTGCACACGACGGGCGAGCTGTTCCTGTCGCCCGTGGGCCTCTCGGCGATGACGAAACTCTCGCCGGCGCTGCTCGTCTCGACGGTGATGGCGACGTGGTTCCTGTCTTCGGCGTGGGCGCAGTGGATCGGCGGGCTGGTGGCGCAACTCACGGCAGCCGAAACCGTGGCCGGGCAGGTCCTCGATCCGGCGAAAGCGCTCGCTACCTATGTCGAAGTCTTCCAAGCTATCGGTCTCGTCGCCATCGCCATCGGCGTGGTGATGAGCCTCGCGAGCTTCGGGCTGAAAAAGCTGGCCCACAGCGAGCGTTGAGGCGGCGGGGCGGCCGGAACGCGGTCGCCGCGGCGCACGTTGGATCGCGCAGACGGCCTGACCGGTCCGGTGCGCGGTCAAGAGCCGGCGGGGGCGCGCCCGATACTGTCACAGGCCCTATCCCGTTTGGGGGCTGTCACAGGGGCGCGGCGCCGAACGGCCGCAATCTGGCGAAGTCCGGGCGCAATCGGCGCCTAGGGTTGAATGCGGCGCGCGATTCGGCGCGGTCGCGGAAGGAGAAGTTTGACGATGCCGCGCAAACCCAGTCCGCGCCCCCGGGCGAAGCGGCAGCAGGCCAAACCGGCGCCCACGGCGCCGATGGAGCTGCTGCTGGGCTGGAAGGCCGCCGAGCCGCCGCGCGAGCCGATCGGCTTCTCCGCGCCGCGCCCGGCGGAGGCGCAGGGCCGTCTCCCGCTCGAAGAGCCGATCCTCTACGGGGAAGATCGCCACCTGCTCACCATCGCGCCGACCGGCGCGGGCAAGGGCCGCAGCGTCATCATCCCGAACCTTCTGCGCTTCGAAGGCTCGGTGATCGTCATCGATCCGAAAGGCGAGACCTGGCACGTCACGCACCGCCGCCGTCGCGAGATGGGGCAGGAAGTGCTGCTGCTCGATCCGTTCCAGGCTGTGGGCCGGCGCACCGACAGCCTCAATCCGTTCGATCTGTTCGATCGCCCCGGCGCGCTGCTCGACGCCGACGCCGAGATGCTGGCCTCGCTGCTCGCGGGCGACGCGGGTTTCCACAAGGAGCCCTTCTGGGACAACTGGGGCCGCTCGCTGATGTCGGGCGTGATCGCCGCCGTCGCCGAGACCGCTTCGCCCGTGGAGCGGCATTTCGGCAAGGTGCGCGAAATCCTGATGAGCGACGACGCGGTCTATAATCTCGCCGCGCTCGTCGAGAACAACGACCACCTGAATCGGCTCTCTAAGCAGAACATCTCGAGCTTTCTTCCGATCACGGAGCAAACGCGCTCGGGCATTCTCTCCACCACGCAGTCCTACCTGAAGGTGGTGAACTCCGATTCCGCGCTGCGCTCGCTGTCGCGCTCGACGATCGATCTGGACGCCGTGCGCGAAGGCGCGCCGATGACGATCTACATCGTCATCCCGCCGGACAAACTGGAAAGCCACGGCGCGCTGCTGCGTCTGTGGGTCGGCGCGCTGATGCTTACCGTCATGGGCCGCAAGCGCCGCCCGAAGCGCTCGACGCTGTTCCTGCTCGACGAATGCGCCCAGCTCGGCGAATTCGGCCCGCTGCGTCAGGCGATGACGCTGCTGCGCGGCTATGGCCTGCAGGTGTGGCCGTTCTTCCAGGATCTGTCGCAGCTGCAGCGGCTCTATCCGAAGGACTGGCGCACGATCTTCAACAACGCGGGCGTGTTCCAGCTGTTCGGCGTCGCCAATCATCTGATGGCGAAGGAGAGCGCGGAGCTGATCGGCGACATGGACGCCGACGTGCTGCGCGGGCTCGGCAAGGATCGTCAGGTCGTGGCCGTCTCGGGCGACAAGGCGCTGTCGTGCCGTCTGCCGGATTATCTGGAGGACGCCGCGTTCAAGGGCCTGTGGGATCCGAACCCCATGTTCGACGCCGCGCCGCCGCCGTCCTCCACGCGCCGCCGCGGCGCGGGGCCGGGGCGGTAGGCCATCCGGACGTCGAGGCGTTCGAGCTTTCGGCCGATCCCATCTCGTCCGTCATCCTCGGTGCGCCGGAGGCGCGACCGAGGATCCAGGACCGCGCCGCCATATTCTGGATCCCCGACCTCGCTTCGCGCGGTCGAGGATGACGGCGGAGGTTGCTCCTGAAGCTGCAGCGCCCCTGATCACCCAAGCGGTCGAGCCTCAGCGCCGTTAAAACGTGCCGCTCACCTCGATGGCGTAGACGCGTCCCTGCTGGCGGTCGCGGACCTCGGCAAAGGCCGGCGCGCCGCGCCGATCCGGCGTGAAGAAGCGACGTTCGCGGTGGAAGCTGCGGTTCAGCAGGTTGTCGGCGATCAGCGACACCTTCGCGCCCTTGATGCGCGTGGAGTCGAGATAGGCCGTGAGGTTGGCGCCCTCCTCGAACGTTTCGATCTCGGCGGTGCGGTAGAACTGGAATTCCGCCTGTTTGCGGTAGCGCACGCCGTAGGCCAGCTTGCGCGCGGCGTCGTCGCGGCGGAGTTCGACGGTGTAGGTGTAGGGCGGCAGCGTCGTCGGTTCGCGCGCGCGCCCGGTCGTCGGATCGGTGACCTCGCCGGTGCGCCATTCGCCGTCGAGCGTGGCGGTGAGCCCCTTAAGCCAGCGGTCCATCGGCGCCGTCGCTTTCACGGCGATCGCGCTGAGTTCGCCGGAGCCGATATTGCCGGGCGCGTCGAAACCATCGATCGGCGCCACGTCCTGCACGTCGCTGATCCAATCGTGGATCACGGTCACGCTCAGCGCGCCTTTGGCGCCGAACCGCTGATCCACCGCGGCTTCGAGACGCCAGCGGGAGTCCGGCCGCAGCCCCGGATTGCCGGCGGCGACGCGGTCGTCCGCCAGTGCGGCGGAGCTGGCGAAATCGCCGAAATCGAGTTGGCCGACGTCGCGGTAGAGACGCACGCGGGCCTGGTTGCGCGCGCCGAATTTGCGGGCGATCTGCACGGAGGGCTTCACGAAGGAGAACTCCGCCTTCGCGCGCGTGTCGCCCGACTGCGTGAGCGTAGAGGCCTCCGCCGCAAGCCGCGCCTCCAGCGTCCATTTCGGCGAGAGCGTCCAAACATCCGCGAGAAACGCCTCCATGCGCTCCTCCTCGACGATCACGTCGCCCGCGGCGAGCGCGACGGGGACGCCGTCGATCGCGAGGTCGAGATCCGCGTCGAGCCGGTTCAACGCCGTCTCGGCGCCGGCTTCGAGCGCGTGCGCGCCGATCGTGCGCGACAGCGTAGCGCGCGCGATGGTCTCGGAGGAGAGGTTGCGCCGCTTCTGCGCCGTCGGGACGCCGGGGCCGGTGGTGCGCGTCGCTTCGTCGTTCGCGTACCACTCGCGTGTGTCGAGGCCGACGAGCTTGAGGGTGGTTGCGCCGAAGGTTCGCGTCCAGTCGCCGCCGAGTTCGCGCGACCGTTTCCGTTCGTTGATCTTGAGGGAGAACAAGTCCGTTCGCGCGCCGTCCGGCGTGTAGCCCTGCGAGGTAAGTTCGGTGCGGAAGTTCCAGCGGCCGCCCGATGCGTTCAGGCGCAACGTGCCGCCGAGCGCTTTCATCTTCACCTCGCCGTTGGCGCGCGCTTCACGGAAGGTGCGAGGGGTTTCGTCCGAACGCCGGCCCGTGACCACGCCGTCAGCGTTGGTCAGGGTCCGCCAGAGCGCGGCTGGCGCCTGCTCGAAATAACGGCTCGCGCCGATCTTGTAGTCGACGCCGCCGACGGTGTCGGAATAGGAGCCTTCGCCGAATGGCGCGATGCGGCCGTCCGCCGTGTGCGTGCCGCGCACCTTCCATACGCCCGAGCCGCCGTCCTGCGTGCGCACGACGTTCGCGACGAGGGCCTGGCCCTGGGCGTCGCCGCCGGCGTTGCGCAGCACCTCGATGCGCGCCACGCGCCGGGCGGGGATCTGGGCGAGGAGGTCGTCGAGGGATTGCGATTTCGCGCTGGGGCGCACGCCGTCGATCAGCACGTTGCCCGCGGTGCCGGCGAAGCCGCGCCGCTGATCGCCCTCGTTCAGGGTGAAGCCGGGCAGGCGCTCGATCATGTCGCTGGCGGTCTGGGGCGAGAACCGCGCGAAGAAGGCGTTGTCATAGACGACCTTGTCCGTGGTCGAGACCGCGGCGGCGTCGGTGGGAGCGGCCGCGGCGGCCGGGGCGGGCGCAGGAGCGGCTGCCGGCGGTTCGACCGGGGCCGCGAAGGCCAGCGTCGGCGCCAGGACGAAACATGCTGCAAGGGCCCGGGCCATCGGCCGCCTCCATATCGAATATCAATCTGTGCGCATTGAATTTCGATAAGGCAAGCCGAAATTCGCCCGTTGCGGGCCGCAGCTGCAGTTTGTGGTGGCCAGTGTGCGGTTGCGTTTGCGGCCTCGAGGGCGGTCGCGCCGCCGTCGCGGGCGTGCTAAGAGGCCCTCATGCACCGGCGCATAGATCCACTGCGAATTCCCCGCCCGGCCCGCGTCTGAGCTTTCCGCTCCGCGGGACCGGGTTACGCCGTTGCCCCCTTATGCCCGTTGGAGACCACGCCATGGCGGATCAGCCCGCTGGCCGCGACTATCGCGACACCCTGTTCCTTCCCGAAACCAGCTTCCCGATGAAGGCCGGGCTGCAGAAGCTCGAGCCCGAGACCATCGCGCGCTGGGACGAGATCGGCCTGTATCGGACGCTGCGCGAGGACGCGGCGACCCGGCCGAAATTCGTGTTCCATGACGGCCCGCCCTACGCGAACGGCCACCTGCACATCGGGCACGCGCTCAACAACATCCTCAAGGATCTCGTCGTCCGCACCCGGCAGATGACGGGCTACGACGCCGATTTCCGCCCCGGCTGGGACTGCCACGGCCTGCCGATCGAGTGGAAGGTCGAAGAAGAGTTCCGCGCCAAAGGGCGCAAGAAGCAGGATGTGCCGGCGACCGAGTTCCGCGCCGCGTGCCGCGCCTACGCCGAAACCTGGATCGGCATCCAGAAGGGCGAGCGTAAGCGCTTCGGCATCACCGCGGACTGGGAAGACCCTTATGTCACCATGGCGTTCGACAGCGAAGCCGCGATCGCCGCGGAGTTCTTGAAGGTCGTGCGCGCGGGCCTCGTCTATCGCGGCTCCAAGCCCGTGATGTGGAGCCCGGTGGAGCGCACCTCGCTGGCGGAAGCGGAGGTCGAGTACCACGAGAAAACGAGCACGACGATTTGGGTGAAGTTCCCGATCGTCGCGCGGCCTGACGTCTCGGTCGTCATCTGGACGACGACGCCGTGGACGATCCCGGGCAACCGCGCGATCTCCTATTCGCCGGCGATCTCGTACGGCCTGTTCGAGGTGCAAAGCGTCGAGCAAGGGCTCGCGTTCGAGCCGTGGGTGAAGGCGGGCGACAAGCTCGTCGTCGCCGACAAGCTCGTCGATGAGGTGATGAAGGCCGCGAAGGCCGCGACCTTCACCCGCCTCGGCGATTTCGATCCCGCCGGCGTCGTGTGCGCGCACCCGTTCCGCGGCAAAGGTTACGACTTCGACGTGCCGATGCTCGCGGGCGACCACGTCACCGACGACGCCGGCACGGGCTTCGTCCACACCGCGCCGGGACATGGCGCGGAGGACTATCTGATCTGGGTCGCGCGCGGCCTTTCGCAGGCCGACATTCCCTTCACGGTCGACGAGGACGGCCGCTACACGAAGGAAGCGCCGGGCTTCGAAAATCTCGAAATCCTGCAGCTGGAAGGCAAAAACGCGGGAAAGGACGGCCCCGCCAACAAGGCCGTCATCGAGGCGCTCGTCGCGGCGAACGCGCTGCTCGCGCGCGGGATCCTCAAGCACCAGTACCCGCACTCGTGGCGGTCCAAGGCGCCGGTGATCTTCCGCAACACGCCGCAATGGTTCATCGCGATGGACAAGCCCGGTCCGCGCGGGAAGACGCTGCGCGAAGAGGCGCTCGCGGCCATCGACGCGACGGACTGGGGGCACGAGGGCGCGAGGAACCGCATCCGGAGCATGGTGGAGACGCGGCCCGATTGGCTGATCTCGCGCCAGCGCGCCTGGGGCGTGCCGCTCGCGATGTTCGTGCACAAGGACACCGGCGAGATCCTGAAGGACGACGCGGTGGATGCGCGCATCCTCGCGGCCATGAAGGAGAAGGGCGCCGACGCCTGGTATTCGACGCCCGCCGCCGAGTTCCTCGGCCCCGATCATCCGGCTTCGGACTATGAGAAGGTCGAGGATATTCTCGACGTGTGGTTCGATTCCGGCTCCACGCACGCCTTCGTGCTGGGCCAGCGTCCCTCGCTCCCGCGGCCGGCCGATCTTTATCTGGAAGGCTCGGACCAGCATCGCGGGTGGTTCCAGTCCTCGCTGCTCGAAAGCTGCGCCACGCGCGGCCACGCGCCCTACAAGGCGGTGCGCACACACGGCTTCACGCTCGACGAGGACGGGCGGAAGATGTCGAAATCGCTCGGCAACGTGCTGCCGGCCGACAAGCTCTTCAAGGACTACGGCGCCGAGCTCGTGCGCCTCGTCACCGCAAGCGTCGATTACGAAGACGACCAACGCATCGGCAAGACGATCTTCGAGCAGTGCGGCGAAACCTATAGGAAGCTGCGCAACACCATGCGCTATCTCCTGGGCGCGCTCGCCGGCTTCGACGAGGCCGAGCGCCTGCCGGATGACGCCGAGTGGCCGCTGTTGGAGCGCTGGCTGCGCCATCGCCTGTGGGAGCTCGACGGGCAGGTGCGCGCCGCCTACGCGGCGTTCAAGTTCCGCGATGCGCTCACGGCGATCGTCGAGTTCTGCAACGTGGAGTTTTCCGCGTTCTACGTGGACGTTCGCAAGGACAGCCTCTATTGCGACCGTCCCGATGCGCTGCGCCGCCGCGCCTGCCGCACCGCGCTCGACGCCGTGTTCGAGCGCCTCACCGCGTGGCTCGCGCCGATCATGGTGTTCACCACCGACGAGGCCTGGCGCACGCGCTATCCGGATGCGGCTTCGGTGCATCTGCGCCAGCTGCCAGAAACGCCGGCCTCGTGGCGCGACGAAAGTGCCGCCGCAGAAATGGCCCGGCTGCGGGCGGTGCGTGCGGTCGTGACCGGCGCGCTCGAGATCGAACGTCGCGAGAAGCGGATCGGATCGAGCCTCGACGCCGCGCCGGTCGTCTGGTGCAGGGACGCCGCGCTCGCGGAAGCGCTGCGCGCGGTGGACTTCGCGGATCTGTGCATCACCAGCGCGATCGTCGTCGAAGTCGGGGCCGGACCGGCGGACGCGTTCCGCGACGAGGGGCAGGGCGTCGCCGTCGAGGTGAAGCCGGCGCTCGGCCGCAAGTGCGCCCGCTCGCGCCGCATCCTGCCCGAAGTCGGCACGGACCCGCGCTATCCCGATCTGTCGCTGCGCGACGCCGACGCCGTTGCGTGGTGGGACGCGCGCGCGGCGCGGTAGGCCCGCACGCCGCCGCGTGCGGCGTCGACCCGGCATTTGTGATCGCTCGTTTCACCGCGACGCGCAGCGCCCGCCTTGGCGGCGCCGCGCCAGTGCGGCTAAAGCCTCCGCTGCGCGCCGCGACCGCACGCGCGCCACAAACACGGGAGACGCACCGATGCGCAAACTTCTTCTCGCCGCCGCTTTCGCGCTGACCGCCGCCGCGCCGGCGTTCGCCGCCGATGACATGGCCGCGTTCTACGGCAACACCGCCGTGGTCACCGACTCCGCGGGCGCCGTGGTCAAGTATCAGTTCGACGCTGGCGGCAAATACGCGATCATCACGCCCAATGGCGCCAAGATCACCGGCTCCTACACGATCGGCGACGGCAAGGTCTGCTTGAAGCCCGACGATCCGAAGGCCCAGGGCGGATGTGCCCCGCAGGCGCTCGGCAAGAAGGTCGGCGACGTGTGGGACGTCACCAACGACCAGGGGCAGAAGCTCAACGTGAAGCTCGTCGCGGGCCGCTGAGCCCGTGGCCGCGTCGCCGCCGCCGGGGCGCAGGCCCTGGCGGCGCGCGGCGCCCGCGCGGCGGGAAGGCAGATGACGCCGCCGCTCCCAGCCGGTAAAGCGGTGCCGATGTCCGCCCAGCCCGCCCGCCCTTTGTTGACCGGCCTCGCGTTCGCCGCCGTGATCGTCGCGGCCGATCAGGCCGTAAAGGCCTGGATCCTCGAGGTCGTGCGCCTGCCGCTGATCGGGAAGATCGAGATCTCGGGGATCTTCGATCTCACCTATGTGGAGAATCACGGCGTGAGCTTCGGCCTGCTCAAGGCGGGCTCGATGGTCGAGCGGTACGGGCTGGTGGCGCTGTCCCTCGGGATCGCCGGGCTGTTCATCAGCTGGCTCCGGACCGCCCCGCGCCTGACGACCATGCTGGTTCTCGGCGGTGTCATCGGCGGCGCGATCGGCAACGTGATCGACCGCATACGCTTCGGCTACGTGGTGGATTTCCTCGATTTCTCCGGGCTTTACTTCCCCTGGGTGTTCAACGTGGCCGACGCCGCGATCACGCTGGGCGCGATCGGCCTCATGTTGGACTACATGATCAATGGCGAGGGCGAGCCCGCCGCAAAAAAGTCGTCTGGCTGAGCCTTTGTCTTGGCGAACGGCGCGGCGCTCCCTAAAAGCGCCGGGATGTCTACCAAGGTCCGAGCGCGCGCAGAGCGGGCGATCGGGCCTTGAAAGGGCGAAGGTGAGGAGCAGGAATGTCCAACGGGACTTTCAAGAGCGCTTTGGCGATGGTCGCGATCGCCGCGGCGGCCGCGTCCGTGACGGGCTGCGCCGGCGTGCGTCAGGCCGTCGGCGCCGACAAGATCGCGCCGGACGAGTTCAAGGTCGTCACCAAGGCCCCGCTCGTCATGCCGCCGGACTATCAGCTCCGTCCGCCACGTCCGGGCGCGCCCCGCCCACAGGAACTTGATCCGGACGGTCAGGCCCGCGCGGCCGTCTTCGGCCAGGACGTGGGCCGTCAGGCCACCGAGGGCGAACGCGCGCTCGTCTCCAAGGCCGGGGCCGAAGCCATCGACCCGGCCATCCGCGCCCAGATCGACCTCGAAGCCGGCGGTATCGTCCGCAAGCCTGAGAATTTCGCCGACCGCATCCTCTCGTTCGGCAACGAGAAGGCGGACAGCCCGGCGCCGGTGAACGCCGAAGCCGAGCAGCAGCGTCTGGCGGAGCAGGAGTCGATCCGCCGCGCCACGGGCGGCGGCACGGTCGTCATCCAGCGCAAAGACACGTCGCGCTCGAAGCTTCCGGGCCTCTGACGGCGGCGCCGCGCGCGGCTCGAGAATTTCGTCACGGCCTCGCCCGTTCAGGGCGGGGCCGTTTTCGTTTCGAAGGCTGCACTGCGCGGCCCGGACGCGCCGTCCGCCGGCCCCGCCGAGCGTGCTAGACTGAGGGCGATTCCCGCCAGGACTGCCCCTTGCCCATTCGCCGTCTCCCGCCCGAAGCCGTCAATCGCATCGCCGCCGGCGAGGTGATCGAGCGGCCGGCCGCGGCCGTGAAGGAGCTCGTCGAGAACGCGCTGGACGCCGGCGCGCGCCGCATCCGCGTGGCGATCGAGCGCGGCGGGATCGCGAGCCTCTCCATCGAGGACGACGGCGGCGGCATCCCCGTCGAGGAGCTGCCGCTCGCGGTGGAGCGCCACGCCACCTCCAAGCTCGTCGCGGCCGACGACGGCGCGGTCGATCTGCTCAACATCTTCACCATGGGCTTCCGCGGCGAGGCCTTGCCCTCGATCGGTGCGGTGGCGCGGCTCACCATCACGTCGCGCGCCCGCGGCCGTGACGAGGCGTGGCGCATCGACGTCGAGGGCGGCGTCATCACAGAGCCGCGCCCGGCGCCGTTCGGCGGCGTGGGATCCGGCACGGTGGTGCAGGTGCGCGATCTCTTCTTTGCGACGCCCGCGCGCCTGAAGTTCCTCAAATCCGAGCGCGCCGAGGCGATGGCGATCACCGACGCCATCAAGCGCCTCGCCATGGCGCGCGCCGACGTCGCCTTCATTCTCGAAACCGACGGCCGCACCGTGCTGCGCTACCCGGCCGAGGACGATCCCGAGAACGAGGGCCGCCGTCGCCGCCTGGCCGCGGTGCTCGGCGCCGAGTTCGCGCCCAACGCCGTGCCGATCGACGCGACGCGCAACGGCGTGCGCCTGACGGGGTTCGCCGGCCTGCCGACGATGAGCCGCGGCTCCGGCGAGCACCATCATCTGTTCGTCAATGGCCGCCCCGTGCGCGACAAGCTCGTCGTCGGCGCCGTGCGTGCGGCCTATCAGGATCTGCTCGCCCGCGACCGCCGGCCTGTCGTGGCGCTCTATGTCGATCTCTCGCCGGAAGAGGTGGACGTGAACGTGCACCCGGCGAAGACGGAAGTGCGATTTCGCGACGCCTCGGCCGTGCGCGGCCTGATCGTCGGCGCCGTGTCGCATGCGCTCGCCGCCGCCGGGCATCGCGCGTCGACGACCGTCGCGGCCCAGGCGCTCGACGCCGTGCGCGCCGGCGCGTGGGCGGGCGGCGCAGGAAACGCTGCGCCGGGCGGAGGTTTTGGCGGCGGCTTCGGCGGCGGCGGGTTCGCGCCGCAGCGTCCGACCCAGGCCGCGCTTTCGGCATGGACGCTCGCGGAGACGGCGCTGGCGTTCGCCGAGCCGTCGTCGCGCGTGGAGCCGGTGGCGGAGCCGTCGCCGTTCGCCAACGGGGCGGGCGCCGATCCGCAGGGCGTGGGCGCGCAGATCGTCGATCCGCTGGACTATCCGCTCGGCGCCGCGCGCGCGCAGCTGCACGAGACCTACATCGTCGCGCAAACGCGGGACGGCATCGTCATCGTCGATCAGCACGCCGCGCACGAGCGCCTCGTCTACGAGCGCATGAAGCGCCACCTCGAGGCGGGCGGCGCGCCGCGGCAGGCGCTTCTGATCCCTGACGTCGTCGATCTCGATCCGCATGATTGCGAGCGGCTTGCGGCGCGCGCGGCCGAACTCGCCGAACTCGGGCTCGTCATCGAGCCGTTCGGCGCGGGGGCGATCCTGGTGCGCGAGACGCCGGCGCTGCTGGGTGAGATCGACACGCGCGGCCTGCTCCAGGACCTGGCCGACGACATCGCCGAACTCGGCGAGGCCCATGCGCTCAAGGAGCGTCTGGAGGAGGTGTGCGCCTCGATGGCCTGCCGCGGCTCCGTGCGGGCCGGACGACGCCTGACGGCCCCGGAAATGAACGCCCTGCTGCGCGAGATGGAGCGGACGCCGTTCTCGGGCCAGTGCAACCACGGCCGGCCCACTTATGTCGAACTGAAGCTGGCGGACATCGAGCGCCTGTTCGGCCGCCGCTGAATTAGCTCTGACACGCCCGTGATCGGCCCCCGGCGCGTTCCTCGCGTCGACGGGCTTGGCGCGGCCTGCGTGGGCGCTAGAGTGCCCGCAAAGGGCCCCGGCGTGCGGGCCGTTCGAGGGGATGGATATGAGGGGCGTCCGGATGTTGACGGCCGCGGCGGCGACCGCGGCGATGAGCGTGGCGATGGCCATGGGGGCGGCGGCCGCTCCGGCGGCGGCGCCGTTGTCGGCCGAAACGCTGTGGAAGATGTCGCGGGTGGGCGAGCCGAGCCTGTCGCCGGACGGCCGATCCGCCGTGTTCGGCGTGACGACCTTCGACGTCGCCACCGACAAATCCTCCGTTGATCTCTGGCTGGCGGACGCATCCGGCGGCGGCGAACCGCGCCGCCTCACCACGGATCCGGCGTCGGAATCGGAAGCCACGTTCAGCCCCGACGGCAAGACGATCGCCTTCGTCGCCAAGCGCGCCGGCGACACCGCCGCACAGATCTATCTGCTGCCCGTGGGCGGCGGCGAGGCGCGCCGCCTCACCGACGTGCCGACCGGCGCGAGCCGCATCCAGTGGATGCCGGACGGATCGGGCGTCGCATTCGTCACGGCCATCTGGGCGGACCTCGCCGATTGGGACGCGCAGGCCAAGCGTCTGAAGGAGCGCGAAGGCTCCAAGATGAGCGCGAAGGTGTGGACGAAGTCGCCGATCTCGGCGTGGGATTCCTACCTCGATGACCGCGTGTGGCACGTCTATGTCGCGCCGATCGACGGCGGCGCCGTGCGCGCCGTGACGCGCGAATCTGGGGTTGCGCCGCACGTGCGCGCGCAGGGCGGCGATCCCTTCGACATCTCGCCCGACGGCAAGGAGTTCGCCGTCGTCGTGAACTCCGACAAGACGGGCGTCGCCACCAATCTCGACGTCTATCTCGTTCCGGCCGCAGGCGGCGCCGCGCGCAACCTGACGCCGGCCAATCTCGCCGACGATTCCGATCCGCTCTACGCGCCCGACGGCAAGCGGCTTGCCTTCCTGCAGCAGCGCATCCGCGGCTTCTACGCCGACACCTCGCGCCTGATGATCCTCGACCGCGCGAGCGGCCGCGTCACCGGGCTCTCCGAAACGTTCGATCGCTCCGTTGGCGGCCTCGTGTGGCGCAGCGACGGGCAGGCGCTTTATGGCGCGTTCGCCGACGGCGAGACGCGGCGCGTGTTCCGCTTCGACGTGCGTGGCGGCGCGCCGACGGCGCTGACGAAATCCAGCGATTTCGGCGGCCTGGACACCGCGGGTTCGACGCTGATCGGCCTGCGCCAATCGTTCGATGCGCCGAGCGAAGTGGTGCGCATCGACACGCGCTCCGGCGCCGTGACGCAGCTCACGAAGTTCAACGCCCCGGTGCTCGAGACCGCCGCGCGCGGCAAGGTGGAAAGCGTCACCTACGAGGGGGCGGACGGCGCGGACATCCAGATGTGGGTGATCTATCCGCCGGGCTTCGATCCGTCGAAGAAGTATCCGCTGATGCTCCTCCTGCACGGCGGTCCGCACAACGGCATCACCGACGCCTGGACCTATCGCTGGAACGCGCACGTGTTCGCCGGCTGGGGCTACGTCGTCGCGTGGCACAATTTCCACGGATCGTCCGGGTTCGGACAGGCCTTCACCGACTCGATCACGGCGAACTGGATGGACAAGCCGTACGAGGACACGATCAAGGCGGCGGACTGGTTCGCGGCGAAGCCCTGGATCGACCGCGATCGGATGGTCGCGGCCGGCGCCTCGTATGGCGGCTATCTCGCCAACGTGCTGCTCGGCAAGCCGCATCCGTTCAAGGCGCTCGTCTCGCACGCCGGCGTTTTCAACCACTACACGCAGCTCGCGTCCGACGCCTGGGCCAACGAAAGCCGGTATCCGGAGTACTGGGAGCCGAATGCGCGCGCGGAGTTCGAGCGGACCTCGCCGCACCTCTATGCGGCGAACTTCAAGACGCCGACGCTGATCATCCACGGCCAGACGGACCTGCGCGTGCCCGTGAACAACTCGATCGAGATGTTCCAGACGCTGCAGAAGCTCGGCGTGCCGTCCAAGCTCGTCTATTTCCCTGACGAGAACCACTGGATCAGCAAGCCGCAGAACTCGATCTTCTGGTACGGCCAGGTCCGCGATTGGGTGACGACCTACGCGCCGCCCGGGCCGCGGGACGCGGGGGGCGCGGGCGTCGCGGCCACGGGGAAATAGGGCGGCTGGCGCCGTGCCGAGATCCTCGCTCGCGATCCGCACCTTCGCGCTCGATGAGGCGTGTCGCAACGCGCGCACCATCGCCGAGCTCGATTCCCATTTCGGCGGCTTCGTCGCCGACCTCGAGCTGGGCTCTTGGCGCGCGCTGCTGATCGCGCAGGGCGGGCTGCGCAAGCTGGTGTTCGCCTCGGGGCGCCCGCCGACGGGATGGTCGCAGCACTATCTCGAACACGGGCTGGCCGAGCACGACGCCGTGATCGGTCTCGTGCAGCGCACGTCGGCGCCGGTGGTGTGGAGCCGCATCGCCTCGAGCAGCCTTTTGACGCGCGAGGCGCAACGCGTGTTTTCCGACGCGCGCGCGTTCGGGCTGGTCGATGGCGTGTGCACGCCCGTTCGGCTCGCCGATGGCGAATTGTGGATCGTCGCGACGTTCTCGACGCAGCCGATCTCGCCGGGCGATGAGATCCTGTTCGCGTGGGAGTCCGGCGTGCGCAGCTATCTGCGGCGGCTGCGCTTGATGCTGACCTCTACCGAACTGCGCCAGAAGCCCGGGCGGCTGACGAAGCGCCAGCGCGAAGTGCTTGCGCGCCTGGCGGAGGGCGCGCGCCAGACCGAGATCGCCGACGAACTGGGCGTCACAGTCAAAGCTATCGAAGCCACGTTGGCCGACGCCCGCTCGCGATTCAACGCGCCGACCACGATCCGGTTGGTGATGGACGCCGTCGCACTCGGGGAAATCGACAGCCCCTGGATCGATATCGAATCTCCTTGGGAAATCCCTAGGGCGCGTCCGCGCGGGTCCGCCTAGGTTCGCCACAAGGGACGCACGCGACCTCGGCGCTCGGCTTCGGCCGGCGCCGAGGGGCCCGCGTGGTCGATCGTGGCGCTTTTCAGCGTGCGGACGCGCCCAGGCGATACCCCACACCGATCCCGAGACGCGTCTGGTTCTCCGAGCCGCGCAGCTGGACGAGCGGGCTGTCGGCCGCGTCGCCGAGGAGGCGGGACTGCTCGGCGAACAGCGTGACGGTCGTGCGCGGCTGCGGGCGCAGCACGATGGCGCCGGCGAGCCCCACGCTTTCGAGGCCGCCGCCCGCCGCGAAGGTCGGCAGGCCCGAGCGGGCGCTCTGGGCCGGCGTCACGCCGAAATAGGTCTGCATGTAGTCATCGCTGACGGCGCGAAGGCGCGGGCCCGCGGAGAGCGCCACGCGCTCGGACAGGCGAAAGCGCAGATCGCCCCCGGCTTCGACGACGAGCCCTTCATGGCCGCCGACGCCCTGACGCACTTCGAGCGATGCGCGCGCGAAGCGCCAGGACTTCTCCGCGAAGCCGCCGATCTCGGCGGTGGCGTCGACGTCGCCGAGCCCGCGCAACGCACGGTCGTCGCTTTCGTCCCGTCCGAACTTCACCTTCGCATAGGGGCCGATCCGCCACCCGTCGGCAGAGACGACGTTGTAGCCGACGCCCGTGCGCACCGAGGCGAAGAATTTGTCCCGCCAGCGCACGTCGATGTCGGGCACGGCGAGCGGGCTGAGATCATCCGCCCCGTCCCATTCGGGCCGCAAGAACGCGGCTGCGCCAACGGTCACGCGCCAGTCCGAGGCGGCGCCGAACCGGGGCAGCGTGTCCACGTTCTGCTCGGGCGCCGAGACCTGGGCTTCGGCGGGCCGGGCGGCGGCGACCGCGGCGAGGCCGGCCAGGACTGCGAGAGTGATGCGCATGACGTCTCCTTGTGGGCGCTGAGGTAGCGTGGCGCGGCGCCCGAGACGAGGGACCTCGGGCAACCGTCATCTTCCCGCCCCTCGTCCTGGCGAGTATGACGTCCGGCCCCGTCCGCTTCGGGCCGGGCCGCCGCCGCCGCGCAGGGGATTGCATGGCCGATGTGTTCGTCTCCTACGCCAGCGAAGACCGCGACCGCGTGCGCCCCATCGCGGAGGCGTTGCAGCAGCGCGGACTGACGGTCTGGTGGGACCGCGCGCTCGCCGCGGGCGACGACTACGCAGCAGTGATCGAACGCGAGCTCGCCGCGGCGAAGGCCGTGGTGGTCGTGTGGTCGGCGACGTCGGCGCAAAGCCCCTGGGTGCGCGACGAGGCCGGCCGCGCGCGCGACGCCGGCCGTCTCGTGCCGGCGATGATCGACGCGGTCGACCTGCCGCTCGGCTTCGGTCAGCTGCATACCGAAGATCTCACCGCCTGGAACGGCGCCGCCCGTGCGCCGCAGATCGATCTTCTGGCGGACGCCGTCGGGGCCAAGATCGCCGGTGCGCCGCTCGATCCCGCCGCGACCGCCGCCAAGCGCGCGCGGCTCCTCACGCGTGTGCGCGTCGTCTCCGTCCTCGGCGCGCTGGCGTCCGTCGTGGCGATCGTGGCGGGCGTCACCACCATTGCCCGGACCACGGCGCCGTCGCCCTCCGGAACGCCGCCGCCGAGCGCCGTGCAGCAGCCTGTCGATCCGTTGGCGGAGCTTTTGCGGCTCGTCGACGAAGGCAAGATCACGGGCGAGCAGGCCGTGCGGCTTGCGGAGTTGTTGCAGCAGCAGGCCTTCTCCGATGCGCCCGCGGGCAGTGCGCCGCCGGCGCAGCCTGCGCCGCAGACGGCGCCGGCGTTCGGCGCGCGGGCCTCGCTTGCGCCCGAGGCTGCGGCGGCGGTCGAGACTGCATCGGTCGGTTTCGACGCCGCGGCGCGCGAGACCTTTTCCGAGGCCGTCGCGCAGCTGATCCAGGATCCGGATGCGCGGGTGCGCACGGCCGTGCTCAAGGCCTCGCGCCCGCAGTCGCGCGCCGAGGGCGTCGAAGCGTTGCTGTCGATCGCGGCGGAAGGCGGCCCCGCGGCGGGCGCGATCTACCGCGCGTGCGGCGCGCTGCTCTCGGTCGTCGATGATCCGCGGGCGCGCGACGCGCTCGAGAACGCCCAACGCCTCAATCCGCAGGACAAGCGCATCTGGAGCCTGCTCAGCGTGATGTATGGCCGCGAGCGTCGCCCGCTCGACGCCGCCGGCGCCGCGCTGGTCGGCGAGGGGCTCGATGCGGCGGCGCAGGGCAAGCGCGACGACTCGGCGCGCACGCTTGAAGCGGCCTTGCCCTATGTCGCGCGCAATCCCGCCTCGAAGGCGTTCGTGCTCGGCCAACTCGGCGACGATGCGGCCGCGCGCAGCGACTGGGACGTCGCCGAGCGCCGCTATGCCGAGGCGGTGCGCCTGCACGGCGCCGCCAAGGACGCCGGCGCGCTCGCCGTCGAGGCCGCCAAGCTCGCCCGCGCGCACCTTGCCCAAGGCGAAGCGCGTGACGCCTGCCGGACGCTGCGCAAGGCCCAGGGCGAGGGGGCGGTGGTGTCGGAGCAGGAGATCAATGCCGCGTGCCGGCCCGCCAATACGGGCGGCGTCGGGCCCGCGGGGCCGCTGCGGCTTACGCCGGCGCCGACCCAGCCGCCGGGGTGAGGAAAAGCACCTTCGCCGCGCCATAGGTGCGCGTGTCGATCGTCTCGAAGCCCGCGGTCTCGATCGTTTCGTCGGCGCCGATCTCGACGACGAGCAGCGCATCCGGCGTGATCCAGCCGCCCCGCGCGAGGCCCGCAAGCGCAGGCGCGACGAGGCCCTTGCCGTAAGGCGGATCGGCGAAAACGAGATCGAAAGGCGGGCCTAGCCCTGCGGGCTTCACCCCGAGGTCCGTGGCGTCGCGGCGATGGATGCGCGTGACGCCGAACAGCGCGAACGCTTCGACGCTGTCGCGGATCACGCCGCGGGCGGCGGGATCGGTCTCGACGAAGAGGGCGAACGTCGCCCCGCGCGAGATGGCCTCGAACCCGAGCGCGCCGGAGCCGGCGAACAGGTCCAGAACGCGGCGCTCCCGCACGCCGGTGCTCCAGGGCGCGTGCTCGAGAATGTTGAAGATGGCCTCGCGCGCGCGATCCGAGGTGGGCCGCGTGTCGCGTCCCGCCGGCGCCGCAAGCGCCCGCCCTTTGAATATGCCGCCAACGATCCGCATCGGCGCTGCTGTGGCGAAGCGGCCGGCCGATGACAAGAGCCAATGGTCGAAGACCGCAGCGAAGGACCTTGACCGAAGGGGCGGAGGTCGCGTTCATCCGCCGGCCGCGGCGCGATCGCGGCGGAAGGGGCTGGCGGATGGTCTTCGACGTTGCGGCGCTGGTGCAGGTGATCCTGATCGATCTCGCGCTGGCGGGCGACAATGCGGTTGCGGTGGGCCTGGCCGCCGCGGCGCTGCCGGCGGCCCAGCAGCGCCGGGTGATCGCGCTGGGGATCGCGCTCGCGCTCGCGCTGCGCGTCACGTTCGCGCTGATGACGGTGCAGTTGCTGCAGTTCAAGGGCCTGCTGCTGGCGGGCGGTCTGCTGCTGTTGTGGGTGGCGTGGCGCATGTGGCGCGACATCAGCGCGCACACGTCGATGGAGGCGGGGCTCGCGCAGGCCGACGCCGCCGCCGCCGACGGAACCGCCGCGGCCGGCAAGGCGCCGGCCTCGTTCGGCCGCGCCCTCTTGTCCATCGTGATCGCCGACGTGTCGATGTCGCTGGACAACGTGCTCGCGGTCGCCGGCGTGTCGCGCCATGCGCCGGAGATCATGGCGTTCGGACTTGTCCTTTCGGTGCTGTTGATGGGCGTCGCCGCCTCGGTGGTGGCGGGCGTGATCCAGCGCTTCCGTTGGATCGCCGTGGTGGGTGTCGTGGTGATCGTCATCGCGGCGCTGCGCATGATCTGGGAAGACGCCCACCATTTCCTGCCGGGGCTCGTGCCGGGACTGCCGGCCTTCCTGCAGCCGCCCGCGCCGCCGGTGTGAGGCGCGCGACGCAGCGTCAGCGTGGACAGGACCGAACCTGCGCGGCAGGTTGCGCGCCATCGACCACCAGCCGGCGATGCGCCTGAACGTCCTGGGGACCACCAATGAAGATTCTCATGCGCGTCCTGGTGCTCCTGGTCGCGGCGTTCAACATCCTGATGGGCGTGGGCTTCCTGCTGCAGCCGGCACGGCTGGCGCAGGGGTTCTTCCTGACGCCCGAGGGGGCGCAGGGTCTTGCCACGCTGCGGGCCGATTTCAGTGCGTTCTTCCTCGTCGGCGGGGCGTTCGCGGCCTATGGCGCGTGGCGCGCGCGGGGCGGCCCGCTGGTGGTTCCGATTGCGCTGTTGGGCGTGGCGTTGTCGGGCCGGTGCGTCAGCCTCGCGCTCGACGGCATGGCGCCGGGCGCCTACGTGCCGATGGCGATCGAGGCGGTGATGATCACGCTTCTGCTCGCCGCGCGCTCCGTGTTCGGCAAGCGCTGAGCCTCACCGACCGCGCAGGAACGTCCGGAACGCGTCCTCCACGTCGGACGGAGGGTCTTCGAGGATGCCGATGCGGACGCGGACGGTGTCCTCGCCGACGATGCGCCAGAGCGGCGACACGAGCGCGCCCGTGGGCCGCACCGGCAGGGTCTTCAACCGCACGAGGAGGGCGTCGTCGGCCCGCGTGTCGGGATCGCGCCGAACACTGACGACCTGCGACCACGGCGTCGGCGGCAGGCCGTCGAGGCGCATGCCCGCGCTCGAGAGCTCCACCGCCGGCCTCTGGCGGCGGCGGGCGGTAAAGATCCAGGCCGAAACGATCAGCGTCGCGAGCGCAAGCGCCACGCCGGCCAGGAGATTGTTCATGAGGGTGGCGCCGGGAATGACGAGGATCGGCGCGAACAGGCAGCCGGCGCCGGGCGCCAGCAGCACGCCGCGGCGATAGCGGCTCGCGAACACGCGGCCGGCGAGCCCGTCTGCGCCTTGATTGCCGCTCATGCGCGCCTGCGCGGCCAAGGGCGGGTCATCGCGGGTCGCGACCGATCTGCCCGCGGTGGCGCAGCAGATGATCGGCCAGGACGCACGCCATCATGGCCTCCGCAACCGGCGCGGCGCGGATGCCGACGCACGGATCGTGACGGCCTTTCGTCACGACCTCGGTCTCTTCCCCGGCGGCGGTGATGGTGCGCCGGGGCGTGAGGATCGAGGAGGTCGGTTTGATCGCCATGCGCGCGACGACGGGCTGCCCGGTGCTGATGCCGCCGAGGATGCCGCCGGCGCTGTTGGAGAGAAAGATCGGGCGGCCGTCCGGATCCATGCGAAGTTCGTCCGCATTCGCCACGCCGTCCAGCGCGGCTGACGCGAAGCCGGCGCCGATTTCGACGCCCTTGACCGCATTGATGCTCATCAGCGCCGCGGCGAGGTCGGCGTCGAGTTTGCCGTAGAGCGGCGCGCCGAGGCCTGCGGGCACGCCTTCGGCGATCACCTCCACGATCGCGCCGAGCGAGGTGTGGGCCTTGCGTGCGGCGTCGAGGTCTTCTTCCCAGAGCGCAGCGGTGGCGGCGTCGGGGCACCAGAACGGATTGCGCTCGGTCTCGTCCCAGTCGAAACGGGCGCGGTCGATGGCGCGGGCGCCGATCTGCACGAGCGCGGCGCGGATGCGGATCCCGTCGCCCAGCACCTTGCGCGCGACCGCGCCCGCGGCGACGCGAGCCGCCGTCTCGCGCGCGGAGGAGCGGCCGCCGCCGCGATAGTCGCGCACGCCGTATTTGGCGTCGTAGGTGATGTCGGCATGGCCGGGGCGGTAGACGTCGCGGATGTCGGCATAGTCGCCGGAGCGCTGGTCCACGTTCTCGATCATCAGCGAGATGGGCGTGCCGGTCGTGACCGGGCCGCCGAAGCGCGCGCGGATGCGGTCGTCCTCGAACACGCCGGAGAGGATCTTCACGGCGTCGGGCTCGCGGCGCTGCGTGACGAAGCGCGACGTGCCCGGGCGGCGGCGATCGAGCCAATGCTGGATGTCGGCCTCGGTGAGCGGCAACCCCGGCGGGCAGCCGTCGACGACGCAGCCGAGGGCGGGCCCGTGGCTTTCGCCCCAGGTGGTGACGCGGAACATATGGCCGAACGTATCGTGCGACATGCCCCCTTCGTTCCCGGAAACGGCGGCGGATGCAATGGGGCGCGCCCGCCAGGGGCGCGGCGCGGGGGCTGGGCGCGGGGCGGCTGCGCTTGGGGCGGTGAGCGCGATCGGCCGGTCTGGACAACGCCCCGAGCGGGCCGCAAGGATGCCCAAGACCAAGCATGGCGTGGGGTGCGCCGGCTTTGGGGGAGCAGGTCATGGCGTCCTTGCTGCGGACCATGGCGGCGCGCGGGCGGGATCCTGCGGCGTCGCGGCGCGCCGGCGTTGCGTGGCATGGCGTCTCGGCGCTGGCCCTGGCGGCGTGCGCGGCCGGCGTCATCTGGTTCGCGACCGGCGACCATGACCTCAGCCGAACCGTGGCGCTCGGCGGGGCGGGGGCGCTGATCCTCGTGGCCGCGCTGGCCATGGCGACGTTTGGCGAACTCGGGGACCTCTCGCTCCAGCACGCCCGCGATCTGAAGGCCCAGGCGATCTATGACGCGCTCGGCCGCGGCGAGACGCCGCCGCCTTATGTCGTCTATCTGCGGCCCTTCAGCTCCACCGATCAGGTCGAGACGGTGGCGATGTCGGCGGTGGCGTCGGGCATGCAGGGCTCGGCGCTCGGGTTCGTCGTGTCGCGCTACGAATTGGAACAGCAGATCGAGCGCGCGACGCGCCATTTCGGTCCGCTCGTGTGTCTTGGCCAGAGCCTGGAACATGTCGGAGCCGGACGGATCGCGGTGGACGAGGCGAGCTGGAAAGACGCCGTCTTGAAGCTCTGCGAGAAGGCCGCGCTGATCGTGATGCTGCCGTCGTCGCGCGCGGGCACGCTGTGGGAGATCGAGCACGTGCTCGCCTCCAACCTCATCGACCGCACCGTGTTCGTCGATCCGCCGAATGCGGCGATCGCGAACAAAAAGCGCTATGACCAGTCGCGCGAATGGCGGACGGTGCGCGAGGCCTTTGCGGCCAAGGGCTTCACGATGCCGCCGGATTCGCGCGTGGGGCGATTGCTGTTCTTCGGCACGGCGCGGGCGCCCACGCTGCTGGCGCGGCTCGACATCGACGCCGAAGACAATATCGCCCGGTTCTTTCGCTCGGTGATCCGTATCCGGAAGGGGGAGCGTCCCGCATGAACAGGTTCCTACAGGCGCTCATCGCCATCAGCGGCGTCGCGATTTCCGGTCTGCTCGGCTACCAGAGCCTCGAATCCGATCGGCGCCAGGAGGAGGCGACGCTCGTCTCGCTGATTTCGGCGCAGCTGAACACGCTCGCGGTGTCCTGCAACGCCACCTCGATCGATCTCGCGGCGTTCGCGATTTCCGAGCTGCCGCCGAGCAAAGGGGAGCAGTTCCAGGAGCTGCTCGACCGCGCCGTCGACGAATGCGGGCCGCGCCTGGAAGCGGCGGCGGATCAGGCCGAAACGGCCGCGCCGGCTCCGGGCGCCGCCGCGCCGGCGCCGACGCCGAACGTCGTGCCGAATGGGCCGATCGCGCAGGTCGCGCCCCGCATCACCGATCAGATCGTCCAGGCCGCGCCTGCGCCGGGCCTCGTGCAGTCGCGCGTGCAGGCGCAGATCGTCGCGCCCGAGATCGCGCAGACGTCCGTCCGCAATCTCGAACTGAAGTCCCGCGAGCTCACCCGCAAGATCGCCATCGCGCCCGACAGTGAGCGCAAATGGTACGCGGTGCTGGCGTCCTACAAGGTCGGCACGGAGGAGAAGTACGTCGTCGAGGACGTGGCGCAGTTCACGACGCGCCTGAAGCAGGCCGGCGCGACGAACCTCAAGCTCGAGGTCTATCGCACGAGCGTCTCGGACCTCTACGTGATCGTGCTGTCCTCGCCCGACGGCGGGCGGGACGAGGCGCGTGCGCTGGTGGCGCGGGCACGGGAGATGGGGCTCGCGGCGGACGCGTTCGTCCAGGAGGACCGCAACTGGACGCTGTGCCCCGGCACGGGTTCGGTGAGCGAGTTGGCGTCGTGCAGCCGGCAGGCGCCGCCGCCGCTGCGCAAGGGGTGAGCCGGGGGGCGCCAAGTCGCCGCGGCGCGCCACCTCCGGGATCGCCACCCCTGGTCGCCGCTGCGGTTCGACGCCATGTTCGCCGCCATGAGCTCCAATGACCTGATCCCGCCGTCGCCGACCGCGGACGAGTACGCCAAAACCGCCGACGCCCGCGCCGGCGACCAGGGGCCCGCCTTCATCGAGGCGGGCGACCCGCTCGAGCTGTTCACCGCCTGGTTCAAGGAGGCGCGGGCCAAGGAGATCAACGACAGCAACGGCATGGCGCTCGCCACCGTGGACGAACACGGCCTGCCGGACGTGCGGATGGTGCTGCTCAAGGATTTCGACGCCCGCGGCTTCGTCTTCTACACCAATTTCGAGAGCGCCAAGGGGCGCCAGCTGCGCGCCAATCCCAAGGCGGCCTTGTTGTTCCACTGGAAGTCGCTACGCCGGCAGGTGCGTATCCGCGGCCCCGTTTCGGAGGTCACGCCCGCCGAGGCCGACGCCTATTTCGCCGCCCGCGACCGCGGCGCCCGGATCGGCGCGTGGGCGTCCGACCAATCCCGCCCGATGGCGGACCGGTTCGATCTGGAAAAGCGCGTCGCCCAGTACGCCGCCAAGTTCGGCCTCGGCGAGGTGCCGCGACCGCCGCACTGGAGCGGATGGCGGCTCACGCCCTTGGCCATCGAGTTCTGGCGCGACCGTCCGTTCAGATTGCACGAGCGGCTGGTGTTCGCGCGGGATGGTGCGGACGCGGCGTGGGGGCAGTCGCGGTTGTATCCGTGAAGGCTGAGCGGGGTGGTTCACCCCTCATCCGGCGGCTTCGCCGCCACCTTCTCCCACAAGGGGAGAAGGTCGCCGCTGCGGTCCTTCTCCCCTTGTGGGAGAAGGTGGATCGCGAGCGAAGCTCGCGAGACGGATGAGGGGTGTCAGAGCGGCCCGCCCGCGTTTGCTTCCTGTGAACATCCCCTAAGCGCACCTTCATCTTTACCAAGTTTTCACTGCCGGCGGCGCTGACTCGGATACCCTAGGGATAGATTCGGGGAGCCGAGAATGCGCAAGGGTTTGATCGGGACTGTCCTGGCCATTGCTGCCGGCGCTGCGGCGCTCGTGCTTGCCGGGCTCTCTCGCAAACGCCTCGGTCCGGCCCCCGTGGAGCCGCGCGTGGCGCCGTTCGACGCCGCCGCCCGGGCGATGCTTCCGCCGGTTCTCGTCGCCCGCAGTGCGTCGCTCTGGACGGATGGGCTCGGCACCATGTGCCGCGTCGCCGCCGTTCAGGGCTCGGGCGCCGTGGCCGCGGCCGAGTTCGGCGGCCTGATGCGCCTGTCGCTGCGCGCCGCCCAGCGCGCCCCGGCGATCGCGGCCCGCGCCGCCGCCTGGGTCGCCCGCGAAGAACTGCTCGTCTCGGCCGCCAACGACGCCGACGTTGCGGATCAGTTCGTCTCGATCCAGCCCGGCGCGACCCCGGTCGTTCGGCTCATCAAGACCGGCTCGATCCGCCCCCGCCGGGCCACGTTCGGCTCCATCGAGGCCGTCGCGGCCTGATCGGCGGCCCCGACCGCGGTCTTATCCGCGCTCTGGCCGTTCCCTGCCATCTGTCGAAACGGTGATCGTCGGCCGCCCTGCCGGGGCGGCCGCGCCCCTTTGACGCAGCGTCGCCCGGCTCTAATACTCCCGCCCGAACAGACACAACGAACCGCCCCCGAGGCGGTGACGGGAGATGCGCATGCTCGGCTTGATGCAAGACTGGTCGATGACGCTGGACAAGGTGCTCGACCACGCCGCGATGAACCACGCCCGGCGCGAGATCGTCAGCCGCAGCATCGAAGGGCCGATTGTCCGCACGACCTATGGCGACCTGCGCACCCGCGCCAAGCAGGTGTCGCACGCGCTTGTCCATTGCGGCGTGGGCATCGGCGACCGCGTGGCGACGCTCGCCTGGAACACGGCGCGGCACATGGAAGTGTGGTTCGGCGCGATGGGGATCGGCGCCGTCCTGCACACGCTGAACCCGCGGCTGATGCCCGAGCAGATCGCCTGGATCGCCAACCATGCCGGCGACGAGGTGCTGTGCTTCGATCTCACGTTCCTGCCGATCGTCGAGAAGATGGCCCCGCTGCTCGAGACGGTGAAGCACTACGTGGTGTTCGCCGATCGCGGCGCGGCGCCGAAGAGCACGCTGCCCAATCTCGTCGCCTATGAGGACTGGATCGCGGATCGCCCCGCAATCGTGACGTGGGGCCAGTTCGACGAGAACACCGCCGCGGGCCTCTGCTACACGTCCGGCACCACGGGCAACCCGAAGGGCGTGCTCTATTCGCACCGCTCGAACATGATCCACGCGTTCGTGGCGAGCGGCGGTGACGCGTTCGGCCTGACCTCGCGCGACACCGTGCTGCCGATCGTGCCGATGTTCCACGCCAACGCCTGGGCGCTGACGTTCGTGTGCCCGATGGTGGGCGCCAAGATGGTGATGCCGGGCGCCAAGCTCGACGGTCAGTCCGTGTACGAACTGCTGGAGAGCGAGAAGGTGACGCTCTCGGCTGCCGTTCCGACGGTGTGGCTGATGCTCAACCAGTATCTGCGCGACACCAAGTCCAAGCTCACCACGCTGAAGAAGGTGATCATTGGCGGCTCGGCCGTGCCGGAGGCGATCCTGCGCGCGTTCGAGGAGGATTTCGGCGTCGAGGTCGTGCACGCCTGGGGCATGACGGAGATGAGCCCGATGGGCACGCTCTGCACGATGGGCCCCGAGGAAGACGGCCTCGACCACGAGAGCCGCATCAAGCTGAAGCTGAAGCAGGGCCGCACGCCGTTCACCGTCGAGATGAAGATCGTCGACGACGCCGGCAAGGATCTCCCGCGCGACGGCAAGACGTTCGGGCGGCTGCTGGTCCGCGGGCCCTCGATCACGAAGGTCTACTTCAAGGGCGACGGCGCGCGGAACGCCAACGGCACCGCGCTCGACGAAGACGGCTGGTTCGACACCGGCGACGTCGCGACGATCGACGCGAAAGGGTTCATGAACATCACGGACCGCGCGAAGGACGTCATCAAGTCCGGCGGCGAATGGATCAGCTCGATCGAGATCGAGAACATCGCGGTCGGCGCGCCGGGCGTGGCGAACGCGGCGGTGATCGGCGTCTATCATCCGAAGTGGGACGAACGCCCGCTGCTGATCATCCAGCCGAAGCCGGGTGAGACGCCGGACAAGGCCGCGATCCTCGCCTTCCTGGACGGCAAGATCGCGAAGTGGTGGACGCCGGACGACGTCGCCTTCGTCGAGGCGATCCCGCTCGGCGCCACGGGCAAGATCAACAAGCTCGCGCTGCGCGAGACGTTCAAGGACTACCGCCTGCCGAGCGCGCAGGCCGCGGAGTAAGGGGGCGGGAATGCGCAGCCTGACGTTCGCCGCGGCGGCCGCCGTCGCGGTCCTTGCGGGCGCCTGCACGCCGCCTGCCGCCAAGGTCGAGACGCGCGCCGACGCGCCCGTGCTCCCGGCCTGCCGGGATGACGGCCCGCGCCTTGCCGACACCGAGATCTGCGCGATCGATTTCGGGGCCTTCGCGACGGTTGCGGACGGCCCCGAGCCTTCGCTGGAGCCGGGGTGTTCCTGGGTGATCAACGACGCTCTGATCGGCGCGGGGGATCTCGCGATCCTTTATCGCGCGAACTCCTGCAACGGCGTGACGACGAAGCTCGCCTGGCGCAACGACGCCCCCAATGGCGACGTGTTCGAGACCGAGACCTCCGCCATGCACGGCGACGCCGCCAAGGGCTTCGAGATCCTGCGCGTGATCCCTGCGCCGGCGGGCGAAGCGGGCAAGGCCGCCGTGCTCGAAAAGGCGCGCGCAACGACGCCGGACAAGGCGGAGGCGGCCGCCTGCGAGGTGCGGCCCGCGCTTGCCTCGGATTGGCCCAAAGACGTGTTCGTCATCGACGTGAGCCCGTCGTTCGCCGCCAAGGACCCGAAGTACAAAGAGGTCTACACCGCGTGCGGCCCGCTGGGGATCGACGTGGGGCAAGCGACCTACTGGCGCCTCTCGCAGGGCCACGCCTGGCGCTTCATGCTCGGCCAGGAAGCGCCCGACATCGATCCGCGCAGCGTCACGCTCGTCCGCAAAGGCGCGGACGGCGCGTGGGTGGCGGTGGAGTAGGGCTTTAGCTCGCCAGCCGCTCGGCGATCTGCACGGCGTTCAGCGCCGCGCCTTTCAGGAGCTGGTCGCCGCACACGAACAGCGCGAGCGTCTTTCCGTCCGGATCCGAAAGATCGGTGCGGATGCGGCCGACGAGCACGTCGTCGGCGCCGCTGGCGTCGATTGGCATCGGGAAGCGGTTGGCGCCCGCATCGTCGACGAGGCGCAGGCCGGGCGCGGCGGCGAGCGCGGCGCGCGCGGTTTCCGGCGTGACGGCGGTATCGAACTCCACGCTCATCGCCACGCCGTGCGCGCGCAGCACGGGCACGCGGATGCAGGTGGCCGAGATGCGCAGATCGGCGCGGTCCATGATGCGGCGCACCTCCTTCATCACCTTCGTCTCCTCGCCGTTGTAGCCGGTGGCGGGATCGATCGGCGTGTTGTGGCTGAAGAAGTTGAACGCGTAGGGGTGCGGCAGCACGCGCGGCTCGAAGGGGCGGCCTTCGAGATAGGCGCGGGTGGATTCTTCGAGTTCGCGCATCGCCGGCAGGCCGGCGCCGGACGCGGCCTGATAGGTCGAAGCGGTGACGCGGGTGATCCGCGCCAGCGCCGCGAGCGGGGCGAGCGCCACCGTCATGATCGCGGCGACGCAGTTCGGGTTGGCGACGATGCTGGGGCGCGCATCGAGCAGCGCGCCGTTCACTTCCGGCACGACGAGCGGCACGGCCGGGTCCATGCGGAAGGCCGAGGAGTTGTCGATCACCAGCGCGCCGGCGCGGGCGGCGCGTTCGGCGGTGTCTTTCGCCACATCGGCCTCGACGGCCAGCAGCGCGACGTCGACGCCCGCGAAGTCGAAGCCGTCGAGCGCCTTCATGGTCAGCTCGCGGTCCTTGAAGCGGGCGGTCTTGCCGGCCGAGGCGGCGGAGGCGAGGAGGTGCAGCTCCTTCACGGGGAAGGCGCGCGTCTCGAGGCAGCGAATCATCTCGGAGCCGACCGCGCCGGTGGCGCCAACGACGGCGACGGACTTGGGGGACGGCATGGAACGGGCTCCGGCTGGTTCAGGTGCGGGCGGAACGCTTAGCGGAAGCCGGGGGTGGCGTCATCATGGCCACGAGCGGTGGTTCACCCCTCATCCGGCGGCTTCGCCGCCACCTTCTCCCACAAGGGGAGAAGGACCACTGCGGCGACCTTCTCCCCTTGTGGGAGAAGGTGGATCGCGCGCGCAGCGCGCGAGACGGATGAGGGGTGAACCACCACCGCCGCGCGTCAGCCACCCGCCCGCAGCGTCGCGATGGCCGCGCGGGCGAGCGCGTCGGCGCGTTCGTTCATCGGGTCGCCGGCGTGGCCTTTGACCCAGCGCCAGTCGACGTCGTGGGCGGCGCGGGCGGCGTCGAGGCGCTTCCAGAGGTCGCCGTTGGCGACGGGGCCCTTGGCGGCGGTCTTCCAGCCGTTGCGTTTCCAGCCGTGGATCCATTTCGTCACGCCGTCGCAGACATATTTGCTGTCGGTGTGCAGGACGATGCGGCAGGGGCGCGTGAGGGCTTCGAGCGCCGAGATCGCGCCCATAAGCTCCATGCGGTTGTTGGTCGTCGCGGGCTCCCCGCCGGAGAGCTCCTTCTCGGTCGCGCCGAATTTCAGGATCGCGCCCCAGCCGCCGGGGCCCGGGTTTCCCGAGCAGGCGCCGTCGGTCCAGATTTCGACGCGGCCTGAAGATGGGGCGGCAGAGGGCTCGGCAGACGGCTCGGGCACGCTGTGTTCTCCAGGCCACGGCGCAGCGCCGCAGCCCCTGTTTAACGAATCGCTAAGCATGATTGCAGAGGGTTCCCCGCCTGCGAATTCAGAACGAAGGGGCGCACCATGGCTGCGCGGCTGGTCTCGATCATCAACATGAAGGGCGGCGTGGGCAAATCCACCACCGCCGTGACTCTCGCCGAAACGCTCGCGGTACATCACCGCCGGCGGGTGCTGCTGATCGATCTCGATCCGCAAACCAACGCCTCCATCATGGCCGGCGGCCCGGAGCGGTGGAACGCCGCGCGCAAGGCCGACCGCACGCTCGACGCCTTCTTCGACGCCTACGCCACGGGCGAGAAACCCGCGCCGCTGAAGTCGCTCGTCGACAAGCAGGTGACGGACCTCAAGGACAACAAGGGCAAGGTCGATGTCGACCTGATCGCCTGCGCGCCGGAGCTGCGCTACGTCGAGCGCGACATCATCGAGAAATTCGTCAAGCAGCAGCTGCATCTGGACGCCATCCAGAAGCGAATCTGCCAGTGGTTTTCGCAGGGGCTGAAAACCATGACGGACAGCTACGACGAGATCCTCATCGATTGCCCGCCCGGCATTTCGCTGTTCGCCGAGGCGGCGCTGATCTCCTCCGACGCGATCCTGGTGCCGTCGATCCCGGACTATGTCTCGCGGCTCGGTCTGATCGCCTTCCGCCGGCGCGCGATGGGCATGATCCGCGACAAGCGCAACGGCGCGCCGACGACGATGTTCGTGCTCGCCACCAAGTACGACGAGACGTTCTCGCTGCACCGCTCGGAAGCGGCGCTGCTGAAGGAAAATCTCGGCGCCTCGATGTTCGATCTCAAGATCCCGCAGACCGTCGACATCGCGCGGGCGGCGGAATGGTCCGAGACCAAGCGGACGTTCGAGCAAAAATACGCTTCGGCCGCGCCGGTGATCCAGGCGCTCGGCAACGAGTTCCTCGACAAGACCTCGAGCCTTGCGATGGCGGCATGAGCCTCAACCGCACGCTCGATCGACTGACGCGCGCCATCAAGCGCGAGGCCGCGCGCAATCCCGGCTTCGCCGACAAGCTCGACACGATCCTTTCGGCGCACACGTCGCGGCGCGCCGAGGGCGAAGACGGAGAGATCGAAACGGACGCGCCAGAGGCGCCGCCCGTCGTGGCGCCTCCGCAGGTCGTCGCGCCCGATCTCAATCCCGTCGCGATCGTGAGCGCCCAGGGCGCCGATATGCTCGCCGCCGCGCTTTCGGGCGATGTCTACACCAGCGACGCGCTGCGGGCGCTCGCCAATGAGCACAATCTCGACCCGGCCGGCGAGCTCGCCGACGCGGACAAAGAGACGATCATTGCCCATATCGTCGCCGCCGCGGTGCGCCGCGTGGAGCGCGACCGGAAGCTGTTCGACTACTGAGGCCCCGTCGCGCATCGGCGCCAGGGGGCTTGCCCGCGCGCGGCGTTCCGGGCGAGATCGAACGGGGAGGAGATCATCATGTATTCGTTCGGTTTCATTGCGCCCGTGCTGGCGCTGGTCGCGTGGTCGCTGGTCATGTGGCTTTGGATGTACGCCACGCGCATCCCGGCCATGCAGAAGGCCAAGCTCGATCCGCAGGAGGCGGTACGGACGCGCACGCTCAATCTTCCGGGGCCGGCGCAATGGCCGGCGGACAACTACAATCACCTGATGGAGCAGCCGACGATCTTCTACGCGACGGCGCTGGCGGCCCACGTGAGCGGCGCGATCGACACCATTTCGATCGGGATCGCCTGGCTCTATGTGGCGCTGCGCGTCGTGCACTCGCTGGTGCAGGCGACGGTGAACGTCGTGATGCTGCGGTTCCTGATCTTCACGGCGTCGACGTTCGCGCTCGGCGCGCTGCTGGTGCGGACGGTGCTGATTTTGACGGCGGAGTAGGCGGGGACGATCCGCACAGCGCCGCGTAAACACCCCTCATCCGTCTCGCGGCTTTCAGCCGCGATCCACCTTCTCCCACAAGGGGAGAAGGACGCCGCAGTGGTCCTTCTCCCCTTGTGGGAGAAGGTGGCGCGGAACGCGCCGGATGAGGGGTGAGCCGCCGTCGTCAGACGTCGCTCAGTGCTCGCCGGCTCAGCCCGCCTTCTTCGGCGCGGGCGCGGCAAGGCGCTTTTCCAGATAGGTGACGATCTTGGCTTCCAGCTGCGGCAGGAGGTCGACGCTCTTGTCCGCCGCGTCGCGGTAGAAGTGGTCAGCGCCCTCGACCGGGGTGTGATCGACCTTGATGTTCTTTTGGGTGCGGATCTTCGAGACCACGCGTTCGACGTCCGCCGCGGGGGCGACGCCGTCGCGGGTGCCATAGACCACCAGGCCCGAGGACGGGCAGGGCGCCAGGAACGACAGGTCATAGTGGTTCGCCGGCGGCGAGACCGCGATGAAGCCCGCGATTTCGGGGCGGCGCATCAGGAGCTGCAGGCCGATCCAGGCCCCGAACGAATAGCCGGCCACCCAGCACTGTTCGGCGTTGGGATTGAGGCTCTGCAGATAGTCGAGCGCGGAGGCGGCGTCGGACAACTCGCCCATGCCGTTGTCGAACACGCCCTGGCTGCGGCCGATGCCGCGGAAATTGAACCGCAGAACGGCAAAGCCAAAGCGTTGAAAAATCTGGAACATCTGCACCGACACGCGGTCTTGCATGGAGCCGCCGGCCCGCGGGTGGGCGTGCAGGATCAGCGCGATCGGCGCGTTTTCGCGCGTCGGCTCGGCGTAGCGGCCTTCGACGCGCCCTGCCGGGCCGGGGAAAATCACTTCGGGCATATCGTGTCCCTTGCAGCGGTGTCGTGTTCCGACCGATCGGGCCCGCCAACGGGCGCGCCCAAGGGCCGCAATATCTTGACTGTTTTAGTAGGGTGTCTACCTATCCGGACGTGACCTACCCCCCGCGACGGGGGCGAGGGCGCGCCTTCTAGCACAGTCGTCGGCGCGGCGTGAGCGCGATCGACGACCCGAGGCCCCTGGCGCATCCGCGCCGGGCCAATCTACGGGACGAGACGGCTTCATGCGTTTGACCTCCAAAGGCCGGTACGCCGTGATGGCGCTGGCGGACCTCGTGGCCAACGGCGGCGAGGCCCGGGCGATCCCGTTGCAGGACATCGCGGCGCGCCAGGAAATCTCGCTCTCGTATCTCGAGCAGTTGTTCGCGCGCCTGCGCCGCGCCGGGATCGTGGCCGGCATGCGCGGCCCCGGCGGCGGCTACAAGCTCTCGCGCCCGGCCGCGGCCGTGGCGATCGCCGAGGTGATCGTGGCGGTGGACGAGCCGATCAAGACCACCCGCTGCCGCGACGGCTCGCTGAAGAGCTGCCAGGGCAAGGTCGGCCGCTGCATCGCGCACGATCTCTGGGACGAACTGGGACGCCAGATCCACGTGTTCCTCGCGGGCGTTTCGCTGGAGGACGTGGTGGCCAAGCGCGTGGTGGGCCGCGCGGTGGCGCCGGGACTGCCGGTCGCGCCCGCCGCATGACGACGCTCCGCTCCGTCTATTGCGATTACAACGCCGGCGCGCCGATCCGTCCGGAAGCGGCGGACGCGCTGATGCGCACGCTTGCCGATGGCGGGAATGCGTCGTCCGTTCACGCGCTGGGTCGGCGCGCGAAGAGCCGGCTGGAGACCGCGCGCGAAGCGGTGGCGGCGGCGTGCGGGACGCGCGCGCAGGACATCGTGTTCACGAGCGGCGCGACGGAGGCTTTGCATCTTGCGCTCGAAGGCGCGCGCCGCGCCGAACCGGCCTTGCGGCTGATCGTCAGCGCGATCGAGCACGACGCGGTCGCAGAGGCCGCGACGCTGTGGCCGGGGGCTGCGACCGCGCCCGTGACGCCGGCGGGCGTGGTCGACCTCGCGGCGCTCGACGCGCTGCTCGCCGAAGGCGGGCCGGCGCTCGTGGCGGTGATGCTCGTCAACAACGAGACCGGCGCGATCCAGCCGATCGCAGAGATCGCGCGGCGCGTGCACGCCGCAGGCGGGGTGCTGCTTGTCGACGCCGCGCAGGCGATCGGGCGCATCATCATGGACGCGCAGCGCCTCGGCGCGGACGCCGTCGCGCTCTCCAGCCACAAGGCCGGCGGGCCGCCGGGCGCGGGCGCGCTCGCGCTTACGCCGGGATTTCCGTTTGCGCCGCCCCGGCTGGGCGGCGGGCAGGAGCGCGGCTTTCGTCCGGGCACGGAAAATACGCCGGCCGTGGCGGGCTTCGGCGCGGCCTGCGCGGCGGCGACGGCTGATCTCGACACCGAAGCCGCACGGCTCGCCGGCCTGCGTGACGCGTTCGAGGCGGGACTGCTGCGCCACGCGCCGGACGCCGTGATCTTCGCCCGCGAGGCGCCGCGCGCGCCGAACGTGACGCTTGCCGCCATTCCGGGCCAATCTGCAGAGACGGGCCTCATCGCGCTCGATCTTGCCGGCGTTGCGGCGAGCTCCGGCTCGGCCTGCTCGTCCGGCAAGGTGCGCGCGAGCCGCGTGCTGACCGCGATGGGCGTGGCGCCCGCGCTTGCGCGCTGTGCGCTCCGGTTCAGTTTCGGCTGGGCCTCGACCGAAGCCGACGTCGCGGCCGCGCTGGCGGGCGTCGAGCGTCTCGTAGTGCGCCGCGCGCGCCAAGGATCGACGCCATGAGCGACGCCAAATCCCTCGACGTCAAAGACGGTATCGAGCGCGAGACGGTGGACGCCGTGCGCGGGCTCGAGGCCGACAAGTACAAGTACGGCTTCACGACCGCGGTCGAGCAGGAGTTCGCGCCGAAGGGCCTGAACGCCGACACCGTGCGCTACATCTCGCAGAAAAAAGGCGAGCCGGACTGGATGCTCGAATGGCGCCTGGGCGCGTTCGAGCGCTGGCTGACGATGCAGGAGCCGGACTGGGCGATGGTGAAGTATCCGCCCATCGACTACCAGGACGCGCACTACTACGCGGCGCCGAAGGAGAAGGCGAAGGTCAAGAGCCTCGACGAGATCGATCCCGAGATCCTCGAGACCTACAAGAAGCTCGGCATCCCGCTGCGCGAGCAGGAAGTGCTGCTGGGCGTCGAAGGCGCCCCAAAGGTGGCGGTCGACGCCGTGTTCGACAGCGTCAGCGTCGTCACGACCTTCAAGGACGAACTCGCCAAGGCCGGCGTGATCTTCTGCTCCATGAGCGAGGCGATCCGCGAGCATCCCGAGCTTGTGCGCAAGTATCTCGGCTCCGTCGTGCCGGTGAGCGACAATTTCTTCGCGACGCTGAACTCGGCCGTGTTCTCGGACGGATCGTTCGTCTACGTGCCGCCGGGCGTGCGCTGCCCGATGGAGCTCTCCACCTATTTCCGGATGAACGCCTCCGGCACGGGCCAGTTCGAGCGGACGCTCATCATCGTCGACAAGGGCGGCTACGTCTCCTACCTCGAAGGCTGCACGGCGCCGATGCGCGACGAGAACCAGCTCCACGCGGCGGTGGTCGAGCTCGTCGCGCTCGAGGACGCCGAGATCAAATACTCCACCGTGCAGAACTGGTGGCCGGGCGACGCCGAAGGGCGCGGCGGGATCTATAACTTCGTGACGAAGCGCGGCGACTGCCGCGGCGCGCGCGCCAAGATCAGCTGGACGCAGGTCGAGACCGGCTCGGCGGTGACGTGGAAGTATCCGAGCTGCATCCTGCGCGGGGACGACAGCGTCGGCGAGTTCTACTCGATCGCGGTCACGAACGGGCGCCAGCAGGCCGACACCGGCACGAAGATGATCCATCTCGGCCGCAACACGCGCTCGCGCATCATCTCCAAGGGCATCGCGGCCGGGCGCTCGCAGAACACTTATCGCGGCCTCGTCTCGGCGCACGCGAAGGCGACGAACGCGCGCAACTTCACGCAATGCGACAGCCTGCTGATCGGCGCGAAATGCGGGGCGCACACGGTCCCCTATGTCGAGGCGAAGACGCCATCGGCCACGTTCGAGCACGAGGCGACGACGACGCGCCTTTCGGACGACCAGATCTTCTATCTGCGGCAGCGTGGGATCCCGGAGGAGGAGGCGGTGGCGCTGCTCGTCAACGGGTTCGTGCGCGAGGTGCTGCAGCATCTGCCGATGGAGTTCGCCGTCGAGGCGCAGAAGCTCGTCGCGGTGAGCCTGGAAGGAAGCGTCGGATGATCGCGATCGCCGCCATCGATCATGTCCAGGTGGCGATCCCGCGCGGCGGCGAGGCGGTCGCGCGCGGATTCTATCGTGATTTCCTCGGCCTGCCGGAGATTGCGAAGCCGGAGCCGTTGGCGCGACGCGGCGGCTTCTGGCTGCAGGCGCGGGGCTTCCAGATCCATGTCGGGATCGACGACGATTTCCATCCCGCGACGAAGGCGCATCCCGCGTTTCGCGCCGCGGGCGTGATGGCGCTGCTCGCGCGCGCGCGGGCCGCTGGCTACGAGGCCCGGCGCGACGACGAGCTCGCCGACGTCGAGCGCATTTTCCTGTTCGACCCGTTCGGCAATCGCCTCGAGTTCATTGAAAGCCCGGCTTGATGTTGAAGATCGAAAACCTTCATGCTCGCGTCGAGGACGCGGAAATCCTTCACGGCGTCGATCTCGTCGTGCCGGCCGGCGAGGTGCATGCGATCATGGGCCCGAACGGAGCCGGCAAGTCGACGCTGTCCTACGTGCTCGCCGGCCGCGACGGCTATGAGGCGACGCAAGGGTGCGCGCTGCTCGACGGCGAAGATCTCCTCGGCCTCGAGCCCGAATCGCGCGCGGCCAAGGGCGTGTTTCTCTCGTTTCAGTATCCGGTCGAGATCCCCGGCGTGCCGACGCTCACGTTCCTGCGTCTGGCGCTGAATGCGCAGCGCAAGGCGCGCGGCGAGGCCGAGGTGTCGAGCCCCGAGTTCCTCAAGCTCGTGCGCGCGAAAGCGGCGGCGCTCAAGATCGATCCGGACATGCTGAAGCGGCCGGTGAATGTCGGCTTCTCCGGCGGCGAGAAGAAGCGCCTCGAGACGCTGCAGATGATGGTGCTCGAGCCGCGCTTCGCCATTCTCGACGAAACCGACTCCGGCCTCGACATCGACGCGCTGCGGATCGTCTCGGAGGGCGTCAACGCCCTGCGCGCGGCGGACCGCTCGATGCTCGTGATCACGCACTATCAGCGCCTCCTCGACTACATCCGCCCGGACCGCGTGCACGTGCTCGTGGACGGCCGCATCGTCGACAGCGGCGGACCGGAGCTCGCGCACGAGCTCGAGGCGCGCGGCTATGACCGCTACGGCAAGGCGGCCTGATGGGCGCGACGACCCTCCGTGAGGCGCTGCCGACGCGGCGCGTCGAGGCCTGGAAGTACTCCGACCTCCGCGCGGCGCTGCGCGACGTGGCGCTGCCGGATCGTCCTGCGCCCGCGGACGGCGACGTCATCGTCGCGCTGGCCGGCGACGTCGAGACGATCGTCGTCGGCGCCGGCGAGCGGCGTGTGATCACCGAGCGCTTCGCGGGCGAGGGGCTCGATGCGCGGGCAAGCCGCATCGAGGTCGGTCCGGGGGCGAGCGTGGAGCGGATTGTGATCCAGACCGGCGGCGGAGCGCCGCTGTCGAGCTGCGCGGTGCGGCTCGCAGAAGGGGCGCGCTTCGCGCAGGTCACGCTGGCGCTGGGCGCGCGGTTGGCGCGGCTCGAAACGACCGTGAGCGTCGAAGGCGCCGGCGCCGCGGTGGAGCTTGCCGGCGCGTATCTCGTCGGCGAGGGGCGCCATGCCGATCTGACGACCCGCGTCGAGCATCGCGCGGCGGGCTCGACGACGATGCAGCTGGTGAAAGGCGTGGCGCGGCCCGGCGGACGCGGCGTGTTCCAGGGCAAGATCGTGGTGGCGGAAGGCGCGCAAAAGACCGACGCGCGCCAGACGCACCGGGCGCTGCTGCTCGGCGAGGGCGCCGAGATCGACGCCAAGCCGGAACTCGAGATCTACGCCGACGACGTGCAGTGCGCGCACGGCAACACGATCGGCGCGCTCGACGAGGCGGCGCTGTTCTATCTGCGCAGCCGCGGCCTGCCGCTGGCGCAGGCGCGCGCGCTGCTGATCGAAGCGTTCGTGCTGGACTCGCTGCCGGCCTGGCTCGACGCCGCGCCGCACGGGGAGATCCACGCCGCCATCGACCAGTGGTTGAGGGCCGCGCCATGAGCTTCGACGTCGACGCGGTCCGCGCGCAATTCCCGATCCTGTCCCGGACGGTGCACGGCAAGCCGCTCGTCTATCTCGACAGCGCGGCTTCGGCGCAGAAGCCGGAGGCGGTGATCGAGGCGATGGCGGCCGCAATGCGCGGCTCCTACGCCAACGTGCATCGCGGGCTGCATACGCTCGCCAACGAGACGACCGCCGCCTACGAGGACGCGCGCGCCAGCGTGGCGCGGTTCGTCAACGCGCCGTCGCCTTCGAACGTGGTGTTCACCAAGGGCGCGACGGCGGCGATCAACATCGTCGCGGCGGGGTTCGGCGCCACGATCCAGCCGGGCGACGAGATCGTGCTTTCGGTGATGGAGCACCACTCCAACATCGTGCCGTGGCATTTCCTGCGCGAGCGCAAGGGCGCGGTGCTGCGCTGGCTCGACATCGACGAGGACGGCCGCATCGATCTTGACGCGTTCGCCGCCATGCTCGGCCCGCGCACGCGGATGGTGGCGCTCACGCACATGTCCAACGTGCTCGGCGTCTCGACGCCGGCGGCGGAGGTGGTGCGCATCGCGCATGCGGCGGGCGTGCCCGTGCTGCTCGATGGGTGCCAGGCCGTCGTGCACGGTCCCGTCGACGTGCAGGCGCTGGGCTGCGACTACTACGTCTTTTCCAGCCACAAGCTCTACGGTCCGACGGGGATCGGCGCGCTCGTGGGCACGGCGGCGGCGCTCGATCGGCTGCCGCCATTCGAGGGCGGCGGCGAGATGATCGACGTCGTCACGCAGGACGCGGTCACCTATGCCGATCCGCCGCACCGCTTCGAAGCCGGCACGCCGCCGATCCTCGAGGCGATCGGGTTCGGCGCCGCGATCCGTTGGCTCGAAACGCAGGATCGCGCGGGCGCGCTTGCGCACGAGCAGGCGCTGACGGCGCATCTCTCGGAGCGGCTGCGCGACTTCAACTGGATCCGGCTGCATGGCCAGGCGCCGGGCAAGGCCGGGATCGTCGCGTTCAGCGCCGAGGGCGCGCATCCGCATGACATCGCCCAGATCGTCGACCGCTACGGCGTCGCGATCCGGGCCGGCCATCACTGCGCGCAGCCGCTAATGCGGCGGCTCGGCGTTTCCGCCACCGCGCGTGCGAGCCTGGGCATCTATTCCACCCGCGCCGACGTCGATGCGTTCGCAGACGCATTGGCGCGCGCGCGCAAACTGTTGGGCTGAGGGGCACATGAGCGAACCCGCGAAAGAGGCCAGCGCCATTCCGCAAGCTGAACTCGATCGGATCACGGACGATCTGATCACGCAGTTCAAGACGGTCCACGATCCCGAGATCCCCGTGGACATCTACGAGCTCGGTTTGATCTACAAGGTCGACATCAATGACGACCGTCACGTCGACGTGGACATGACACTGACCGCGCCGGGATGCCCCGTCGCCGGCGAGATGCCGGGCTGGGTCGAGGCGGCGGCGCTGCGCGTCGACGGCGTCAAGACCGTGAAGGTCAACCTCGTGTTCGACCCGCCGTGGAGCCCGGCACGGATGTCGGATGAAGCGAAGTTGGAATTGAACATGCTGTGACTCAGGCAGAGCGCGCACGACCGTCTGGAGTTTTAAGGGGTCTGGCGGCGCGCTCTCTTCTCCCCCTCCCAACCCTCCCCCGCTGGGGGAGGGCTTTCGAGTGGGCCCTTGCACCTGCATCGCACAAGGATCATCTCTGAACCATGGCGCGCCAAAGACCCTCCGTCGTCACCCTGACCGAAGCCGCGGCCGCGCGGGTGCGCGAGATCATCGCCGCCGGCGACAAGCCCTATCTGCGCGTCGGCGTGAAGAACGGCGGCTGTGCGGGCATGGAGTACGTGATGGAGTACGCCGACGCGCCGGCCCCGCTGGACGAGCGCGTCAACGACAAGGGCGTGGACATCCTGATCGACGCCAAGGCCGTGCTGTTCCTGATTGGCACCGTGATCGACTACGAGAGAACCCGGCTCGCGGCGAAGTTCACCTTCACCAATCCGAACCAGACCGACGCTTGCGGCTGCGGCGAGAGCGTCACCATCGTGCCCGCCAAGACGGACGCGTAAGGGCGCGGCGCGTTGCCTAGCCCGCCGAAGCCCAGATCGCCGCCGCCGTCATCCTCGACCGAGCGCAGCGAGGTCGGGGATCCAGGCGTAGACGCAGCGGTTCTGGATCCCCGACGCGCCTTCGGCGCGCCGAGGATGACGGAAGGGGCAAGGGCCTATGGCGCCGCGTACCGTCCGCCCGTCATCGGCGCGGGGGCGCCCGTCGTCGTCGGGAAGGATTGCGGCAAGCCTCTGAGGTGACGGACGGCGAGATAGGCGAAGGCCTCCGCCTCGATCGCGTCGCCGCGCCAGCCGACCTTGTCCGCATCGATCGCCTCGACGCCGGCGCGCTGCGCGATCGCCGCCATCAGCGCCGGGTTCTTGCGTCCGCCGCCGCACACGATCAGACGCGCCGGCCGCGCCGGGAGGAGATCGAGGCCGCGGCCGATCGCGCCGGCGGCGAAGGCGGTGAGCGTCGCCGCGCCGTCCTCCACCGAGAGGCCGCGCACGAGGGCGGCGGGGAAGTCATAGCGGTCAAGCGATTTGGGGTAGGGCGCGTCGAAGAAGGGGTGGTCGAGCAGATCGGCGAGCAGGCCGTCATGCACGCGCCCGGCGCGCGCCGCCGCGCCGTCCTTGTCGTAACCGCCGCGGCCGTGGGCCTCCATCCATTCGTTGAGGGGGCCGTTGGCGGGGCCAGTGTCGAAGGCGGCGATCGCGCCGTCGGCGCCGAGCCAGGTGACGTTGGCGACGCCGCCGAGATTGAGCGCCGCGGCCGGCGCGTTCTGGCCGCAGAAGCGCAGCAGCGCGGCGTGGTAGATCGGCGCGAGCGGTGCGCCCTGGCCGCCGGCGGCGACGTCGGCGGAGCGGAAATCGTAGACGACGGGGATGCCGGTCTCGCGCGCCAGGAGGGCGCCGTCGCCGATCTGGCGCGTGGCGCCGGGGACGCCGACGCGCGGCGGGCGGTGCAGCACGGTGAGGCCGTGGAAGCCGATCACGCCAACGTCGCGCGGGGAAAGCCCCGCCGCTGCGATCAGCGCGCGCACCGCCTCGGCGTGGGCGAGGGTGTAGTCCCGCTCGACGGCGGCGAACGCGGCCGGCTCGGGGCCCTCGAAGGCCCAGGCGCGGGCGGCGGCGACGGCGGCCGCAAGGCGCTGGCGCAGCGCTTCGCCATAGGGGTGCAGGCGGTAGGCTCCGAGGCGCGTGACGGTCTCGCCGTCGGTGTCGAGAAGCGCGCCGTCGATGAACCCATCGAGCGCGGTGCCGGTCATGAGGCCAAGGGCGAGCATGCGCCTTGACTGCCACAGGGCGCGGCCTGTAGCTACCGGGCATGTCGTCGACGCATGCCTCTGGCGCCCGCGCCCGTTCTTATCGTTACCGCACGTCCTGAGCGGCGCATGATCTGCGCCGCCCCTGCCGGCGGCCATCCCTGACGATGCGGTCTCCGGCGCCCCCGCCCTGAAGGAGACCCGCCTCATGTCCCTGGCTCCGAACACTCTCGCGTCACCGAAGTCCGCGCTCGTCCGCACGCTGCAGGAGCGCGGTTACCTTCATCAGTGCACGGACCTTTCCGGGCTCGACGCCGCGGCGGCCTCTGGCGTGGTGCCGGGCTATATCGGCTTCGACATGACGGCGCCCTCGCTCCATGTGGGGTCGCTGATCCAGATCATGCTGCTGCGCCGGCTGCAGCAGGCCGGCGGCAAGCCGATCGTGCTTTTGGGCGGCGGGACCACGAAGGTGGGCGATCCTTCCGGCAAGGACAGCGCGCGCAAGATGCTGACCGACGAGGACATCGCCCGCAACATGGCGGCGATCCGCGGCGTATTCGAGAAGTTCCTGACGTTCGGGGACGGTCCCACCGATGCGGTGATGATCGACAACGACGCCTGGCTCTCGCGGTACGGCTACATCGAATTCCTTCGCACGTTCGGCCCGCACTTCACGATCAACCGCATGCTGACGTTCGACAGCGTGAAGCTGCGGCTCGAGCGCGAGCAGCCGCTCACGTTCCTCGAGTTCAACTACATGCTGATGCAGGCGGTGGACTTCCTGGAGCTCTTCAAGCGGGTCGGCTGCCGGCTGCAGATGGGCGGCTCGGACCAGTGGGGCAACATCGTCAACGGCGTGGAGATCACGCGCCGCATGGCGGAGGCGCAGGTGTTCGGCCTGACGACGCCGCTTCTGACGACCGCCTCCGGCGCCAAGATGGGCAAGACCGAAGCGGGCGCGGTGTGGCTCAACGCGGACATGCTCAGCGCCTACGAGTACTGGCAGTTCTGGCGCAACGCCGAGGACGCCGACGTCGGCCGCTTCCTGCGGCTGTTCACGGACATGCCGCTCGACGAGATCGCGCGGTACGAAGGGCTGCAGGGCGCGGAGATCAACGACGCCAAGAAGGCGCTCGCGAACGCGGCGACCGCGATGCTGCATGGCGCGGCGGCGGCGGCCGAGGCGGAAGCGGCCGCGCGCGCCACGTTCGAGCAGGGCGGGCGCGCCGACGCGCTGCCGACGGTCGAGGCGCCGCGCGCCGAAATCGAGGGCCTGCGGGTCGCGGCGGCGCTCACGCGCGCGGGGCTGACCGAGAGCAACGGCGAGGCCAAGCGCCACATCAAGGCCGGGGCGGTGCGTGTCAACGATGCGCCGATCTCGGACGAAAACGCCGCGCTCTCCGGCGCGGATATCGTGGATGGCGCGATCAAGCTGAGCCTGGGCAAGAAGAAGCACGCGCTTTTGCGGGCGGTATAGCGCGCGGCGTCGGCATCGGGGTTGGCGGGTCCGCAGGCGAGGGCGGGGCGACCGTCCAACCGCGCCCAGTGCGCCGGCCCCTGGGTTCCGGGTTCGGCCTACGGCCGCCCCGGAAGGACGGAGGCGCGCCATGTGCGGGACGGCGTGAGCGACCTCGAACCGGTTCATCGGCGCACCGCTGGGTGGAACGGCCGGCGCTGGACGCCTTGCGCCGGCTCGGGGCAAGGCCGAATGGCCGGTCCGGACCCGCATTTCCCCGGATTGCCAATCCGATCGAGCGCCAGTAGCGTCCGCCCGCGCCTCGTTCCGGGGCGAATTTTCCCTTCATGAGCGGCGCAGGGGCCATGTTCGAGAAGATTTTGATCGCCAACCGGGGCGAGATCGCGGTGCGCATCATCAAGACGTGCCGCCGTCTTGGGGTGAAGACGGTCGTCGTCTATTCCGAAGCCGACCGCGACAGCATGGCCGTCGAGATGGCCGACGAAAGCGTCTTCATCGGCCCGCCGCCCGCCGCGCAGTCCTATCTCGTTGCCGACAAGATCGTCGACGCCGTGAAAAAGACCGGCGCGCAGGCCGTGCACCCGGGCTTCGGGTTCCTTTCGGAAAAGCCGGAGTTCGCGCAGCGCCTCGCGGACGAGAAGATCGTCTTCATCGGCCCGAACCCGCACGCCATCCACGCGATGGGCGACAAGATCGAGAGCAAAAAGACCGCCGCGCAGGCGAAGGTCTCGACGGTGCCGGGCTATCTCGGCGAGATCGAAGACGTGAAGCACGCCGCCCAGATCGCCGAGGAGATCGGCTATCCGGTGATGATCAAGGCGAGCGCGGGCGGCGGCGGCAAAGGCATCCGCGTCGCCTTCGACAAGAAGGAGCTGCAGGAAGGCTTCCCGGCCGTGCGCGCCGAAGCCAAGAACGCCTTCGGCGACGACCGCGTCTTCATCGAGAAGTTCGTTCTCAATCCGCGCCACATCGAGATCCAGGTGCTCGGCGACAAGCACGGCAACGTCGTGCACCTGTTCGAGCGCGAGTGCTCGATCCAGCGCCGCAACCAGAAAGTCATCGAAGAGGCGCCGTCGCCGCTGCTCGACGCCAAGACGCGCGCTGCGATGGGCGAGCAGGCCGTGCAGCTCGCCAAGGCCGTCGGCTATGACAGCGCCGGCACGGTCGAGTTCGTCGCCTCCGGCGCGGACAAGAGCTTCTACTTCCTCGAGATGAACACGCGGCTCCAGGTCGAGCACCCGGTGACGGAGATGATCACCGGGATCGATCTCGTCGAGCAGATGCTGCGCGTCGCCGCCGGCGAGAAGCTGCCGTTCGCGCAGAAAGACCTCAAGATCAACGGCTGGGCGATCGAGAGCCGCATCTATGCGGAAGATCCGTACCGCAACTTCCTGCCGTCGATCGGGCGCCTGAAGCGCTATCGCCCGCCGCAGGAGGGCGACTTCGGCAAGACGAAGGTGCGCAACGACGCCGGCGTCCGCGAGGGCGACGAGATCTCGATGTTCTACGACCCGATGATCTCCAAGCTCATCACGCACGGGCCGAGCCGCCTCGAGGCGATCGACGCGCAGGCGCGCGCGCTGGACGGCTTCCTGATCGAAGGCATCCAGGACAACATCCCGTTCCTCGGCGCCGTGATGGAGGAGGCGCGGTTCCGCTCCGGCAACATCACGACGGGCTACATCAAGGAGCAGTTCCCGCAGGGCTTCCAGGGCGTGGAGCCGCGCGCGGAGCAGGCCGAGCTTCTGGCGGCATGCGCGGCCTATGCGCATGCGGTGCAGACGGCGCGGGCCCGCCAGATCAGCGGCCAGATGAACGGCCACGGGGTCGCGGCGACGACGGACTGGGTGGTGATCGTCGGCGAGACGCGCACGCCGGTCGCGGTGCATCTCACCGATGGCGGCGCGGACGTGACGTTCGGCGACCGCACCGTGTCGCTGCAGACCGACTGGCGCCCGGGCAAGCCGGTGATCGAGGGCGAGTTCGGCGGCGAGGCGTTCGCCGTGAAGATCGCGCCGAAGCCGGAAGGCTACGGGCTGAAGCTGCGCGGCGTCGCAACGACGGCGCTGGTGGCGACGCCCCGCGGCGCGCAACTGCGCAAGCTGATCCCGGAGAAGGTCGCGGCGGACACGTCCAAGATGATCGCCTCGCCGATGCCGGGGCTCGTGGTGTCGATCGACGTCGTGGCGGGACAGGAAGTGAAGTCCGGCGAGGGCGTCGCGATCGTCGAAGCCATGAAGATGCAAAACATCATCCGCGCGGAGCGGGACGGCGTCGTGGCGAAGGTCAACTTCGCGGCCGGCGCGAGCGTGGCGGCGGATGAGGTGCTGATCGAGTTGGCGTGATCCCGCGGTCGCGCTGACACCCCCCATCCGGCGCTTCGCGCCACCTTCTCCCCTTGTGGGAGAAGGTGGCCGAGCGAAGCGAGGTCGGATGAGGGGTGAACCACCTGCGGCGGGATCAACGGCGATGGAGCGCCTGCCAAACCGCTTCCATGGCGCCCTCCCGATCATGGAACAGATCACCGACCCAGATTCGCATGACGCGAATGCCTGAGGCCTGGAGTTCGGCAGTTCGTGTTGCGTCGAAGGCGGCCTGCTCGGCATTGGCTTGCTGAGCGCCGTCGAGCTCCACGACGAGAGCGGCCGCTGGGCAGAAGAAATCCACGACGTACCGGCCGAGGGGCGCCTGACGACGGAACTTCCATCCTTCGAACCGGCGGCTGCGGAGCAGCATCCAGAGAACGCGCTCGGCTTCGGACATGTCGCGGCGCAGGCCGCGCGCGCGGGTCACTGTTGCTGCGGATTTGATGAGGCGCGGCACAGCAGGACGTTAACATGTTGAGGGCGGCAGTTCACCCCTCATCCGGCCCTTCGGGCCACCTTCTCCCACAAGGGGAGAAGGACATTTGCTGCGACCTTGTACTGCTTTACTCGCCGCTCTCCGCAGCCGGTTTGCGCGCGGCGAGGCGGGCGCGGAAATAGGCCTGGGTGGCCTCGGGCTGGGCCGTCATGAGCTCTTCGAAGTGGAATGCGTCACCCTCGGCGCACAGGCGGTCCTGCAGCTCGGCGGGGATCTTGACCTTGGGTAACGGCTTTTTCATGTGACGCTTCAAAGACATGGACGTGTTCAAACAGGACCATAGAGACACCGTGAGCGGTCCGTCAAATGTGGGTGGCGCCCGGGCGCAGCGCTAGATCAGCTCGCCGGACGCATCGATCGCGGCGTCCTCGAGCGGGCAGGGGGCGTCGACCGTCGGTCCGAAGATGGGGGCGAAGGCGGACCTGAGGGCGGCGTCGGCGTCGGCCATGCCGACGGGAAGGCCGAGATCGACGAGGCTCGTGACGCCATGCTCGCGGATGCCGCACGGCACGATGCCCGCAAAATGGGAAAGATCGGGCTCCACGTTGAGCGAGACGCCGTGGAAACTGACCCAGCGACGCACGCGCACGCCGATGGCGGCGATCTTGTCCTCGCGCGCCCAGCCGGGGCCTTTGCGCTCCACCCAGACGCCGACGCGGCCGTCGCGGATCTGGCCGTCCACGTTGAACTGGGCGAGCGCGTCGATGATCCAGCGCTCGAGATCCTGGACGAAGCCGCGCACGTCCCGCCCGCGACGGCGCAGGTCGAGCATGACGTAGGCCACGCGCTGGCCGGGGCCGTGATAGGTGAACTGGCCGCCGCGATCGCTGCGATGGACGGGAAAGCGGTTTGGATCGACGAGGTCGTCGGCCTTGGCGGAGAGCCCCGCCGTGTAGAGCGGCGGGTGTTCGAGCAGCCAGACGAGTTCGTCGCCGGCGTCGGCCGCGATCGCCGCGGCGCGCGCCTCCATTACGGCGACGGCCGCCGGGTAGGGCACGGGGCGGGGCGAGAGAGCCCAGCCGATCGGGCGCGCGTTCACCAAGTGTCAACCACCTTCAAGGCTTCGTTGTCGTTCATATGAGGTCTCGTCGTGACCGACAAAACCCAGGTTCACTCCGTCAAGGTCGAGATCACCGTCGTGCTTGGGCGGTGCGCGCTGCCGATGCACCAGCTGCTGCGCATGGGCCGGGGCGCGGTCATTCCGCTCGACGTGGGCGAGCATGACGAGGTGTGGATCCTGGCCAACAACCACCCGATCGCTCGGGGGGAGATCAATATCCAGGGCGAGCGCCTGGCCGTGACCGTGACCGACGCGGCCGACTTCCACGCTTTCAACGCCGCCGCCTAGGGGACGCCCCGGCCGCGCGGGGCGCCGGCCGCATCATGGAATGACCCACAGAAAAGGCGCCCGCGCTGCAATTCCATCTTGACGCGTTGTGCAAAATTCGCCGCGCGAGGCTTGCCTCGGTGAACAAGCCGTTGCATAAGGCCGGGCTCCGCACCCGACTGGGGGCGGGCCGCTCCCGTGAGGGGGCTTTCCCTGTCCGAGAATGCAGGCGCTCCGCGGCGGCCGCAAGGCCCGACGACGGGGCTTAATCCTTTTGGAGCGTGTCAGCCGGGTCCGGCGACGCTCGCCAGGGCCCGCAGGAGACAGAGCACGAGCTTCAACGCACCACGCCGGAAGGCGGGGGCGGTGGGCATACGGCCCTGGGACAGGCAGTTGCGCGCGTATCGCGCGCGCCGGTCCTTTCTGCCGCGGTCCTCCGGGACTTCGGTCAAACGGGCCGGCGCGTCGGTCGAGCGCATGCCGGAGGTCGGATGGTCCGACCTTGGGCCGGGGCCGAAAGGCTCCGAATCCATCGGATCCGCGCCGGGGCGATCCCCGGCTCCGGATTGGAGACCGCAATGGACCGTGCCGAAAAAGCGCAGGCGGTGGAAGAGCTGAAAGGCATCTTTTCCCGCTCCGGCGTCGTGGTGCTCGGCCACTACGCCGGCTTGACCGTTGCGGAACTGACGACGCTGCGGCGCCGCCTTCGGGCGGAGAACGCCGGGCTCAAAGTGGTGAAGAACCGCCTCGCGAAAATCGCCCTCGACGGCCACCCGGCCGCCGCCCAGGACAAGCTGTTCACGGGCCCGACGGCGATCGCCTACTCCGAAGACCCGATCGCGGCCACCAAGGTCGCCGTCGCGTTCGCGAAGGAGAAGGACAAGTTCGTGCTGGTCGGCGGCTTCATGGGCCAGACGCTGCTCGACGAGAGCGGCGTGAAGGCCCTTGCGACGCTGCCGTCCCTCGACGAACTGCGCGGCAAGCTCATCGGCCTCATCCAGGCTCCGGCGACGAAAATCGCGGGCGTCCTGCAGGCGCCGGGCGGGCAACTTGCGCGGGTCATTTCCGCTTACGCCTCGAAGGATGCGGCGTAAGCCGCCTCCGCATCGTCACTTCCGCATCTTGAACACACCCAGGGGTGCCCACACATGTCGAAACTCGAAAAAATCGTTGATGATCTCTCCGCTCTGACTGTCCTCGAGGCCGCCGAACTGGCGAAGTTGCTCGAAGAGAAGTGGGGCGTGTCGGCGGCGGCTCCGGTCGCGGTCGCGGCGGCTCCGGCCGGCGGCGGCGCGGCGGCGGCTCCGGTCGAGGAAAAGACCGAGTTCACGGTCGTCCTCGCTTCGGCCGGCGACAAGAAGATCGAAGTCATCAAGGAAGTGCGCGCGATCACGAACCTCGGCCTCAAGGAAGCCAAGGACCTCGTGGAAGGCGCGCCGAAGCCGGTGAAGGAAGGCGTCAACAAAGCCGACGCCGAGAAGTTCAAGGCCCAGCTCGAGAAGGCTGGCGCCAAGGTCGAGCTGAAGTAAGCCGATCCTTCTGAAGCGGTGCGGGGGCCGTCGACGCGCGACGGCCCCCCGCATTGCGTTCTAATGCGCCCGCGTGTGTGTGGGGCGCCGGGGCTCTTTCCGTCCGTGGAGCCTCGCTCGGGTCAACCGATGATCGGGCGCGCAAGTTCCGGGTTTCGTTCTCTCTCTTTGAGGACGGCGCGGACGGCGGGCTCAGCGGGCGCGAAGCGGCATCCGGCCGGCCAGGGGCGCACTGGCGCGATCGGACGCGCAGCGGTAGGCGAGGAGAGCGATGGCTCTGTCTTTCACGGGCAAAAAGCGTATTCGCAAATCGTTCGGCAAAATCCCGGAAGCGGGCGCGATGCCGAACCTGATCGAGGTTCAAAAGAGCTCGTACGAGGCATTCCTCCAGAAAGACGTCACCCAGGCCGAGCGTCGGCTCGAAGGCCTCGAAGCGGTGTTCCGCTCGGTCTTCCCGATCAAGGATTTTTCCGAGCGCGCGGTCCTCGAATACGTCTCGTATGAGTTCGAGCATCCGAAGTTCGACGTCGAAGAGTGCCAGCAGCGCGACATGACGTTCGCGGCGCCGCTGAAGGTGAAGCTGCGCCTGATCGTGTTCGAAAGCGACGAGGAAACCGGCGCGAAGTCCGTCAAGGACATCAAGGAGCAGGACGTCTATCTCGGCGACATCCCGCTGATGACGGACAAAGGCACCTTCATCGTCAACGGCACCGAGCGCGTCATCGTCTCGCAGATGCACCGCTCGCCGGGCGTGTTCTTCGATCACGACAAGGGCAAGACGCACGCGTCGGGCAAGCTGCTGTTTGCGGCGCGCGTGATCCCGTACCGCGGCTCGTGGCTCGATTTCGAGTTCGACGCCAAGGACATCCTGTTCGTCCGCATCGACCGCAAGCGCAAGCTGCCGGCGACGACGCTGCTCTATGCGCTCGGCATGGACGGCGAGACGATCCTGAAGTCGTTCTATGACTCGGTCACCTACCGCCACACGCGGTCGGGCTGGGCCACGCGCTATCGCCCCGAAAAGTGGCGCGGCGTGAAGCCGAACTTCGACCTCGTCGACGCGGGCTCCAAGCGCGTGATCGCCGAGGCCGGCAAGAAGATCTCGGCGCGCACCGCCAACAAGATCGCCGAAGACGGCGTCACCGAAATCCTGGTGCCGTCCGAGGACCTGTTCGAGCGTTTCGTCGCCGAAGACATCGTCAACATGGCGACGGGCGAGATCTTCGCCGAAGCGGGCGATCCGCTGAGCGAAGGCCTCGTGGCGACGCTGATCGAAGCCGGCGTGGACGAGATCCCCGTCCTCGACATCGACAACGTCTCGGTCGGTCCGTACATCCGCTCGACGCTCGCGCTCGACAAGAACGAGACGCGCGAGCAGGCGCTGTTCGACATCTACCGCGTCATGCGTCCGGGCGAACCGCCGACGATCGAAACGGCGGAAGCGCTGTTCCGGGGCCTGTTCTCCGATCAGGAGCGCTATGACCTCTCGGCCGTCGGCCGGGTGAAGATGAATATGCGCCTGGGCCTCGACACCTCGGACGAGGTGCGGATCCTGCGCACGGAAGACATCGTCTCCGTGATGCGCATGCTCACCGATCTGCGCGACGGCCGCGGCGAAGTGGACGACATCGACAATCTCGGCAACCGGCGCGTGCGCTCGGTCGGCGAGCTGATGGAAAACCAGTATCGCGTCGGCCTGCTGCGCATGGAGCGGGCGATCAAGGAGCGCATGAGCTCGGTCGATATCGAGACCGTCATGCCGCACGACCTGATCAACGCGAAGCCGGCGGCGGCGGCGGTGCGGGAGTTCTTCGGCTCCTCGCAGCTGTCGCAGTTCATGGACCAGACGAACCCGCTCTCCGAGATCACGCACAAGCGGCGTCTCTCGGCGCTCGGCCCGGGTGGTCTCACGCGCGAGCGCGCGGGCTTCGAAGTCCGCGACGTGCACCCGACGCACTACGGCCGCATCTGCCCGATCGAAACGCCGGAAGGTCCGAACATCGGTCTGATCAACTCGCTGGCGACGCACGCCCGCGTGAACAAGTACGGCTTCATCGAAAGCCCGTACCGCAAGGTCGTGGACGGCAAGCCGGTCGACGAGGTCGTGTACCTCTCGGCGATGGAAGAGGCGAAGTACGCGATCGCCCAGGCCAACGCCTCGATCAGCGACGCCGGCGAGCTGGAGGACGAGTTCGTCCAGGCCCGCATCAACGGCGACGCGCAGCTGGTGGAAAAGGCGAAGATCGACATGATCGACGTCTCGCCCAAGCAGGTCGTGTCGGTCGCGGCGGCGCTCATCCCGTTCCTCGAGAACGACGACGCCAACCGCGCGCTGATGGGCTCGAACATGCAACGCCAGGCCGTGCCGCTTCTGCGGGCGGACGCGCCGCTCGTCGGCACGGGGATGGAAGCCGTCGTCGCCCGCGACTCCGGCGCCGCCATCACCGCGCGCCGCGCGGGCGTGGTGGAGCAGGTGGACAGCCAGCGGATCGTCGTGCGCGCCACGGAAGAGCGTGACCCGACCAAGCCGGGCGTCGACATCTATCGCCTGCTGAAGTTCCAGCGCTCGAACCAGAACACCTGCATCACGCAGCGCCCGATCGTGCGCGTGGGCGACATCGTGCGGGAAGGCGACATCATCGCCGACGGCCCGTCGACGGAGCTCGGCGAACTGGCGCTCGGCCGCAACGTGCTCGTCGCGTTCATGCCGTGGAACGGCTACAACTTCGAGGACTCGATCCTCATCTCCGAGCGGATCGTGAAGGACGACGTCTTCACCTCGATCCACATCGAGGAGTTCGAGGTCTCGGCCCGCGATACCAAGCTCGGCCCGGAAGAAATCACCCGCGACATCCCGAACGTCGGCGAGGAAGCCCTGCGCAACCTCGACGAAGCGGGCATCGTGGCGATCGGCGCGGAAGTGCAGGCGGGCGACATCCTCGTCGGCAAGGTCACGCCGAAGGGCGAAAGCCCGATGACGCCGGAAGAAAAGCTTCTGCGCGCCATCTTCGGTGAAAAGGCCTCCGACGTGCGTGACACGTCGCTGCGCCTGCCGCCTGGCGTGCAGGGCACGATCGTCGAAGTGCGCGTCTTCAACCGCCACGGCGTCGACAAGGACCAGCGCGCGCTGCAGATCGAGCGCCAGGAAATCGAGCGTCTCGCGAAAGACCGCGACGACGAGCTCGCGATCCTGGAGCGCAACATCTACGGGCGTCTGCGCGAGATCATGGTCGGCAAGTCGGCCTCGACGGGGCCGAAGGGCTTCAAGAAGGGCCCGGTCTCGCTCGACATGCTGGAAAGCCTGTCGCGCGGCCAATGGTGGCAGATCGGTCTCGAAGACGACGCCGCCATGACCGAGATCGAAGGCCTGAAGACGCAATACGACGCCGCCAAGAAGCGGCTCGAGGAGCGCTTCAAGGACAAGGTCGACAAGCTGCAGCGCGGGGACGAACTGCCCCCGGGCGTGATGAAGGTCGTCAAGGTGTTCGTCGCGGTGAAGCGCAAGCTGCAGCCGGGCGACAAGATGGCCGGTCGTCACGGCAACAAGGGCGTCATCTCCAAGATCGTGCCGATCGAAGACATGCCGTTCCTCGACGACGGGACGCACGTCGACATCGTGCTCAACCCGCTTGGCGTGCCGTCGCGGATGAACGTCGGGCAGATCCTGGAGACGCACCTCGGCTGGGCCTGTGCGGGTCTCGGCAAGCAGGTGAAGCAGGCGCTCGAAGCCTATGCCCAGGACGGCGACTACAAGCGCCTGCCGGATACGCTGAAGTCGGTCTATGGCGACGACCAACCCGTCCCGACGGACGAGAAGGAAGTGCTCGAGCTCGCCGAAAACGTCGTCAAAGGCGTGCCGATCGCCACGCCGGTGTTCGACGGGGCGAAGGACAGCGACATCCGCGCCATGCTGAAGCGGGCGGGCCTCAACGAAACGGGCCAGGTCCAGCTTTATGACGGCCTCACGGGCGAGCCGTTCAAGCGGCACGTCACGGTCGGCTACATCTACATGCTGAAGCTGCATCACCTCGTGGACGACAAGATCCACGCCCGGTCGATCGGCCCGTACTCGCTCGTCACCCAGCAGCCGCTGGGCGGCAAGGCGCAGTTCGGCGGCCAGCGCTTCGGCGAAATGGAGGTGTGGGCGCTCGAGGCCTATGGCGCGGCGTACACGCTGCAGGAGATGCTGACGGTGAAGTCGGACGACGTCGCCGGCCGTACGAAGGTCTACGAGGCCATCGTGCGCGGCGAGGACAACTTCGAAGCCGGCATCCCCGAAAGCTTCAACGTGCTCGTCAAGGAAATGCGCTCCCTCAGCCTCAACGTCGAGCTGTCGGACGGGCGCAAGGCTGCGGCTGAGTAATCGGAACGGTCGAGGCGGGCGGACGCGCCCGCCTCATTCCGCGCAAGCGCTTGGACGGCGATTGCGCATCCTCATGCGGAAGGCGGACCCGCGATGAACCAAGACGTGATGAACCTTTTCGGCCCGGCCGTTGCGCCCGCGCCGACCTTCGACCAGATCAAGATCTCGATCGCGAGCCCGGAGCAGATCCGCTCCTGGTCGTACGGCGAGATCAAGAAGCCCGAGACGATCAACTACCGCACGTTCAAGCCGGAGAAAGACGGCCTGTTCTGCGCGCGGATCTTCGGGCCGATCAAGGACTACGAGTGCTTGTGCGGCAAGTACAAGCGCATGAAGTTCAAGGGCGTGATCTGCGAAAAGTGCGGCGTGGAAGTGACGCTGCAGCGCGTGCGCCGCGAGCGCATGGGCCACATCGAGCTCGCCGCGCCCGTCGCGCACATCTGGTTCCTGAAGTCGCTGCCGTCGCGCATCGGCCTGATGCTCGACATGCCGCTGAAGGACATCGAGCGCGTCCTGTATTTCGAGCAGTACATCGTCACCGAGCCGGGCCTGACCCCGCTCAAGGCGAAAGAGCTGCTGACCGAAGAGGACTATGTCCGCGCGCAGGACGAGTACGGCGAAGACGCCTTCACCGCGCTGATCGGCGCGGAGGCCGTGCGTGAGCTCCTGATGCAACTCGACCTCGAGAAAGAGGCCGAGCAGCTGCGCAAGGAGATCGCGGAAGCGACGACCGAGCTGAAGCCGAAGAAGCTCGCCAAGCGTCTGAAGCTCGTCGAGGCGTTCGTCCGCTCGGGCAACCGCCCGGAGTGGATGGTGCTGACGGTGGTGCCGGTGATCCCGCCGGAACTGCGCCCGCTCGTGCCGCTCGACGGCGGCCGCTTCGCGACGTCGGACCTCAACGACCTCTATCGCCGCGTCATCAACCGCAACAACCGCCTCAAGCGGCTGATGGAGCTGCGTGCGCCGGACATCATCATCCGCAACGAAAAACGGATGCTGCAGGAAGCCGTCGACGCGCTGTTCGACAACGGCCGTCGCGGTCGCGTCATCACGGGCGCCAACAAGCGCCCGCTGAAGTCGCTCGCCGACATGCTGAAGGGCAAGCAGGGCCGGTTCCGTCAGAACCTGCTCGGCAAGCGCGTCGACTATTCGGGCCGTTCGGTCATCGTCGTCGGCCCGGACCTCAAGCTGCACCAGTGCGGCCTGCCGAAGAAGATGGCGCTCGAGCTCTTCAAGCCCTTCATCTACTCGCGTCTCGACGCGAAGGGGCTTTCGGGCACCGTCAAGCAATCCCGCCGGATGGTCGAGAAAGAGCGGCCTGAAGTGTGGGACGTGCTCGAAGAGGTGATCCGCGAGCACCCGGTTCTTCTGAACCGCGCCCCGACGCTGCACCGCCTCGGCATCCAGGCGTTCGAGCCGAAGCTGATCGAAGGCAAGGCGATCCAGCTGCACCCTCTCGTCTGCGCGGCGTTCAACGCCGACTTCGACGGCGACCAGATGGCCGTGCACGTCCCGCTGTCGCTCGAAGCGCAGCTGGAAGCGCGCGTGCTGATGATGAGCACGAACAACATCCTGTCGCCGGCCAACGGCCGTCCGATCATCGTGCCGTCGCAGGACATCGTTCTCGGCCTCTATTATCTGTCGATCGTCCGCGAGGACCTCGTCCAGATCGATCCGAAGACGAAGCAGCGCCGCCTGAAGCTGTTCGCCGACATGGCCGAAATCGAGCACGCGCTCGACGCCGGCGCGGTGACTCTGCACACGCCGATCCTCGCCCGTTACCAGGAGACGAACGAGGACGGCACGCCGCGCATGCGCACGATCGAGACCACGCCCGGTCGCATGAAGCTCGCCGAGCACCTGCCGAAAAATCCGAAGGTCTCGCACGACCTCGTCGCCGCGCTGATGACGAAGAAGGAAATCGGCAACCTGATCGACGCCGTCTATCGCCACTGCGGCCAGAAGGCGACGGTGATCTTCGCCGACCGCATCATGCAGCTCGGCTTCCGCGAAGCCTGCAAGGCCGGCATCTCGTTCGGCATGGGCGACATGATCGTGCCGAAGGCGAAGGAAGCCCTCGTCGAGGAAACGCGCACGCGCGTCTCCGAGTACGAGCAGCAGTACGCCGACGGTCTCATCACGAAGGGCGAGAAGTACAACAAGGTCGTCGACGCCTGGTCGAAGTGCACCGACAAGGTCGCCGACGCCATGATGGACGAGGCCAAGAATCCGCTCGCCAACGGTGAGCTGAACTCGGTCTTCATGATGGCGCACTCCGGCGCCCGCGGTTCGAAGAACCAGATGAAGCAGCTCGCCGGCATGCGTGGCCTGATGGCGAAGCCCTCGGGCGAGATCATCGAGACGCCGATCATCTCGAACTTCAAGGAAGGCCTTTCGGTTCTCGAGTACTTCAACTCGACGCACGGCGCCCGGAAGGGTCTCGCGGATACGGCGCTCAAGACGGCCAACTCCGGCTATCTCACGCGTCGTCTCGTCGACGTCGCGCAGGACTGCATCATCACCGAGGAAGACTGCGGCACGCAGAACGGCATCGAGATGCGCTCGGTGATCGACGGCTCGGAAGTCGTCGTGTCGCTTGGCATCCGCGTGCTGGGCCGCACGGCCGCCTCGGACATCATCGCGCCGGGCACCGGCGAAGTGATCGCGACGGCCGGCGCCTATCTCGACGAGGACCTCGTTCTTACGATCGAGCAGGCGGGCGTGCAGGCCGTGAAGGTCCGCTCGGTGCTCACCTGCGACACGCGCACGGGCGTGTGCGGCCACTGCTACGGCCGTGACCTCGCGCGCGGCACGCCGGTGAACGTCGGCGAAGCGGTGGGCGTCATCGCGGCGCAGTCGATCGGCGAACCGGGCACGCAGCTGACGATGCGCACGTTCCACATCGGCGGCGCCGCGCAGGTCGCGGAACAGTCGGTCATGGAAAGCGCGCACGACGGCACGGCGCGCCTCGTCAACCGCGCGACGGTGAAGAACCCGAACGGCGAGCTCATCGTGATGAGCCGTCAGATGCAGGTCATCATCGTCGACAGCGACGGCAAGGAACGGCAGAGCTTCAAGCTGCCGTTCGGCGCCAAGCTGAAGGTGGACGAAGGCAAGCCGGTGAAGCGCGGCGATCGCATCGCCGAGTGGGATCCCTACTCGACGCCGATCATCACGGAAGTGGCCGGCCGCGTGCGCTTCGAAGACCTCATCGACAACGTCTCCGCGCGCGACGAGTTCGACGAAGAGACGGGCATCAGCTCGAAGGTCGTCATCGACTGGCGCTCGAGCCCGAAGGGTGCGGACTTGCGTCCGGCGATCGTCATCGTCGACGCGGACGGCACGCCGATGCGGCTCTCGAACAAGTCGGAAGCCCGCTACATGCTGCCGGTCGGCGCGATCCTTTCCGTCGCCGACGGCGACGACGCCAAGCCCGGCCAGGACCTGGCGCGGATCACCACGGGCGGCGCCAAGACGCGCGACATCACGGGCGGTCTGCCGCGCGTGGCGGAGCTGTTCGAGGCGCGTCGTCCGAAGGATCACGCGGTCATCGCGGAAGCGGACGGCCGCGTCGAGTTCGGGCGCGACTACAAGTCGAAGCGGCGTCTGCGCATCGTTCCGGAGGACGAGAGCGCCGAACCGATCGAGTACATGATCCCGAAGGGCAAGCACATCGCCGTGCAGGAAGGCGACTTCGTCAAGAAGGGCGACTACCTGCTCGACGGCAACCCGGCCCCGCAGGACATCCTCTCGATCCTCGGCGTCGAGGCGCTGGCGAACTACCTCGTCGAGGAGATCCAGAAGGTCTATCGACTGCAGGGCGTGCCGATCAACGACAAGCACATCGAAGTCATCGTCCGTCAGATGCTCCAGAAGGTGGAGGTCATGGACGCCGGCGACACCGAGTTCTTGAAGGGCGAAGCGGTCGACAGCCTCGATCTCGAGGACGAAAACCGCCGCGTGATCGAACTCGGCCTGAAGCCGGCGACGGCGCAGCCGATGCTCTTGGGCATCACGAAGGCCTCGCTGCAGACGCGCTCCTTCATCTCGGCGGCGTCCTTCCAGGAAACGACCCGCGTGCTCACCGAAGCCGCCACGTACGGCAAGTCGGATACGCTGGACGGCCTGAAGGAGAACGTCATCGTCGGTCGTCTCATCCCGGCCGGCACCGGCGGCCAGCTGCGGCGCTACCAGAAGGTCGCGGCGGAGCGGGACGAGAAACTCGCTTTGGAGCGCGCTGACGCGGAAGCCCAGCTTGCGGAGACGCAAGCGGCGGAGTGATCCGGCGACGGATAGAAAACGAAAAGCCCGGCCAGAGATGGCCGGGCTTTTTTGTTTTTTGGTTTTTGGGGAAACGATCCTCCCCCTTTCGCGCGCTTGCGTCATTCCGGGGCGGCCGAAGGCCGAACCCGGAACCCAGGTGACGGGGGAGGCGAGCCCTGCAGCGCGTGCCCGGTGGATTTGTTTGGTCGCTCGCGCCCCGGTGGATGTCGCCCCTGAGTTCAGGCGGTGTTCGTGCCGCGCGTGATGGTGGCGCAGCCGGCCAGGGCAAGCGCTCCCGCGAGCGCCAGGATGATCGAGGTTTTCATGAGGTTTGTCTCCCGAGGGAGACAATGGCGCGCCGGCGTGGGCGCTGGCGAGCAAGCCGTAGCCCGTTTCGGGCGCCCCGCCGACTGGCGCTTCTCAGTCGAAAATGTCGAAGATGTCGAAGCGCTTCTTCTTTTTGTAATAGCCGGTGCGCGGGTCGTAGTAGCCCTCGCCGCGCTCACCGTACTCGCCGCGTTCGCCATACTCGCCCCGCTCACCGCCCCAAGGGGCGTGCTGAGGGGCCTGCGGCGGGTAGCCCTGGTGCGGCGGGTAGGGCGCGGCTTGCGGGGGCGGTGCCTGCGGCGGCTGCGCCGGTTGGGCGGCTTGTTGCGGAGCAGCTTGCGGCGGCGGCGCGAACGCCGCGTCCGCTTCCTTCTGGACGGCGGCGAGGAGCTTCTCCAGTTCGCCGCGGTCGAGCCAGACGCCCCGGCATTTGGTGCAGACGTCGATCTCGATCCCGTCGCGCTGGACCTGTTTCATCGGCGCCATTTCTTCGCAGGGGCAGGTGACGAGCGGCATGGGATCTCCTCGGAGTGTCCGAGTGTCGTACATGGTCGACGCGCGGCACCCGCAAAAGTCCCGCGCGGCCTTGGTGACGCAATCGTGTCCCCCGGCGGCGCGCCCGGGCGGCTGCGTCCCGCCGTTGCCCCCGTCACGCCGCCATTCGAGCCCGCGGCGCCTTGAACGCGCTAGCCGTTTGTGGAATCGCAAATCCGGCTACAGCATAGGCCGTCGGCAGGCGAGGGGAGGCGGGCATGCGCGGAGAAGTTCTGAAGTACGACGACGCGACAGGGCAAGGACTGATCAGCGGCGACGACGGCGTACGCTACGCCTTCTCGCGAGCTTCCCTCCAGCAGCTCCGTCCGGTGCGCGCCGGCAGCCGCGTCGATTTCGTTCCGGATGGCGGGCAGGCGACCGAGGTTTATCTGGTCGAGCCGGCCGGGGGTCTGGCCGGAGCTGCGACCTCTGCGACGAGCGACGACGATTTCGCCCCGGAAGACCTCTCCATCGGCGGGTACTTCCAGAAGTGCCTGCGCCTTTACGCAACGTTCGACGGGCGTGCGCGCCGGGCCGAATACTGGTCGTTCGCGCTCTGCCAACTCGGCGTCATCTTGGCCGTCGTCCTGGCCGGCGGGATCATCGGCGCCATCCTCGGCGGAACCAACGGAGACGACACCGCCAATGCGATCATGGGGGCGTCCGTTGCGATCCCGCTGCTCCTGGCGGGGCTCTATTTTCTTATCCCGGGGCTGGCCGTGACCATTCGTCGGTTCCATGATGTGGGCATGAGCGGCTGGTTGCTTCTCCTAGCCCTAATCCCCTACCTGGGAAGCCTCTTCGTCCTCATCGTGTCGCTCGTCCCAGGGCAACTGAAGCGCAACCCCTACGGGCCTTCGCCGAAGCGTCCATAGGGCGCCGCGGGCATCGCCCTGGATCGCTCCCGCCTTCGGCGCTGGAACGGGCGGCCCGAGGGCGGGCGCGCTTGACCTTTCCCCCCCGTGCCGGTATCACCCGCGCCTCACGCGGAGTGCTGGCTCGCAAAGCCAGGGTCCGCGGGCGCCAAATAAGCCCATGTGCTGATGCGCCGCCTCCTGCCGCCGGACACGCGGGCCCTGCGCCCGCTCTGCAGCCGGCCTGGGAGGCGCGGTTTGCGTTTGGGCCAAAGAACGAACCGAACGACGAACCGCAGCCCCTGTTTTTGCAGGCAACCCAGGACGCAACACGCCCGATGCCGACGATCAACCAACTCATCCGCAAGCCCCGGGCGCCGCTCGTGGCCCGCAACAAGGTCCCGGCCCTCAAAGGCTGCCCGCAGCGCCGCGGCGTCTGCACGCGCGTCTACACGACGACGCCGAAGAAGCCGAACTCGGCGCTTCGGAAGGTCGCCAAGGTGCGCCTGACGTCGGGCATCGAAGCGGTGTGCTACATCCCGGGCGAAGGCCACAACCTGCAGGAACACTCGGTCGTGCTGATCCGCGGCGGCCGCGTGAAGGACTTGCCGGGCGTGCGCTACCACATCCTGCGCGGCGTGCTCGACACGCAGGGCGTCAAGAACCGCAAGAAGCGCCGCTCGCTCTACGGCGCCAAGCGTCCGAAGTGATCTTTGGCGAAGTGATCCGGGCGCGCCCGTTCACGCTTTTGGCGCTCGCGCCTTCGATGTCCGCCCTCTGAGTTCGAGGAAAAACCATGTCTCGCCGCCACCGCGCAGAAACCCGCGAAGTCCTGCCCGATCCCAAGTTCGGGGACGAAACGCTCACGAAGTTCATGAACTACGTGATGCTGCAGGGCAAAAAGTCCGTCGCTGAAACGATCGTCTATGGCGCGCTCGACCGCGTCCAGTCGCGCCTCAAGCGCGAGCCGCTGGAAGTGTTCCATGACGCGCTCGCCAACGTCGCGCCGGCGATCGAAGTCCGCTCCCGCCGCGTCGGCGGCGCGACGTATCAGGTTCCGGTGGAAGTCCGCCCCGAGCGCCGCAAGGCGCTGGCGATCCGCTGGCTGGTGAACGCCGCCCGCGCGCGCAACGAAAACACGATGGTGGATCGTCTGGCGGGTGAACTCGCCGACGCCGCCAACAATCGCGGCTCGGCCGTGAAGAAACGCGAAGACACACACCGGATGGCGGAAGCGAACCGCGCCTTCTCGCACTACCGCTGGTAAGGATCTCCCATGCCCCGCCAATACCCGATCGAGGACTACCGTAACTTCGGCATCATGGCGCACATCGACGCCGGGAAGACGACGACGACGGAGCGTGTCCTCTACTACACCGGCAAGTCTCACAAGATCGGCGAAGTCCATGACGGCGCCGCCACGATGGACTGGATGGAGCAGGAACAGGAACGCGGCATCACGATCACGTCGGCCGCGACGACCTGCTTCTGGAACGGCAAGCGCCTGAACATCATCGACACGCCCGGCCACGTCGACTTCACCATCGAAGTCGAGCGCTCGCTGCGCGTGCTCGACGGCGCGGTGTGCGTGCTCGACGGCAACCAAGGCGTCGAGCCGCAGACGGAAACCGTCTGGCGCCAGGGCGACAAGTACAACGTCCCGCGCATCGTGTTCGCCAACAAGATGGACAAGCTGGGCGCGGATTTCTACCGCTGCGTCCAGGACCTGATCGACCGTCTCGGCGTGCGCCCGGTGCCGCTGCAGCTGCCGATCGGCATCGAGAGCACGTTCAAGGGCCTCGTCGACCTCGTCGAGATGAAGGCGATCATCTGGGAAGAGGAAAGCCTCGGCGCGAAGTACCACGAAGCGCCGATCCCGGACGACCTGAAGGACAAGGCGGTCGAGTATCGCGGCAAGCTCATCGAAGCGGCCGTCGAACTCGACGACACGGCGATGGAAAAGTACCTCGACGGCGAGGAGCCGGACGTCCCGACGCTGAAGAAGCTCATCCGCAAGGCCGTCATCACGGGCGCCTGGTATCCGGTGCTGTGCGGCTCGGCGTTCAAGAACAAGGGCGTGCAGCCGTTGCTCGACGCCGTCGTCGACTATCTGCCGTGCCCGCTCGATCGTCCGGCGATCAAGGGCATCGATTACCGCACGGAAGAAGAGACCGTCCGCACCGCCAGCGACGAAGATCCCTTCGCCATGCTCGCGTTCAAGATCATGGACGACCCGTTCGTCGGCACGATCACCTTCTGCCGCATCTACTCGGGCAAGCTGGAAGCCGGCGCCGGCCTCCTGAACTCGACGCGCGACAAGAAGGAGCGCGTGGGCCGCATGCTGCTCATGCACGCCAACAACCGTGAGGACATCAAGGAAGCCTATGCGGGCGACATCGTCGCGCTCGCCGGCCTCAAGGAAGTCCGCACCGGCGACACGCTGTGCGACCCGAACAAGGCCGTGATCCTGGAGCGCATGGAGTTCCCGGAGCCGGTCATCGAGCTCGCGATCGAGCCGAAGTCGAAAGCCGACCAGGAAAAGCTGGGCGTGGCCCTCTCGAAGCTCGCGGCCGAGGATCCGTCCTTCCGCGTCTCGACGGACCACGAAACGGGCCAGACCATCCTCAAGGGGATGGGCGAACTCCACCTCGACATCAAGGTCGACATCCTGCGCCGCACCTACAAGGTCGACGCGAACGTCGGCGCGCCGCAGGTGGCGTATCGCGAGAAGCTCGGCAAGGCCGTGACGATCGACTACACGCACAAGAAGCAGACGGGCGGCTCGGGCCAGTTCGCCCGCGTCATCATCAAGTTCGAGCCGGGCGAACCGGGCACGGGCTTCATCTTCGAGAGCGCGATCGTCGGCGGTTCGGTGCCGAAGGAATTCGTTCCGGGCGTCGAAAAGGGCCTGGAGATGAGCAAGGACAACGGCCTGCTCGCCGGCTTCCCCGTCATCGACGTGAAGGCCACGCTGATCGACGGCGCCTACCACGACGTCGACTCCTCCGTGCTCGCCTTCCAGATCGCCTCGCAAGCGGCCTTCCGTGAACTCAAGGAGAAGGGCGATCCCAAGCTCCTCGAGCCGATCATGAAGGTCGAAGTGGTGAGCCCGGAAGAATATGTCGGCTCGGTCATCGGCGACCTGAACTCGCGGCGCGGCATGATCCAAGGTCAGGACATGCGCGGCAACGCGACGGTCATTAACGCGATGGTCCCGCTCGCCAACATGTTCGGCTACGTGAACACGCTGCGCTCCTTCAGCCAGGGCCGCGCCAACTTCACGATGCAGTTCGACCACTACGAGGAAGTGCCGCAGGCCGTGACGCGCGAAGTTCTCGCCAAGCTCGCCAGCTGATCTTCCGAACCCGGATTAAGCCAAACCACCCGTCCCCGAAGCGGGACGCAAGATTGAGGAGCCAAGACGATGGCTAAGGAAAAATTCGAGCGGACGAAGCCGCACTGCAACATCGGCACGATCGGCCACGTCGACCACGGCAAGACGACGCTGACGGCGGCGATCACGATCACGCTGGCGAAGGCGGGCGGCGCGAA
>JAGWZE010000014.1 GCA_018969015.1 Alphaproteobacteria bacterium
GGGCCGCGGGCGGCTGGCCTGGCTCGCCCGACGGCCGATCCAGCCGCCCGCTACCCGCCGTGCTCAAAACCAGCTAGATCGGATTAACTCTCCAATCGGGCGCGGGACCCGATGGGGGCGCCTCAACCGTGCGGCCTTGAACGGCGATTTTGCGCAGGCGTTATCTATCTGGTCGGAAATTGCGGGTCGATGGCCGGGTAATCCCAGGCCACACTTCGCCTATTGTCTGCATGCTCTACGGGACGGCAGATCGCACGAAGCGCTCTCGCATTGGACGAGAGCCTTCGACCTCGGCGGTGTTCCGGGACCGATGTTTTCCTTCGTTCGCGCCGTTCTCGCCGCAGCGGGGAACGACGTGCCGGGCGAACTGCAGGCGCTCGACGCGGCCTTGGAGGATGATGCGTACTTCCTCCCGGCGTTGCTCCGGAAAGCCGCAGTTCACGAACGTCTCGACAAGCCGCGAACGGCGGCGCGAATTTATCGTAACTGCTTGCGTATTGCGTCTTCTCGGCCCGAGGCTTGGCCTGAGGATCTTTCTAGCCAATTGGCGCATGCCAAAGCCGTGGTTCAACGGAACGCCGAGAGTTTCTTTGAGCATCTTTCCCGTTGTGTAGGCGATGCGATCGATTGCGGCCCTGAAAAGGGGCGCTGGCGAGAAGCGGCCGCCATCCTAGCGGGTGTCTCAACTCCATCATTGTCGAACAGTAATCAGCTTTATGTGCCGCGACTGCCCGCGATCCCATTCTACGGCGTGGATCTGTTCCCTTGGGCGTCGGCGGTCGAAGGCGCCGCAGAGTCGATCCGCGCCGAGTTTCTCGCCCTTCACGAAGACACAGCGTCGGCTTTTGGTCCCTATATCAGGTACGCGCGCGGCGAGCCCGTCAATCAGTGGGCTGAGCTTAACCACTCCCCTCGCTGGCGGACGTTGGCCCTTTGGCAGTCGGGCGCGCGCATGGACACCTGGCACAGCCGGTGCCCAATCACCAGTGCGACACTCCAAGCCGTCGACTTGGCCGAAATTGACGGCTTGTGTCCCAATGTGATGTTCTCGGTGCTGGCGCCGCACACGCAGATTCCGCCGCACCACGGCGAGACGAATGCACGCCTCGTTGTCCATCTTCCGCTGATCGTGCCGCCCGCCTGTTCGTTCCGCGTCGGGTTTGAAACGCGCGCCTGGCAGGAGGGAAAACTCCTGATCTTCGACGACACGCTCGAACATACGGCGCGCAATGACAGCAACGACGATCGTGTCGTCCTCATTTTCGACGTCTGGAATCCGATGCTGAGCCTCGATGAGCGCGATGTCGTCCGGCGTTTGGCAATTGGGGCGCGCAGCTTTCGTGACTGAAGAGGCGCTCGCCGCGATCTGAAATCACCCCAAAACAAAAAGGGCGGCTCTTGCGAGCCGCCCTTCGCGTTGTCCGATCCGGTGAGGATCAGAATTTCGCCGAGACGCCGAGCAGGAACTCGCGACCGACGCCGCCGTCGTAGCCGTTGCCGATGCCGTAGACGCCGCGGGGGCCCGCTTCGTCCATGACGTTGTTCACGACCGCACGGATCTTGAAGTTGTCGTTCAGCTCGTAGCTCGCGAAGTAGTTAAAGTAGCTGTACTGGTCCTGATAGAAGGCCGGGCTTTGTTCCGGATACAGGTTCTGCGCCGTCAGGATGTTCGTGACGGACTCGCTGTTCCAGAACCACTGCACCGTGTGGTCGAACTTGCCGACCTTCTGACGGATATCCAGACGCGTCTTGTACTCCGGGTTGCCGTGTTCGCCGCCGACGCGGTCGAGCGTCGGGAAGAACTGGTCATACCGCTGCGTGTGGTAGACCGTGCCGCGGAGGTACAGACGGCCCCAATCCTTCATGAACGAGCCCACGTAGGGGAGATCGCCCAGCAGGAAGTCGTAGCGGGTCTCGAAGTTCACCGCGCGAACTTCGCGTTGCGACAGGTTCAGGTTGGTGAACTGCGCGATCGCGATTTCGAACGGCGACTGGATGCCCGCCGCGGCCCCGCCGAGCGTTCCGCCGTTGCCGGGGTTGCCGGTGATGGCGTTGTTCGTCGGGATGATGAACTGCGAACCGGACTGCACACCGAACAGGAAGGTGTCGCAGGCGCGCGCGCCGCCGACGATCGCGTTCGGGAACTGCGCCGAGTCGAAGCAGCCGCCGAGCATCGTGCCCGGGCCGACGAGGCCGATTTCGTTGGCCAGGTCGACCGAGAAGAAGTCGGCCGCGATGACGAGGCGCGGGGCCCACTCGGGCTCGTAGGTGAAGCCGAGCGTGTAGGTGTTCGCCTCTTCGTTCGCGAGACCCGGGTTACCGGCCGCGAGCGCCGGACGCGTGCCCGCCGTACCCGTGAAGGTGGACAGGAACGCGGTCGCGCCTGCGTCGTCGCTCGCGATGCCGAGGTTCTTCACCGCGGTGATGCAGTTCGCGCGACGGGTCGCCGGGGCCGGGCCCTGGTTGATCGACGTGGTCGTGCAGGGGTTGTCGCCCGCCGCGAGGTTCGTGAACGCGACGGTGAACGGACCGACGAGTTCGACGAGCGAGGCCGAACGGACCGTCCGCGAGCGGGCGCCACGCAGCGTCAGCTCTTCGACCGGCTTCCACGACACCGAGTAGTTGAAGGTGTCGTCGTCCGTGCCGCGACCCGTGAAGATCGCCGTCTCGGACTGCTGCTCACGCTCGACCTGACGGAAGGCGTAGCTGAAGTCCAGCGCGCGGAAGCCCGGGAAGTTGAAGTCCTTTCCGAAGATCGGGACGTTCACTTCGACGCCATACTCGGTGAAGTCGAGCTGGCCCGAACCACGGCCCTGCGGCGCGGTCCGCGCCTGGCCAAGCTGCGTCGTACGGTTCGGCTCGAATTCGGCCGATTCCGTCCGCTTTTGGACGTTGACGCCGACCTGCGACCAGCCCGCCGGCAGCTTGATCAGATCGCCGTTGAACGACCCTTCATAGGCTTCCAGCGTGTTGATGCCCTTCACGTCCGCCTTGCCGACGACATAGGCCTTCGCCGCTTCGGACGGCTTGCCCGAGCCGAAGAGGTTGAGCGGCTTACACGCCGCGACCTGCGCCGCCGTCGGGACGAGGCCCGTGGCGATGACGACCGAGCTCAGGTTCGGGTTGCGAACCGTGATGGCTTCCGGCGTGGCCAGCGTCTGCTGACGGCACACCGCCTGGCCGGCCGAGTTCGTCACGACGTCGGTCGCGAGCGCGAATTCGACGTCGAGGATGTCCTTCCGGCTGACCTTGTAGCCCGAGCGGCCGTAGGCCGCCGACACGTCCCAGTAGAAGCTGCGCTCGCCGAGTTTGAAGTCGCCTTCGAGCGCCTGCATGAAGCGGTAGGACTCGAGTTCCGCGGTGGACTCGTTGCCGCCGCCGATGACGTCGTCGAGCGCCCGGCCGAGGAACAGCACGCGCTGGCCGCCGATCGTCGGCAGCGTGAGGCCCAGGCTGTTGATCGTGTTGAGCGACGCCGCGGTGATGAAGGGGTTCTGGTCGACATAGATCGGAACCGCCACAGCGCCGGCCTGGACGTTGCCGCCCGGGGCGTTGGTTTGGGCGCCCTGCATCTGCTCGAACGTGTTCTTCGTGTAGAACACTTCCGTCGACGCACGCAGCCAGTCGGTCAGCTTCAGGTTGCCGATCGTGCCGAACGACATCCGCTCCGTGCCCGCCTGAATCTGGCTGTGACCGGCCTTCGTCGAGTCATAGCCCTGACCGCCGAACATCACGCCGAGACGGCCTTGCTGCGGCGGAACGATCGAGCCCGGATTGTAGGCGACGAGGTTGCCGTTGGTGTCGAACGCCAGCGGAACCGCAATACGCGGGAACAGCGCCGACGTCGCCGGATCCGTGTTGTTGACCGTCGGCAGATAGCCGGTGGACGACGCGAAGGACGGCGCCAGCGTGGCCGACGTCGCGTTCGTGGCGTTGCCGAACGTGCCGAGGAACAGCAGCGGGTTCAGGTTCGGGTTGTTGCGGAAGTACTCGTACGGAGTCGGACGGTTGCGCTGCAGGAGTTGCAGCGCGAGCGCGCCTTGCTGCGCCGTCGTCAACGACGACACGTTGAGCGTCGGCGCCAGCGCCGCGAACACCGCGGCCGGGGTCACGCCCGTCGGCAGAGCCGCCGGCGCGAAGAACGCGAGGTTTTGCGGGTCAGCTGCGCGTCCCGCGAGCGCCGGGTTCACCGGAACGGCCGGGACGAGCAGGTTGTTCGAGGCGTAGCCCGCCGCGAAGATGCCGCGCGTGACGACCGTGCCGCCTTGCGAGACGAGCGGGTTGGCGAGCGCGAGCGGGCCGAAATACGTGCTGGCCACGCCGTCGGTGCCGGACGCGAGGAAGGACGGGTTGAGCGAGCCGCCGCTGGCGAGGGTCGCCGCCGCGTCCGTGGCGGTGAAGGGGTTCGGATCCCGGCGCGCGCCGTCGAGGACGTTCAGGATGCCCGAGCCGCCGTACCGCTCGGCGCGGTCGGCGCTGGCCCAGATCGGCTCCTGCTTGAAGTAGTCGGCCGAGACCGTGAGGTTCAGGCGGTCCTGGAAGAAGTTCTTGCCCCAGATCACCGAGGCGCGGCCCGATTGGCCGTCGCCTTGGCCGGTCGAGCTGCCCGTGAGGTCGAAGTTGAGACCTTCGAAGTCCTTCTTGAGGATCAGGTTGACGACGCCGCCCACGGCGTCGGCGCCGTAGATCGCGCCGCCCGTACCGGCGACGATTTCAACGCGGTCGATGAGGGCCGGGTTGATGGAGGAGAGGTCGACCTGCGAGCCCGAGGCGTTGCCCGGGACGAACACGGTGCCCGGGTTGTTCGGCGGGACGCGGCGGCCGTTGATCAGCGTCAGCGTGCGCTGCGTGCCGAGGTCGAGCACGTCCGGATATGCGAAGCTGTCGCCGTTCTGGGATTGCGTGCCGCGGTTGTTCACGCCGATGCCGAGCAGCGGGATGTCTTCGATCGCGTCGACGATGTTGACGTACTGCTTGCCCTCGATTTCAGCGGCGCCGATGCCCACGGTCGGGTTCGGGCTGCTGAAGTTTTCGCGACGCAGACGCGAACCGGTGACGACGATTTCCGTCGACGCAGACGCCGACGTATCCGCCGGCGCGGCCGGTTGCTGTTGCGCGGCAGCCGGAGCGGCGATGCCGCCAAACGCGACGCCAGCCAGCAGCGTTCCCGCCAAAAGGCGGTTCTTACCCGTGAACAGGGACATTCAAGACCTCCAACCCGAAAGCAATGCCCCGGTCCGAGGACGTCGTCAGACGTCCTGCCCAATCGGACTGGGGCATTTCTGGGGCGGCAAGCTAGACAGCGCTTAAGCGGTCATCAACGCTTAATGGGGCCGTAACTTTCGCGACTGCGAAGTGCTGCACAAATGTCACATGGTTATCCGTGGCGCGGGCAATTGTTTATCGACTTTCATTGAAACAGACGCCGCGGCCAATTTGAACATGTTAACTTAAGTTGTAGTGCAGTGTGCTTGCGGTCTTGGCGCGTGAAGCGTGGCGCGATCACGGACGCGTGATCTGCATTGCGCGTTCGTCTTGCGAACACCTGCGCACGCCGCCGCAAGATCATGAAAAAAGCCCCGCCAGATCGGCGGGGCTTCTTCAATTCCAGACACTTGGCTGGGGAGTCAGCGGACCCGGACGGGCTCGCTTTCGGCCCGGACCGCGCCCGCGCGGTCTTCGGCGGCGATGCGGTGCAGCACAGTGGAGATCTTCTCGTCCCCGAGCACGCCGCCAAGCACCGCCGCGGCCCGCGCGCTTTCGGCCGAAGCGCCGAAGGCGGACTTGAAGGCTTCGAACGGCGAGGGCGTCTCGGGATAGAGCTTCAGGCGCACCTGCTGCTCGGGCTTCAGGCCAGCGAGGGCCTTGGCGCGCGCGATCGCCACGTCGAGGCCGCCGAGTTCGTCGACGAGCCCGCGCTCCTTGGCCTGGGCGCCGGTCCAGACGCGGCCGCGGGCGATCTCTTCGACCTTGTCGAGCGGGATCTTGCGGCCTTCCGAGACCTTCGTCTTGAAGTCCAAATAGCCACGGTCGATCTGCGCGGCGAACGCTTCGCGCTGGCTGTTCGTGAAGGGCTTGAAGCCGGAGTACATGTCCGCCAGCGGCGAGCCGACCTTCACGGTGTCGGCTTCCACGCCGAGATAGGCGCGGGCGGCTTCGCCGACGACGAACTTGCCGCCGAAGATGCCGATCGAGCCGGTGATGGTGGTCGGCGAGGCGACGATCGCGTCAGCGCTCGCAGAGACATAATAGCCGCCCGACGCGGCGTACTCGCCCATCGAGACGACGACCTTCTTACCCTTTTGCTGCGCGAGCTTCACGGCGTTGAGGATCTGATCGGACGCCACGGCCGAACCGCCCGGGCTGGAGACGCGGAAGATGATCGCCTTGACGTCGTCGTCCTCGGCGGCGTCGAGCAGCGCCTTGGCGATCTCGTCGCTGACCATCTGCGTGTCGCTCTGGAAGGGGCTCGAGTCGGCCGGGCCCGTGACGATGGCGCCTTCGCCGCCCACGAGGGCGATCACGGGGCCGTCGGTCTTTTTCTTGGGCTCGTAGTCCTTGAACTCGACGAGCTCGGCGCCAGCGCCCGCGCGCTCGAGCGCGGCGGCTTCGAGATCTTCCGGGCGGCCGAGCTTGTCGACGAGCTTGGAGGCGACGGCGCCGGCGGCGTCATAGGGCGTGCCTTCCAGCGCGGCGCGGGCCTGCTCGACGCTCATGCGGCGATCGGCGGCGATCGTGGAGACGAACACGCCATAGACGCCATTGAGAAGGCTTTCGGTCGCTTCGCGGTGGGCGGGGGTGAAGCCCTTCTGCGTGTATTCGTTGACCGCGTTCTTGTACTCGCGGCGCTGCTCGAACTCCGGCTTGATTTTGAACTTGTCGAAGAAGCCGCCGAGGAACGTGGTTTCCGCGGCAAGGCCCATCGGGCTCAGTTCGCCAGTGGCCTGCAGCCAGATCTCGTCGGAGCCGGCGATCGAGGCGTAGCCGGCGATCGAGGTTTCGAAGCCGTCGTTCTGAACGTGGGTCAGGACGAACTTGCCGGACTTGCGGAACGCGGCGATGGCGGCCCGGATCTCTTCGGCCTGGGCCGGCGCCATGCCGGACGTGTTGGCGCGGATATAGAGACCCTTGACCGCGTCGTCGCGGCCGGCCGCCTCGAGGTTGCGGACGAGTTCGATCGTCGACAGGCTGCCGTCGAAGCTCGCGAACGGCGAGTGCGACGGCTGGTCCGCCATCGCTTCGCGCAGGTCGAGCTGCAGGACCATGCTGGACGGATTGGCGTTGGCCTTTTCGGCGCTGCCCGCCGCCATCGAGATCAGTGTGATCGGCAGGATCACGACGAACAGGAGCAGGCCGACGAGAACGCCGGCGACGGTGATCAGGAACTGCTTCACGAACTCGACCCCTCGACGCGACCGCACCCATCGCGACCGCAGCGCCACGGTCGCGGGGCGCGATCGGGGCACTTATCGAAAAATGATAAGGCGTCTGTAGGGCGGCGCAAGGGGGGCGGTCGTCGCGAAGGCCCGCTCACGCTATCGTGCGCACCTTGTGGGCGCACTTTGCGCCGCCGGCGGCATGAAAAAAGCGGGCTCCCGGAGGAGCCCGCTTTTCAAATGGTCGGAGCAGCAAGATTCGAACTTACGACCCCCACGTCCCGAACGTGGTGCTCTACCAGGCTGAGCTATGCTCCGAAACGGGGGCGTTGCTTAGCGCCTCACCGGAGGGATCGCAAGGGCTTCCGCATCCCGAACGCCGCCCCGCGTCAACCAACCGGCCAAGGCGAGCGGGCGTGCGGTGCGGGCGTGACAAGGCGGTTGCATCGAACCGATCGGGCGATTAAACACCCGCTCTCTCGCACCTCGGCGTCGTTTGCGCCGGGGCCGTTGGGGTGTCGCCAAGCGGTAAGGCAGCGGTTTTTGGTACCGCCATTCCTAGGTTCGAATCCTAGCACCCCAGCCACCTCTTTTCCGATTTGATCTTGAAGTGTTGCGCCGGTGTGCGCCGTGGCGGCGTGCCGGTCGCGCTGGGGCGCCCAAGCAAAAGAGCCCGACGCGCGAAGCGCGCCGGGCTCGTGTTGCCGCCAGGTGGATGTTCGGCTGAACGCTCCTAGAAGCTGGACGACAGCCGCACGAAGAAGGAGCGGCCGACCGCGGAGACCGGGATCGACGTCTCGGTGAAGAACGGCTCTTCGTCGAGCACGTTGTTCACGCCGGCGATGACCTTCAGCGAGTCCTTGCTGGTCCAGGTCAGGGAGAGGTCGTGCACCCACGTCGCCGGCGCCGTGTTCGGGGTCCAGTCGCTGACGCTCTCGATTTCCACGCTGCGCAGCGCCTGCTCGGACTGGTAGTTGGCGAACCAGCCCAGGGAGAAGGCGCCCGCGGTCCATTCCGCCGAGACCGTGTAGGCCCATTCCGGGAAGTTCAGTTCGAGCTTGGCCGGATTGGCGCGGTTCGGTTCGGCGGCGAAGGGGAAGTCGTCGCGCTTCTCGAGATAGGTGCCGGCGACGCCGAGCCGGACGTCGCCGCCGTTCGCGAGGCCCACGTCATCGAGGGCGAACGAATAGGCGACGTCGAAGTCGATCCCGGACGCCTCGAGCCGGGCGAAGTTCAGCTCCTTCACCGTGATGGCGTTGATGAGGCCGTACTGGCCGCTGGTCTTGGGAACCGAGAGGTTGCGGGCGAACAGCGCGCAGTACTGGTTGTTGAGCGTCGCGGCGTCGTAGCAGTTCGCCACGATCTCATCCTGGGTGATGACCGAGATCGCGTTGTCGATCTTGATGTTCCAGTAGTCGACGGTGGCGGTCAGGCCGGGCAGGAACCGCGGCGCGAGAACGACGCCGGCCGTCCAGGAGTCGGAGGTTTCTTCCTGCAGCGTCGGGTTGCCGACGCGGGTGCCGGCGAACTGCGCCGTGCGGCGGTTGGTGAAGGGCGTCGTCGCCAGGTCGAGACCGAGCGCGGTGCTGCAGTTGGCGAGGCGGTTTGCCGGCGCCGGGCCGAGGCCGATGTTCGTCGACAGGCACGGATCGCGCGGGTTCGAGTTCACCGACTGCGGCGCGAGGAACAGCTCGACGATGTTCGGCGCGCGCACCGTCTGGCTCACGCCGCCGCGGATGCGGATGTCCGACACCGGCGCCCAGACGCCGTCGATCTTGTAGCTCGACGTGGATCCGACGGTCGAATAGTCGCCGGCGCGATAGGCGGCGCCGACATTGAGCACCTTGGCGAACGGCGCATCGGCGAGGATCGGCAGGTTTACTTCGACGAAGGCTTCCTTCACGTCGAACTGGCCGGTGACCGGCGCCGTGGTGCGGCGCTCGAAGCCGTTGCCGTTGCGGTTGACGATGTCCGGCTGGAAATCGCTCTTTTCCTCCCGGTATTCGCCGCCGAAGGCGAGGCCGATCGGGCCGCCGGGCAGGGAGAAGAAGGCGCCGGTGTCGCCGGTGATGACGCCCTGCACGACCGTCTGCTCGATCAGCGCTTCCGAGCGCGCGATGTAGCGCTGGAACGCCTTGGCCGCCTCGGACGCCTTGTTGAGCCCGAAGAGATTGAGCGGCACGCACTCGGACGGCGCGTAGCTTTGCGCCGGAACAGGAGAGAACGCGTCCGGATCGAGGAACGAGGCGATCGGCTGCTCGCCCGTCACGCTGATGCGGCAGGCCGGGCGGCCCTGGGCGTCGACCGTGGCGTCCGCAGCGGCGAAGAAGCGGTCGCGCAGGCGGTTTGCGCCGAACACGGATTGTTCGGTGCGCCCGTAATTGACGGAGACGTCGTAGCTCCAGTTCGGGGTGATCTCGCCTTCGGCGCCGATGACGCCGCGATAGGTGCGGCGGGTGTTGCGGACCGTCGGATCGAAAATGTCGACGTGGTCGCGCGCCATCGTGACGAGGAAGGTGGAGGGATCATAGGTCGGGTCGGCGGCGAGCTGGGCCGCGATCTCCTGATTGATCAGCGCGCGCAGGTCCGCCGGGATGAACGGGTTGTCCGTCCGGAACGAGAGCGTGTCGTCGAACGTGTTGTAGTAGTTGAACTCCTTGCCCCGGTTCTCGACCGCCTTGAGCTCGGTGTAGACGCGGAAGGACTTCGAGAACTCGTAGTTGGCGTTCAGGTTGACGGCGAAGGAGCGCGTGTCGGGCGTCAGGCTGTCGCCGTCCGTGCTCTGCTCGGCGCCGTCGCCGCCGAACTGATAGATGCCGTCGGCGATGACGCCGTCCTGGAAGGGCCGCAGGCGGCCGGTCTTGCGATCGATCACCCAGCAGCCCGGAACGAAGCCCGGCAGGCCGCGGCCGATCGCGCTTTCGCGGCAGTCGTTGATCCCGTTGTTGTTGACGTCGGCGGGGCCCGCCAGTTCACCGGCGGAGGCGGCGAACAGGAACCCGTACGGGTCGAGGCCGATGAGGCCCTGATTGGCCGAGATCGCGAACACGGAGCCTTGGCCAAAGGCGAGCGGCGAGGCCGACTTTGCCCGATCGATCAGCGCCTGCGGCGTGTTGGCGAAGCGCGGCGTGCCCGCGGTGGTGAGGATGGTGCGGCCGACGACGTTGAGCGCGCTCTGGCCGGCGGGCAGCGGATCGCCGTTCTGGAAGCGCAGCGCCGGGTTCGAGATTTCGTCCGTGATCGGAACCTTGTTGCCGGCGAAACGGTCGCGGTCGGAATAGAGGATGCCGCTGCGGTCATCGATCTGAACGCCGAAGGTGATGTTGCCTTTGCCGCCGTCGAAGTTCGCGCCGGCCAGATAGGAGGCGAAGAGGCTCTCGGAATCGCCCTGGCCGGAGGCGCCGAACTGCATGTCGAGCTGCTGGCCCTCGAAGTTCTCCTTGAGCACGAAATTGACGACGCCGGTGACGGCGTCGGAGCCGTAGATGGCCGAGGCGCCGCCGGTGAGGACGTCGACGCGCTCGATCATGCCGGACGGGATCGTCGACACGTCGACGGCGGCGGAGCCCGGCGAGCCGGCCACGTGGCGTCGGCCGTTCACGAGCACCAGAGTCCGTGCGGAGCCCAGGCCGCGCAGATCGAGGGCGACGCGGCCGGTGACGGCGCCGTCGCGCAGCGACTGTTCGACGTTGTTGGAGGCCTGCAGCGCCGGGATCTTGTCGAGCGCGTCGGCCACGGACGTCTGGCCGCGCTGGGCGAGCTCGGCGGCGGACAGCATCTGGATCGGCTGGGGCGCCTGGCTTGCGGCGCTTTTGATCCGCGTGCCCGTGACGACGATCTCCTCGGCCGAGGCTTGCGTCGGCGCGGAGGCGGGCGTCTGGGCGAAAGCGAGCGGCGCGGTCAGCGCCAGGAAAGCCGACGAGGTCAGCAGCCGTTTGGTGATGCGAGCCAGATGCATGAGTTCTCCCCCTCGAAGTCGTGGCCTAAAGAGGGAAATCGAATTGGCTCTCGGACGATAATCAAATCCCGAATGCATGAGGCGGCGACTTGCGTACACAAGATGCCTTCAATTAAGGCAAAGGTGTCGCAACTAAGGCAATAGTTGGGCGCTGCCTCATCGGCTAACCACTTGGCGAACAAGGAAAAAGGCCGGCGTCGCCGCCGGCCTTTCTCAGTTCGTGTCGTGCGCGCCGGGTTACGGCGTGGTCGTCGCCGGAGCGGGCGCGGCCGGAGCCGGCGCCGCTGGAGCGGCCGGAGCCGGTTCGGCCGGCGCCGCAGCCGGAGCCGCGGGCGCGGCCGGCGTCATCGTCGCGCCCGGCGAGGACAGCGCGCGCAGCGTCGTCAGGTCGCCCTTCACGATCTGGTAGATGTGGCGCTTCACGGAGCCGCCGGCTTGCGTCGGGTCGTCGAGATAGACCTCGAAGGACGGGCCGGCCTTTTCACCGCGGGACGCCGCGATCGCCGCTTCGATCTGGTCGTAGATCGGCAGGACCTGATCTTCCGGGCCTTCATAGAGGACCTTCACCGCCGTGCCCGAGGGCGTCTGGCCGGACTTCACGCCGATCAGCAGCTTCGGGGCCGGGCCGGTGTAGGGCTGGCCGGCGAGGAAGGCGTACTTCTTGGCCGCGTCGTCCCACTTCGTTTCGACCGCGATCGGCGAACCGTCCGGCTTGAGGCCGTTGGCGGAGATCATCGTCTGGATGATTTTCGTGGCCTGCGAGACGCCTTCCTTGATGGAGGTCGCGTCGTTGGGGGTCTCGGCGTCGAGATAGAGGAACGGCTTGGCCGCCACGTCGACGACTTCGAACTTCAGGGCGCCGAAATCCGCAGCCGGAAGCTTTTCGGCTGCGGTCGCGAGCGCCTGCAGGCCGGTCTCGAGGACCTTGCCCGTCGCGCCGCCGCCGAGCGCGCCCTGGATGCGGGCGATCGGGCTGGAGCCGAGGGGCGTCACCGCCGCGAGCGTGACCTTCACGCCGTCGCCGGATTTGGCGAGCGTGTAGGTGGCGTCGATGCTGGTCTTTTCGTCGAGCGCGATGACCGCCTTCACCGGCTTGTCCGCGCCTTCGGCCGTCACCGTCTGCGTCCCCGCAGCAAACGGCGAGCCCGCCGGCGTCGAGGCCAGCATGGCGTACACGCTGGTCACGGGCCGCGGAATCTGGACCGACCGTTCGACCTTCGCTTCTTTCGGCAGCACGAAGTAGCCGACGCCCAAGGCGACGACGACGATCGCGACGACCGCAATCAAGATTTGCACGAGGCCCTTCATGGCACTCCCCCGGAATGAACAGACCGGAGCGTTACAGGTTGAGACGCCCGGGTTCAACCGCTCCTCGGCGCCTCGACAGCGCTTTTCGACACGGTTTCGCCCAAAGTGTTACTTTGGCGACATGACCTGAACGCCCCTGCGGCTCAGAATCCGCCGCCCGCCTCGGGCGACCCCACCGCCTTGACCGCAAAAGCGAAATCGAAGGCGATCTCCTTGAGATAGTCGAACCGGCCGGCCGAGCCGCCATGGCCCGCCTCCATGTTGATCTTCAGGAGATAGGGACCTGCGTTTGGCGCCTTGTCGCGCAGCCTGGCGATCCACTTCGCCGGCTCCCAGTAGGTGACTCGCGGGTCGGAAAGGCCGCCGGTCGCCAGGATCGGCGGGTAGGGCTTGTCTGCGACGTTGTCGTAGGGGCTGTAGGCCGCGATCGTGTCGTACGCCGCCGCGTCCTCGAGCGGGTTGCCCCATTCGGGCCATTCGGGCGGCGTCAGCGGCAGGCTGGCGTCGCTCATCGTATTGATCACGTCCACGAAGGGCACCGCGCCGATTACGCCGCCCCACAGTTCCGGACGCATGTTGGCGATGGCGCCCATGAGCAGGCCGCCGGCCGAGCCGCCATAGGCGACGATGTTGCGCGGGCGCGCGTACTTGCGGGCGACGAGATCGTCCGCAACGGAGATGAAGTCCTTGAAGGTGTTGACCTTCTTCTCCTTCCGGCCGTCGAGGAACCAGCCCCAGCCCTTGTCGGAGCCGCCGCGGACGTGCGCCAGAGCCCAGATCCAGCCGCGCTCGACCAGGGACAGGCGCTGGATCGAGAAGCTGGCCTCCATCGGGTAGCCATAGGAGCCGTAGCCGTAGAGCAGGACGGGCGCGGAGCCGTCCAGCGGCGTGTCCTTGCGCATGAGCACCGTGACCGGGATCTCCACGCCGTCATGGCCCTTGGCGTAGAGGCGCTTCGTGACGTAGCGCGCCGGATCGTGGCCGGAGGGGATCTCCTGCGTTTTGCGCAGGGTGCGGGTCTTCGTGGCGAGGTCGTAGTCGAACCACTGCCGCGGCGTCGTCATCGAGTTGTAGACGTAGCGGATCGTGGTCGTGTCCCACTCGTATCCGCCTTCGAGGCCAAGCGCGTAGGCCTCCTCGTCGAAGGCGATGGTGTACTCCTCGCCCTTCTTGTTGCGGACGACGACGCGCGGCAGCGCGTTCTCACGCTCCAGCCGCACGAGATAGTCCTTTACGGCGCCGACGCCGGAGACGAGCGTGCCGGGGCGGTGGGGCAGGAAGTCCTTCCAGGCCTTGCGGTCCGTCGCGGTCTCGCTGGCCGTCATGAGCTTGAAGTCGACCGCGCCATCGGCGTTGGTGCGGATGATCCAGCGCCCGTCCCAATGCTCGAGGTCGTAGCGGAGATTGGGCTCGCGCGCGGTGAAGAGCTTGGGCTTGGCCGTCGGCGTCGCGGCCGGGATCACCCAGGCCTCGCTCTGCTCCTGGTTGCCGGTCTCGATGACGATCCAGCGGTTGCTCGCGCTGACGCCGACACCGAGGAAGAAGCCCTCGTCCTTTTCCTCGTGCACGAGCACGTCGTCCTTGGCGCCGCCGCGCGCGGGGCGACGATAGATCTTGGACGGGCGGCCGTTGTCGTCCCGGAAGGTCCAGAAGATCCATTTGGAGTCGGGCGACCAGGCGAAGCCGCCGTAACAGTTGCGGATCGGGTCGGGCAGGTCCTTGCCGGTCGCGAGATCGCGGACATAGACGGTCCAGACTTCCGAGCCCTGGTCGTCGACGGCGTAGGCGTAGAGCGCGTGGTCGGGCGCGTGTTCGGCCTGGCCGACGTCGTAAAAGGCCTTGCCTTTGCCCTGGGCCTCGGCGTCGACGAGCACCTGCTCGCCATCGGTCTTGCCGCGCGGCCGGCGGACATAGAGCGGGTACTGCGCGCCGGTCTGGAAGCGGGTGTAATACTCCCAGGGGCCGTCGGGCGTCGGCACCGCGGAATCGTCTTCCTTGATGCGGCCCTTCATCTCTTCGAACAGCTTGTCCTGCAGCGTTGCGGCGCTGGCGAGCATCGCCTTCGTGTAGGCGTTCTCGGCCTCGAGGTGGGCGCGGACGTCGGCGCGCAGCACGGACGGATCGCGCAGGACGGTCTGCCAGTTGTCGTCCTTCATCCACGCGTAGTCGTCCACGCGCGTGCGGCCCAGCTGGGTGATGGTTTTCGGCTCTTTCTTCGCGACAGGCGGCACGGGACGGTCCTTTTTCGGAACGGCGGGAGACGGCGGCGGCGCGACCGGCGCGGCGGCGGTGGCGCAGCCCGCGGCCATGGCGGCGAGACCGGCGGCGCCGGTGAGAAGTACGCGACGACGATTCATGGAGACACCCCCGTTTCGCGCGAACTCTGGTTCGCGCGGATCACTTGTCAATTCACGCCACGGCGCCGCGCCCGCGTTTGGCCTCGTGCTGGACGGCGTGCGAGCGTTTCAGCCGCGCGCCGCGTCGCAGCGCTCGTCTCCCCCTCCCAACCCTCCCCCGCTGGGGGAGGGCTTCGCAATGCCGCCTCAGCGCGGAATGAACTTTAAAGCCGCGCCGTTGATGCAGTAGCGCAGGCCGGTCGGCGGCGGGCCGTCCTCGAAGACGTGGCCCTGGTGGCCGCCGCAGACGGCGCAATGGACCTCGATGCGGGTCATGAACAGCTTGCGGTCGACTTTCGTGCCGACGACGCGCTTGTCGACCGGCGCCCAGAAGGACGGCCAGCCCGTGCCGCTGTCGAACTTCTCGGCGGAGCGCCACAGGACCGTGCCGCAGCCGGCGCAGGCGTAGTCGCCCTTGCGCTTCTCGTCGTTGTAGTTGCCCGGCGTGAAGGCGCGCTCGGTGCCTTCCTGGCGGAGCACGCGGTACTGCTCGGGCGTGAGAAGGCGGCGCCATTCGGCGTCGGTCTTCTGAATTCGGTAGGCGGTTTCGGCCATGGGTCTCGCTCCTTGAGGGCGGATATGGGTACGACGGCGCGAAAGTCCCGGTTGCGCGGCGCAGGCGGGCTTCAGTCGAGGCGCAAAAGCACGGCGGTGGCGTCGTCGGAGCGTTTCCAGCGCGGATGGCGCGCGCCGTCACGGTCGGCGGTCTCGATGGCGCGCAGCTCGGTCAGGAGCGGGGCGAGCCCCTCCGCGACTGCCGCGCGGACGAGGCCGCCGGGATCGTACGCGCCATAGACGTCGCTGAGGGCGGCGAACCCGTCGGTTGCGAGCAGCAGATGGGTGGGGCGCTCGAGCGGAACCGTCCGCACACGAAGCGCGTCGGCGCAGCGCGGGTCGATGCCGAACGGTGCGCTGTCCGCGTAGAAGGCGCCGCGCTGGGCGCGCAGGAAGGCGAGCGCGTCGGCGGACTTGTAGCGCGTGCCGCCGCCATCGGCGGCGTGGGCGGCGGCGTCCGCGTGCTCTTCGTCCTTGCCGCGCGCGCGGCCGCCATGGACGGCGCCGTCGTGCGTGAACAGACGGCAGTCGCCGAGATCGGAAATGACAACGCCGTCGCCACGCTCCTGCACGAGCAGCAGCGCGGCGAGCGGCCAGCGCCAATGCGGAGTCGTCTCGGGATCGGCGTGGGCGGCGAAGCCCTCGCGCAGCGCCGTCGATGCGGCGCGTACGAGGGAGACCGGATCGGCGTCGGCGATCGCCGGCTGCGCGCAGAGCCAGGCATTGGCCGCCCGCGCGATCCAGGCCGCGTCCGACGCGGTGGGCGTCAACGGCGCGTCGAGGTCCGTCGCGCCGTCGATGACCCAGGCCGCGCCCGGCGCCGCGCCGAACGCGTCATCGTTCTGGCCGGCGCGATCGCCGCCGGCGCTGATCGCGTCGAGCAGCGTCAGCACGGGCTTACGGGTAGATGATCGAGATCGTCTCGGCGACGCACGCCGGGCGGTCCTCGCCCTCGATTTCGATCGTGCACTCGTTCTTCATCTGCAGGCCGCCGGCCTTGGCTTCGACCGAGAGCAGCTTCTGGCGCATGCGCACGCGCTTGCCGACGCGCACCATGCTCGTGAACCGCACCTTGTCCGAGCCGTAGTTGATGCCGCGCGTCACGCCCGTCACGCGCAGGATGCCGGCGCCGAGCATGGGGATCAGCGAGAGCGTCAGGTAGCCATGGGCGATCGGGCCGCCGATTTCCTTGGTGGCGCGCGCTACGTCGACATGGATCCACTGATGGTCGCCGGTGGCTTCCGCGAACTGGTTCACGCGCTCCTGGGTGATCTGCACCCAGTCCGAAACGCCGAGCTCCTGGCCGACGAGGGACGGCAGTTCCGAATAAGCGACTTCACGCATGGCGGTCCTCCACAAGGTTATAGGCGCGAGGAGGTACCGGAGGGCGGCGCCCTCGTCAAAGCACGCCGCAACGGAACCGCCCCCGCGCCGGCGCGGTTTGCCCCCGAGCGTCGGGCGCGGCCGCGGACGGGAGCGACGGATGACGAGCGTCACGGGCTATTTTTCGGATTGGGACCAGGCCGACAAGGCGGTGGCGGCGCTGCTGGCCGATGGCGCGCCGCGTCAGGACATCAGCGTGATCGCCAATCGCAAGCATGGCGGGGAGAAGGTCGGCGGCGTCGAAACGACCGGCGTGGAGGCGGGCGCGGCCACGGGCGTCGTTCTGGGAGGCGCCGTGGGCGTCGCGATCGGGCTCGGCGCGCTGGTGATCCCCGGCGTCGGGCCGATCCTGGCGGCGGGGCCGCTGGCGTCCGCGCTCGCGGGCGGGGCGGCGGGCGCCGCGGCCGGTGGCGTGGCCGGCGGGCTGCTCGGCGCGCTGACGGACATCGGCGTGCCGAAAGACCACGCGGAGCGCTATGTGGAGGGCGTCCGCAAGGGCGGCGTCCTCGTCACGCTGCGCAACGTGACGCTGTCGGGCGCAGAGCGGGCGGAGCGCATTCTGCGGGAGCACGGGGCGCAGGAGGTGTTTTCGGGCGAGGCCGGCGGCGAGGCGGTTCGCGCCGGGTAGGTTCGGCTCGGTGGCGGTGGTGGTTCACCCCTCATCCGGCGCTATCGCGCCACCTTCTCCCACAAGGGGAGAAGGTCGCCGCTGAGGTCCTTCTCCCCTTGTGGGAGAAGGTGGATCGCGCGCGCAGCGCGCGAGACGGATGAGGGGTGTCAGCGCGCGCCCGTTCAAATCTTCGTTTGCCGGCCGGCCCAGTACTGGTCGCGCAGGATGCGCTTGTAGAGCTTGCCCGTCGGGTGGCGAGGGAGCTCCTGCATGAAGTCGATCGAGCGCGGGCACTTCACCGCGCTGAGATTGGCGCGGCAGAAGGCGAGCAGCTCCTGGGCGAGGTCGTCGGACGCGTCGGCCCAATGGAGCGGCTGGATGACGGCCTTCACCTCTTCGCCGAAATCGTCGTTGGGGATGCCGAACACGGCGGCGTCGGCCACTTTGGGGTGCGTGACCAGAAGGTTCTCGACCTCCTGCGGGTACACGTTGACCCCGCCGGTGATGATCATGAACGCCTTGCGGTCGGTCAGGTAGAGATACCCGTCGGCGTCGACATAGCCGACGTCGCCGAGCGTGGACCATGTCGGGTTCGAGGGGTGGCGGCTCTCGGCCGTCTTTTTCGGGTCGTTGTGGTACTCGAACTGGCCGCCGTCCGCGAAATAGACGGCGCCGGATTCACCGGTCGGGACTTCGGCGCCCGTCTCGTCGCAGATCCGCAGGGAGCCGAGCAGCGCCTTGCCGACCGATCCCTTGTGGGCGAGCCATTCCGGGGCGGAGATCGAGCAGAAGCCGTTGCCCTCGGTGCCGGCGTAGTACTCGTTGATGATCGGCCCCCACCACGCGATCATCTGTTCCTTGATCGGGATCGGGCACGGCGCGGCCGCGTGGATGATCGCCTTGAGCGAGGAGACGTCGACGCCGCGGCGGACCTCTTCCGGGAGTTTCAGGAGCCGCACGAACATCGTCGGCACCATTTGCGACGCCGTGATCTTGTGCTGCGGGATCAGCTTCAGGAACGTCTCCGGATCGAACTTCTCCATGATGACGGTCGTCGCGCCCATCTTCTGGACGGTCATGCACCAGCGCAGCGGGGCGGCGTGGTAGAGCGGCGCGGGCGAGAGATAGATCGTGTCCTGGTTGAGCCCGTAGAGGGCCGAGACCAGCATCCGCAGGGAGGTGTCGGAATCGATCGGGGCGCCGGACAGGGGCACTTTCACGCCCTTCGGCCGGCCGGTCGTGCCGCTCGAATAGAGCATGTCGGCGCCGGCGCTCTCATCCGGGACCGGCGTTTCCGGCATCGCCGCGCGCGCCGCTTCGAAGCGGGCGAAGCCTTCGATGTCGCCGTCCGCACTGTAGCCGCGCACGCCCGCCTCGGCGGCGGCCTCGCGGGCGACGGCGGCGAGGCCGGGCGAGGCGATCAGCGCCTGGGCTTTCGAATCCTTGAGGATGTAGGCGACTTCGCCGGCCGTTAGTTTCGAGGAGATGCAGGCGAAATACAGCCCGCTGCGCTGCGCCGCCCAGGCGATCTCGAAATAGGTGGCGCTGTTCTCCATGAAGATGGCGATGCAGTCGCCCGTTTTGAGGCCCCAGGAGCGGAACAGCTGCGCGCCCTGGTTCGACCGCCTGTCGAGCTCGCCGAACGTGACCACATGGCCCGACCCCGCCATCACGATGGCCGGCTTGTGCGGATTTGTCTCGGCGTGCACGCGCGGATGCATGGTTACTTTCCTCCCGCGGACCGTTCGGTCTCTGGCGTTGGGCGTAACGTGCAGCCGTAACGTCAGTCAAATCATCGCGTACAGACGCCTCCACAGGCGATTTTTCGCCGCTCTGTGGTCATGCCGGCGCGCTGACTGCGCGCACGGCATTGACAACGGCGCCATTTCCGAAAATTTAGCTCCCGGCGTGAAGCGTCGGCGACGAGACCGCAAAGCGGCATGGCTGATGCACAAGGGAGGACGGCGGCTCTGATGGGTCGGCCCTCGCTTTTGCATCCGTTGATGTGCGTTTAGCGGGCCTTAATTCGCCGCAAACTTCCGACACGATTGCAATCTGACCGGGCTTTTAGGGGCCGGGCGACTAAAGGGCAGACCATGAACGCGTTGACTTATTCGTTGCTGTCTCTCTATGCGCAGGCTGCCGCTCCGGCCGCTCCGGCTGCTCCGGAAGCCCCCGCTGCTGCTCCGGCCGCCGCCGACGTCGAAGCGGCGCGCGCCGCCGCCGCCGCGGAAGCGGCCAAAGCGAACGCCGGTGAGTCGCTCAACCTGCTCGACCTTTGGGCCAAGCTGAACGACGTCGAAAAGGGCGTCATGGTCATCCTCGGCGTCTGCGCCGTCTACTCGATCGCCCTGCTGATCGAAAAAGTCGTCGTGATGCGTCAGAACAACACGAAGATCAAAGACTTCCTGGCCGCGTTCCGGAAGGCGAACTCGGTCGAGGAAGCCGAAGCGATCGTGCGCAAGCTGCCGGCCTCGGGCATCAAGTCGATGTTCGAAGCGGGCATGGCGGAAGTCCGCAAGACGCAGGACCTCGGCCTCTACACGATGCGTGACGCGCGCGACCACACGATGCAGCGCGTCGGCTCGGCGATGACGATCAAGCAGAACGAGCACCTCGAAGACATCGGCTCCTCGATGACCTTCCTCGCCTCGATCGGTTCGAACGCGCCGTTCATCGGTCTGTTCGGCACGGTGTGGGGCATCATGAACTCGTTCCTCGGGATCGTCGCCACGCAATCGACCTCGCTCGTCGCCGTCGCCCCGGGTATCGCCGGCGCGCTGCTCGCGACCGCGGCCGGTCTCGCCGCCGCCATCCCGGCCGTTCTCATCTACAACTTCTCGGCCAAGCAGATCTCGAAGATCGGCGGCAAGTACGAAGACTTCGCGTCGGAGTTCATCGCTCTCGTTTCGCGCGACATGGATCGGCGCGGCGCTTAAGCGTCGCGCTTTTCCCGCGGAACCTGAGGGAGAAGGGTCATGGGCGCTAAGCTCGACAGTGGCGTAGGCGAAAAGCGTGGCCGGCTTCCGGTCAACTCTGAGCCGAACGTCATTCCGTTCATCGACGTCATGCTCGTGCTGCTGATCATCTTCATGGTCACGGCGCCGATCGCGGCGGTCGACATCAAGACCGACATGCCGGACAGCAAGATCGTGTCCTCCAAACGGCCCAACAAGCCGGTGTGGGTAACGGTGATCGACGGCAAGGACTGCATGCAGGGCAACGGCTCGCCGGTCGTCGTGAAGGGCAAGGCGATCTCGGGCTGCCCGGCGGTGTTCGTCCAAGAGGACGAAGTGCCGATCGAGCAGGTCGGCTTCGCCACGCGCGAAGCGATCAAGGCGTCCAATCCGGCGAAGGCCAACGACGAAGACTGGATCCTCGATCAGCGGGTCTTCGTGCGCGCCTCCGGCTCGACCAAGTACGCCAACGTCACGCGGGTGATGAACCGCCTGCAGGACGCGCAGCTCACCAAGATCGGCCTCGTCGCCGACGACAAGAAGCTTTGACCGAGAGGACCAGGCGCAATGGCTGGCAAACTCGCGGGTGGCGGCAAGGGCCGGAAGGGCATGGCGCCCAACTCCGATCCGAACGTCATCCCCTTCATCGACATCATGCTCGTGATGTTGATCATCTTCATGGTCGCAGCCCCGCTGCCGACCGTGGACATCAAGGTCGACCTGCCGCCTCCGGGCAAGCCGGTGTACACCGAACCGACTGACAAGCCGACGGTCGTCGCGCTGTCGGACCAGGGCGGCGTGATCACCTACTTCATCGGCGGCGAACAGGTTTCCAAAGAAGCGCTGACCAATCGGCTGCTCGAGATCGCGCGTCAGAACAACCCGACCTATGCGGGTGACCTGACCACGCTCTTCGTCGAAGCCAAGATCTTCGTCGACGCCGACCAGAACACCGCCTACGCGAACGTCGTCGGCCTCATCAACGATATCGACACTGCCGGCTTCAAGAAGGTCAGCCTTCTTGTCAAAGACGCGCAGAGCAGCTGAGAGGAAACGTAAGCGATGTTGCGCTTTCGATTGGCGGCGTTGGCGCTCTCGGGCCTGATCTGCACGGGTCTGATCTACCTCGCCGCGACACACAAGATCACCGGCATCGCCGACATGTTCGAGGACATCAAGGCGGTGACGGTCGTCACGGAGAAGAAGCCGCCGCCGCCGCCCCCGCCGCCGCCGCCGCCGCCGCCGGATCGTCCGCCGCCGCCGCCGCCGCCGGCCATGCGTACGGTCGTCAATGAGGACGCGCCGCCGGTGTTCACGGACATCCCCGTGGCGCCGCCTGCGCCGCCCGCGCCGCCGGCTCCGCCCGCGCCTCGGGTGATCTCGAACCCGACCTGGATCAAGCGTCCGGGCGCGCGCGAGTTCGACCGCTACTATCCGTCCCGCGCCGCCGAGCGTGAGAAGGAAGGCCGCGTCGTTCTCGATTGCACGGTCAACGCGAACGGCACGATCAACTGCCGCGTCGCGTCGGAAGATCCTTCGGGCTGGGGCTTCGGCGAAGCCGCGGTGAAGATCTCGCGATCGTTCCAGATGGCGCCGCAGACGGTCGACGGTCGTCCGGTCGACGGCGGGACGGTCACGGTGCCGATCACGTTCCGCCTCGGCGGCTGATCACCACCGGACGCTGATCCGCAATTTCGACGGAATCACCCGTAAAGGGTTCTTGGTCGGCGCGCCGTCGTTCTTCGGATCGACAGCGCGCCGCGCCGTTTCGACGGGCGGACGCCCGCGATGCGGCGGCATACATCGCCCTCCAAGGGCGAGCGCGAAACGCAGGGAGAGGTTCGACGATGAAGCATGTGTTCAGCGCTGCGGCGCTTTTCGTTCTGGCCGCCGCGCCGGCTCTGGCGCAGACGACGACTCCCGCGCCGACGACGCCGGCGCCGGCCGCCGCCGCGCCGTCGACGTGCCCGGCGATGCCCGCCGCGCCGCCCGCGTTGCCGGTCGACGGAACCGCCGCGAAGCAGGCCGACATGATGAAGGGTCAGGAAGCGTTCAACACCTGGATCGCCGCCGCGCGTCCGGCCGTTGAGTGCCGCCAGAACGAAGTGAAGGCGATGAACGCCGAACTGCTGGCGATGCAGGCCAAAGTGAAGGCCCGCGCCGAGCAGTACAATCCCGACGTCGCCAACTACAACGGCGTGGTCGACAAGTGGCGCATCGTGGTCGAGGCCTATCAGGCCAAGACGGCGAAGAAGAAGTAAGACCTCGCCCGCGGCAGCGGGCGCGGATGATGATCGAAGCGGCGGCGATCCGAAGGGGTCGCCGCCGTTTTCGTTTGCGCGGCGGCGGGTGAAGACGCGGGCATCCGTCATCCTCGGCGCGCCGCAGGCGTGCCGGGGATCCAGGGATCGTGCTGCGCTCGCTGGATCCCCGGCCTCGCTCCGCTCGGCCGAGGATGACGGGCGCCCGCGCCGGCCTCTTGACCGCCGCTGGGTCAGGCGCGCTTCCTCGTGTGACACAAGGAGGAAACCATGGCTCGCCGCACCACGCTCGAAACCGTCCTGATCGATGTCGAGGCCAATGTCGCCACGATCACGCTGAACCGTCCCGACAAAATGAACGCCTTCACCGGGCAGATGATGCTCGACCTCATCCAGGCGTTCGACATCACCGACGGGGACGATGACGTCGGCGCGGTGATCGTGACGGGCGCGGGCCGCGCGTTCTGCGCCGGCGCCGATCTTTCGGCGGGCGCGAAGACGTTCGACTACGAAGCGCGCGATGATCGTCCCGAGCGGGGCGGCAAGGAGTCGCTCGAGTATCTGCGCGATGGCGGCGGTCGCCTGACGCTGCGCATCTTCGAGAGCGTGAAGCCCGTGATCGCGGCGGTGAACGGCGCGGCCGTCGGCGTCGGCGTCACGATGCAGCTGCCGATGGACATCCGCATCGCCTCCGAGGACGCGAAGTTCGGCTTCGTCTTCGCGCGGCGCGGCATCGTGCCGGAAGCGTGCTCGTCCTGGTTCCTCCCTCGCCTCGTCGGCATCTCGACGGCGCTGGAGTGGTGCTATTCGGGCCGCGTGTTCACGGCGCAGGAAGCGCATGCGCGCGGGCTCGTGCGCTCGCTGCACGCGCCCGGCGATCTGCTCGGCGCCGCGCATGCGATCGCGCGCGAGATCGTCGACAACACCGCGCCGGTTTCGGTGTCGCTGACGCGCCAGATGCTGTGGCGCATGCTCGGCGCCGATCATCCGATGGAGGCGCACAAGGTCGACAGCCGCGCGATCTTCGAGCGGGGCAAGCAGGCCGACGCGAAGGAAGGCGTGATGTCCTTCCTCGAAAAGCGGGCGCCGAAGTATCCCAACAAGGTGTCGAAGGACATGCCGTCCTTCGTGCCGTGGTGGTCGCAACGTCCGTTTGAGTAAGGCTGCCGCGCCTATTCGAGCGCGGGCGGTTCGAGCCGCCAGATCGGCGTGAACAGCGCGAGCGCAAGAGCGCTCGCGCCCAGCCCGACCGCCGGTACGAGCGCCACCCAGCCCGCGCCGAGGCCGAAGCTTTTCAGAACGTCGAAGCCGATCCCGACGAGCGCGGATCCCAGCGGCGCGCCGCCCATGAAGCCCATCGCGTAGACGGCGATCACGCGCCCGAGGAATTCGGGCTCGGCGTTGGCCTGCGTGATCGTGCGGCTCATCGCGATCGCCACGCCCGCGCCGCCGCCGACGAGGATCGTGGAGAGCGCAAAGCCCCAGAGCGGCTTGTCGATCGCCAGCGTCGCGAACACGACCGCGCCGAGCAGGTGGCAGATCAACAGCGCGCGGCCGGGCCGGCGCAGGGGGCGCACGCGGCCCAGCACCACCGCGGAGACGAACGAGGCGCCCCAAAAGCAGGCATAGAGCGCGCCGAGCTCGGCGGCGCCGCCGCCGTAGACCTCGCGAATGATCAGCGGAAACAGCACCTGGAACGCGCCGACGATGAAGACGCCCACATAGGCGGCCGACCACAGCATCGATCCGATGATGGGGTGGGTGAACGCGTAGGCGAGGCCTTCGCAAATCTCGGCGAGCGCCTGGGCCGGGCGGCGCGGCCGCTTCGCCGGCTTCGGCGCGCGCAGTTTCAGCGCCAGCGCCGCCGCGCCGACGACCGCGAGCGCCTGGCAGACGAGCAGCGGCGCGGAGCCGAACCGGTCGGCGAGGCGCGCAACGAGAATGCCGACGATCTGCGCGCCGATCTGCACCGCGGTCGTCACCGTCGCGGCCTGCGCGAGCGAGACCTTGCGTCCGGCCGCGGCTTCCCGGTCGACGACTCCGTTCAGCGCCGCGTCGCGCAGGGGCTGCATGAAGGCCGCGAGCGAGCCCATCACCACGCCATAGGCCAGGAGCAGCGGGAAGGTCATCGCGCCGGCGGAGATGAGCGCGGACATGACGAGGGCGGGCACGGCGAACGCGATCTGCAGGCCGGCCAATGTCGGTCCCGCCTGCGCGCGCTCGGCCACCAGACCGCCGAACAGCAGCAACGCGAACATCGGCGCCGTCAGCGCCGTCTGCGCCGCGCCGACCTCCGCGCCGCCTTGCGCCAGATCGAACGTAACGATCGACGGGTAGAGAACGAATTGCAGTCCAAAGGCGAAGAAATACAGCGCGACGAGACCGTAATAGATCTCGAGTTCGCCCAGCCCTTTCGGCAAGCCATCGGGCCGCGTGTTTGCGCTCATCGTCCACCTATGGCGCCCAAACGACGGGCCGCCAATGCCGATCGACGCGTTAACGACATCCTTACGCTCCACGCGCGAACAATGACCGATGGTGCAGCCTCTCGAGCTCCAGGCGCCGCCGGACGACCCGGACGCGGCCCCCGCAGCCGCCGCGCGGCTCGCCATTACCGAGCGTCTGTGCGAGGTCGTCGCGTGGCCCTCCACGCGCATCTCGCAGCATGAGCGGCAGTTGGCGGGCGACCTGCTCGTCGGGCTGTTGAAGTTCTGCCCGGAGGCCACAAGGCGGTCATGCGCGCAGCGGCTCGTCGGCATCGTCGATGCGCCGAAGCCCGTTCTGCGCTATCTCGCGCGGGACGAAATCTCGATCGCCGAGCCGTTGCTGCGCGAGTCGAAATCGTTCGACGACCTCGACCTGATCGAGACCATCCGCGTCGCCACGCCCGGGCATGTCGAGCTCATCGCGCAGCGCAAGCAGGTCAGCGAAACGGTCACCGACGCGATCGTGCGCCGAGGCGTCCTCAGCGCGATCGAAGCCATGGCGGCCAACGCCAACGCCCGTATCGCGGCGTCGACCATGGACGTGCTCGTGCGCGTCTCCCGCGAACACCCGACGCTCGCGGCGCTGCTGGCGCGGCGCGAGGAACTGCGGATGGCGCAGGGGCTGACGCTGTTCTGGTGGTCGAGCCGGGAGGCGCGCACCGCGATCCTGCGCCGCTTCGCGATCGACCGCGTCACGCTGCTGGCCGAGATGAAGGAGCTGTTCGCGCTCGCCGCGACGCCCGCGATCGCCGATCCGGAAGTGCGCAAGGCGCTGCAGTTCATCGAGCGCCGTCAGCGGGCGCGCCACAGCTCGTCGGTGACGGGGGCGACGACGGTCGAGGCGCTGCTCGACGCCATCGCCGCGCAAGGCGGGTTGAGCCGGGCGCTGGTCATCGATCTGGCCCGCATGTGCGGCGTGCGGCCCGCTACGTGCGCGCGCATTCTCGTGGACCGCGGCGGCGAGCCGCTGGCCGTGCTGGCCAAGGCGATCGGGCTCAAGCGCGAGTCGTTCGCGAAGCTGTGGCGATTGGCGCGGTCACGCGACGTGGCCGGCTTCGAGCCGGTCTCGATCCTCTACGAGACGTTGTCCGCCACCAAGGCGCAGACTGTGCTGCGCTATTGGGACTGGGGCCTGACGGCCGGCGCCGAATCGGGCGCGGGCGAGACCGACGAGGATATGGACCTCGCGCCGGCGCGCCGCTTCTTCTCGCTCGTGCGCGCGCAAGAGCTGTGAGCGACTCACCGGCTCAACTGGCGAATCCGTCACCACATCGTTAAGACCGGTCGCGACGCCACGGCGTCACGCGGAGGTCGTCGGCCGTGATCCAAGGCCTGTTTCTCGCGCTGGCGCTCGCCGTGCTTTGGGCGGTGCTGGCGCCGGCGTCCGGTGCGCCATTGACCGCCGCGATGCTGATCGCCGGCGGGATCAGCGTCGTCGTCGTCACCGCGTTGACGGCGCGCGCCGGGCTCTTGAGCGGGCGCGCGGGCGCGGCCGTGGCCGTGACCCTTGCGGACGCCGCGCGCGCCGCGGGCGCCGCGCCGATGTCGGCGTTGCGCGTGCTGGCGCGCGTCGTCGCCGGCCCCGCGCCGCGGCCGGCCCTCGTGATCGTGCAGGTGCGCACGGCGGGCCAGGCGCATGCGGCGCGTGTGGCCGCCGCGCTCTCGCGCGGGGCCGATTCCTACACGATCGATGGCGACGACAAGACAATGCTCGTGCACGTGCTCGACGAGCCGGCGACAAGCCCCGACGCCTTGCACGCGGTTGCTGCGCGGTTTGCGGCGCGCGACGCCAAGCGGTCCGGCGCATGATCGCCGCGGTCGCGTCCATCGGCGCCCTTCTGGTCGCCGCGCCGGCGCTGGTGCGCTTGTGGCGTGGGCCCACCGCGGCAGATCGGCTGGCGGCGGGCTATCTCATCGGCATCGCGATCGCCGCCGCGCTCGCGGCCTGCGGCGCCGCGGCGAAGTCCGATGCGGTGGTGACGCTCGCGATCGTGCTGGCGCTCGTGCAGAACGTGGTGTTCGTCGCCGCGCTCAAGGCCGCGCGGCGCAACTCCTATCAGCCGGCGCTGGCGGCGCTGCGGCGCGCGCGGGACTCCGCCGGATGACAATCGATGCGGGCTTGATCGGCGCCGTCCTGACCGGCGCCGGGTTTCTTGCGCTGGCGATCGGCGCCGTCGGTCTCGTGCGGTGGCCGGACGTGTTCACGCGTCTGCATGCGGCGCATGCGGCGGTCGTCGTCGGCGCGCCGGTGGCGCTCCTGGGCGTCGCGATCGCCTCGCCGACCTGGACGATCGCGGTGAAGGTCGTGGCGCTCGGCGCCGTGATCGCCGCGCTGGCGCCGACGGCCGTGCAAATCATCGGCGCGACGGCGCACAATTCCGGCGAAACCGCCCGCGTCGGCGACGGGCGCGAGACGCGGGGCGGGCCGACGTCGTGAGCCTGCTCGATCTCGCCGTTCTCGCGTTCGCCGTGATCGGGGCCGGCGCCGCCCTGGCCGCCGCCGCCGCGCGCACCACGCTCGCCGCGGCCATCGCGCTGGGCGTCGCGACCTCGGCCGTGGCGGGCGTCCTTGCCCTGCACGATGCGCAGCAGACGGCGCTGGTGGCCGTCACCTGGGGCGCGGGGTGTCTCGTCGTGGCGTTCGCCGCGGTGCTGATCGCGCCGGAGAAGGCGGCGCGGCCGCGGTTCGCGTTCGGCGCGGCGCTGGGCGTGATCGGCGCCGGCGCGCTGTTCGCCGCCGCCGCGGCCGATGCGCCGAGCCCCGCGGCGCTGGCGCGCACGGCGCCTGCAGAGGCGCCGGACGTCGTGGTCGTTCTCGCGCTCGTCCTGCTCGGCGGCGCGGGCGTGATGGCGCTGCTCGGCCACGGAGAGCGCAGCGCGCTGACCGGGCCGCGCGCCGCGCCGGGCGCGTTTCCCGGCCGCGAACACGCCGTCGCGCGCGGCGTGGGCAAGGGGTTGACGCCGGTGCTCGCGATCGTCGCGTTGGCGCTGGCGGCGGCGAACGGCGTCGGCGGCGCGGTGGCGGGCGGCGCGCTGCTCGGCGCTGCGCTGGCGTTGCATGCGCTGGTGTTCGGCCTGGATGCGGCGCTGCGTCTTGCCCCGCCGCGTCTCGTCAGCGCCGCGGGGTGGGTCGGCCTCGGCGCCGTGCTGGCGCTTGGCCTTGCGCCTGGTCTGGCCGGCGGCGCCGCATTCGATCTCGCCGTCTTCGGCGGTTGGGCGAGCGCCGCGGCGGAGGGCGCGGTGCGCGCCGCGGCGCTGCTCGTGGCGTTCAGCGCCGCCGCTGCGGTGTTCTATGCGGTGGCCGCGCGCCTTGCGCCGCTGCCCGCGGCCGATGACGACACGCCGGGAGGCCGGCATGGCTGAGATCATCGGACATGCGCCGTTCGCGCTTCTGGCGCTCGTGGTCGCCGCGTGCGCCGGCATGGCGATCGGCGGCGGCGGTATGTTGCGGCGCGCGCTCGGCCTGTTCGGCTTGGCGGTGGGAGCGGCGGCCTTCGCCGCCGCGCTGACAACGGGCGCGGGCGCGGGTGACCGCACGGCCTTGCCCGTGCTGGCGGCCGGCGCGACTGCGGCGCTGGTCGCGCTCGCACTCGCGATCCGCGCGCGCGAAGCCTATGGCGCGACCGACACCGCCACGATTACCGCGAAGGACGCGGCCGACGACGCCGCCGAGACCGCCGCCGACGCCGCGCCGGGCGCCGCTTCAGCGCGGAGCCGGTGACATGATGTCCGTCTCCGGATGGATCGCCGCCAACCCGGCGCTCGCCCTGGTGTTGCCGCTGTTGGGCGCCGTCGCCGCGGTGCTGTCGGGGCGCCGTGTCCAGGCCGCGATCGCCGCCGGCGTCGCGTTGGCGCTCGGCGCCGCCGGTGCGGCCGCGCTGGCGGCGCGCACGATCGCCGAGGGGCGTCTCGAAGGCGGGTTTGGCGCGGATGGCGCGTGGCGCTACGAGATCGACGCCTTCGCCGCCTGCGCACTCGTGCTGGTGCTCGCGCTCGCCGCGGTGCTGGCGTTCGTCGCCGCAACCGGCGCTGCAACCGGCGCTGCAACGGGCGCTGCGAAAGGGGCCGCTGCTGTGACTCCGTCGCGCGAGGCCGCTGCGGCCGAGGGCGCCGTCGCCGCGTTCGAGCCGGCCGCCATCGCGCTCTCCGCGGCGCTGGCGGCGTTCGCGCTGACGACGGCCGATCTCGTCACCGCGGCCGCTGCGGTCTGGGGCGCGGCCGTCGCTGCAGTCGCCGCCGCCGCCGTCGCGCGCGCCGATGCCGACAGGCGCGTCATCTCCAGCGCCTTCGAGGCGCTCGTGGCGCTCTGCCTTGCCGGCGCGCTCGCCGTGATCGGCGCCGCCCTGATCGCCGCCGCGACGGGCGGCGCCTTCTGGATGGTGCGCGAAGCCGCCGACATCCGCAGCCCGCGCGCGCTGGCGTTCGGACTGGGGCTGGCGCTCGCCGGGTTCGGCGCCATGGCCGCGCTGGCGCCGCTGCACACCTGGGCCGCGCCGCTCGTGGGGCGCAGCCGCGTGTGGACGCCGCTCGTCGTCGTGGTCGCCGCGCTCGCCGTCGCGCTGCGCTTCGCGGGCGCGGCGTTGCAGACCGGCGACGCCGTCGTGCCCTGGCTCGTCTGCGTCGTGCTGGCGACGCTCGGCGCCGCGAGTCTCGCAGCCGGCGCCCTGCAGGCGCTTTCGGCGCGGGAAGATGCGCGCCTTGCCGCCTATGTGGTGACGGGGCAGTTCGGCCTGGTCGCGCTCGGGTTCGGATTCGGCACGCCGGAAGGCGCGACGGCGGCGATCCTGCACGCCGGCCTCGCCACGCTGGCGTTCGGCGTGATCGCGGCCGTCTGGCCCGCGGTGGGACGCGCCGGTTTCGACGGCCTGGGCGCGCGCGCGCCGGGCCTCGCGGCCGCGACGACCGCTGCGCTGCTGAGCCTGATGGGCGCGCCGCTGACGGCGGGCTTCGCGGGCAAATGGCTGCTTGCGGCCGCAGCGCTCGAACGCGGCTGGTACTGGGCCGCCTGGCTGCTCGCGGCGGCGGCGCTTGCGGGCGTGGTCTATACGGCGCGCGTGCTGGAGCGCATCTGGATGCGGCCGAGCGCCAGCGCCGCGCCGCGCCTTGCTCCGTCCTCGGCGCTCGCCTGGGCCGGCGGGATCGCGTGCGTCGCGCTGGGCTTCGACGCGCGCGGCGCCGAAGCCATCGCGCACGTTGCGGCGCAGGCGCTGTTGGGGGCGATCCGATGAGCCTTGCGCTGCTCCTGACCATCGCGCTTTTGGCGCCCGTCGCGCAGGCGATCGCCGGGCTCGTGCGCCCGGCGACGGTGCGCGACCTCGCCACGATCTCCGCCGCCACGATCGGCGCCGTCGCCGCGCTCTCCGCCTGCGGACAATACGCCGCCGGCGCGCGCGTCGATCTCGTGGCCGCCGCGCCGCTCGCAGACGTCACGCTCGCGTTCCGCGCCGAGCCGCTCGGCCTCGCCATGCTGGCGCTGATCGGCGCGCTGAACGCGCTGTCGAGCGTCTATGCCTCGGCCTACCGGCGGGTGCGCCAGGAGCGGCCGACGGCGCGCACGCTGGTGTTCTCCGGCCTCTTGACCGCCTGCGCCGGCGCGGCGGTGACGTCGGCCAATCTGTTCGCCTTCTTCGTCGCCTATGTGGGCCTCGCGCTGGCGGCGTTTCCGCTGATCGGATCGTCCGGACCCGGCGCCGGTCGCGCGGCGCGGGCGCAGCTCGCCTGGATGCTCGGGCCTGCCGTCGTGTTCCTTCTGCCGGCGGCGGTATGGACCTCGACGCTGGCGGGCGGCGCGACCTTCGCCGTCGGCGGCATTCTTCCGCGCGAGACTGCGCCCTGGATCGTCGACGCGCTGGTGGCGCTGTTCGCGCTCGGCCTCGTTGGCGCGGGCATGATGCCGGCGCACCGCTGGCAGATCGACATCTCCCACGCGCCGACGCCGATCGCGCTGCTCGTGCAGTCGATTGCGGTCGCGCCCGTCGGCGCCGTCGGATTCCTCAAGATCGCAGTGGGCGTGTTCGGCGCGCCCGCGCTTGCGGCCTCCAGCGCGGGCAAGGTGGTGCTCGCCGTGGCGCTGGTGGCGCTCACCGCCGCGCCGCTCTTGGCGCTCGCGCGGCAAAGCCTTTCGGAACGGCTCGCCTACACGACGCTCGCTGCGACGGCGTTCGTCTTCGCCGCCGCCGTGCTCGGCGCGCAATCGGCCGTGCTCGGCGCGGCGCTGCAGCTGCTGGCGCATGGCCTGGCGAAAACGACGCTTCTGATGGCGGCGGGCACGATCGAGACCGCGACGGGGCGGCGGGACGTGGCGCGGTTCGGCGGGCTCGGCCAGCGCATGCCTTGGACCTTCGCGGCGCTGGGGATCGCGGCGCTCAGCCTTGCCGGGCTTGCGCCCGCCGCGGGCGCATGGCCGCTGTTGTGGATCGTCTCCGGCGCGGGGGCGACGGCGGCGGCGCCAGTCGTGGTCGCGTTCGCGGCGGCCGCCTTCTTCACGTTCGCGCTGATCGGACCGGCGGCGCTGCGCGGGTTCGCCGAGCCGCCCGAGGTCAATCCCTTCACGCGCCCGGACGGGGCGACGCTCGGCTGCATCGCGCCCACGGCGCTGGCGGCCTGCGCGACCCTCGGGCTCGTCGCCTTCGTCGATCCGCTGGCGCGGTTTCTCATCACGGGGCTGATGCCATGACCACCGCATCCCCACCGCCTCCGCCGCGCCCGCAACGGCCCGCCGCGCCCGCGCGGAGCGTCGGCGACACGCTGTTCGGCTGGACGCAGCAGCCGGCGACGGCCGCGGTGTTCGCGGTCGGTCTCGGCATGACGCTCGCCGCGCTCGTGGCGCTCGAGGCGCTGGTGCCGCGGCAGGGCGCGGGATCGGTTCTGGACGGGCGGCTCGGCGCCTATGCGGCGCTCGGCGCGGTCGGCGCGGCGCTGGCCTTCGGTGCGGCGTTCGTGCTGCGCCGCATTCCTGGACTGCGGGACGAGGCGGGCGATGCCGATCAGCCTTAACCCCGGCTTCGCGCTGCTGGCGGCGGCGCTGATCGCGCTGATCGCGCCGGCGGGCCTGCGGGCGGCGCTGGCGGTGGCGGCGTCGATCGCCGCCGGCGCGCTCGCCCTCACGCCGGATTTCGGCGCGCACGACGTGTTCCGGCAAGTGGGCCTTACGGTCGTGCCGTTGCGCCTCGATGCGGCGGCGCAGGTGTTCGGGATCGCGATCGCGGGCGCGGGCGTCGTGCTCGGGCTCGCGACCTCCCACCGGCGCGACGCGTTCGAGGACGCCGCGCTTCTGGCCCATCTCGGCGGCGCGATGACCGCGATCTATGGCGGCGATCTCGTCACGTTCGTGGTTGGCGCGGAAGTGTCGATCCTCGCCGGCGCAGCGCTCGTGCTGTGCGGACGCACGCCGGGCGCGCGGGCGGCGGCAGGGCGCTTCGTCACCTGGCATGCCCTGGCGGGAGCGCTGTTCGTCGTCGGTGTCGGGCTGGTGTGGGCGCAGACGAACGACGTGAAGTTCGATCGCATCGATGCGAGGACACCCGGCGGTCTGTGCCTTCTCCTGGCCATGCTGATCCGCGCCGGCGGGCCGCTCGCGCATGTCTGGATCAAGGACGCGGCGCCACGCGCCGGCGTGATCGGCTTCGCAGCACTTGGCCCCATCACCACGACGCTCGCGCTCTATGCGCTGATCCGCATGTTCGTCGGCGAACCGGCGCTGGCGACGATTGGCGCGGTCGCGGCGGTGTGGGGCGTGGTGTTCGCCGCGGCGGCGTCGCAGCCGCGGGTAATGCTGTCCTACGGCCTGATCGCGCAGACCGGCCTTCTCGTGATGGCGCTGGGCGTCGGCGCGCCGCTGGTGCTGGCGGGGGTGTCGGCGGCGGCGTTCACGGGCCTGTTCACTGCGGTGCTCGGCGGGCTGCTCGTCGGCTGGGCCACACGACCTGGCGCGGACGATCCCGCGGCGCCGCCCGTGTGGGGCGCGGCGCCGGCGACGACGGCGCTTGCCGTCCTGGCCGCGGCCGCCGCGGTCGCCGCGCCGGGCCTCGCCACCTTCGCCTCGGCGTCGTTGCTGCAGGACGCGTTCGCGCGGCAGGCTTCGGACTGGATGCTGGTGGTGTTCGTTCTGGCCTCGGCCGGCGTGGCGGCGGCGGCGGGCGTGCGCGCGCCGCTCACGGCCTATTTCGGCGCGCGTCGGGTGCGGGGCGCGGCGCCGTCCTTCGCGTTCGTGCTCGCCTGCGCGATCGCGGCGTTCGTGCTGATCTCCGTGGGCGCGGCGCCTGATTGGCTGTTCGCCCTGGTGCCGCCGAGCCCGATCATGTTCGCGCCCTACGACTGGGACCATGTCGCGACGCGGCTGCAGTTGGCGGCCGGCGCGCTCGTCGTGCTCGCGCTGGCGAGCGTTCTGGCGCAGCGGGCCGCGCGCCGGGCGGCGGGCGCCCAAGGTGGCGGCCTGCGCGATGTCGATTGGCTCTACCGCACGATCGGTCCGCGGCTGATGGCGGCGGCGGCGGCGGCGGTTGCGGCGGCGTTTACGGCGTGGGTCGTGATGATGACGGCGGTTTCGGCCGCGGCGGGGCGGCTTGCGGCGGTCGCGGCGGCGCGGCTGGACAGGCCGGCGGCGCCGGGCGGGCGGCGGGCCGGCGTGCTCGTCGCATTCGGCGCATGTGGGTTGATGCTGCTTTGCGCAATGACAATGTCGTGATGATGTTCTGAAGCAAGTCCGCAACAAGAGCTTGGATTGACTTTGTCTCGATTGACGGACGCTTTACCTTTTAAATCACGGTCGTCTATACGTGTCCCGAGGTGGTGTTTAAGGGACGCATTCTACCAATGGACGATCGTCAAGAACTTATCGAAATGACTGCCGAAATCGTATCGGCGTATGTCGGGGCCAACCAGATCGATCATCATGAACTGCCGGGGTTGATCGAGACTGTGTTCGGCGCGCTGCGGGACGTTTCCGACCGTCGGGAAGGTCCGATTGAACCGGATCTGACGCCGGCGGTTCCGATCAAGAAGTCCGTCACGCCCGAGTACATCGTTTGTCTCGAAGACGGGAAGAAGTTCAAATCGCTAAAGCGCCACTTGCGCACGCGTTACCACATGACGCCGGAAGAATACCGGGCGAAGTGGGGACTGCCCCACGACTACCCGATGGTGGCGCCGAACTACGCCAAGGCCCGCTCGGACCTCGCCAAGAAGATGGGCCTGGGCACGGCGCGCCCGGCGCCGCCGACCGGCGGACGCGGCCAGCGCACCCCCTCCGACAGCAACGACTAGTGCGGAGCGACGGTTCGAACCGCCCTCTTCCTAGGGGATAGAGCGCGGAATACGCAGGAATTTATCCTCTCCGACGTGTGCGACCTTAACGTTGACGCACGCCCGCTCCTTTGCGGCGCAAGAGAGAGGACACCAATGGCCGCCCCGTTCCGTTTCGCGAGAGACAAAGCCGCCGCGCGCTTGGCCATGCACATGGCCGCCTACGCCTGTCACATCGACCCGGCGGAAGTGGAGGCGCGCACGCGCGGATCGGCCGAGGCGGCGGCGGCGCGGCAGCTGGCGATGTATCTCGCGCACGTGGCGATGAACATGAGCCTGGCGCGCGTGGCGATCGCGTTCGAGCGGGACCGGTCGACGGTGGGGCATGCCTGCCGGGTGATCGAGGACCGCCGCGACGACCCCGCCTTCGACGCCCATGTCGAACTGCTGGAGGACCTGTTGCGGGAGGCCCCGCCGCCGGGCGTCGTTGCGGGGTATGGCATGCAGGCGGCGCGACGCTGATCAGCCGGCGGCGGCGGCGGCCGCCTTCATTCGCCCGACGAGCGCGGCGAGCCCGTTTGACCGCTGCGGCGTGAGCGCCTCGTCGAGGCCCAGCCGCGCCATCACGGCGGGAAGGTCGGCCTTTGCGATTTCCGCGGGCGTGCGGTCCGAGAGCAGGCGGATCATCAGCGCCACGAGGCCGCGCACGATGTGCGCGTCGGAATCGCCCCGGAACACCATGCGCCCGCGTGCGGCGTCGTAGGCGCTGGTGAGCCAGACCTGGCTGGCGCAGCCGCGCACGCGGTTGGCCTCGGTCTTGTCGGCGTCCGGCAGCGGCGGCATGTCGCGACCGAGCTCGATCACGTAGCCGTAGCGCTCCTCCCAATCGGAAAAGAGGGCGAACTCGTCTTCGAGGTCGCGCAGGGCGGTGTCGAGGTCAGCGGTGGCCATGGCCGCGACATGAGACGAAAAAAAGGGGGCCGCAAGGCCCCCTGGAGAAGATCGCAATCGCGAGCCGCAGCTTAGTTCTGGGCGACGCTGGCGCTCTTGCCGACGACGCTGCGCACGCACATCGCGCGCTGCTTCAAGGCTTCCTGGCCGAGGCAGGCCAGATTTTCGCTCGCCGAAGCGGCGGCGGACGCGCACTGGGCGAACGTCTGGGCGGCGCTGGCGAAGCAGTTCGAGGTCGCCTTGTTGTCGAGCACCTTGTCGACGTCGGCGCCGGACATGGTGTCGATCGCGCCGATCGCCTTGAGCGCGGCGAGCGAGAGCATGCTGTCGATCGCGGTCGCGTATTCGGGGTTGGTGTTCCACTGCACCTCGGGCGTGAACGTCGCGGCCGGGGCGTCGGGCGCGGGGACCGCCGGGATCGACGTTTCCCAGAACAGACGGCCGCCGAGACCGGACGGATCGATCGACGAGACCGGGGCGCTGACGAGGCGGGCGCTGAGCTCCGGCGGCAGGGCGCGCGGTTCGGTGGTGGCGAGCTGGTTCAGGCGCTTGTAGCGGGCGCGGCCGGCTTCCAGAGGCGAACGCTGCTTGGCCCACGCGGCCTTGGCCAGATCCATGGCCTGGCTCTTGTACTTGTCGCCGACCGAGTCGATGCGGTCGGCGTCCGCGGCGGCGGCCGCGAGCACATAGCGGGTGGCCTCGTCGCCGCCCTGCAGCGACTTGGCGTAGTAAGGGATGGTCGAGAACCAGGTGACGGCCTTGGCCTGCCCGTGGGCGGCGGCGACCTTCTTCATTTCCTCGACGAATTTCGGGGACTGCGCCGCGACCGACGCGCCATACGCGATCCAGCCGCGGGCGAGCGCGCTGGCGTTGTGGCTGGCGACCGTGTCGAGCGACTTCTCGACTTCCGCAGCCGATTTCGGGCGCGGGCTTTCACGCAGCGTGGTGACGTCGCTCTGGAAGGCGGCGTAGGCGCCGAGCGCCTTGGCGAGCGCTTCCGCGCCAGTCGGGCCGGCGGGTTGCGGGGCCGGCGCTTCGACAGGCGGCGGGGCCGGCGGCGTCTTGGACTTCTTGGGCGCGGCGAAGGCCGGCGCGCTCATCATCAGGGCTGCAGCCAAAGACGCCGTCAGAAGGACTTTCATGCGGGGCTCCTCTGCCGCGAACGGGGGCGCGGCTCCGGGCTTGCTGAGTTCGCGGCGTTCGGCCGCTTTGGGGGACGAAGGCGACTCAACCGACCGGAGCGGGCCTTTCCCTTCTCCGAAAATGCGGCCTAGAAGTTAAGGACCTTTTGCACTTCTCCTGGTGACGATTTGTCCATCCGCGTCCTCTCCGGCAAGGCCGAGCCCGCCGCCGCGCTGTCTGCGCAGCACGGCGCGCTCGGCTGGCTGGCTGCAACGGTCGGCGTGGCGGCTGCCTTGTGGCCGGGCGGACCGGCGATGGCCGGATGGGTGGCGGCGGCGATGGCCGCTCCCGCCGTCGTGACGCTCATCCTCGCGCCGCAACTGGACCGAATCTGGGCGATCGCGGTCGGCGCGTTCGCCTGGACCGTCTTCGCCTTCCTCGCCGCCACCTTCAGCGGCGGAGCCGCGTCACCGGCGGCGTTCGCCTTTCTCGTCGCGCCGGCGCTTGCGGCGCTGACGGGGGATCGGGCGATCGCGGCGGACTGCGCCCTGTTCTCGATCGTCGGCTATGTGCTGGCCGCTGCGGGCGCGCCCTTTGCGCCCGCGATCGCGCCAGCGCCGGTCGCGGCCGCGATCGGTGCGGCGGGCGGGCTGTTGGCGGCCTTCTGGGCGACGCGGGTTTCGACGGCGGTTTCGGTCTCGCCAACCGCGGCGCTGCGGCGCGCCTCCGAGGCGTCCTCGGCGGCGCCCGTGCGCGCCGTCGCGGCGGTCGCGCCGTCGGCGGTGCGCCTCGATGCGGACATGCGGATCGTCGCCATCGGCGCGCGCGCCGCCGCCATGCTCGGGGGCGCAGGGCTGGCGCGCGGCGCAGCGTTCGTGACGGCGCTTGCGACCCATCTGGAGCCCGACGATCTCGAAGCGGTGCAGCTGGCGCTGGGCGCCGCCGCCGCCGGAGACGAAGGCCGCGCGGAAGTGCGCCTGTCCGGTCAGATCCTCGTGATCGACGCCACGCCGGATGACGGCGGCGCGCTCGCGCTCGTGACGGACGTGACGCCCTGGGCCGCGAAGCTCGCGGCGATGGAGCAGGATGCGGCGGCGGCCCGCGAAGCGCGCGCGGCGCGCAGCCGGCAGACCGCCGAACTCTCGCACGAACTGCGCACGCCACTGTCGCACATTCTCGGCTTCACCGAGATCATGCAGCGCGAGCTCTATGGCCCGCTGCCGGCCAAGTATCAGGAGTATGTCGGGCTCATCCAGACGAGCGGGCGCAATCTGCTCGAGCTGATCGGCGGCCTGATGGACCTGTCGAGGCTCGACGGCGGGCGCTACGTGCTCGAGCCGGAACGCTTCGACGTGCGCGACATCGCCGCCGAGGTGGTGCGCCTCTCTTCGGACGCCGCCGCGCGCAAGGCGATCACGCTCGAAGCCGATCTGCCCGACGACGCGCTCGAGGTCGACGCCGATCCGCGCGCGCTGCGGCAGATGCTCGTCAATCTCACGACCAACGCGCTGAAGTTCACGCCCGGCGACGGGCGCGTCATCGTTCGCGCCCGCCAGGACGGGGACGATCTGGTGCTCGAAGTGCAGGACAACGGGCCGGGCATTGCGCCGGAAGATCGCGCGCGGCTGGGGCAGGCGTTCGAGCGCGGCGCCGGCGTGGCGGCGATCGAGGGCGTGGGCCTTGGCCTGGCGCTCACGCGCGGCTTCGCCGAACTGCATGGCGGCGGGCTGGCGTTCCTGGATGCGCCCGGCGGCGGCGCGCTCGTGCGGGTCACGCTGCCGGTGGTCGCCCAGCCGCGGCCGGGCATGTAGGCGTCAGCGCAGCGCGGCGAACGCGCGCGCCGCGGCCAGATCGCCGACCTCGATCAGATAGGTGCGCACGCCGCCTTCGGGCGTCGGCAGTTCGACGCCGATGGCTTCGCGCGTGTCGAGCGCCACGAGGCGCTCGAAGGCGCTGTTGTCGAAGGCGAAGACGGTGCGCGCCGGCGTGCGGGACGAGCCGGCTTCGATCCGCCGCGACGAGGCGAAGATCGCCGTCGATTCCGTCGGCATGGGCAGGCGATCGCTGAGCCGGGCCTTGGCGCGCCCGGGGGCGTCGAAGCCGGGCTGCGGCGCCCGGGCGGGGTCGCGCACACGCAGGCGCGCGCCGCTCGCGCGCACGGGGTCGGGCACGGAGAAGACGAGTTCCGCGCCGGTCTCGGTCTCGCGCACGCCGAGGCGGACGCCGGGCGCGCCCGGCGCGTCCTGCCAGACGATCCAGCCATCCGGATCGGGCGTGCGGCGCGACGTCCAACTCGCTGCCTGACCGGGGAAGGTCATGGTCGACAGCCGGCGCCAGCCCTCGTAGCCGGCGCGGGCGCTGGCGGCGGCGTCGGCCAGCACGGGCGCGTTGCAGGCATGGGAGCGGCCCGCGCGGACGGCGTCACGGTCGAGCGTGGCCAAGCGGTCGGGCGTCCAGCCGGCGCGCACCAGCACGGCGCGCGACTGCGAGGTCATCGCCGACAGCGCCGCGCGGGGCCCCTGCTCCAGGAGGTTGCAGCCTTCGTCGGCCGCTAGAAGCGCGCGCCGCTGGGCGTAGGTGAGCGCGGCCGGGTCTTGCGCGGCGAGGGCGGGCGCCGCCAGGATTGCGGCGGCGAGGAACCAACGGGACAACATCGGCCGGACGCTAGCCGATGGCCGTTTCGACGAGGTGAACGCCGCCAGAGGAGCAGGCATGGCCGTCCTGAAGACGGAAATCTGGGCGCAGGCCCTGATGCGCAGGGCGGCGGTGGCGGGCGCGTTCGCCGGCGTGGTCCGGCGCGGGGACGCCGACGCCGGGGCCGTGCTCGTCAAGGTCGCGACGCTGGATGGCCGGGCGCGGCTCTACGCGCCCGCGCAGAACGCGGCCGGCGAGCGCGTGTGGCTTGATCTCTCGAGCGGGCCCCTGGGCTGCGACGAGCCGACCGTCGACGCGCACGCGCGCCGTCGCGCCGAGACCGACCCCGACCTCTGGATCGTCGAGATCGAGGACCGGGCGGGGCGCACGTTCCTGACCGAGCCGATCGAAGTCCAGGCGCCGCGCTAGAGCATTTTCCGTCCTTTTGGAATCGGCCGGAAAGGTCCGAACATGCTCAAGATCAACAGCTTGAGCGCGTTGCGACTCTTCTGGCCGAGCCCAACCGCTCGCAACGCGCTCCAGGGCCGCAGCGTCAATCGCTGAAGCCGAGGCGCTTCAATTCTTCCTTGGCGCGCGGAAAGCCCTGATCGACGGCGAGGCGGTAGTACTTCACCGCCTCGTCCAGGCTCTTTTCGACGCCGTAGCCGTTCTCGTAGAGGGCGGCGAGGTTGTTGGATGCATTGCCGTCTCCGGCCTCGGACGCCGTGCGGTAGTACTCGGCCGCCTTCGCGTAGTCCTGCTCGACGCCCCAGCCGTTGTAGTACATCCAGCCCAGGCCGCGCGTGCCGACCGCCGAGCCCTCGTCCGCGAGCTTCTGATACCAGAGCACCGCGGTGGCGTAGTCCTTCTGAACGGCCCGGCCGTTCTCGTACATCCAGGCGAGATTGAACTGCGCCTTCTGGTAGGCCTGTTCCGCCGCCTTGCGCGTCCAGCTGATCGCGAGCGAGTCGTCCGGCGTGTAGCCATAAACGCCGTTCAGGAAGCAGACGCCGAGATCGTACTGCGCGCGCGCATCGCCGGCGTTCGCCGCCTCTTCGAGCAGGCGGTTGGCTTCCGCAGCGTCGGCGGTGAACCCGCCGACGCCGTTGCGCTGATAGAAGGACAACAGATAGGTCGCGATCGTCGAGCCCTGGCCCGCGGCGCGTTCGCACCAGGTCCGCGCCTGGACCGCATCCGCCGTCACGCCCTCGCCGGCGTCATAGGCCAGGCACAGAAGCGTCTGGCCCAGCGCGTCGCCGTCTTCCGCGCCTTTGCGGATCAGATCGATGTTCGAGGTCTGCAGCGCCGCGTCGATCATCGGTTTGAAGTCGAGGCTGGCGATCTGCTTCGTCGACAGGCCGTAGGCGCTCGCGGCGTCCGCGGTTCCGCCGGTTGGTTCTTCGGTGGTGGGCGTCGGCGCGTTCGGATCGGCCGGCTTGAAGATCTGATAGGCGCCGGCGATCAACAGCACGGCCAACAGGCCGCCGCCGATCAGGCGCGGCAGGTTGCTGGCGCGTTTTTCCACCGTCTCCAGCGCCCGCTTGGCCTGCGGCGGAAACTGCAGACCGGTCGGTTTGGGCGGCGGTGTGGCCTCGCGGCCGGAAATCGCCTCGATCGCCCGCACGACGCGGTTGAAGCTTTCCTCGCTGGCGGCGCTCGGCCAATGGGAAAGGTCTTCGGCCTGGAGCTGGCGGAAGCCGAGCGGGGCCTCGACCGAGTCGATCAGGACCGGGATCAGCACGCCGCGATCGCGGCCCACCGCGGCCTCGTCGAGCACCCAGGGACGTGCGGCGGACGTCTTCGACCACACCACGATGACCGCTTTCACGCTGGCGAGGACGGTCTGGATCTTCTGGGCGTAGGTTTCGCCGGGCAGGAGCTCGGGATCCCACCAGACCGAAAAGCCGCGTTGTTCGAGCGCCTTGGCAAGCTGCTCGACCCGCGCGCGGTCGTCGCGCGCATAGGAAATGAAAACGTCGGCCATGGCCGCAGCTCCCCGCTTTGAGCCCCAATTTGAGTAATGGTCTTAACCATAAGCCCCGCGGGGGGAAAGTCGCTCGGCTTGCGTCGGGCCGCGGGCGGACGTAAGGCCGCGGCCCTGGAGGCGGCATGACCACGCACGATCCGGCGACCGAAGCGGCAAGACGCCGGACGTTCGCCATCATCTCCCACCCCGACGCGGGCAAGACGACGCTGACCGAGACGCTGCTCTTGGCCGGCGGCGCCATCCGCATGGCCGGCGCGGTCCGCGCGCGCGGCGAGCAGCGGCGCACGCGCTCGGACTGGATGAAGATCGAGCGCGAGCGCGGGATCTCCGTCTCGGCCTCGGTGATGACGTTCGAGCGCGACGAGGTGGTGTTCAACCTGCTCGACACGCCGGGCCACGAAGACTTCTCCGAAGACACCTATCGAACGCTCACTGCGGCCGACAGCGCGGTCATGGTGCTGGACGCCGCCAAGGGCATCGAACCGCAGACCCTCAAGCTGTTCGAAGTGTGCCGTCTGCGCGACATCCCGATCATCACCTTCATCAACAAGATGGACCGCGAAGCGCAGGACCCCTTCGCCCTGCTCGACGAGGTGCAGCAGCGCCTCGCGCTCGACGCCGCGCCGCTCTACTGGCCGGCGGGATCTGGGCAGCGCTTCAAGGGCATGCTTGATCTGACCCGCGACGAGTTCCTCGTGTTCAAGCGACCGGAGGCGGGTGATCCGGATTTCGCCGCCGCCGAGCGGATCGCGATGGCGGGCAATTCGGTGGCCGCGATCCTCGCGCCGGACGAGCTCGCCGAACTGCGTGACACCTCGGAGCTGGCGCGCGAGGGCCTGCCGGCGTTCGATCTCGAGGCGTTCCGCGGCGGCTCGATGACGCCGGTTCTGTTCGGCTCGGCGCTTCGGCGCTTCGGCGTGAGCGAACTGCTCGACGTGCTCGCGGGCTTCGCGCCCGCGCCGCGCACGCAGGCCGCGACGGCCAGGGGCGTGGAGGCCACCATTGCGCCGGACACGGACGAAGTGACGGGCTTCGTGTTCAAGATCCAGGCGAACATGGATCCCAAGCACCGCGACCGCGTGGCGTTCTTCCGCGTCTGCTCCGGCCGGTTCCGGCGCGGCATGACGCTGAAATCGTCCGTCGGCCGCGCGATGAACGTTCACAACCCGATGATGTTCATGGCGCAGGACCGCGAGATCGCGGACGAGGCGTTCCCCGGCGACGTGATCGGCATCCCCAACCACGGCGTGCTGCGCGTCGGTGATTCATTGTCCGAAACGGGACAAATCTCGTTCCGCGGCATTCCGAACTTCGCGCCGGAAATCCTCAAGCGCTGCCGCGTCGCCGATCCCTTGAAGCAGAAGCACCTGCGCAAGGCGCTGGAGTCGCTTGCCGAGGAAGGCGTGACGCAGCTCTTCAAGCCGGTAGTCGGCGCCGATCTCGTCGTCGGCGCGGTCGGCGCGCTGCAGTTCGACGTGCTCGAAGAGCGGATGCGGGCGGAATATGGCCTCGAAGTGATGTTCGAAGTCTCGCCGTTCCAGGCGGCGCGCTGGGTGAGCGCGGCCGAACGCAGCGATCTCGAAACCTTCCTCGAGCGGAACAAGATGCAGATGGCCGAAGATCTCGACGGCGCGCCGGTCTATCTCGGCAAAAGCGCCTGGGAGATCGGCTACGTCCAGGACAAGAATCCGGCGATCCGCTTCGCGTCGACGAAAGAACGGTTGGCCTGAGGGCGTCGCGCGCAGGTCAGGCCGCGACGGCCGACTCCGCGGAGCGACGCACCTTGTAGAAGCGCATCGCGCGCTGCGCGGCCTCGACGGGCACGCGCAGATAAAGGCGGCCGAACTCCTCGGCCTGGGCCGTCGCGCGTTCGCCGCCGCCGATCAGGACGGCGAGGGTGACGAACAGTGGGCGCTCGAAGCCGGAGGCGCGGCACAGCATGGCCAGCGCATCCATGTCCTTGCGGGCCGTGATCATGCGCGCGACCTCGATGTCCACCCCCGTCATTTCGGCAAGGCCGAAGAGGAAGGCGTGCTGCTTCTTGTCCCGCAGCAGCGAGACGAGATAGGGCCCGTCGAGCCCGCCGGACGCCGCGCGGCGGGCGATCAGCGCGCGCGCTTCGGCCATTTCCTGGGTCTCGCCCTGCACGGCCTTCTGCATGCGGCGGCGCGCGCGCATCAGCGCCATGTCGAGATCTTCGGGATCGAGCTGGGCGTTGCGCTCGAGGATGGCTTCGCGCAGCCGCGTCTCGACTGCGAAATACATCTCGTTGAGGAGGTCCACGGGCATGTCGGCGCGACCGACGACGCCTTCGTGCAGCTTGCTGTTCTCCAGCGCGCGATCGACGACCTTCTCCATCGTCGGGCGCGAGATCTTCGCGCCGGCGTTGCGGACGAGGACGTCGACGGTCTCGTCGTCGCCGCGGTCCACGATGACGTCCGACACGGTCTCGCTGACGGTTTCGCGACGGGCGATGGCGCGCGCATGCTCCTGGCCGCGCTTGTTGATCACGCCGATGAGATCGTCGTCGGTGAGGGCCGTGCAGTTCAACAGAACCTGTTCGGCCACCGGGAAGCGGTGGTGCGCGAGGTCGCGCATGAGATCGACGGGCGGGTTGTTGGCGCGCGCGAAACGCTGGGCCAGCTCGACGAGGACGCTGTCCTGCATGTCGACAGCCACGGCGCGGAGGACGTCGCCGAACAGGTGGGTCTCGCGCTCGGTGCGCGACTCTTCGGTTTCGAAGAAGAGGTCGGTGACTTCGCGGAGAAGATCGCGGCGTTGCTCGCTGGACGGCTGCGAGGCCAGATCAATGAGTTTTGCGAAGCGCGATGTGGTTGACATGACCTTAACCCGTCCCGAACCGACACGTTAACGGGCAGAGGTAAATCAATCGTCAGCGTCACTCGCCAAAGCCTCGCGGCGGGCCTCAATTTCGAGCCATTCGGTCTCTGCTGCGTCCTTGTCGGCGCGTGACTTGTCCAGGAGTGCCGAAGCTTCGGCGAAGCGCTTGGCGTCGCGGGCATAGAGGCCGGGATCGGCAAGCGTCGCCTCGAGGCGCGCGATCTCCGCGGCGAGGCGCGGCAGAAGCGCCTCGATCTCTCCCAGCCGGCGCTCGTCGCGATAGCTCAGTTTTCGCGGCTTTTTCGGCGCCGCGGCGGGCGGCGGCGGGCGGTTCGCGGCCGGTCGCGGGGCCGGCGCGCGCCAGCCGCCATGCTCGCGCTCGAAATCGGCGTAGCCGCCCGGGCTTTCGGCCCAGCGGCCGCCGCCGACGGCGCCGATCACCTGGGTGGCGACGTCGTCGAGGAAGGCGCGGTCGTGGCTGACGACGAGGACGGTGCCTTCATAGGTGTCGAGCGCCTCTTCCAGGGCGTCGAGCGTGTCCATGTCGAGATCGTTCGTGGGTTCGTCGAGCACGAGCAGGTTGGCCGGCTTGGCCAGCGCGACAGCCAACAGCAGGCGGTTCCGCTCGCCGCCGCTCAGCGCCGACACCGGCTGGCGCAGGTGCTGGGGGCCGAAGGCGAAGTCGCGGGCGTAGGCCGCCACATGCCGGGCCTTGCCGCGCACCATCACCTGATCGCCACCCAGCGGACACAAGGCCTCCTGCATCGTCTCGGCCCCGCGCAGGCCGGCGCGCGTCTGGTCCAGATAGGCGATCTCCAAATTCGTCCCGTGCCGGACGATCCCGCCATCGGGCGAAATCCGGCCGAGCAGGAGATCGATCAGCGTGGTCTTGCCGGCGCCGTTCGGGCCGACGATGCCGACGCGGTCGCCGCGCATGATCTTCAGCGAGAGGTCCGCGACGGTGGGCGCGGTCGCGCCGGGCCAAGTCTTGGAAAGGCCGCGGGCCTCGATCACGACACGGCCGGACTCGCCCCCCGTCTCCGCCTCGATCGCCGCGACGGATTTCGCCCGCGCCGCCATGAGCGCGCGGCGGGCGGCGCGCAATTCCACGAGGCGCGAGCGGCGGCCCTCGTTGCGGGCGCGACGGGCGGTGACTCCGCGCCGCAGCCAATGCTCCTCGGCGCGCAAATGCGTCTCCATCCGCGCGAGCGTGCGCGTCTCCTCGTCCTCAATGCCCTGGGCCCAGGCGTCGAACGCCGCGTAGCCGCGGTCGAGCCGCCGCACGACGCCCTGGCGCAGCCAGAAGCAGCAGGTGGAGGCGCGTTCGAGGAAGCGGCGGTCGTGGCTGATGACGAGCACCGCGCCGGAATAGGCGGCAAGACGCGCCTCGAGCGCCTCGATCGCCGGGATGTCGAGGTGGTTCGTGGGCTCGTCGAGCAGCAGCACGTCGGGCTCGTGGGCGAAGGCGCGGGCGAGCGCGGCGCGCCGCGTTTCGCCGCCGCTGAGCCCTTCGGCGCTGCGTGCGGGATCAAGGCCCCAGGCCTGCAGCGCAGCCGCGGCCGCATGATCTGGAGCCGGAGGGCCGGCGCCGAACGGCGCGGCGGCGTAGGCGCCGAGCGTCGCCCAGCCGGAGAGGTCCGGCTCCTGCGCGACGACGCCGAGCGTGAGGCCGCTCGCGCGGGCGACGTCGCCCGCGTCCGGCTCGAGATCGCCGGCGAGGATGCGCAGGAGCGTCGACTTGCCGGCGCCGTTGCGGCCGACGAGCGCGGCGCGGTCTCCGCGCGCCAAGGCGAGGTCGACGCCCGTGAACAGCGGCGCGCCGCCCAGCGTCAGGCGTGCGTCCTTGATCTGCAAAAGCGCGGCGGGACGGGACATGGCGGGGTCGTCAGCGGATCGGCGGGGCCGCGGGCGCGCGGGTTTCGTCGTCCTCGTCGCCGAAGACCGATCCGAACGCGGCGCTGAGCGCGTCGTAGAAGTCGGCGATCTCGAACTGGCGGCGCGTCGGGACGGGCGGCGGCTCGATGCCGGCGAGCTTCGTGTTGGGCAGGTCCCGTTGGGCGAAGGTCATGTACTCGGCCCAGATCTCCGCCGGCGGCCCGCTGCCGGCGATCTGCGGCATCGGCGTGTAGTCGTCATAGCCGACCCAGACGCCCGTCGTGTAGTCGGCGGTGAAGCCGATGAACCAGGCGTCGCGCCAGTCCGAGCTGGTGCCGGTCTTGCCGGCGGCGTCGCGTCCGGGCAGGCGCGCGCGCACGCCGGTGCCGGTCTGGATCACGCGGCCCATCATGCCGGTGAGGCGGTGGGCGAGATCCTGGTCATAGATCTGTTCCGGCTCGCTCGGCGTGCGCTGGTAGAGCATGGCGCCGCGCGTATCGCGCACGGCGTCGACGAGATGGGCGTCGATCCGCGCGCCCTCGCGCATGACGACGGAGAAGGCGTTCGTCATGTCGAACAGCGTCACCTCGCCCGAGCCCAGCGAGATCGCCGGCACGGGCTGCAGCGGCGTGGTGATGCCGAAGCGCTTGGCGAGCTCGACGACCTTGTCCTGCCCAATCTCTTCGGCGACCTGCGCGGCGACGGTGTTGAGCGATTGCGCGAAGGCGGTGCGCAACGTCACGGCGCCGCGATAGCCTTCGCCGTAGTTCTTCGGGCTCCAGCCGCGGATGTTGATCGGCTCGTCGTAGCGGACGTCGTCCGGCGTCAGATCGTTCTCCAAAGCGGCGGCGTAGACGAACGTCTTGAACGTGGAGCCCGGCTGGCGCTTGGCCTGCGTCACGCGGTTGAACTTGCTCTTGGCGTAGCTCGTGCCGCCGACGAGCGCGACGATCGCGCCGTCGCGGTCCACGCTCATCAGCGCGCCCTGAAGGGGTTTCTTCTTGCCGCCGGCGGCGAGCGTGAACGATCGCACGATGCGCGCGGCCTCGGCCTGCAGCACGGGATCGATGGAGAGCGTGATCACGAGGTCCTGCGGCAGCGGGCCTCCGAGACGGCGCGCTTCGTCCATCGCCATGTCGAAGGCGTAGCCGAGCTCCCCTTCCGCGCGCAGCGGCTTCGACACCTTGATCGGCGTCTCGGCGAAACGGTCGCGGTCTTCCGGGGTGATGAAGGTCTGGTCCACCATCGCCTGGAGCACGACGAGCTGGCGCTCTTTGGCGCCTTTGAAATTGCGCGTCGGCGCGAGTTCGGTGGGCGCCTTCGGCAGCGCGGCGAGCAGCGCCGCCTCCGGCGCGGTGAGGCGGCTTGCCGGCTTGCCGAAATAGCGGCGCGAGGCGGCGTCGACGCCATAGGCCTGTTCGCCGAGATAGATGCGGTTCAGATAGAGCTCGAGGATCTGCTCCTTGGTGAGCTGGCGCTCGATGCGGCCCGCGAGGATCATTTCCTGCACTTTGCGGCGCAGGGTGCGGTCCGGCTTCAGGAACAGGTTCTTCACGAGCTGCTGCGTGATCGTGGAGCCGCCCTGGCGCGTGCGCCCGCCGGCGCCGAGATTGACGGCGGCGGCGCGGATCAGCGCCTGCCGGTCGACGCCGCGGTGCTCGTAGAAGCGGCGGTCCTCGATCGCGAGGAAGGCCTGCGGCACGAACGGCGGCAGCTCCTGCAGGCGCACGGCTTCGCCGTAATAGGGGCCGCGTACGCCGATCAGCTCGCCCGTGCGATCGACGAAGGTGACGGACGGCTGCCGGTTCATCGTCCACAAGGCGCGCGGATCGGGAACGCGGGGCAGGCCGTCGAACAGCCAGAACCAGGCGCCCCACATGGCCGCGACCGCAGCGAGGGCGCCGACCGTCAAGGCGCCCAGCACGACCAGCGGCGAGCGTTGGCGCAACAGGCGGTCGATCTGCGCGCGCGCGCCGACGGCCGCATCGCTTGCGGGCCCGGGGCCGCTCGGAGCCGGGCCGGGGCTTTGGTCTGACACGTCACAACTCCGGAGGGCCGCGCCATCGCGCGCGGCAGGCGGCCGGCGGCGATCTTAGGGGTTCGCTCCGTGGGTGCATAGGGCGCACCTCATCCCGGCCTCGAAACCGCCGTAGGCCAAGGCGCACAAGGCCGGCGCGCGGCCGGGCGGCGAAACGATCCGACCGGCTCCGGCGCGCGCCTAGCCTTGGCGCATGAGTTCGCCGACCCGCCTGCGCGCCGACATCTCCGATCTCGAAGCGGCCCTCGACGCGGCCCGCGCCGCGCTCGCGGCCGGCGAGATGGGCGAGGCCGAGCGTGCGGCCAAGGCGCTCTCCGCCGTCACCCGCGCCGCCGAAGCGCTCGCTGATCTCGGCCGCGCCCTTGCTTCCCCCGTTTCCGACGAGACCCGTGCAGCCGACGACGCCCAAGCCCGCGCCGACGTGGAGCGCCGCATCCGAAACCTTGTCCGACGTGCGCGCCGCGCGGGCTATCGCGCAGGCGCCGGCCGCGCCGGAGATCCGCGATGAGTTTGCGCTCTGGGCCGGCCCCGGCCAATTGCCGCCGCGCGGCGACTGGCGCGTGTGGGTGTTCGTCGGCGGGCGCGGCGCGGGCAAGACGCGCGCCGGCGCCGAGTGGGTTCACGCCTGCGTCGCGGCCGGCGTCGCGCGGCGCATCGCGCTCGTCGGTCAATCCCAGCTCGACGTGCGCAACGTCATGATCGAAGGCGCTTCGGGTCTCCTCGCCGTCGGTCGCACGCGGCCCACCTACGAACCGAGCCTTCGGCGCGTGTCGTGGCCCAATGGCGCGCAGGCCTTCGCCTATTCCGCGGAGGAGCCGGACGGCCTGCGCGGCCCGCAGTTCGACGCCGCCTGGGGCGACGAGTTCTGCGCCTGGCCGGATCCGGACCTCGTGCTCGGCGTGCTGCGGCCGGCGCTGCGGCTGGGCGCGCACCCGCGGCTTGCGATCACCACGACGCCGCGCCCGATCGCGGCGCTCGCCACGCTCTGCGCCACGCCGGGCGCCGTCACGACGCGCGCCACGATGGCCGAAAACGCGGACAATCTCGCGCCCGGCTTCGTCGAGGACATGCGCGCCTTGTGGGGCGGCACACGCTTCGGCCGCCAGGAGCTCGACGGCGAATTGCTCGCCGCTCCCGACGGCGCCTTGTGGACGCGCGACGGCCTCGCGCGCTGCCGTGGCGCAGCGCCCGCGACGCTCGACGAGATCGTCGTCGCCGTCGATCCGCCCGCCTCGGCCGGCGCGGATGCGGATGCGTGCGGCGTGATCGTCGCCGGCGCCGTCGGCGAGGGCGCGGCGCGCCGCGGCGTGGTGCTCGAAGACGCCACCGTCCAGGGCCTGACGCCGCTCGGTTGGGCGCGCGTCGCGTGTGACGCCGCCGCGCGCTGGCGCGCCAGCCGCATCGTCGCGGAGTCCAACCAGGGCGGCGAGATGGTGCGCACCACGCTCCTCGTCGCCGGGGCGCCGGTTCCCGTGCGGCTCTTGCGGGCCCAGGTCTCGAAGACGGCGCGCGCCGAGCCGGTCGCGGCGCTCTACGAGCGCGGTCGCATCACCCATGCGGGCGTGTTCGCCGCCCTCGAAGCCGAGATGTGCGCGTTCGGCGAGGCTCATGCCGGCCGCGCCAGTCCGGACCGCGTGGATGCGCTCGTCTGGGCGCTCACCGACGTGATGCTCGCCCGCGCCGCACCCGGCGTGCGCGTCCTGTGAGGAGACTTGCGATGTTCGACTGGTTGAGGACGCGCGCGGCGCCGCGGCCGCCCGAGGTCAAGCGCCTCGTGGCGTGGCAGGGCACGCCGCGCGCGATGTGGTCCCCGCACGATCCCGCCGCGTTCGCGCGCGAAGGCTATGGCAAGAACCCGATCGCGTACCGGTGCGTGCGCCTGATCGCCGAATCCGCCGCGAGCGCGCCCCTGCGCGTCGATCCGCCGGATCATCCGCTCGCGGCGCTGCTGGATCGTCCGAATCCGGATCAGACCGGCGTTGCGCTGCTCGAAACCCTGTTCGGCCATCTGCACGTGGCCGGCAACGGCTTCCTCGAGGCGGTCGCCGCGGACGGCGAGCCGCCCCTGGAGCTGCACGCCCTGCGTCCCGATCGCATGGCCGTCATTCCGGGGGCGGACGGCCCGGCCGGATGGGAGCATCGCGTGGACGGGCGCGTGCGCCGGCTTCTGCGCGATCCGCTCGGCGATCCGGGCCCGGTGCTGCATCTCAAGCTGTTCCATCCGCTCGACGATTTCTGGGGGCAGTCGCCGATGGAGGCGGCCGGCGCGGCGATCGACGTGCACAATGCCGGCGCCGCCTGGAACAAGGCCCTGATCGACAATGCAGCGAGGCCTTCCGGCGCGCTCGTCTTCGCCGCGCCCGGCGAGCGCCTCAGCGACGAACAGTTCGATCGCCTGAAGGCGGAACTGGAGCGCGCCCACCAGGGCCCGGAAAACGCCGGGCGCCCGCTGCTCCTCGAAGGCGGGCTCGACTGGAAGCCCATGAGCCTCACGCCGGCGGACATGGACTTCGCCGAGGCGCGCCACGCCGCCGCGCGGGAGATTGCGCTCGCCTTCGGGGTGCCGCCGATGATGCTCGGCATTCCCGGCGACAACACCTACTCGACCTACAAGGAAGCCAATCTCGCGTTCTGGCGGATCGCCGCCGCGCCGCTCGCGCAGAAGACGGCGCGCCTCTTGGAGATTTGGCTCGGCGCCCGCTGGCCTGGCTCGCGCGCGCGGGTGCGCGTCGATCTCGACGCCGTGCCGGCGCTGGCGGCGGAGCGGGAGACGCTGTGGGCGCGGCTCGAGGCGGCGAGCTTTCTCGACCGCGCGGAAAAGCGCCGCATCGCCGGCCTCGACGCAGCGCCGCCGGAGGCCCGCCCGTGATGGACAAGCGCATCACCGCTGCGCTGGCGTTCGCCATTCTCGTGCAGGCCGCCGGCGCGCTGATCTGGACGGGGCGCGCGGCGCAACGCCTGGAGCAGGTGGAGCGGCGCCTTGCGGAACAGGCGGGCGTGGCCGAGCGGCTGGCCCGCATGGAGACGGAGATCATCGATCTCACCCGCGCCGTCGAGCGTCTCGATCCCGTGCAGCCGCGGCGGCAGACGCCGTGAGCCTCATCGTCGAAGGCTATGCGGCGCTGTTCGGCGCGCCGGATCGCGAAGGCGACGTGATCGCCGCCGGCGCGTTCCGCGCCGCGCTCGCGGGCGCGGACAAGCTCCCGATGCTGCTCGAGCACGATGCGCGGCTGCGCGCCGGCGTGTGGCTCCATCTCGAAGAAGACGCCCGCGGCCTGTTCGTCCAGGGCCGGATCGACACGAACGCGGCGGCCGGATCGCTCGCGGCGCGCCGGATCGCCCGCGGCGTCGACGGCCTTTCGATCGGCTACCGCGTCCGCGCCGCGCGCGCACGGCCCGGCGGCCGCGAGCTGTTCGCGATCGACCTCGTCGAAATCTCCATCGTCTCCGAGCCGATGGCGCCCCGCGCCCGGCTCACCCGCATCGGATGGTCCGAGGCGGAACTCTCCAGATTGGGAGAACCTGCATGACCCATGACGTGAAGGCGGCCTCGTCGCCGTCCGCCGAGGAGGCGCTGCGCCTCTTCGAGGCGTTCAAGGACGCGAACGACGAGCGTCTTGCGGCGATCGCCGCAAAGCGCCCGGATCCGCTGCTGGAGGACCGCGTCGCGCGCATCGAAAGCGCGTTGCAGCGCGTCGAAACCAAGGCGGAGCGCGCCGAGCGCGCCGGCGTCGTCGGGTTGCGGCCCGGCGTCGGCGCCGATCCGGCCGAGCCCGCCCACAAGAGCGCCTGGGCGGCCTATCTGCGCCGCGGCGACGAAAGCCAGATGGCCGCGCTCGAACTCAAGGCGCTGTCGGCGGGTTCGCCGACCGACGGGGGCTATATGTCGCCGCCGGACCTCGATCGCCGCATCGAGAAGCGTCTCCAGGAAACCTCGCCGATGCGCCAGATCGCGACGGTGCGCACCACCGGCGCCACGATCTTCCACCGCATCTTCTCCACGACTGCAGCCGGCGCGGGCTGGGCCGCCGAAACGGCGGGGCGTCCGCAAGGCGCGACGCCCACGCTGTCGATGATCGAGGCGACGACGTTCGAGCTGTTCGCGAACCTCGCCGCGACACAGACCTTGCTGGACGACGCCTATGTCGACGTCGAGGAGTGGATCGCCAGCGAATGCGAGGAGGCGTTCTCCGGCCAGGAGCGCGCGGTGTTCGTCAACGGGGACGGCGTCGGCAAGCCGAAGGGCTTCCTGGCCTATCCGGTCGTCGCCGACGCCTCGCAAGGCTGGGGTCAGCTTGGCTACCTGGCCACCGGCGTCGCCGGGGGCTTTCCCGCCACGGCGCCCGTCGAAAAGCTGATCGACCTCATCTTCGCGCCGAAGGCGATCTATCGGCAGAATGCGCGCTTCGTCATGAACCGGCGCACGCTCGCGGCCGTCCGCAAGCTGAAGGACCAGACCAACGCCTACATCTGGCGGCCGGCGGATGCGGCCGGGGACTCGACCGTTCTCGGCTACCCCGTCACCGAGATCGAGGACATGCCGAACATCGCCACGGACACGATGGCGATCGCGTTCGGGGACTTCCAGCGTGGCTATCTGATCGTCGACCGCGCCGGCGTGCGCGTGCTGCGCGATCCCTACAGCGCCAAGCCCTACGTGCTGTTCTACGTGACCAAGCGCGTCGGCGGCGCCGTGCAGAACTTCGACGCGATCAAGCTGTTGAAGTTCGGCGCGAGCTGATGGGCGTCGTCGTCGTCACCCCGCCCGCGACCGAGCCCGTCTCGGTCGCGGAGGCGGCGGCCCTGGCGCGCGTCCCGGCCGATCAGGACGCCGCCATTTTCGCTGCGCTCATCGCGGCTGCGCGCGAGATCGTCGAGGCCCGCACGGGCCTGGCGCTGGTCTCGCGCCGGGTGCGCGAAACGCGCGCCGTGGCCGAACTCGATGAAGGGGCGTTCGCCGCCGCCTTCGCGCCGGTGCGGCAAATTTATGCGGCGCGTTGGACATCCGCGTCCGGCGCGTCGGGCGCGCTCACCGTCGCGCTCGCCGCGGCCGATCCGCCCGGTCGCGTGCGCGCCACGCCGCCGACGGTGGCCGACGCCGTCGAGATCGAGATGCAGGTGGGCTTCGGCGCCCCGTCGGACGTCCCGGCGGCGTTGCGCCACGCGGTGCTCGACCTGGTGCTCGCGCTCTATCTCGGCCGCGGCGAGGCCGGTGCGCCGGTGCTGACGGCAAAAACCGCAGCGCTCCTGGCGCCGTTCGTGCGGCGGCGCGCGCCATGAGCGGGTTCCATGACATCGCGTTTCCCGCCGCGCTTGCGCGCCGCGCGCGGGGCGGGCCCGTCGATACGACCGAGATCATCGCGCTTGGCGCGGGTCGCGAGGCGCGCCTTCAGCGCGGCGCGGTGGCGCGGCGGCGGTACGAGGTGGCGCCAGGCGTCTTGGCGCCGGACGAGGCGGCGGCGCTCGCCGCGTTCTTCGTCGCGCGGCGGGGCCGGGGCTTTGCGTTTCGCCTGCGCGATCCGCTCGACCAGCGTTCGGGCGGGCCGCTCGCGCCGCTCACCGCGACGGATCAGAAGCTGGGCGTCGGTGATGGCGCGCGTCGCGCGTTCCAGCTCGTGAAGCGCTACGGCGACGCCGCCGCCGCGGTCCTGCGGCCGATCACGGCGCCGGTTGCGGGAACGACGCGCGTCAGTCTCGACGGCGCGGAGCTGGCGGCGACGGCGTTTTCGTGCGACGCCGCGACCGGGGTGGTGACCTTTGCAGCGGCGCCGGGCGCCGGCGCGGTCGTCCGCGCTGGGTTCGTGTTCGATACGCCGGTGCGCTTCGACTGCGACCGCCTCGATCTCGCGCCGACCGAGGATGGCCAAGTCCGGTGCGCGCCGTTTGCGCTGGTCGAGGTCACGCCATGACGCGGCGCACGCTCGCCGTCACGCTGAGGCGACGCGACGGCGTCACGCTCGGCTTCACGGATCAAGAGACGACGCTCGTGGTCGACGGCGTCCCGCATGCGCCCGCGCCGATCGCCCTTGCCGATGGCGTCGCCACGTTCGGCGTGGAGGACCTGCCGCCCGTCGTGACCGGCGTGCTCGACGACGACGCGCTGAGCGCCGTCGATCTCGACGCGGGGCTTTGGGACGGCGCGGACGTGCGCGTGCGCCGTGTCGACCTCGAAGATCCCTCCGTAAGCGTGATCGTCATGGTGGGCCGCCTTGGCGCCGTGCGGCGCGGCGACGGGGTGTTCGAAGCGGAAATCGAAGGGCCGAAGGCGGCGCTCGCGCGCCCGATCGGCCGCGTGTTCGCCCGCACCTGCGACGCCGATCTCGGCGACGCCCGCTGCGGCGTCGATCTCACCGCGCCGGCCAACGCAGGCGCGGTGTGCGACAAGACGCTCCTCACCTGCCGGACACGGTTCGGCAACGCCGTCAATTTCCGCGGCTTCCCGCACATGATCGGGCCTGACGTCCTCGTGCGCGCCGCCGACGCGGACGGACCGGCCGACGGCGGCGCACGGGGATGACGATCCTGGACCAGGCCCCGCCGGTGCGCATGGCGATCGTCGCCGCTGCGCGCCGATGGATCGGAACGCCGTATCGGCATCAGGCGAGCGTGCGCGGCGCCGGCGCCGATTGCCTCGGCGTCGTGCGCGGGGTGTGGCGCGAGGTGATCGGGCCGGAGCCGGAATCGCCGCCCGCCTACGCGCCGGACTGGCATGATCCGCACGGGGACGATCTCCTCGGCGCGGCGCTCGGGCGCTGGATGGCGTCCGTTCCGCCGGACCAGGCCGCGCCGGGCGACGTGCTGCTGTTCCGGATGGATGCGCTCTCGCCGCCGCGCCACGCCGACCTCCTCGTATCGCCGGGGACGATGGTGCACGCCTATTGGGCCCGCGCCGTCGTCGAGAGCCGGTGTTCGCCCTGGTGGCGCGCGCGCTGCGCCGCCGCCTTCGCCTTTCCCGGAGCCGAGCCATGGCCCAGCTGATCCTCTCGCGCGTGGCCGCCGCAGCCGCGCGCGCCGTCGCGCCGCAAACCTTCAAGGCGATCGCGGCCCGCCTGGCCGCGCGCGCCGGCGCCGCGCTCGGGCGCCGGATCGACGCCGCGTTGTTTCCGGAGCGCCGCAGCGTCGGGCCGCGCCTCACCGATCTTCACGTGCAGGGGTCGCAGGAAGGCGAAAGCCTGCCGATGCTGTTCGGACGCATGCGGATCGCCGGGCAGGTGATCTGGGCGGCGCGCTTCAAGGCGCACGCCACCACGAAACGCAGCGGCGGCAAGACCGGCGCGAAGGTCACGACGACGCGCTACACGATCAGCTTCGCCGTGGCGCTGTGCGAGGGCGTGGCGCACGGGATCGGGCGCGTCTGGGCCAACGGCGCGCCGCTCGATCTCTCCGGCGTGGCGTGGCGATTCCATCCGGGCACGGAAGACCAGGCGCCGGACCCGGTCATCGAGGCGGTCGAAGGCGTCGACGCCGCGCCGGCCTATCGCGGCGTTGCGTACGTGGTCTTCGAGGACCTGCCGCTGGACGCCTTTGGCGACACGCTCCCGCAACTGTCGTTCGAGGTCCTGCGGACGCCGCCGGCGGCGCCGGGCCCGGCGCGCCTTGAGGATCTGACGCGCGGCGTTTGTCTCATCCCCGGCGCCGGCGAGTTCGCCTATGCGACGCAGATCGTGCGGCGCGTCGATGACGGCAGGCTCGCCGCGGCGGAAAACTGCCATGTCGACGCCCGCCGCGCCGATCTCGTGGTCGCGCTCGACGATCTGGCGCGCGCCGCGCCCGGCTGCCGTACCGTGACGCTGGTGATCGGCTGGTTCGGCGACGATCTGCGCGCGGGCCTCTGCAAGGTGCGGCCCGGAGTCGATCGCCGTGACAAGACGACCGCGCCGCTCGCCTGGCGCGTGAGCGGCGTCGATCGCGCGTCCGCCTATCTGGTCTCGACGCATGACGGCGCGCCGGCCTATGGCGGATCGCCCAGCGACGACAGCGTGCTGCAGGCGATCGCCGCCCTGAAGGCGCGCGGCTACGCGGTGACGCTCGCGCCGTTCCTGTTCATGGACGTGCCCGCGGGCGCGACGAAGCCCGACCCGAACGGGACGGGCGCGCAGCCGGCCTATCCCTGGCGCGGGCGCCTGCGCCCGGCGGCGGCGGATCGCACGGCCGGCGTGGCGAGCGACGTCGCGGCGTTTTTCGGCACGTGCGGCCCGCAGCACGTTCTCCCCGGACCGCACGGCCCGCTCTATGCGGGACCTGACGAATGGTCCTGGCGGCGTTTCGTGCTCCACGTCGCGGGGCTCGCGCGCGCGGCGGGCGGCGTCGATGCGATCCTCATCGGCTCGGAGCTGCGCGGGCTCACCACGGCGCGCGACGCCGCGGGCGCGTTCCCCGCGGTCGCGCAGCTGCGCGCGCTGGCGCGGGACGTGCGCACGATGCTCGGGCCGGGCGTGAAGATCACCTACGCCGCCGATTGGACCGAATATGCCGGCGTCTCGGGACCGAACGGCGAGAAGATCTTTCACCTCGATCCGCTGTGGGCCGATCCGGTCATCGATGCCGTCGCGATCGACTGGTATCCGCCGCTCACGGATTGGCGCGATGGCGAGGCCCATCTCGACACCGCGATCGCCGAAAGCCCCGACGATCCCGCCTATCTCGACGCGCGCGTGGAGGGCGGTGAGGCGTATGCGTGGTTCTACGCCAACGCCGCCGATCGCAGCGCACAGAAGCGCACGCCGATCGCGGACGGCGTGGCCGGCGAAGCCTGGATCTGGCGCGCCAAGGATCTGCGCGCATTCTGGTCCAACCGCCACTTCGACCGCCCCGGCGGCATGCGCGCGACGACGCCGACGGCGTGGGTTCCCGGCTCCAAGCCGATCTGGCTCGCCGAGCTCGGCGCGCCCGCAGTCGACAAGGCCGGCAACGCGCCCAATGTTTTCCCCGACGCCAAAAGCAGCGAGAGCGCCGCGCCGCCCTTCTCCTCGGGCGCGCGCGACGACATCGCCCAGCGCCGCGTGCTCGAGGCGATCCTGCGCCACTACGCCGAGGGCGGGCCGAACAATCCGAGCGCGACGCTGTATGCCGGCGCGATGATCGACATGAGCCGGACGTGTCTGTGGGCCTGGGACGCGCGACCGTTCCCGGCGTTTCCGGCGCGCGCCGACGTGTGGGCCGACGCGGACGCGTGGCGCACCGGACATTGGCTCAACGGCCGGCTGGGCGCCGGCGATCTCGCCGCGGTCGTGGCGGATGTGTGCGCGCGCGCGGGATGCGCCGAGATCGACGTGACGCGGCTGACCGGCGTGGTGGCGGGCTATGTCGTCGATGCGCCGACGACCGCCGCCGACGCGCTGGCGCCGCTGATGTCGGCGCACGCATTCGGCGTGACGGCGCAGGCCGGGCGTCTCGTGTTTCTGCCGGAGAACGGGCGCGCGCCGCGCGCTTTGGCGGCCGAGGATCTCTGCGTCGCGCCCGCGGTCCGCGTCGAGCGGCCGGCGCGCGGGGCGCTCGCGGCGGATGCGGCGGTGCGCTTCGTCGATCCGGAGAACGCCTACCGTATCGGCGCCGTCGTGACGCGCGGGGCGGATGCCGGCGACGCCGCCGGTCTGATCTCGATCGACGCGCCGTTCGCGCTCGGCGCCGCTCAGGCCGCCGCGCTCGGCGCCGCCGCGCTGGCGCGCCAGGCACGCGCCTCGGTGCGCTTCGCGGTTCCCGAAACGCGGACCGATCTCGCGCCGGGCGATGCAGTGCGCCTCGACGGACTGGGCGCCGCCACGTTCCGCATCGAACGCATCGAGACGCATGCCGCGACGCTGCAGATCGAGGCCGTCGAGCGCGGCGACGACGTGGCGTTGCGCGCGGGCGCGACACCGGCGCCGCCTTCGCCGGACCTCGCGCCTGATCCGCGCCTGATCCCGCTCGATCTGCCCCCGCTGCCCGGCGCGGAAGAGGACGCGCGCCCGCTCGTCGCCGTCGTGGCGCGCCCGATGCGCGCGCTCGACCTCTACGCCAACGGCGCGCTCGCCGCCCGTGCGGAGCGCGCCGCCACGGTGGGCGCGCTCGAATGGGCGCTGTGGCCGGGGCCGGTCGGCGTGTGGGACCGCGGCAACGTCGTGCGCCTGCGCATGCCGGGGGCGCCGCTCGCGAGCGTGGACGATGACGCCGCGCGCGCGGTCGCCAATCTGTTCGCCATCGGGCAGGCGGACGGCGGCTGGGAGCTCGTCGGCATACGCCAGCTCACGCTCGTCGGCCCCGACCTCTACGAGGCGGCGTGGCTCCTGCGGGGGCTGGCGGGCTCCGAAGGCGCGATGGGGCGGCCGGCGCCCGTGGGCGCCCCCGTCGTGCGCCTGGACGACGCGCTCGTCCGGCTCGATCTCGATCCCGCCTTGGCCGATGGCGCGCGGCTCGCGGCGGTGGCGGCCGGCATGGCGTCCGAAACCGCCTTGCGGGAGTGGCCGATCGCGTGGCGACGCGTCTGGGCCCGACCGTTCGCGCCCTGCCATTTGCGCGCCCGCCGCCGTGCGGACGGCGACGTCGTCTTGAGCTGGATCCGCCGCGCCCGCCGGGGCGGCGACGACTGGACGGTGAGCGATCCGCCGCTGGGCGAAGAGCGGGAACGCTACCGGCTGGAGATCCTGAACGCCGGCGCGCCGGTCCGCATCGTCGAGACCGAGGCGCCCGGCTGGACCTACGCCGCAGCCGATCAGATCGCCGACTTCGGCTACCGACCCGGCTGGCTGGCCTGGCGCGTGGCGCAGATCTCATCCGCCTATGGGCCAGGGGGGCGCAGCGAATCGAGCGGGGCGCTATAGTCGCTTGCGCTCGTCGACGGGCGCGTTACCTCTCCCTGGACACCCCACGTCGACAGAATGCGAGCGCGACCGGTTTGAGTTGGGATCCCTACGCGGCCCTGGGCGTCAGTCGCTCCGCGGGCGCAGACGACATCCGCAAAGCCTACCGCCAGCTCGCCAAAGAGCTGCACCCGGACGTGCGGCCCAACGACAAGGCCGCCGAGGAGCGCTTCAAGCGCGCCACCGCGGCCTTCAATCTCCTTTCGGATCCGCAACAAAAGGCGCGCTTCGATCGCGGCGAGATCGACGCAGACGGCAACGAGCGCGTGGGCGGGTTCCGCTCCAGCGGCCGGCAGTCCGGCGCCTACCAGAACGCGGGCGCCGGCGAGACCGTGTTCGATTTCGGCGACATTTTCGCCGATCTGTTCGGCTCCAGCGGCGGCGGCGCACGGGCCGGGGCGGGCGGCTTCGGCCGCATGCGGGGCCGCGACCTGCGCTTCACGCTGGAGATCGATTTCCTGGATTCGATCAACGGCGCCCGTCGCCGGGTCAATCTGGCCGAGGGGCGCACGCTGGACGTGGCGATTCCGCCGGGCGTGGAGAGCGGGCAGGTGCTGCGCCTCAAGGCCCAGGGCGGGGCCGGCGTCTCGGGCGGCCCGCCCGGCGATGCGCTGGTCGAACTCACCGTGAAGCCGCACCCGCATTTCCGCCGCGAGGGCGAGAACATCCTCCTCGATCTGCCCATTTCGGTCGCCGAGGCGGTGGAGGGCGCGCGCATCCAGGCGCCGACGCCGACAGGCCCGGTCGTGCTCACCGTTCCGGCGGGGGCCAACACCGGCATGGTCTTGAAGCTCAAGGGCAAAGGCGTGGCCGGCACGGGCGACCAGTTGGTCAAGCTGATGGTCACGCTGGCCGACCCGAACGACGAGGAGCTGCGGCGCTTCGTGAAGAAATGGCCGGGCCGCGAGAAAACGCCGCCCCGTCCGGGCGGCTGACGCGCGCCTTTCCCCTGTTGGCCGTGGGGGCCTTGCGTTCAGCGCCCATTCAGCGCACTCGACCTAGCATCGCCTCATGAACGCTCGTGCCCTCTTTCTCGCCCTGGCGCTGTTCGGCGCCGCCGCTCCGGCGGCGGTGGCGCAGCCGGTGATCGACCTGCGCTCGCGGCTCACCGCCGATGACGCGCGCGACGCCGTCCGGGCCGGCCGCAAGAAGCCGCTCGAGGCGCTGTTGCCGTCGATCCGCAGCCAACTCGGCGGGGCCCTCATGAAGGTGGAGGGCGCGGGCGAGCGCGACGGCCATCCGATCTACATCCTGCGCTGGAAGACGGACGACGGTCGTCTCATCTTCATCGAAGTGGACGCCGAAACCGGCGCCATCCTGAGCGGGCGTTAACCGATGCGCATACTCGTGGTCGAAGACAATCCGGACCTGCGCGAGCAGTTGACGAAGTCCCTCGAACAGGCCGGCTACGCGGTGGACGCGGCGGGAAATGGCGAGGACGGTCAGTTCCTCGGCGAGACCGAACCCTATGACGCCGTCGTGCTCGATCTCGGCCTGCCGAAGGTCGACGGCGTGACGGTGCTCAAGGCGTGGCGCGCGCAGGGCAAGGCGACGCCGGTGCTGATCCTCACCGCGCGCGACCGCTGGAGCGACAAGGTCGAGGGCTTCGACGCCGGCGCCGACGATTACCTCGCCAAGCCGTTCCACACCGAAGAGCTCCTGGCCCGCCTGCGCGCGCTGCTGCGCCGCGCCGCCGGCCATGCGACCTCCGCCATCGATTGCGGCGACCTGCGCATCGACACCCGCGCCGCACGCGCCACCATCAATGGCGAGCCGATCCGGCTGACCTCGCACGAGTACAAGGTGCTCGCCTATCTGATGCACCACCGCGGGCGCGTGGTGTCGCGCAACGAGCTCGTGGAGCACATCTACGACCAGGACTTCGATCGCGACTCGAACACGATCGAGGTGTTCGTCGGGCGCCTGCGCAAGAAGATCGGCCAGGACCGCATAATGACGGAGCGGGGCCTCGGCTATCGCCTGATCGACCCTGCGGAGACGCCCTCGGCGTGAGCGCGCGGCCCCCTGGCCAGTCTCTTGCCGCGCGTCTCGTCCTTGCGGCGGCCGCGTGGAGCCTGCTCATTCTTGCGCTCGGCGGGTGGGGCCTGTCCTCGCTCTACCGGCAAAGCACGCTCGCCCAGCTCGACGCGCAGATCTCCGTTGCGATCGATGGCCTGCTCGCCGCCGTGGAGCCGGAAGGCGGCGAGTTGAAGCTGCCCGAACAGCCGAACGATCCGCGCTACAAGCAGCCCTATTCGGGGCGGTATTGGCAGATCGACGCGATCGAGGACGGCAAGCCGGTGGCGCTGATGCGCTCGGCGTCGCTGTGGGATCGCGAGCTCGCCTGGCCGCGCGGCGCTTCGGTGACGCCGCCGCCCGGCGTGGTGTTCGCCGATGCGCCGGGTCCGGACGGTCAAGAGCTGCGGATCGGCCTGCAGGTGATCCGGGTTCAAGGCGTCACGGCGCCGATCGCCTTCATCGCCGCCGCCGACCGCGCCGAGGCCATGCGCGACGTCAATCGCTTCACGCTGACGCTCACCGTCGCGCTCGCCGCTCTGGCGGCCGGGCTCATCGCGGCGGTGGTGCTGCAGGTGCGCGTCGGCCTCGCGCCGCTCGCGGAGTTGCAGGCGGACGTCGCCGCCGTGCGCCGCGGCGCCGCCGCGCGGCTCGAAGGCGAGTATCCCAGCGAAGTCGCGCCGCTGACGGACGAACTCAACAAACTCCTCGATCACAACCGCGACGTCGTCGACCGGTCGCGCACGCTCGTCGGCAATCTCGCCCATGCGCTCAAGACGCCGATCTCGGTGCTGCTGAACGAGGCGCGCGCCACGCCCGGACCGCTCGCCGACCTCGTCGCGCGCCAGACCGAGGCGATGGCGCGCAATGTCGATCACTATCTGTCGCGCGCCCAGGCCGCCGCCCGCGCCGAGACGATCGGAGCCCGCACGCCGGTCGCGCCGGTGCTCGAGGACATCTCCCGTACGCTCGAGCGGCTGTATGGCCGGCGCAAGGACGTCGGCATCGAAGTGACGGCCGCCGCGGGCGCGGTGTTCCGCGGCGAACGCCAGGACCTCGAAGAGATGGTCGGCAACCTGATGGAGAACGCCTGCAAGTACGGCGGCGGCGGCGTGTGGGTCTCGGCGACCGCTCCGGTGGCGGCGCGTGAGATCACGATCCTGGTAGAAGACGACGGCCCAGGCCTCGCCGAGGAGGACCGGGCGGTGGCGCTCACGCGCGGCGGCCGGCTCGACGAAACCGAAGCGGGCCAGGGGCTTGGGCTCGCCATCGTGGCCGATCTCGCCCGCGCCTATGGCGGCCGGCTCGACCTGGAGCCGAGCGTCCATGGCGGCCTGCGCGCTCGTTTGACGCTCCCCGCCACGGATTGAGCCGCGGCCCCCGAGCGGCTAAGCGCCTGTAATGATGCCGACCAGTTTCATCGTCTTCGCCCTTGCGGCGCTCCTGGCGGGCCTCGCGCTCTGGTGGGTGCTGCGCGCCTTCGCCGGCGCGGGGGCAGGCGCCAGCGCCGCCAGCGCGGGCACGCGCCGCGCCGGGCTCGTCGCCGCCGCGGTTGCGGCGGTCGCCACGATCGGCCTCTATGCCGCGACCGGGAAGCCGAACCTGCCGGACCAGCCCTACAAGTCGCGTCTGGACGCGTTGAAGCAGACCGATCCCACCCGGATGTCGCCGGAGCAGATCATGGCGGTCCTGGCCGAACGGGCCCGCCAGGACCCGCGCGATCCGCGGCCGCACATCTTCACGGGCCAGATCCTCGCCGAACTGGGCCGCGACCAGGAGGCCGCGCGCGCCTACGAGGCGGCCCTGCGGCGCGATCCCATGAATCCGGAGGCGCTTCTGGGCCTCGGTCGGGTCGCGGTGAGCATTCAGGCGGGCGCCATCACGCCGGAAGCCTTGTCGCTGTTCCAGGCGGCCGCGATGTCCGCCCCGAATGACCCGACGCCCTGGCTCTACCAGGCGCTCGCCGCCACCCAGGAGCGCCGCTGGGCCGACGCCCTGAAGCTCTGGCCGGAGGTGGAGAAGCGCCTGGCGCCGGACGATCCCCGTCACGCCATGGTGGCCTCCATGATCGCCGAGGCGAAGAACCCGCCGCCTGCGGAGCCGGCGCCGACGCGGTGAATTGCGAACGCGCCGCCGTCATCATCGACCGCGTAAAGCGCGGTCGGGGATCCAGGCCGAGCGCCGCGATCGCTGGATCCCCGGCACGCCTGCGGCGCGCCGAGGATGACGGGCGGGAGGGCCTCGCGCCCATGTGAGCAGGCTTTATCGCCGCAGGGCGCTGGCGCGGCGCGGGCGGCGGCGTATGTTCGGCCCACGAACGGAGGAGGCCCATGGCCAAGCGGATGACGAGACAGCAGCGACGGCTCGCCGTAATCGGCGTGGCCGGCCTCGTGCTGGCCGTGACGGCCGGCCTCGTCCTGTCGAACCTGAAGCCGGTCTATTTCCGGGGGCCGACCGAGCTCGCGACATCCGCCAAGGTGGGCGAACTGGTCCGCATCGGCGGGCTGGTGAAGGAGGGCTCGGTGGCGCGGGACGCCCAGGGCAACCTGCTGTTCGAAGTGACCGACACCGCCAACGCGGTGAAGGTCCGCTACGCCGGCGATCCGCCGGACCTTTTCCGCGAGAACCAGGGCGTCGTGGTCGAAGCCAAACTGACGAAGGACGGCGCCTTCGAGGCCTCCCGCGTGCTCGCCAAACACGACGAGAAATACATGCCGAAGGAAGTCGCCGAGGCCATCAAGCGCAAAGGCGAATGGCGCGGGCCCTCGGATACGCCGGTGCCCGCGGCCCAGACCACGACGACGTCCGGAGCCGGCTCGTGATCGCAGAACTTGGCGGATTTCTCGGCCTGCTCGCGCTGGTTCTGGCGCTGAGCCAGGGGGCGCTCGGTCTCGTCGGCGGTCATCGCGACGATGCGCGCCTGAGTGCGGCGGCCGCGGCGGCGGCGCAAGCCTGTGCGGTGGCGCTGCTGGTGTCGTTCGCAGCGCTGATCGCGCTGTTCGTGCGGTCGGATTTCTCGGTCGCCGTCGTCGCCAACAACAGCCACACCTTCAAGCCGCTGATCTACAAGATCGCCGGCGTTTGGGGGAACCACGAGGGCTCGATGCTCCTGTGGTGCCTCATCTCGGCGACGTTCGGCGCCATGATGGCCAATCTGCGCGGCGGCATCAGCCAGGGCGTGTGGTCCCGCGCGGTGGGCATCCAGGGCCTCGTGACGGCGGCGGCGCTCGCCTACACGCTGTTCCTGTCGAGCCCCTTCGCGCGCCTCGATCCCGCGCCGTTGCAGGGCGGCGATCTCAATCCGTTGCTGCAGGACCCCGCGCTCGCGATCCATCCGCCGATGCTCTATCTCGGCTATGTCGGCATGTCGGCGCCGTTCTCGCTGGCGCTCGGCGCGCTGATCGCGGGGCAGGTCGATCAGGGCTGGGCGCGGGCAGTGCGCCCCTGGGCGCTCGCCGCCTGGACGTTCCTCACCATCGGCATCGCGCTCGGCTCCTACTGGGCCTATTACGAACTCGGCTGGGGCGGCTGGTGGTTCTGGGATCCGGTCGAGAACGCGAGCTTCATGCCGTGGCTCGCCGCCGCCGCGTTGCTGCACTCCGCCATCGTCACTGAACGCCGCGGCTCGCTGGCGTCCTGGACCATCCTTCTCGCCATTCTCGCGTTCGGCCTTGCGCTGCTCGGCACGTTCCTCGTGCGCTCGGGCGTGCTGACGTCCGTGCATGCCTTCGCCGTCGATCCGCGCCGCGGCGTCGCGGTGCTGACGATGCTCGCCGTCGCGCTCGGCGCGGGGCTCGCGCTCTATGCGTGGCGGGCGCCGAGCCTTGCGCGCCCGGCCGGCTTCGTCGCGGTCTCGCGGGACGGCGCGCTGCTCGCGAACAATCTCGGTCTTGCCGTCGCCACCGGCACGGTGCTCGTCGGCACGCTGTATCCGCTGCTCGTGGACGCGATCTCGAACGAGATCATCAGCGTTGGGCCGCCTTACTTCAACGCGACGTTCGGGCCGCTGATGGCGGCGATGTTCGTCATCCTGCCGTTCGCGCCGTTCCTCACCTGGCGCAAGGGCGATGCGGCCTATGCGGCGCGGCAGTTGTGGCTCGCCGGCGCCGTCGCGGTCGCGGGGCTGGTCGCCGTCGCGCTGCTCTGGAAGGGCGCGTTCTGGGTGTCCATCGGCGTCGGCCTTGGGCTGTGGCTGATCGTCGGCGCCTTCACCTATGTGTGGAAACGCTGGGGCCAGGGCGGGGCGCGCACGCCGGCGCGTCTCCTGGCGCTGCCGCTCGCCGTGTGGGCGATGAGCCTCGCCCATGCCGGCCTCGGCGTGATGACGATCGGCGCGGTCGCCGAAACCGGCTTCCGGTCGGAGAAGTCCGTCCGCCTCGCGCCGGGCGAAAGCACCGACTTCGCCGGCCGCACGGTGAAGCTCCTCAGCGTCGATCAGATCGAAGGGCCGAACTATTACGGCGATCGCGCGCGCCTCGACGTCAGCCTGCCGGGCAAGGCGCCCCAGCGCGCCGCGCCGGAACGCCGGCTCTATCCCGCCGCGGGCTCGGGAACCTCGGAGGTCGCGATCCTCAGCGATTGGACGGGCGACTACTACATCGCGCTTGGCGAACCGAGCCGCACCGACGGCGGCCAGGCCGGATGGACCGTCCGCCTCTACAAGAACCCGCTCGTGCATCTGATCTTCGTGGGGGCGCTGATGATGGCGCTCGGCGGCGTCTGCGCCATGACAGGCCTTGCTCGGGCGCGCCGCCGTGCGCCGGCGCCGGAGCCTGCCGCGCAGGGCGGCGCGCCACAGCCGGTCGCCGCGGAGTAGCGCCATGATCGCCGCCCTTGCGCTCGCCGCCGTCCTGCCGCTCGCCGACCCCGCCGAGGAACGCCGCGCCCAGGATCTTGAGCGCGAAATCCGCTGCGTCGTCTGCGAGAACGAGCCGATCTCGCAATCCACCGCCGACATCGCGACCGACATGCGCAATCTCGTGCGCGAGCGCATCAAGGCGGGCGACAGCGACGACCAGATCCGCACCTTCTTCGCCGATCGCTATGGCGATTTCGTCCTGCTTCGGCCCCGCATGGACGCCTCGACGATCGCGCTCTGGGGCGCGCCGGTGGCGCTGCTGCTGCTGGGGGCGGGGCTGATCGTCATGGTCCGCCGTCAATCGGCCGGCGCGACGCTGGAACCGGACGTTCGGGACGGCGACCGCTAGTCCGGATGGGGCCGTCAGGCGAAGGTGTGACGGAAAGCCTGGGCCGACCTGACGGACGTTCGCTTCGAGCCATAATCCGGCCAAGCTTTCCAAGCATTTGCAGTCCAGACCGTTGGATTTGCGCGCCTAAATTCCCGGTAAGGGATTGTCCATAAAACGGTAATGTGCGCCAGTCCAAGGTCCCGGCCCGGCGATCCCGGCCAAGGTCGCGCTTCGAGGTTCGACATGTCCGCAGGCTCCAATTCCAAGCTTCTCAAACGCATGATGATCGCCGGCGCGTCGGCGGCGGCCTTGTTTGTCGGGTTCGCCGCCGCCCCGGCTTTGACCGCCCAGATGGCCGATGCGCGCCAGATCGTGATCCAGCCGCCGCAGGGCGCGCCGATGAGCTTCGCGGACCTGATCGCCCGCGTGAGCCCGGCCGTGGTGTCGATCCAGGTCCGGACGAAACCGCAATCCGCGGCGGACATGTTCTCCGGCGGCGATCTCCCGCCCGGCTTCGAGGAATTCCTGCGCCGCAACCCCGAGTTCCGCCAGCAGCGCCGCGAAGGCCAGGCGCTCGGCTCCGGCTTCCTGATCGCCGAGAACGGCACGGTCGTGACGAACCACCACGTCGTCGACGACGCCACCGAGATCACGATCCGCACCAGCGACCGCAAGGAATACAAGGCCGAAGTGATCGGCTCCGACCAGGCGACCGATCTCGCCGTCCTGCGCATCAAGGACACCAAGGGCCAGCGCTTCCCGTTCGTGGCGTTCGATCGCTCGGCCGGGACGAACGTGCGCGTCGGTGACTGGGTCGTTGCGGTCGGCAACCCGTTCGGCCTCGACGGCACGGCCACGGCGGGCATCGTCTCCGCGAAGGGCCGCCGCGAAGGCGGCTCCTCCTATGTCGACTTCCTGCAGATCGACGCGCCGATCAACCGCGGCAACTCCGGCGGCCCGACGTTCGATCTCCAAGGGCGCGTCATCGGCGTGAACTCGGCGATCTTCTCGCCCACGGGCGGCAATATCGGCATCGGCTTCGCGATCCCGGCCGACACCGCCTCCGCGGTCATCGACCAGCTCCTGAAGTCGGGCAAGGTCACGCGCGGCTGGCTCGGCGTCGAAGTGCAGCCGCTGGACGAGAGCCTCGCCAAGAGCCTCGGCCTCGGCGAAGCGCAAGGCGCCATGGTGGCGAGCGTGCGCCCGAACGCGCCGGCCGCCAAAGGCGGCGTGCGCGAAGGCGACGTCATCCTCTCCATCAACGGCGCGACCGTGGAAGACAGCCGCGACCTCACGCGCAAGGTCGGCGGCGTGCCGGTCGGCGCGGTCGCCCGCTTCGAGATCCTGCGTGACGGCCGCCGCATTACGCTGCCGATCACGCTGGCCGAGCGCCCGAGCGAGCAGGCGCTCGCCGGCCTTGGCGATGATCAGGGCGCGCCCGATGCGCCGAACGCCGGCGGCGCCGGCGCGACGCGTCAGGCCGCGTTGGGCCTGGACGTCCGCGCTCCCAACGCCGGAGACCGCGAGCGCCTGTCGTTACAGCCGGGCGACACGGGCCTCGTCGTGGCCGAGCTCGAGCCGGACAGCGACCTCGCGCGCAAGGGCCTGCGCGAAGGCGACATGATCGTCGAGGCAGGCGACCGGACCGTTCGGACTGCTGCCGATCTTTCGGAAGCCGTCGCCGCCGCGGCGAAGGACAACCGACCCTTGAAACTTAAAGTTCGAACGCAAGGCGGCCGTAACCGGTTCGTCGGTGCAGAGCTGAAACCGAACTGAGCGGAGGCTGCATGCGGGTTCTCCTGGTCGAAGACGACAACGAAATGTCGGCGAACGTGAAGCGCGCCCTCGAAGAGGACGGGCACACGGTCGATGTCGCCGGGGACGGCGACACCGGCGAAACGCTGGCGCGTGACGGCGCGTTCGACGTCATCATCATGGACCGCATGCTGCCGCGCAAAGACGGGGTTTCGGTGGTCGAGTCGCTACGCGGCGCGGGCGTCTCGACGCCCATCCTCATGATGTCCGCGCTCGGCCAGGAAGAGCACCGCGTCGACGGCCTCAACGCCGGCTCGAACGACTACGTCGCCAAGGGCGTGTCCGCGCGTGAACTGCTCGCGCGCGTGCGCTCCCTCTGGCACGGGCGCGACAAGACCGGCCCGGTCACGCGGCTGTCCGTCGGTGATCTGGAGATGGATCTGCTCGCGCGCACCGTCCATCGCGGCGGCCGCAAGATCGACCTCCAGCCGCGCGAGTTCCGCCTGCTCGAATACCTAATGCGCCACGCCGGTCAGGTGGTGACGCGCACGATGCTGCTCGAGAAGGTCTGGGACTATCACTTCGATCCCCAGACGAACGTGATCGACGTCCACATCTCCCGCCTGCGCGGCAAGATCGACAAGGATTTCGCCGCGCCGCTTTTGCATACGGTCAGGGGAGCGGGCTATCGATTGGAGGCATGAAGTTCCAACTTCGCAGCCTCTTCAGGACCGCCACGTTTCGCCTCGCCCTGGCGCAGGCGGCGATGTTCACCCTGTTCGCGTTCGCGCTGCTCTTGACGGTCTATTTCACGACGGCCGGGCAGCTCACGCGTGACGCCGAACGCGCCGCCGACACCGAATTCGCCGCGCTCGCGCAGATCTACAACGAGGGCGGCCGCCAGCGGTTGAACGAGGAGATCATCGACCGCATCGGCGCGGGCGGGGCGGGCCTCTACGCCTTCGCCGATCCGAACGGCGAGGTGATCAGCGGCAGCTTCGACACGCTGCCCGTGCAGCCCGACGTCGAACCCCGCCGCGTCGTGTTCCCATTCGACGCCGTCACCGAGAACGGCAAGGTGCGCAAGTCCGCGCGCGGACGCGTGGGGCGCCTGCTCAACGGCCCGATCCTGCTCGTGGCGCGGGACATGGGCGATGCGAACGCCATCGTCGGCCGTATCTCGAGCGCGGTGTCCACCGGCGCGGTCGTGGGCCTCGTGTTCTCGCTCGTCGCGGGTTACGCCGCCGCCCGCCAGGCCGCGCGCCGCGCCGACCTCCTTTCAAAGACCGCGCGCGACGTCATGGCCGGCGATCTCAGTCGGCGTGCGCCGGTGGCCGGGATCGGTGACGAGTTCGACGATCTCGCCCAGGACCTCAACGCGATGCTCGAGCGGATCCAGCGGCTCGTCATCTCGACGCGCACGGCGGGCGACGCCATCGCCCACGATCTGCGCAGCCCGCTCGTGCGCATGCGCCAGACGATGGAGCAGGCGCTCGATCAGCCGCCCGACGCGCAGGCGGACCGCGAAGCGCTGCGCAAGGCGATGGAGGAGACCGAGCACATCCTCGACACCTTCAGCGCGCTTTTGAACCTCTCGCGCGCGCAATCGTTCGAACACCTGAAGCTGCAGAGCGTCGACGTGAGCGGGCTCGCCGGCGATCTCGCCGAATTCTTTGCGCCAGCTGCGGAGGATGCGGGGCTTGCGTTCGAGGCCGTGATCGCGCCGGGCGTCGCCGTGGAGGGCGAGCCGCGCCTGATCATGCAGGCCGTCGCCAATCTCATCGAGAACGCCGTGAAATACACGCCCTCCGGCGGCGCGATCCGCTTCGAGGTGCGTCGCCCGCGCGACGGCGGCGCGGAGGTGCTCGTCGCCGACAGCGGGCCGGGCGTGCCGCCGCACGAACGCGAACGCGTGAAGGAGCGCTTCGTGCGCCTCGATCCCGAGCGCGCGCACGGCGGGGCGGGGCTGGGCCTCGCAATGGTGACGGTCGTCGCCGAGGTGCATCGCGGCCAGTTCGTTCTCGATGACGGGCTCGGCGGGCCGCACGGCCCGGGCCTTTCGGCCAAAATCGCGTTGCCGGCGGCGCCGCGTCAGCGCGCGCGCAGCACATGACCGCCGCCGGCGTCACCGGCGTCATCGGCCCCGCGCTTGCGCCCAACGATGCGCTGATCCTGTCCGGTCCCCACGCCGGCGCCGTCGCTGCGGCCAGCCGCGCGCCCTATCTGCGCCGGGTTCTCGAAGCGCGGCCCGATCTTGCCGCCGCGCTGGCGACGCTGGGGCCGGACGCCGTCGCGGCCGCCGCCGTCGCCGCCGCGCGATCCCGCCCGGCCGGGGAAGACCTCGAAGCCTCTATGGCGCGCCTGCGCAGCGCGAAGGCGGAGCTGCATCTGGCCTGCGCGTGCGGCGATCTCTCCGCCGCCTGGACGCTGGAGCAGGTCACCGCCGCGCTGTCGGACTTCGCCGACGCCGCGCTCGCCGCCGCCCTCGACGCCGCCGCAGTGTTCCTGCGCGGGCGCGGTGAACTCGCCGCGACGGACCCGGACGATCCGCGTGGCCCCGCGCCCGGCCTGATCCTGCTCGCCATGGGCAAGCACGGCGCGCGCGAGCTCAACTATTCCTCCGACGTCGACGTCACCGTCTTCTACGATCCCGAGACGCTGCCCACGCCGCCCGGCCGCGACGCGCAGCGCACCGCCGTGCGTCTCGCGCAGGTATTGGTGCGCGCGATGGAGGAGATCACCGTCGACGGCTACGTATTCCGCACCGATCTGCGCCTGCGTCCCGATCCCGGCGCGACGCCCATCGCGGTGTCGCTGCCGGCGGCGGAAATCTACTACCAGTCCGTCGGCCAGAACTGGGAGCGCGCCGCCTTCATCAAGGCGCGCGCCTGCGCCGGCGACATCGAGGCGGGGCGCGCGTTCCTGGCTGGTCTCAAGAGCTTCCTCTGGCGGCGTCATCTCGACTACGCGGCCATCGCGGACATCCAGTCCATCAAGCGGCAGATCCGCGCCGTCAAAGGCGGCGCCGAACTCGACGATCCCGTGTTCGACGTCAAGCTCGGCCGCGGCGGCATCCGCGACATCGAGCTTTTCGCGCAAACGCAGCAGCTCATCCTTGGCGGCCGCGATCCGTCCCTGCGCGCGCCGACGACGAAAGCCGCGCTCGACGCGCTCGTCGCCGCCGGCCGCCTGGACGCGCAGGAGCGCGACACGCTGCATGCGGCCTACACGTTCTATCGCGGCGTCGAGCACCGCATCCAGATGATCGACGACGCGCAGACCCACCGCGTCCCGGCGCGCGCCGAGGACCGCGCCCGCGTCGCCGCGCTGTGCGGCTATGCCGATCTCGCCGCGTTCGACGCCGCGTTGCTCGCCACCCGCCGCACCGTCGCGGCGATCGATGCGCGCCTGTTCGCGGACGCGCCGAGCCTCGCCGATCCGATCGGCAGCCTCGTGTTCACCGGCGTCGAGGACGATCCCGAAACCCTGCGCACCTTGTCCGGGCTCGGATTCGTGCGGCCCGAACGCGTCTCGGGCGCCATCCGCGCCTGGCACCATGGCCGCATCCGCGCCATGCGTTCGGCGCGCGCGCGCGAACTGCTCACCGTGCTGACGCCGCGCCTGTTGCGCGCGATCGCCGCTGCGGGCGACGCCGACGTCGCCTTCGAGCGCTTCGCCGATTTCTTCGCCGCGCTGCCCGCCGGCGTGCAGACGCTTTCGCTCTTCCAGGCGCAGCCGGACCTGCTCGACGAAGCGACGGCGCTGATGGCGCTTGCGCCGCGCATCGGCGCGCTGCTCGGCCGCCAACCGGCGCTGCTCGACTCGATGGCGGAGGCGGAGTTCGCCCGTCCGCTCGCGCAGGATCCGCCCGGGGCCCGTCGCGCCGCGATCGACCGCGCGCTCGTCGGCGTCGACGGGTTCGAGGCCGCGCTCAACGCCGTGCGCCGCGCCCAGCGCGAGGAGGCGTTTCGCATCGACGTGCAGGTGCTCACCGGGCGCGCCGACGCGGACGCCGCCGGCGCCGCGCACGCCGAGCTCGCCGAGGCCTGCGTCGCCGCGCTCGCTGGCGTCGCCGAGGCCGAGACCACACGCCGCTTCGGGCCGCCGCCGGGCGCCTACGCCGTCGTCGCGCTCGGCAAGTTCGGCGGCCGCGAACTCGCCGAAGGCTCCGATCTCGATCTGATGCTGGTCTATGACGCGCCCGACGCCGCCGGCGCCGCCGAGTTCTTCACGCGCCTCACGCAGCGCCTCATCACCGCGCTCTCCGCGCCGACGGAGGAGGGCGGGCTCTACGAGGTCGACATGCAGCTGCGGCCATCGGGCCGCAAAGGGCCCGTCGCGGTCGCGCTCTCGTCCTTCGCGCGCTACTACCGCGAAGAGGCCTGGACGTGGGAGATCCTCGCGTTGACGCGCCTGCGCGCCTGCGCCGGCGATCCCGCGCTTGGCGTCCGCGTCGAAGCGTTCGCGCGCGAGGCCGTGCTCGCCCCGCGGGACCGCGCCGCGACCTTCGCCGACGTCGCCGCGATGCGCGCGCGCATGGACCGCGACCGGCCCGGCAAATCGCCCTGGAGCCTGAAGCTCGCCCCTGGCGGCTTCGTCGACGTCGAATTCCTCGCCCAGGCGCTGCAGATCACGGCCGGCGAGGGCGCCGCCGCCGCGCTCGATCCCAACACCGGCCGTGCGCTCGCCCGCCTGCGCGACGCCGGCAAGCTCGCGCCCGCAGACGCCGCGCTCCTGATCGACGCCTGGACGGCCTATGCGCGCCTGCAGCACTGGATCCGCATCGTCGTCGGCGACGGCGTATTCGATCCCGCAACCGCAGCGCCGGCGCTGGCGCAACGGCTGGCGGCGGTGGGCGGCGCCGCTGATCTCCCCGCGCTCGAACAGGCGTTAACCAGACGGCAGCAGGCGGTGCGCACGCTGTTCGAACGCGTGATCGGCGTCGGCGACGGAAACGCCCCGCTGGCCCGTTGAAAGGGCAGGACCCTTCCAAGGAGACACGGATGAAGCGCTTCCCTCTCATCATCGCCGCCACTGCCGCCGCCGCCCTGGCGCTCGGGGCCGGCGTCGCCGCCGCGGCCCCCGGCCAGGGCGACCGCGCCGCGCGCATGGCCGAGCGGATGGCCGAACTCGACACCAACGGTGATGGCAAGGTCTCGCGCGCCGAGGCGGAGGCGGTTCGTCTCAAGGCCTTCGCCGCGATGGACGCCAACGGCGACGGCGTCGTCTCGCCCGCCGAGATGAAAGCCGCGCGGGCGGCGATCATGGCCCGGGAGAACCGTCGCATGCGCGCCATGGACCGTCTCGACACCAACAATGACGGGCAGATCACCAAGTCCGAAGCGCTCGCCGCGCCCTACGGGATGTTCGACCGTCTCGACGCCAACAAGGACGGCGTGATCGACAAAACGGAGCTGCCGAAGGGGGGCGGGCGCTGACGCGGGGCCGGGGCGAAGCGGGAGCAGCGGCGCGGCATGCGCGATCCGGATGCGGCGCTGGTGCGTGCGATCGGTGCGGGCGATCCCCGCGCCGCCCGCACGCTCGTCGAGCGCCGGCTGCCGCAGATCACCGCGGTCGCCCGGCGCATGCTCGGCGATCCGCACGAGGCCGAGGATGTCGCGCAGGAGGTGTTCCTGCGCGTCTGGCGGGAGGCGACGCGCTGGCGCGAGGGGGACGCGCGCTTCGCCACCTGGCTGCATCGGGTCACGCTCAATCTCTGCTTCGACCGGCTGCGCCGGAAACGCGAGACGCTCGATCCGGATGCGGGCGCCGATCTTCCCGATCCGGCGCCGCACCCGAGCGCGGCCCTCCTGGCTCGGGAACGCAAGCAGCGCGTGGACGCCGCGCTCGCGGCCCTGCCGGAGCGCCAGCGCGCCGCGATCGCGCTCTGCCACTACGAAGAGATGAGCAATATCGAAGCCGCCGCGGCGCTGGAGATCAGCGTCGAGGCTCTGGAATCCCTGCTGTCGCGCGGGCGGCGCGCGTTGCGGGCGGCGCTGGCCGATCTCGCGGCGGCGGACGAAAGGTGACGTGATGGACGAGAAGCGGTTCCGCGACATTCTCGACGCCTATGGCGGCGCGCCCCGGCGGTGGCCTGCGGACGAGCGCGCCGCGGCGGAGGCCTTCCTGCGCGATCGTCCGGAGGCGGCGCAATGGGTCGCCGAGGCGGCCGCGCTCGATGCGACGCTCGACGCGGCGGACGCCGACGCCGCGCCCCGGGGCCCGTCCGATCTGCTCGTGCGGCGTCTCTTGACGGCGGCGCCACGGTCTGCGCCGCTCCCGCGGTTCGCGGGCGCCGCGCTTGCGGCGGCGCTGGCGATGGGCGTTCTTCTCGGGTTTGGGGGCGTGCGCGCGGCCGAGGCGGGCGCGGAGGCCGAGGCGCTCATGACGGCGTCGTTCGACGGTCTCGCCTTTCTGGACGACGGAGGGCTCGGCGGATGAGCACCTGGCGCACGGTCGCGTTCGTTTCCCTCGCGGCCAATCTTCTCGTCGCCGGCATTGCGATCGGCGGCTATGCGGCCGGCGCGCGGCTGCAGGCGCCCGGCGAGGCCGCGCAGGCGCGTGCGGGCGGGGGCGGGAGCGAACGCCCGCTGCGCGCCTTCGTTGCGGCCATGCCGCCCGAACAGCGCGCGCAGACGCGGCGCGAGATGGCGCGCACGTTTTCGGAGTCCCGTGATCTGCGCGCGGCTGCGCGCGAGGCGCGCTTGGCCGTCGCCCGCGCAGCCGGAGCCGAGCCCTACGACGCCGCCGCGGTCAAGGCCGCGCTCGCGCGCATGCGGGCCGCCGATGGCGAGGTGGCGGCGCGCTTCCACGAGAGCCTGGCGGACAGGCTCGCCACGTTGTCTCCCGAGCAGCGGCGCACGGTTCTGCGCGCACTGATGCAGCGTCGGGCGGAGCGGGGTGGGGCGATGCGTGGCGGGATGGATCGTCCGGATGCGGAGCAGCCGGACGCCACGGAATCTCCATGACGGCCTCAGCGTCACGGGGCCGTCAGGCCGCGCGGGCTTCGTCCGCCTCGCCCTGATCGGGATCCGACATCGGCGGGCGCGGCGGCAGGCCGATCGACACCGTCGTGCCGATGCCGACGATGCTCTTGATCTCGAACGTGCCGCCATGCAGCTCGGCGAACGCCTTCGTCAACGCGAGGCCGAGGCCCGTGCCGGCATGGGCGCGCGTGTATTCGGCGTCCACCTGTTCGAACGGCCGCGCGAGCCGCTTGAGCGCTTCCGGCTCGATGCCGGGGCCGGTGTCGATCACCTGCAGGGTGAGCCAGCCGCGGTCGCCGCGCCGCGCCTTCACGCGAACTTCGCCGGCCTCGGTGAACTTCAGCGCGTTGGAAAGGAGATTGAGCAGGATCTGCTTCACGGCGCGGTGGTCCGCGTGGATCTCGGGCACGTTCTCGGCGTCGACGACGAGCGAGAGCTGCTTGTCCTGGGCGCGGCGGCGCATCAGGCGCACCGCCTGATCGATCGCCGTCATCGGATCGAGCGGCCGCGGCGCCAGGTTGTACTTGCCGGCCTCGATCCGCGCCATGTCGAGAATGTCGCCGATCATGTCGAGCAGAAGCTGGCCGCTCGCCTGGATGTCGCTCGCGTATTCCTTGTATTTCGGATGGCCGAGGGGGCCGAAAATCTCGCGCGCGATCACCTCGGAGAAGCCGTTGATGGCGTTGAGCGGCGTGCGCAGCTCGTGGCTCATGTTCGCGAGGAAGTTCGTCTTCGCCTTGCTCGCTTCCTCGGCGCGCTGCTTCTCGACCTCGTAGCGCTTCTTCAGCTCCTTCTCGCGGCCTTCCGAACGCTCAAGCTCCTCGAACGCCTTGCGCATCCGCCGCTCCTTGGCGACGATTTCCTCTTCCTGCCGCTTGGTCGCGGAGATGTCCAAGCCGAGAATGATCGAGCCGCCCTCGACGGTGCGCCGCTCGACGAGCCGCAGCCACGTGCCCGAAGCCAGCTCGACTTCGCGCGATTGCGGATCGTCCGGGTCGCTGCGCTCGTTGCGGATCGCATCGGCGGCGGCGGTGGAGACGGCGTCGTACGAGGCGCCGCGGCGCAGCTGGTCGGCGTCGAGTTCGAAGGCTTTCGCGAATGCGCGGTTCCAGGCGATCAGGCGCTTGCGCGGATCGAACAGCGCAAACGGGCCCGAGAAGCTTTCGATGGCTTCTTTCATGCGGCGTTCGACTGCGACGGTGCGCAGTTCGGCCTCGCGCCGCGGCGTGATGTCGATGGCGGTGCCCACGAGCACCTGATGATCGCCGCCTTCGCTCACCGCGACGCCGCGCATCTCGATCCACACGAGCGAGTTGCCGACGTTCACCCGGAAGCTCACCTCCAGCGCGCCGGTGCCGGCCGCCTGGATGAAGGCCGCATGCAGGTTCGGCCGATCCTCTTTTACCGCGAGCGCGGCGAAGCGGCTGATCGTCAGGTTGGCGTCGGGCGCGTGCACCAGCTTCTGCAGGCGATCCGAGAGTTCGATCGTGTCGTCGCCGCGCCGCAACGTCCAAACGCCGACGCGCGCGCCGTCCACCGCGAGGCGGAAATGCTGGCGCACGCGGTCCAGTTCGATCTCGGCGTCGGTCGCGCGGACCTGGTCGCGCCGGCGCGCCGCCAGCGCGACGAACAGCGCGGCGAGCGCCGGCGCAGTGAGCGCGAGCGCCGCGCCGAGCGCGGAAAGCATGGCGCCGAGAACGCCGCGATCGGCGGGGCCGGCGCTGTAGGCGGTGAGCCCGCCGAGGATCGGCGCGACGCCGACGGCGAGCCTGTTGCCGGCAGGGTCGCGCCCGAGCGCGTGCCGCGAATCCGTTGCGGGCGGTGCGGGCAGGCCGAAAGCCCCGACGACCGATCCCGCGGGCGAGGCCTTCGCCGACGCAAGCACCTCGCCTTGCGCGGTGGCGATGGCCGTCGCGCGCGCATCGGCCCGCGCCAGCAGGCCGCGCGTATCGATGACGGAGACGAGCACGCGGTCCCCCGCGCGCCGCGTGAGCGCGAGCGCCGTGGCGCCGCCGGGCGTCTTCACGAGGCCGGCCCATTCGGGCGCCTGCGCGCCCGCAACGGCGGCCGTGCGTGCATAGATCGCGATGGCCGGATCGGTGGTGGCGATGACGTTGCCGCGCGGATCGACGACGGCGACGCCGATGCTCGACGGCGTGCGGGCCGCGATCGCCGCGGCTTCGGCCGGCACCGCGCCGCCCGCCGAGAGTTGCGCCGCAGCGCCAAGCGCGCCCTGGGCCTGATCGAGGATCGCGCGCGCGATCGCCGCGTCCGCGGCCGCCGCCTGCGACTGGATCTCCAGCGCGCGTGACCACGAGGTGCGGCGGTCCATGTCGGTTTGCCAGATGAGGCCGAGACCCAGCGCGGCGACGAGGGCAAGCGCCGTCACAACGCCCATCATCGACAGGCGCGGCGTCGCCGGCCCCATGGAGGTGGCCGTCGTGCTCGTAAGGGTGCTCTTCCTGCTCACCCGCGTCTTGCCCGCGCTCCGATCCTTCGATTCGTAGACTCTCGAAGCGTAAAGGCTCGGTTAAGGGTGCGTCGAGGCGCGGGGCGGACTTCTCCCCAGGCCGATCGCGCCGGGCGGCCTTAAGCCAGCGTGCGCGTGACGATTTCGGCGGCGTTGCGCGACAGGCCCGGTCGCGCGGCAAGCGCCTCCAGCACAGCACGCGCCTTGGCCTGACGCCCGGCGTCGAACCGCCGCCAGGATTCGAATCCGCCGAGCAGCCGCGCCGCGAGCGCAGGGTTCAGCGGATCGACTTCCGCTGCGATTTCAGCGAGGAAGCCGTAGCCCGATCCGTCAGCCGCATGGAACGCGACGGGGTTGCGGGTGGTGAAGGCGGCCACCAGCGCGCGCACGCGGTTGGGGTTCTTCAGATCGAAGGCGGGGTGGCCGCGCAGCGCCTGCACGCGCGCCAGCGCATCCGCGCGCGGCGCGGCGGCTTGTGCGGAGAACCATTTGTCGAGCACCAGCGGGTTGTCGCGCCACTGGGCGTAGAAGGCCGCCAGCGCCTCGTCGAAGCCGGGCAGGCCGGCGGCGCCGATCGCTTCGAGCGCGGCGATCTGCTCGGTCATCGTGCGGGCGTCGGCGAAGGCGGCGGCGAGAAGATCGGCGGCGCGCGAGCCGCCTGCGGCCGCGAGATCGAGCGCTGCGGTCTTGAGCGCGCGGCGTCCTGCGGCGTCGGCGTCGGCCGAGAAGGCGGCGTCGCCCCGCGCGGCGGCGCGCGCGGCGAGCTTGTCCCACAAGGCCTCGGCCAGGCGCGCGCGGACCGCGCTGCGCGCCGCGTGCAGCGTATCGGGATCGGGCGTCTCCGCGCGCTGGATGAGATCGGGCAGATCGGGCAGGCGCAGCGCCAGCGCCGCGAAGGCCGGGTCCTCCTGCGCGCGGTCGAGCTCACGGCCGAGCGCAGCGGCGAACGCGCCGAGCGGCGCATCGAGCGTGACGGCGCCGCTGGCGCGATCGAGGATCGCGGCGCGACCAAGGATTTGCCCGGCCTCCCAGCGCGTGAAGGCGTCGGGATCGTGCGCCATCTGCGCGAGGCGGTCGGCGTCGTCGAGGCCGTCGTCCAGCACCACCGGCGCGGTGAAGCCGCGCAACAGCGCCGGCGTCGGCCGGTCCACGACGCCCTCGAACACGAGCTCGGCCGTGGGCGTGTCGAACACCACGAGATGTTCTTCGCGCGCCACGGGATCGGCGCCGCGCTTGGCGGCGAGGATCGCCCCATCGCGTGAGATGAAGCCGATGCGCATCGGGATCGGCAGCGCGCGCTTTTCGTGCTGGCCGGGCGTCGGCGCGGTCGCCTGGGAGAGATGCAGCGTGTAGCGCTGCGCGGCGGCGTCATAGACGCCCCGCGCCTTGACCCGCGGCGTGCCGGCCTGCGCGTACCAGCCCATGAAGGCCGAAAGGTCTTGTCCCGACGTCTCCGCGAACGGCGCGACGAACTCCTCCACCGTAACGGCCCGTCCGTCGCAGCGCTCGAAATAGAGCTGCATGCCGCGGGCGAAGGCGTCGTCGCCGATCAGTGCGCGCAGCATGCGGATCACTTCCGCGCCCTTCTCGTAGACGGTCGCGGTGTAGAAGTTGTCGATCTTCTGGTACTGCGCGGGCCGCACCGGGTGGGCGAGGGGGCCGGCGTCTTCCGGGAACTGGCGTGCGCGCAGGCGACGCACGTCCTTGATGCGCTGCACGGGGCGCGAGCGCTGGTCCGCGGAGAACTCCTGGTCGCGATAGACGGTCAGGCCTTCCTTCACGCACAGCTGGAACCAGTCGCGCAGCGTGATGCGGTTGCCCGTCCAGTTGTGGAAGTATTCGTGGCCGACGATGCTTTCGATCGCCTCGTAGTCCAGATCCGTCGCGGTCGCAGGATCGGCGAGCACATAGGCCGAATTGAAGACGTTGAGGCCCTTGTTCTCCATCGCGCCGAAATTGAAATCCCGCACGGCGACGATGTTGAAGACGTCCAGATCGTATTCGCGCGCGAAGGCCGTTTCGTCCCAGGCCATCGAGCGCTTGAGGCAGTCCATCGCGTAGTGCGCGCGCGCCGCATCGCCGGGATCGACGTGCACGCCGAGCTGCACGACACGGCCGGATCGGGTGGTGAAGGTGTCGAACAGGCTGTCGAACGCGCCGGCGACCGCGGCGAAGAGATAAGTCGGCTTCGGGTGCGGATCGCGCCACACGGTGAAATGGCGACCGTTCGGAAGATCGCCCGACTCCACCAGATTCCCGTTCGACAACAATGTCGGATAGCGGGCCTTGTCGGCCTCCAGCCGCACCTCGTAACGCGCCAGATTGTCCGGCCGGTCGATGGCGTAGGTGATCTTGCGGAAGCCTTCGGCCTCGCACTGCGTGCAGAACCGGCCGCCCGAAACGTACAGCCCTTCGAGCGCGGTGTTGGCGGCGGGGCCGATGCGCGTGTCGATCTCGAGCGTGAACTCCGCCGGCGGCGCCAGGATCGTGAGCGTCTCGGCGTCGACGCGATAGGCGCTCGGCGCCAGCGGCGCGCCGTCGATCGCGATCCGCTCGAGGATCAGGCGCACGCCGTCCAGAACGAGCGGCGCTTCCGCCGGCCCCGTGCGGCGCACGCGCGACCGCGCCTGCACCCGCGTCGCGTCGGGGTCGAGGTCGAACGCCAGCGTGATCTCGTCGATCGCGTAGTCGGGCGGGCGATAGTCGGAAAGGCGGATCAGGCGGGCGGCGTCGTCGCGCATGGGCGGGGAGTCCTCGGGCGAGCCCGCGGCTGCGCGGGCTCCCTCCCCAGATGAACGCGGGCAGGTGCTAAATCAACCGCGCCAACGTCGCGCCGCTCAGGCGGTCCGGCGCCTGCGCGCCGGCCGTGCATCCGGCGCGCATCAGGCGTGCGTCAGGCCCGCGCGGCGCCCGGCGCGACGGCGTCTTCGAGTTCGGGTTCGGCGGTATACACGCCACGCAGCGCCGTCTGGGCCAGGGCGATGGCGTCCTTGAGGCGGGCCGGCGCTTCGGCGTCTTCGGGCGCTTCGGCGTAGGCGGCCAGCGCCTTCGCGGCGGCCAGGAGGCGCGGCGCGTTGGCGATCAGCTTTGCGTGATGCTCGATGCGGGCCGGGTCGCGGTCATACTCGATCGGCTCGACGCGCCAGCCGCCCCAGTCGTCCGTTTCGGTGACGACGACCGGCATGGTGGCGTCGTTGGGGCGGGGGCGATCGACCCGCAGGCCCGGCGCGTGGATGCGGCGCACCGTCCACGCTTCCTGATGGAGCTCCCGCTGCGACCGCCCGGCGGGCGCCGCCAGCTCGTGCGCGCTGAACTCGCGGCCGAGGCCGACATCGTAAAAAATCCGGAAAGGCTCATCGACGCCTTTGACCCATTGCGGGATTACCCGCTCAACGGTCGCCCACATGCCCACGGCGCGGACGAATACCCGTTGACCTTTTTCAAAAGCGGCGCGCGCCATTCCGGTCTCCTGTGACCCTGCATCCTAGGCCAGACACGCTTTCCGGTTCGTGAAGCGGTCACCAGGCGGGTTGACGCCGGGGCGCCACTTCCGTCCGCCCCGCCGGCGAGTATGGTGGCGACAACGACTGCCGCACGCGCCCCCAAAGAGGCGCGCGGAGCCCTGCATCCGGGAGGAGCGACCGTGAATTTCGATTTCAGCGACGACCAGAAAATGCTGAAGGATCAGGCCCGCAAGGTCCTGGCCGACAAGTCCTCCACGAAGGCGGTGCGCGCGGTGCTCGAGGACGCCGGCACGTCGTTCGACGCCGGCCTCTGGAGCGCGGTGGCGGAGCTCGGCTGGCTCGGCGTCTCCATTCCGGAAGAATATGGCGGCCTGGGCCTCGGCAAGCTCGAGCTCTGCGTCCTCGCCGAGGAGATGGGCCGGGCGCTCGCCCCGATCCCGTTCAGCTCGACGCTGTTCTATTTCACCGAAGCCGTGCTGCTGGCCGGCTCCGAAGCGCAGAAGCAGGCCGTGCTGCCGAACGTCGCCGCCGGCGCCGTGATCGGCTGCTTCGCCGTCTCGGAAGGCCCCGGCGCGCCGAGCCCGGCCACGCTGCGCTGCACGTTCGACGGCGCGGCGCTGAACGGCGTGAAGATCCCGGTCACCGACGGGGACTGCGCCACCCACGCCGTCGTCCTCGCCAAGGAAGGCGCGGGCGTCTCGCTGGCGCTCGTCGACCTCAACGGGCCGGGCGTGTCGCGCAAGACGGTCAAGACGCTCGATCCGTCCCGCGGCCACGCCGAGATCACCTTCACCAACGCCAAGGCCGAGCGTCTCGGCCCGGCCGGCGAGGGCTGGGACATCGCCGAGCGCGTGCTCGACCGCGCCGCCGTGCTCACCGCTTTCGAACAGATCGGCGGCGCCGACGCCTGCCTCGAGATGGCGGTGGACTACGCCAAGAACCGCTACGCCTTCTCGCGCCAGATCGGCTCTTTCCAGGCGATCAAGCACAAGCTGGCGGACATGTACGTCGCCAACCAGGTCGCGCGCTCGAACGCCTATTTCGGCGCCTGGGCGCTGTCTACCGAGGCGGCCGAACTGCCGCTCGCCGCGGCCGCCTCGCGCGTCGCCGCGATCGACGCGTATCACCTGGCCGCGAAGGAAAACATCCAGGCGCATGGCGGCATGGGCTTCACCTGGGACGTCGACTGCCACCTTTTCTATCGCCGCGCGAAGCTTCTGGCGGTGCAGGGCGGCGCCGCGCCCGTCTGGAAGGAAAAGCTCGTCCAGCGCCTCGAGCGCCGCAACGCGGCCTGAGGCGACACGGGATGATCCGCGGGCGCGACTACAAGGGGCATGCGGGCGTCGTCGTTCACGACGACGCCTTCGTGCATCCCAGCGCCCAGATGTACGGCGACGTGCGCATCGGCGCGCACGCCTCGATCTGGCCGAACGTCGTGATACGCGCCGAGGCGCTGCACATCGACATCGGCGAGGGCGCCAACATCCAGGACTTCGTGATGGTGCATATCGGCTACGCCACGCCGACGATCATCGGGCCCTGGTGCTCGATCACGCATCACGTCACGATCCACGGCTGCACGATCGGCGCGGACTGCCTGATCGGCATCAACGCCACGATCATGGATGGGGCGGTGATCGGCGAGAACTCGATCGTCGCCGGGCACGCCTTCGTCAAAGAGGGCGCGGTGATCCCGCCGAACTCGATCGTCATGGGCCAACCCGCCAGCGTCGTCCGGGAACGGAACAACCAGCGCGCCAACCGCCTGAACGGCGTGCTCTACAAGATGAACGCCGAGGCCTACGCCGTGGGCGATTTCCGCGTCTGGTCACGCCCCGAAAACTTCACCGCCGCCGACGCCGAGGTGCGGCGGATGCTGGGGGCGGCGTGATGGTCCAGCGCTTCGTTCAAAAACCCTCCCCCAGCGGGGGAGGGTTGGGAGGGGGAGAGTTCCGCTCCCACGCCCTGCCGTCGAAATCGGGAGACGCTCGAAGCGCACTCTCCCCACCCCCGACCCCTCCCCGCTGGGGAGGGGCGCGCTCTTTACCTGCAAAGCTTCAATCCTAACTCCGCATACGAACCACCCGAGGAGCCCCGCCATGGACTTCAACGACAGCCCGGAAGAAGCCGCGTTCCGCCTCAAGGCCCGCGCCTTCATGGAAAAGACCTGCAAGCCGAAGGGCGCCGACAAGGCGCTGGCGCAGGAACTCGACGGCAAGGAGTTCCTGGCGGCGGCGAAGGCCTACCAGAAGAAGAAAGCCGAAGCCGGCTTCGCCGGGATCACCTGGGCGAAGGAGCAGGGCGGGCAGGCGCTGCCGCCGATCTATTCGGTGATCTTCGGCCAGGAAGAGTCGAAGTTCGACGCGCCGGCGGGCCCGTTCGCCATCGGGCTGGGCATGTGCATCCCGACGATGATCGCCTTCGCCACCGACGCGCAGAAGAAGCGCTATGTCGGCCCCGCGTTGCGCGGCGAGGAGATCTGGTGCCAGCTCTTCTCCGAACCGGCCGCGGGCTCCGACGTCGCCGGCCTGAAAACGCGCGCGGTGCGTGACGGCGACGAATGGGTCGTCAACGGCCAGAAGGTCTGGACGTCCGGCGCCCACTACTCCGATTACGGGATCCTCCTGGTCCGGACGAACCCCGACGCGCCCAAGCACAAGGGCCTCACCATGTTCTTCCTGGACATGAAGAGCCCCGGCGTCGAAGTGCGACCGATCCACCAGATGTCGGGCGGCTCGAACTTCAACGAGGTCTATTTCACCGACGTCCGCATCCCGCATTCCCAGATGCTCGGCGCCGAAGGCCAGGGCTGGAACGTGGCGCTCGTCACGCTGATGAACGAGCGTCTCGCGGTCGGCGGCTCGCCGGGCCCGGACTATGCGGAGATCATGGATCTGGCGCGTCGTCTCCCGGCGGCGGATGGCCAATCCCCGCTCATCAAGGACCAGGCGTTCCGCGCGAAGCTCGCCGACTGGTACGTGAAGTCCGAAGGCTACAAGCTCACGAAGTTCCGCACGCAGACGGCGCTCTCGAAAGGCGAGACGCCCGGGCCGGAAGCCTCGATCGGCAAGATCCTCACCGCCAACGGCCTGCAGGACATCACCAACGCCGCCATCGAAGCCGAGGACCACTACGGCATCATCTCCGACACGGCGCTCGCGCCGATGGAGGCGGTGTTCCAGCAGAGCTACATGTGGGCGCCGGGCCTGCGCATTGCCGGCGGCACGGACGAGATCTTGAAGAACATCATCGCCGAGCGCGTGCTCGGCCTGCCGGGCGACGTCCGCGTCGACAAGGACGTGGCGTACAAGGACCTGCCGACGGGGCGGTAATCCTCCTCCGTCATCCTGGACCGCGAAGCGGGCCGGGACCCAGGGGCCGCAGCGCCGCCCCTGGATCCCGGACGCGCTTACGGCGCATCCAGGATGACGGCTTCGCCGTCAATGCTGCGGCCGCTGCGCCGCTTTCATGTTCGTCGGCGCTCTTTCGGCGCCGATCGGAATACGCCCGTCGGGCAAGCGGGCGCGGCGTCCCGTGCTTGCGCCGAAGATCGCCGCCGCGGCGCCCCGCACCAGCGCCGCGACGCTCCAAAGCGCGCCAACGCCGAGCAGATTGATCAGGAAGCGCGAGATCAGCGCCGCCGCGACGCCGCCCACGATCGCGCGACGGCGCCTTGCCGCGCCTGTTCCGCTTGCGCCACGCCGCCGCAGGGCGGATGTTGGCGGGAACAAAGTACAGAAACACCGGAGGATCCGCCCATGTCCCGCGCCATGTACTGCGAAGCCGTCACCGCATTCGGCGCGCCGCTCGAGCGGCTCTCGCACGACGCGCCCGACCCCGTCGGCGCCGAGGCGCTCATCACCGTCACCGGCTGCGGCCTGTGCCATTCGGATCTGCATTTGCACGATGGCCATTTCGATCTGGGCGGCGGCGCGCAATTGCCCGTCACGATCCCGCTGCCCGCCGTGCTCGGCCACGAGATCGAAGGCGTCGTCGCCGCGCTCGGTCCGGATGCGGCCAAGGTCAATCCCGGCGTGAAGGTGGGCGACCGCGTCGCCGTCTATCCGTGGATCGGGTGCGGCCAGTGCGCCGTGTGCGCGCGCGGTGAGCAGCAGCTCTGCGGCGCCAACCGCAATCTTGGCATCCAGCGCTGGGGCGGCTTCGCCTCCGTCTGCCACGTGCCCGACGCGGCCGCGCTGATCCCGGTGAACGACCTGCCGCCCGGCGTCGGCGGCCTTGCGATGTGTTCCGGCCTCACAGCCTACGGCGCGGTGAAGAAGCTCGACGGCAAGGGCGCGGGCGAGCCGCTCGTCATTCTCGGTCTCGGCGGCGTGGGCCTCACGGTGCTCGCCGTCGCCAAGGCGCTCCACAAGGGCCCGATCGTCGCCGTCGACATCGATCCCAAGAAGCGCGAAGCCGCGCTCGCGCGGGGCGCGACCGAAGCGATCGATCCCTCCGCCGCGGACGCCGCCGCGCAGTTCGTCGCGCGCACGGGCGGGGCGTTCGGCGCGATCGACACCGTCGGCCGCCCCGAGACGTTCGGGTTCGCCTCCGGCGCGGTGCGTCGCGGCGGACGTATCGTCATCGTCGGCCTCTATGGCGGCGCGGCGCCTCTGCCGCTCGCCACCGTCCCGATCCGCGCGCTGTCGATCATCGGTTCCTACGTGGGCTCGCTCGCCGAAGCGCACGAACTCGTCGCGCTCATCCGCGCCGGCAAGATCGATGCGCCGCTGATGGAGATGCGCTCGCTCTCCACCGCGAACGGCGCATTGACGGAGCTGCGCCAGGGCAAGGTGCTCGGCCGGATCGTGCTGACGCCGTAGGGCGATCCGTCAAATCGTCCGACACCGGACGAAGCCCTCCCCCAGCGGGGGAGGGGTGGGAGGGGGAGACGGGCGCAGCTCCATTGTGGCAAGGCACGTGCGTGCTCTCCCCACCCCGAACCCCTCCCCGTGTACAGACCGGACACATAGGTGACAGGCGTTCGGAGACATGGGTGACACCTTTTCCCGATCCGGGAGGGTCGGGCGATGCCGTGGGAAGCCATGTCGAAGCGGGATTTGCGGTTGGAG
>JAGWZE010000044.1 GCA_018969015.1 Alphaproteobacteria bacterium
TCTCACGAGCCGCACATCTTTTTGCTTGGCTGCCGTGTTCTGGGCTGTTCGCGTCTCACGCGCAGGCTGCCCGGGGACTGTTCCCGCCTGGGTCTCGGCGCTCTTTTGCCTCTAGGACACCCCGAAGCGCCAAATCCACGATCTGACGCTAGCGGCTCGGGGTCGATTCTCCAAGGGTTTTTTCAGGCCGCGTGGGCTTTCCGGCCGAACGCCACGCGATCGCGCCCGGTCAGGTCTACCTTGAAGGCCTCGACCGGGAGACCGTGCGCCGCCAGCACGTCGGCCACCGCCGGCCCCTGCCCGAGACCGAATTCGAGCGCGAACCCGCCGCCCGGCGCCAGCAGCCGCGCCACGTGCGGGGCGAGTGCACGATAGGCGTCGAGCCCGTCGGGGCCGCCGTCCAGAGCGCCGCGCGGCTCGTGCGTCGCCACTTCCGGCTGCAGTCCGGCGATCGCTTCGGCCTCGATATAGGGCGGGTTGGAGACGATCAGGTCGAAAGTCCCCTCGATCCCCTCGCCCCAATGGCCTTCCCGGAACGTCACCCGCCCGCCAAGACCGTGCCGCGCGGCATTGGCCGCCGCCACCTCCAGCGCCGCGGGGCTCAGATCGACGCCTAGGCCCGTGGCGTCGGGTCGCTCCGCCAGGATCGCAAGCAAAATCGCGCCGGATCCCACGCCCAGGTCCAGAACCCGCGGCGACGGCTGGTCCTTCGCCAAGGCCAGCGCCACGTGCACGACGGCCTCCGTGTCCGGACGCGGAATGAGCACCGCCGGCGTGACATCCAGATCGAGCGTCCAGAAACCCTGGCGCCCGGTGATGTAGGCCACGGGCTCGCGGGCGAGGCGGCGGGCGATCATCGCGTCGAGCCGCGCCGCCGCGCCTTCCGGCAGCGGTCGATGCGGATCGGTGACGATGTCGATCCGGTCCACGCCCGCCGCGGCCTGCAGCAGCAGCCGGGCGTCGGCGATCGGTGTGTCGAGACCGGCGGATTCGAAGGCGCGCCGCGCTTTCGTCCACGCTGCGACCAGTGTTGAGGCGCTCATGCCGCGCATATGGCGTCCCGAGGCCAGACCGAAAAGTCATTCTTAAGGTTAAGCGCTCAAAACGAGCGCATGATGAAGCGCACGCTCCTCGCTTTCGCCGCCTTCGCCGCCGCCCCGGCGACGTCCGCTCTCGCCGCCGAACCGGCTTCGCCCTGGCTGACGTGGGAAGCCACGCTCGACGTCGACGTGCTCGGGCCGGTCGCCGGCCTCGACCACGGCAAGCGCGGCTACGTGCTCGACGAGTCCTCGCTGATCGGCACGCTCGATCTCGGCAAGGCCGGCTGGAAAGGCGCCTCGCTGCACGGCTGGCTGCGCAACACCGGCGGCCAGGAGCCGAACGAGCGCCTCGGCACGATCGAGGGCGTCTCCAATCTCGAGGCGCGCCAGCGCCTGCGCCTCTACGAATTCTACCTGCAGCAGAATTTCGGCGGCGACCGCGGCGACGTGCGCGTCGGCCTGATTGGCTTCGACTCGAGCTTCTACGTCACGGACTCGTCCGGTCTGCTGGTGAATCCCGCCTTCGGCATCCCGGCGGAAATCGCCGCGACCGGATCGAACGGCCCGTCCATCTATCCGTCGAGCTCCCTGGCCATCCAGGCGACGTGGCGCCCGGTCGACTCGCTCTACGCGCAGGTCGGCGCGTTCAACGCGAAGGCGGGCACGATCGGCGATCCCGGCGACGTCGACACCCGCTTCGACGAAGGCGCCCTCGTCGTCGGCGAAGTGGGCGTGGTGCAGGACGGCAAGCTCGCCGTCGGCGCCTGGACCTACACCGAAAAGGCCGACGACATCCGCGCGACGCGCCCCTCCGGCGCGCCGGAACGCCGCACCGCCCGCGGCGCCTATCTCCTCATGGAGCAGCCGCTGAACGAGCCCGACGGCCCGCGCGCGGCGACGACGTTCTTCCGCCTTGGCGTCTCCGACGGCAAGACGACGGAAATCGCCGCCAGCACGCAGGCCGGCATCCAGATCGACCGCGTCTTCGAAGGCCGCCCGGACAGCAAGTTCGCCGCCGGCATCCGCTACACGCGCCTCACCGACAACGCGCTCGCCAATGCGAAGGATGACGGGATCGATCTCGAGCACGGCGAATACGGTGTCGAGCTCAGCTACGCCGACAACGTCACGCCGTGGCTTGCGGTGCAGCCGAACCTGCAGGTCATCGCCGATCCCGGCGGCCGCAGCGACAAGGCGATCTGGGTCGCCGGCGTCCGCCTCTCCGCGGCCTTCAGCGGCGTATTCTGATCATTCCAGCGACGCGAGACGGCGGGCCTGATCGTCCGCCGCCAGCGCATCCACGATCTCGTCGAGCGCGCGCCCCTCGATCACCTCGGGGAGGTTGTAGAGCGTGAGATTGATGCGGTGGTCGGTCACGCGCCCTTGCGGGAAATTGTACGTGCGGATTCGCTCCGAACGATCGCCTGATCCCACCTGCGCCGCGCGATCCGCCGCGCGCGCCGCGTCCTTTTCGGCGCGGGCGCGCTCGTAGAGCCGCGCCTTCAGGATCTTCATCGCCTGCACGCGGTTCTGGTGCTGGCTCTTGAGCTGGCTCACCACGACGATGCCGCTGGGCAAATGCGTGATGCGGACGGCCGAATCCGTCTTGTTGACGTGCTGGCCGCCGGCGCCGGACGAGCGCATCGTATCGATGCGGATGTCCTTGTCGTCGATCTCGACGTCCACGTCCTCCGGCTCCGGAAGAACCGCAACCGTCGCCGCGGAGGTGTGGATGCGCCCGCCCGCCTCGGTGGCGGGGACGCGCTGCACCCGATGCACGCCGCTCTCGAACCGCAACCGCCGATAGACGCCCTCCCCCGTCACCGTGGCGATGATTTCCTTGTAGCCGCCGAGCCCCGTTTCCGACTCGTCCTCGATCTCCACGCGCCACCCGTGCCCGGCGGCGTAGCGCTGGTACATGCGGAACAGATCGCCCGCGAACAGCGCCGCCTCCTCGCCGCCCGTGCCGGCGCGGATTTCCAGGATGACGCTGCCGGCCTGCTCGTCCTTGTCGCGCGGCAACAGATGCACGAGCACCTGCTGTTCGAGCGCGGCGAGCCGCCCGCCCATCTCCTCGAGTTCGGCGCGGGCCAGCGCGCGCATCTCGGCGTCGGCGCCCGAATCCTCCGCGAGCGCGGCGAGGTCCTCGCTTTCCCGCCGGGCGGCGCGCAACGCAGCGATCGCATCGGCGACGGGCTTCAGCTCGGCGTACTCGCGCGAAAGGCGCGTGATCTCGCCGCCGTCCGCCGCGGCGGACATGCGGGCCTCGACGAACGCGAAGCGCTCGAGCGCCTGCTCGAGCCTATGGGACAAACGATCGAGGGCCGTCATCGCGCGGGGAAGATCTCCGGATCGGACGGCGCGAACACGGGCTGCATCACCACCAGCCCGCCCGGCTCGCGCACATAGGGCACGAACGCTTCGAGCGACTCGCCGTTCTTCACCTCGATATGCATGCACACCGCCGAGACGGACTCGCCCGATTCAAGGCCCACCGCGCCGTCGAAGCACAGGCCCGCGCAGGTCAGGCCCGGATCGGCGCGCAGCGCCGCCACGAGGCCGGCGATCTGCTCTTCCGCCGTTTTCCCGTGCACGGCCGGATCGAGATTGACGTGGATCCGCTGGCCGCCGATGCGCACCGCCGCGCCGAACGGGATATAGGACGCGCCCTTCTCCAGCGCGCCGCGCGCGCCGGACAAAAGGTACTCGTAGGTTTCCTGAATGAGTCCCTCGGACTCGGGCGAGCCGCGCATGATGATCTCCTCAGCCGGCTTTCGCGCGGCGCTCGACGATGTCCCAGAATGCGCTGGGAATGTCCGGCCCGCCGAACTCGGACAATTGCTGCACGAGCGTGGGCGAGGTCACGTTGATTTCGGTCAGCCGGCCGTCGATCACGTCGAGGCCGGCGAACAGGATGCCGCGTTCCGCCAGCAGCGGCGCCACGCGCGCGCAGATTTCGCGGTCGCGGTCGTCGAGCGCGCCGGCCGCCGCCTGCCCGCCCACGTGCAGATTGGCGCGAAACTCACCCGCCTTCGGCAGCCGCCGCACCGCGCCGATCGCCTGGCCGTCGAGCATGAACACGCGCTTGTCGCCGTCCTTCACGCCGGGGATGAACTCCTGCGCGATCAGCGGCTCCTTGCCGACCTCGGCGAGCATCGCGCCCACCATGTCCGCGAAATCCGGCGCGCCCGCGCTCGTCTTGCGCACGCCCTCGCCGCCGGCGAAGAACGAGGGCTTGAGCACGACCTGATCATAGCGAGCCGCGAAGGCGTGCAGCGCCTCGACGTTGCGGCCCACGAACGTCGCCGCGACGAGATCGCCGAAATGGAGCGTCGAAAGTTTTTCCGGGATGTCGCGCACGCCGCGCGGCGCGTTGATCACCTGCACCCGCGGCGGCAAGAGCTCCAGAAGATAGGTGTTGGCCACATAGGCCATGTCGAACGGCGGATCCTGGCGGATCAGCACCACGTCGAACCCGGCGAGATCCACCATCTGCGACGCCAGCGTCTCGTAGTGCGCGCCCTCCACCTTCGCCACCCGCACGCGGTGCGCCGCCGCCATGACGCGCCCGGTGTCGAAGAACAGATTGTGCGGGGTCATCCACCAGATCTCGTGGCCGCGCGCCTGCGCCTCCAGCATGAAGGCAAGCGAGGTGTCGCGGGTCACGATCATGGTGTCGATCGGATCCATCTGCACAGCAATGCGAAGCATAAGCGGCTTTCGGGTGACGGCGCTGGCGCGCCGGGCGAGCGGCGCGGATACTTGGCGCTCCCCGCGCCGGACGCAAGGGCGTCGCGCCTAGAAGCCGAACCGGCCCGCCTCGGAGACCCCCATGGCCACCGCCCCCGCCGCCCCGACCGTCGAAGCCGAGCGCCATGGCCCCGTCGCCGTCATCGCGATCGCCCGGCCGGAGGTGCGCAACGCCGTCGATCCCGCAACCGCCGCCGCCCTCCTCGCCGCGTTCGCGGCGGCCGAGGCCGATCCGGAGGTCAAGGCGCTCGTCCTCACCGGCCGCGGCGGACAGTTCTGCGCCGGCGCGGACCTGAAGGCCGTCGCCGGCGGCGCCCCGTTCGCCCGCGAGGCCCCGATGGGCCCCTCCTGGCTCGTGCCGGGGCGCGGCCTGGACAAACCGCTCATCGCCGCGGTCGAGGGCAACGCCGTCGCCGGCGGGCTCGAACTCGCCTTGCTGGCCGACATGCGCGTTGCCTCCGACACCGCCGTATTCGGCGTGTATTGCCGCCGCTGGGGCGTGCCGCTGATCGACGGGGGCACGGTGCGCCTGCCCCGCGTGATCGGCCAGGGCCGGGCGATGGACATGATCCTGACAGGCCGCGCCGTCGATGCGGACGAAGCCTATGCCTGGGGGCTCGCCAACCGGCGCGCGCCGGCCGGACAGGCGCTCGACGCCGCCATCGCGCTCGGCCAGGAGATCGCCCGCTTCCCGCAGCTGTGCCTGCAGCTCGACCGCCGCAGCGCCTTCGACGGCTGGAGCCGGGATCTGCATGACGCCCTCGTCGAGGAGGGCCGCACCGGCCGCGCCGCACTCGCCGAGGCGGCCGCCGGCGCCGCGCGGTTCCGGGACGGCGCGGGACGCGGCGGCGATTTCGGATCGATCTAGGTGGCGGGAACCGGCCTGATCGTCAGGTCGACCTTGCCGATCGGGGCGCCGCGATACGACACGATCGCCTTGTTCAGCACCACGCCGCTCGACGTGCGCACCAGCACGTCGCGGAAGCGCACGCGCGTGGATTTGCCGTTCTTGCGCTTGATGTCGACGAGATATTCCAGGCGGAACGCGTCGCCGTCGACATAGCCCACGGCCGTGCCCACGACGTCCTCGCGCGAGCCCTTCCAGCGGCCCGGCCCATCGGGCGTGAGCCGCCAGGTCTTCACGTCCTTCTCGCCGTCATCGAACTCGAACCGCTCGGCGAGGACGAACGTCGTCCCCTCCAGGCGGCCGTCCAGCGTGGCGTTGAAGCCGCGCCGGGAGCCGAAGATCGTCGAGAACTCGCCGCGGGCGGTCGTGGAGCCGCTGAGGTCCCGGACGAGATCGAACGGCGCCGCCGCCTCTTTGGGCGTCGGCGGGCGGGTGGCGCAGGCCGCGAGGGCGACGAGCCCGGCGGCGGTGAGAATGGCGAAACGCAATGGCATGCCCCTCCTACGCAGCCGGGCGGCCGCCGGATGTGCCGGATCGCCTGTCGAGATGCGTTGGCGGCCCTTCAGTGCGCCAGCAGCAGCGGGAACGGCGACAGCTCCAGGAGGTCCCGCGTCGCCCCGCCGAACAGCAGCTCGCGCACCCGCGCATGGGCGTACCCGCCCATGACGATGAGATCGGCGTTCACCGCCCGCGCCTCGTTCAGCAGCGATTCCGCCGCCGACGCCCCGCCGCTCGCGACGTTGCGCACGTCGACCTTGCAGCCGCGGCGGTTCAGGTGCGCCGCGATGTTCGCGCCCGGCTGATCGCCATGGCCGAACGCCTTGGGCCGGGCGTCGACCGTCACGACCGTCACTGCGTCGGCGCCCTCGATCAGGGCCTGCGCGTCGCCCAGCGCGCGGGTGGCCTCCCGGCTGGCGTCCCAGGCGACGACGGGGCGGCGACCGATCGGCTGCCCGGCGTAGTCCGGAGGAACCAGCAAGGCGGGTCGCCCCGAATGGAACAGGACGCCTTCGACGAGTTCGTGCCGGGCCTCGCCCCCGCCCTCGCTTGGCCGCGTCATCACGGCGAGATCGGCGTAGCGCGCATGCACGGCGGCCACGCGGCCAAGATCGCGGGCCAGCGCTTCGGCGCTGCGCATCTCCACCCGCCGCGTTCCGCGCCCGACGAGCGCCTCCACCTTCGCGCGCGCCGCCGCCGAGTCCTCCCGAGCGCGGCCGAGCAGTTCGGCCCAGACACCGGCCACCACCGAAGGCTCATAGGCGAGCGGTTCGTCCGGCAGCGCGGTGAGGAAGGCGCAACTCAGCGCGGCGTCGAAGCGCTCCGCGAGCATCTCGGCCGCGGCGAGCGCGCTCCTGTCGAGATCCGCATCGAGCACCAAAGTCAGGATGTCTTTGTACGCCGCCATTTGGACCTCCTTTGAAGTCGGTTGCGCACGTTTGTGCGCTCGATTGGATCAATGCAGAAGTACGACTTTCGTCCCGCGGCGTTGCAGCGCGGGGTGTCGCGCCCCCCTTGCGGTCGAACGCGCGAACCGCGACATGGAGCCGGCTGTTTTCGTCGCACCTCGTCGCACCGCGCCGTTGCCGCACCTGATCCTCGCCGGAGATCCCGCCATGACCGCCCCGCTGCGCACCGAAGCCTTCATCGCCGGCGCCTGGACGAAGGCCGAAACCACCTTCCCGGTCCGCAATCCCGCCACCGGCGAGGTGATCGCCGAGGTGGCCGATCTCGACGCCGCCGGCGCCGAGGCCGCGATCGCCGCCGCCGCCGCGGCGCTGCCCGCCTGGTCGGGCAAGCTCGCCAAGGAGCGCGCGGCAGTCCTCAAGCGCTGGTTCGATCTCATCGTCGCCAACACCGAGCCGCTCGCGCGCCTGATGACGGCCGAAGGCGGCAAGCCGCTCGCCGAGGCGCGCGGCGAAGTGGCCTACGGGGCGAGCTTCGTCGAATGGTTCGCGGAAGAGGCCAAGCGCGCCTACGGGCGTGTGGTGCCCACGACCGCGCCGCAGCGCCGCTACGTGACGATCAAGCAGCCCGTTGGCGTCGTGGCGGCGATCACGCCCTGGAACTTCCCGATGGCGATGATCACGCGCAAGGCCGCGCCGGCGCTCGCCGCCGGCTGCACCGTCGTGCTGAAACCGGCGGAATCGACGCCGCTCACCGCGCTGGCGCTGGCCGAGCTCGCCGCGGAGGCCGGCGTGCCGCCGGGCGTGCTCAACGTCGTCACCACCAATCGCGCCGCCGCGGTGGGCAAGGTGTTCTGCGACAGCCCGATCGTGCGCAAACTCTCCTTCACGGGCTCGACCGCCGTCGGAAAGCTGCTCGCCGCGCAATGCGCCGGCACCGTGAAACGCCTCTCGCTCGAACTCGGCGGCAATGCGCCCTTCATCGTGTTCGAGGACGCCGATCTCGAAGCGGCCGCGGCCGGCGTGATGGCCGCGAAATTCCGCAACGCCGGGCAGGTCTGCACCACGCCCAACCGCGTGCTCGTGCACGACAAGATCTACGACGCCTTCGCCGACGTGCTCGCCGCGAAAGTCCGGGCGCTGAAGGTTGGCCCCGGCGACCAGGACGGCGTGCAGGTCGGCCCGCTGATCGAACCGCGCGCGGTGGACAAGGTGGAGCGGCTCGTGAAGGCCGCACTCGAGGGCGGCGCATCAGCGCTCGCGGGCGGCGCGCGTCATTCTGCCGGCGCGCAGTTCTACGCGCCCACCGTGCTCGCCGGCGTCACGCCCGACATGGCCGTCGCGCGCGAGGAAATCTTCGGCCCCGTCGCGCCGCTGATCCGCTTCACGAGCGACGACGAAGCCGTGCGCCTCGCCAACGACACGCCCTACGGCCTCGCCGCCTACTTCTACGCCCGCGACATCTCGCGCGCCTGGCGCGTCGCCGAACGCCTCGAGTACGGCATGGTCAGCGTCAATGACGGCCTGATGAGCAACGAAGTCACGCCCTTCGGCGGCATGAAGGAAAGCGGCCTCGGCCGCGAAGGCGGCGCCGAAGGCCTCGAGGAATTCCTCGAGACGAAGTTCATCAGCTTCAGCGGGATTTGAGGGGCGGCCCTCGCGTCCCGCGCGGCCACACCCCCGCCGGTTGAACCCTATTCGCCCGTCATCCTCGGCTCGCACCCCGTGCGAGCCGGGGATCCAGGAACCGCAGCACTAGGCTCTGGATCCCCGCCGCGCCTCCGGCGCGTCGAGGATGACGGAAAGCGCCGAGCGCGGTCCCGCCCTCACCCCAGCTTCGGCAGCGCCTCCGCGCGGCTTTCGTCCAGATAGCGCGCCGATTTCGGCGCGAGCGCCGGCGTGAGCTCGATCAGCAGCGGATTGCCCGTGGGGATCTCGACATGGACGATCTCCGCATCCGGCACGGCGAACAGATGCTTCACGATCGCGCGCAGCGAATTGCCGTGCGCGGCGATGATCAGGTTGCGGCCCGCCGCCAGATCCGGCGCGATCGTCGAGGTCCAGTAGGGCAGCACGCGCTCGAGCGTGATCTTCAGGCTTTCGGTCGCCGGGATCGTCACGCCGGCATAGCGGCGGTCGGTCGAGAGATCATAGGGCCCGCCCGGCGCCAGGGGCGGCGGCGGCACGTCGTAGCTGCGGCGCCAGACCTTCACCTGATCGTCGCCGTACTGTTTCGCCGTCTCGGCCTTGTCGAGCCCGGTGAGCGCGCCGTAGTGGCGCTCGTTGAGCCGCCAGTCTTTCGTCACGGGCAGCCAGGCGAGGCCGGCCGCCTCGATCGCCAGCGTGCCGGTGCGGATCGCGCGCGTCTGAACCGACGTATACAGACGATCGAACGCCACGCCGCTCGCCGCCAGCAGCTCGCCGCCGCGCTTGGCCTGCGCCTCGCCCGCCGGCGTCAGATCGACGTCCACCCACCCCGTGAAACGGTTCTCGAGGTTCCACTGGCTTTGGCCGTGGCGGAGCAGAGCGAGAAACGGCATGCGAGGTCCCCTTCATGCGCCGCCCCGGCGGACGGCGCCGGACGGACGTGACCGCGGGGACATACAGTCAGTCGAACAGCGCGTCGATGTCCGCCTGATCCGCGCCGCCGCCGGCCTCGTCGCCCAGGATGCAGCCGTTCGCGCGAGCGATGAGATCATAGAGCTCGGCCGCCCGCGTCGGCTCCTCGCCCTCGACGAGCCGGCCCGCGGTCAGGTCGTCCTGCAGGCGCAGGATCGCATCGGCGATGGCGTCGCAGGCGGCGTCGAAAGCCCGGCGCACGCCCGGCTCCGCCGCCTCGTAGGCCTCGACCGCCAGATCGCGCTCGCGGAAGCCCGTCACGTGGAAATGGTCGCGATAGGAGCGGGGCCGCCACGCCAGGATCTCGTCCACCATCTCCGGCATCGCGCCAAGCATGTCGACGAGCATGGCCACTTCGTTGAAGTGGTTCAGGTAATCGGTCGCGAGCCCCGTCGCCGGGCAGATGTTCGCCGCGGCGAGCAACGCGGGATCGAACGGGTGGGGGGCCGCACTCATCCCGCCTGCGTAGCGCGCTCCAGGTTAACGTTCCACGAGGAGGCCGGTCCGTTCCAGCCAGCCCCGGACGAGGCCGATCGCTTCGGCCAATTTGTCGTTCTGGCCCATATAGTAGTGCGTCGCGCCGACCACCCTGTGGAACTCCGGCGTCACCTTCTTGAACCCCGCCGCAATGCGCGTCGCGTGCGAGGGCGTGCAGGCGTCGTCGGCCGTGTTCTCGATCACCAGAGCCGGCACGGAAATGTCCGCCGCGCAGGCCGGGCCGTCCGCCCGGGACCGTTCGCTCCATTGCGACAGCCAGGACCGCAGCGAGCAGTACCGCGCCAGATGCGCCGGGCTCATGTTCACCTGGCGGGGATCGCCCATGTAGCACCAGTTCGGCCGGCGATCGTTGGCGTCGATGGTGGGATCGAGCCAGCGCAGGTCCGCCATCGTGCCGTGGACGACGAAGGCGTGCTCCGCCGTCGGCTGGCCGGACTTGCGCAGGTCGGCGAGGCGCTGATCGACCTCCGCCGTGATGCGAGCGATCCGGGCCTTCTGGGCGGCCCGGTAGGTCTCCTGGAACGCGGCCGGATAGGGCGGCGCGTACGCGGGCCGCTCGGCGTAGATGTCGAGCGCCGGATCGCGGTCGTAGGGGTCGAGCTCGTTGCGAATGGCCGGATCGATCCACTCCGAGAGCGTGATCGCGCGCGACACGTGCGCCGCCAGCTGCATCACCCCGTCCGCCGGCTGCAGCTTCGCGCCGACGACATCCACCGGATCACCCGCCGGCGTGTCGGTCAGCGTCGGCCGCTCCGCCTGCGATTGGTAGAACAGCGACAGCGACCCGCCGCCCGACCACCCGCCCAGCACCACCTTCTCGTAGCCCAGCACCTCCCGCGCATGCCGCACATAGCGGCCGAGATCGAGCAGCACCTTCTCCATGATCAGCGCGGTGTCGTTGTGCGGATAGCGCGAGCCGCACGTCATCACCGGGATGCCGGCATGGGCGAGCGCCGTCGGCATCGGCAGATAGTTCATCACGCCCGTGGGGTGCATGAAGAGCACCACCGTCTTCACCGGCGAGCCCACCGGCTTCAGATGCTGCCCCTCGCAAAGGACATAATCGCCGCCGCCGCCATAGGTCTCTTTGAACGCAGATTTTTCCTGGAAAATCAGCGTCACGGGGCGGCGTTCGATCTCGGCGCGCATGTCTTCCTCCCGGTGGGGTCCTCGTCCCTGCGCCTTGAAGGCGCCTGCGGGACCGCCTAAGGCGAGCTTATCGCGTTGGGCCCGCGGCGGAGAACCGATGTTTCGCGCTTGGATTTTCTACCCGCTCGTCGCCCTCGCCGCGGCCGCGCTGATCGCCATCAGCTTCGGGCCGGCGCCGTTCCGCGCCGCGCCCGCCCCGCAGACCGGCGCGCGCCAGGAAGGCGCGCTCGTCTTCACGGCGGACGCGCTGGCCCAGGCGTTCCCCGGCGGGGGGGCGACGTCGGTCGTCTACAAGGGCTGGTCGCCCACGGGCTTCCGCGTCTCGACGCCCCCCGGCACGTCCCAGCCCGGCCCCGAAGCGGCCCGCCTCAAGCTCACGCCGGACGCCGCGCAGGCGCTCGTCGGCAAGGCGCTGATCGTCGAGGTGCTCGTGCGGCCGGTGCCGCTCACCACGGCGCCTGAAATCGCCATCGGCCTCGAAAGCGGCGGCGCGATCTCCTGGGCGCGCAGCCCGATCTCCCCCGAGCCTGCGCTGGTGCGGCTCACGTTCCCGCCCGTGTCCGGCCCGATCGACTCGATCGCCCTGATGCCGCTCGTGCCCTCGACGGACCGCCCCCTGAGCGTCGAGATCGGCGAGATCCGCATCCGCCCGCAACCCTGACACGCGACCAGCCTGCATCCTGGCAGCCCGCATCCTGGTCAATATGCGCCCGCGTGCGGACGGCGCGTTTGATAAGTGCGGCCCGTACGGCTAGACGAGCCCTGCTCCGCCGAAAGGGAGATTTGCATGGCCGCTCCGCGCACGGACCTGGCTCAAAACACCTATGAGTTCGAGACGCACGCGCTGGTGAAGCCGACCGGGTTTCGCGAGTACGACGCGCGCTGGTGGTTCGGCGCGCCGGGCTCGGCGCGCCCGCCCGAGCTCAACCTGCTCGGCGTCCAGGCGCTGGGGCTCGGCCTCGGCACGATGCTGCACGAGCGGGGCGTGCCGGCGCGCATCGTCGTCGGCCACGATTTCCGGTCCTACTCGCTGTCGATCAAGCAGGCGCTGACGCTCGGCCTGATGCGGGCGGGCGCCGAGGTGCTCGACATCGGCCTCGCGCTGTCGCCGATGGCCTACTATGCGCAGTTCGCGCTCGATGCGCCGGCCGTTGCGATGGTGACGGCCTCGCACAACGAAAACGGCTGGACCGGCGTGAAAATGGGGGCGGCGCGCCCGCTGACGTTCGGCCCGGAAGAGATGGGCGCGCTGCGCGATCTCGTGCTTGCCGGGCGTTTCGTGGAGCGCCCCGGCGGCCGCTACACGCCGATCGACGACATGCGCGCGCGCTACATCGACGCGCTCGTCGGCACGACGAAACTGTCGCGCCCGATCAAGGTCGTCGCGGCCTGCGGCAACGGCACGGCCGGCGCCTTCGCGCCGGAGGCGCTGCGCCGCATCGGCGCCGAGGTGATCGAGGTCGATTGCGCGCTCGATTGGCGCTTCCCGAACTACAACGCCAATCCCGAAGACGCCGAAATGCTGCACGCGATGGCCGACGCCGTCATGAAGCACGGCGCCGAACTCGCGCTCGGCTTCGACGGTGACGGCGACCGCTGCGGCGTCGTCGACAACACCGGCGAGGAAATCTTCGCCGACAAGATCGGCCTCATCCTCGCGCGCGATCTTTCCGCGCAGTACGCCAATGCGCGCTTCGTCGTCGACGTGAAATCGACCGGGCTCTACGCGGTCGATCCGGTGCTGAAAGCCAACGGCGCCAGCGTCGATTACTTCAAGACCGGCCACTCCTACATCAAGCGCCGCACCACGGAGCTCGACGCGCTCGCCGGGTTCGAGAAGTCGGGCCACTTCTTTTTCCGCCCGCCCATCGGCCTCGGCTACGACGACGGCATCGTCGCCGGAATCGCCGTGCTGACGATGCTCGACCGCAACGCCGGCAAGACGCTCGCCGATCTCAAGCGCGCGCTGCCCATCTCCTACACCTCGCTCACGATGTCCCCGCACTGCGACGACGAAGCGAAATACGGCGTCGTCGATGCGGTCGTGCGCCAGTACGAGGAGTTGGCGAAGGTCGGGGCGAAAATCCTCGGCCGCAGCATCCGGGACGTGAACACCGTCAACGGCGCGCGCGTCACGCTCGAGGACGGCTCGTGGGTGCTGGTGCGCGCCTCCTCCAACAAGCCGGAGCTGGTCGTCGTCGTCGAAAGCATGACGAGCGATGACGACATGCGCGCCTTGTTCCATCAGGAAGTCAAACCGCGGCTCGCGCGCTTCGGCGAAGTCGGCGCCTACAATCAAGAGGTCTGATCATGCGCGTCGCAGTCGTCGGAACGGGGTATGTGGGACTGGTTTCGGGCGCGTGCTTCGCCGACTTCGGCCATGTCGTCACCTGCGTGGACAAGGACGCCGGCAAGATCGAACGTCTGAAGAAGGGCGAGATCCCGATCTTCGAACCGGGCCTTGATCAGCTCGTCGCCTCGAACGCCCGCGAGGACCGTCTGTTCTTCACGACCGACCCGCGCGACGCGATCAAGACCGCCGACGCCGTGTTCATCGCCGTTGGCACGCCCTCCCGCCGCGGCGATGGCCACGCCGACCTTTCCTACGTCTACGCCGCCGCCGCCGAGATCGCCGATCTCGTCGAGGGCTTCACGGTCGTCGTGACGAAATCCACCGTTCCCGTCGGCACCGGCGACGAAATCGAGCGCATCATCCGCGAGCGCCGGCCCGACGCCGACGTCGCCGTCGTGTCGAACCCGGAGTTCCTGCGCGAAGGCGCCGCCATCGCGGACTTCAAGCGCCCGGACCGCATCGTCGTCGGCACCGATGACGCCCGCGCCCGCGCCGTGATGCAAGAGCTGTATCGCCCGCTGTCGCTGAACGAAACGCCGCTGCTCGTCGTCAATCGCCGCACGTCCGAACTCATCAAATACGCCGGCAACGCGTTCCTCGCGATGAAGATCACCTTCATCAACGAGATGGCGGATCTGTGCGAAGCCGTCGGCGCCGACGTGCAGCAGGTCGCGCGCGGCATCGGCCTCGACAACCGCATCGGCTCGAAATTCCTCAACGCCGGCCCCGGCTATGGCGGCTCGTGCTTCCCGAAGGATACGCTGGCGCTCGTGCGCACCGCCACGGAGTACGGCTCGCCCGTGCGCCTGATCGAAACGACGGTGGCGGTGAACGACGCGCGCAAGAAGGCGATGGCCGAGCGCGTCGTCGCGGCATGCGGCGGGGCCGTCGCCGGCAAGACGATCGCGGTGCTCGGCCTCACGTTCAAACCGAACACGGACGATATGCGCGACGCCCCGTCGCTCGACATCATCCCGGCGCTGCAAAAGGCCGGCGCCTCCGTGCGCGCGTTCGACCCGGAAGGCATGCACGAAGCCTCGAAGATGCTTTCCGACGTCACCTTCACGCAGAGCCCTTACGACTGCGTCTCCGGCGCCGATTGCGTCGTCATCATCACCGAGTGGGACCAGTTCCGCGCGCTCGACCTCGACCGCGTGAAGACGCTCGTGAAATCCCCGACCATCGTCGACCTGCGCAACGTCTACCGCCCCGCCGAGATGGCGGCGAAAGGCTTCCAGTACGCGAGCATCGGGCGGGGCTGAGGCGGCCGCGTCTCGCTGACACCCCTCATCCGTCTCGCGCGCTGAAGCGCGCGATCGACCTTCTCCCACAAGGGGAGAAGGACCACTGCGGCGACCTTCTCCCCTTGTGGGATAAGGTGGCGCGATAGCGCCGGATGAGGGGTGAACCACATCCCGTCCCGTCTCCAGCCCCCCTACCGCGCCACCCCAATCGCCGCCGCCCCCGCCACCACCAGCACCACGCCCAGCCAGCGCCGCGGCGCCACCGTCTCCTTCAGCACCAGCGCCGCGATGATCGCGCCGAACACGACGGACGTTTCGCGCAGCGCGGTGATCGGCCCGATCGGCGCGCGCATTTGCGCCCACAGGATGATGCCGAAGCCGATGTTGGAGAGGGCGCCGGCGATCATGCCGCACATCCAGCGCCCGCGCGCCGCCTCGAGGAACGCGCGCGGGCCACGCCGCAGCGGCACGTAGATCAGCATCGGCAGGAACGTGCCGAGCGACGACCACGCGATGTACACCGCCGCATCCCCCGCCACGCGCGCGCCGAGCGCATCGACGAGCGAATAGGTCGCGATCGACGCGCCGGTGATCAGCGCCCAGAGCGTCGCCCGCGGCGGCGCTTTCGGGCTGACGCCCACCGCCATGATGCCGAGACTGACGGTCGCGACCCCCACCGCGGTGACGAGCGCCGGCGTTTCGCCCGCGGCGCCGATCGCCGCCAAGGTCACCAGCGCCGGCGCCGAGCCCCGCGCGATCGTGTAGACATGGCTCATATCGCCCGCCGCATACCCGCGGGCCAGCGCCGTCCAATAGAGAACGTGCACGACGCTCGACACCGCGAGATACGGCCAAGCCGCCGCCGGCGGCGCGCCGACGAACGCCACCATGACGAGCCCGAACAGGCACCCGCCCGCCGCCATCTGCCCAATGTCGACGAGCCGATCCCGCCCCGCCTTCAGCGCCGCGTTCCACCCCGCATGGATGAGCGCCGAAAGCAGCGCGGCGGCGATGGCTTCAGGTGGCATGCGCCATGCTAGCCACGTCGCGGGCGGGCTTCCAGCGAAGACGCGGGGTGACTAGATTTCGCGACGGGAGGACGCAGATGTTTCGAAAACTGGTGGCGCTGGCCGCATGTGCGGGCTTTGCGTTCTCGGCGCAGGCACTGGATGGCCCATCGGCCGAGCAACGCGAGGCGGACTGGACTGCGCCGTCAGGCGCTTACAGCCTCGACTATCGCGCGAGCGGCTGGGACCTGATGAGCAAGGTTCGCCCGAAAAGCGTCGCGAAGCAGAATGTCGTCGACCTGATCGCGGCCGACAACAAGGATCTCTTCTGCGGCGTGATGGAAGCGGTCACGCAATATCCGGTCGACGTGTCACAGCCGCTCGCTTCGACGCTCGCGACGAAATTCGCCGCCGCGCATCCCGTCGGCGGCGTCAAGGTCGACGCCGTCGGCGGCTCGCGCGTGCTGGTCTCGGACGTCAGAACCGTCGAGGACATCTCGGTCGCACGCGTCCGTCTCGAAACACTGGACAAACGGCGACCGATCCTGAGGACGGACCTTGCACTGTTCGCACTCGCAGCCGGCCAGACCGTGCGAATGGTGCAGGTCTCGTGTCACGTCGGCTTTGGATCGCCTCCCGATCGCGCAGAGGAGCCGTCCAGAGTCCTGGACACACTTCGAATCCACGGCAAAACGCCGAAGTAGGCCTACCTCAACGACCCGCAGAATCGCTGGATCCGCGTGCAGGCGTCCTCCAGCAGCGCGTCGCTCGTCGCGTAGCTGATGCGGAAGCACGGGCTCGCGCCGAAGGCCGCGCCGTGCACCACCGCCACGCCCTCGGCTTCGAGCAGCTCGCGGGCGAAGTCCTCGTCCGTGTCGATCTTGGCGCCGTTCGGCGCCGTCTTGCCGATCGCCCCGGCGCAGCTCGGATAGACGTAGAACGCGCCTTCTGGCGTCGGGCAGGTCAGGCCGTTCGCCTGGTTCAGCATCGAGACGACGAGGTCACGCCGCCGCTTGAACACCAGCTGGTTCGGCTTGATGAAGTCCTGCGGGCCGTTCAGGGCCTCGACGGCCGCCCATTGCGACACCGACGACGGGTTCGACGTCGATTGGCTCATGATGCCGGCCATGCCCTTGATGATCGCTTCGGGCCCGGCCGCATAGCCGATGCGCCAGCCGGTCATCGAATAGGACTTCGACACGCCGTTCATCGTCAGCGTCCGGTCGTACAGCGCCGGCTCGACCTGGGCGATCGTGAAGAACTGGAAGTCGTCGAACACCAGGTGCTCGTACATGTCGTCGGTCAGGATGAAGACGTGCGGGTGCTTCAGGAGCACGTCCGCGATCGCCCGCAGCTCGGCCTTCGTGTAGGCCGCGCCGGATGGGTTGGACGGCGAGTTGATCAGCACCCACTTCGTCCGCGGCGTGATCGCGCGGTCGAGGTCGGCCGGGTTCAGCTTGAAGTTCTGCGCCAGCGTCGTCTCGACGAACACGGGCGTCGCGCCGGCGAGCAGCGCCATGTCCGGGTAGCTCACCCAGTACGGCGTGGGAATCACCACCTCGTCGCCGGGATCGAGGGTGGCCATGAACGCGTTGAAGATCACGGCCTTGCCGCCCGGCGACACGTTCACCTGGCTCGGCTTGTAGGTCAGGCCGTTCTCGCGGGCGAACTTGGCGCAGATGGCCGCTTTCAGCTCCGGGATGCCGTCCACGTCCGTGTACTTGGTTTTCCCGGACTCAATGGCCCGAATCGCCGCTTCCTTGATGTTCTGCGGCGTGTCGAAGTCCGGCTCCCCCGCCCCCAGGCTGATGACGTCCCGGCCGGCCGCTTTGAGCGCCCGCGCCTTGGCCGTCACCACCAGCGTCGGGGACGGCTTGATTCGGCGCAGAGCGGCGGAAACGGGGGCGGTGACGGGCGGCGTGGTCATGGGCGGCTGGCTTCCGGTTAACGGGATGGGGGGTGTCTACCGCTTGGGGGCCACGGCTTCCAGGGCCTTTCGCCCCTTGGTCGCGCTTAACCAGATTGGGTGCGCCCTTAACAGGTTGTTCAGGAAAAACTTGGCTGCACGCGCGATCGCCAATTGACGGGCACAAAGGGACCGTTAGCACTATATATAGGGTTCGATGTTGAATTTGAGCACCGGATGCTGTGGGGCGAGCGCCTCACGCGATCCGGAGCTGGCAGAGGGGAAAGCGCCATGGCGCGGACGGCGACGATGCAAGACGGGGAAGTTCGTTCGGCAATGCTGGGCCCGAAAACGGGGCCTGACGCACGCCGCGGGAAACCAAAAGCCGTCACCCAGCGATTCTCGGTCGTGCAGAAAGTCGTTACCGACCCGGCGCGCGACGCCCTGCTGACGGATTTCGGCAAGACGACGCTGATCGACCGCTATCTGCTGCCCGGCGAGTCGTTCCAGGACATGTTCGCGCGCGTCGCCACGGCCTATGCCGACGACATCGAGCACGCGCAGCGCGTCTATGACTACATCTCCAAGCTCTGGTTCATGCCGGCGACGCCCGTACTGTCGAACGGCGGCGCCGATCGCGGCCTGCCGATCTCCTGCTTCCTCAACTCGGTCGGCGATTCGCTCGACGACATCCTCGAGACCTGGAACGAGAACGTCTGGCTGGCGTCCAACGGCGGCGGCATCGGCACCTATTGGGGCAGCGTCCGCTCCATCGGTGAAAAGGTCGGCCAGAACGGGCAGACGTCCGGCATCATCCCCTTCATCCGCGTCATGGACAGCCTGACGCTCGCCATCAGCCAGGGCTCGCTGCGCCGCGGCTCGGCGGCCGTCTATCTCGACGTGCACCACCCCGAGATCGAGGAATTCCTCGAGATCCGGAAGGCCTCGGGTGACTTCAACCGCAAGTCGCTGAACCTGCACCACGGCATCAACATCACCGACGAGTTCATGATCGCGGTGCGTGATGACCTGCCCTTCGGCCTGCGCTCGCCGAAGAACGACGAAGTGCTGCGCACGGTCAGCGCCCGCAAGCTCTGGCAGAAGATCCTGGAGCTCCGCCTGCAGACGGGCGAGCCCTACATCATCTTCTCCGACACCGTGAACAACCAGATGCCGACGCACCAGAAGAAGCTCGGCCTGAAGGTGCGCCAGTCGAACCTGTGCTCGGAAATCCTGCTCCACACCGGCCTCGACCATCTCGGCCGCGACCGCACCGCCGTGTGCTGCCTCTCCTCCCTCAACGCCGAGAAGTTCCTCGAGTGGGAGAAGGAAGAGGGCTTCATGGAAGACGTCTTCCGCTTCCTCGACAACATCCTCACGGACTTCATCGAGCGCGCGCCGGACGAAATGGAGCGGGCCAAGTACTCCGCCTATCGCGAGCGCTCGGTGGGCCTCGGCCTGATGGGCTTCCACTCGTTCCTGCAGGCCATGAACGTGCCGATGGAATCGGCGATGGCGAAGAGCTGGAACCTGCGGATGTTCAAGCACATCCGCCGCGGCGCCGACGCCGCGAGCGTGAAGCTCGCGCAGGAGCGCGGCCCCTGCCCGGACGCGGCCGAAGTGGGCGTGATGGCGCGCTTCAGCCACAAGATCGCGATCGCGCCGACGGCCTCGATCTCGATCATCTGCGGCGGCACGTCGGCCGGCATCGAGCCGATCCCGGCCAACATCTACTCGCACAAGACGCTCTCGGGCACGTTCGCGGTGAAGAACCCCTACCTCGAGAAGGTGCTGGACGAGCGCGGCCAGAACACCGACGCGGTCTGGACCTCGATCCTCGCCAACGAAGGCTCGGTGCAACACCTCGCCTTCCTCAGCGATCACGAAAAGGCCGTGTTCAAGACGGCGTTCGAGATCGACCAGCGCTGGATCGTCGAGCTCGCCGCCGATCGCACGCCGCTGATCTGCCAATCGCAGTCGCTCAACGTCTTCCTGCCGGGCGACGTGGATAAGTGGGACCTCCACATGCTCCACTGGCGCGCGTGGGAGCTCGGCGTGAAGAGCCTTTATTACTGCCGCTCCAAGAGCGTCCAGCGCGCGCAATTCGCCGGCGGCGAAGAGCTCAAGAGCGTCATCGAGGAAGGCCCGAAGGAGCGCGTCGATTACGACGAGTGCCTCGCCTGCCAATAAGACTACCCCGGTCGCACGGGTTCGCAGCGTAACGACGGGCGCGGCGCAGACAGCGTCGCGCCCGTGGTGTTTCTGGGGCGCTGGTCCTTCTCCCCTTGTGGGAGAAGGTGGCGCGAAGCGCCGGATGAGGGGTGAACCACCTCCATCCCGACGTTCGAGCCGACACCCCTCATCCGTCTCGCGCGCACAGCGCGCGATCCACCTTCTCCCACAAGGGGAGAAGGACCTTCACCCCGGCCAGAGCCCCGCCAGGAAGCCCGCCAGCGCCGGCGCCTCGCGCCACACCAGCCAGCCGGCGCCGACCATCGCCGCCGCGCCGTAGCTCAAGAGCAGCCCGTCCCGCGCCGTCACGCCCAGGCCCAAAAGCACGATCGCGAGCCCGGGAACGAGCGGCGCAAACGGGATGAAGCCGAGCGGGATCGTCACGACCGCCGCCGCCATCGCCAGCAGGCCCGCCATGTTGACCCACGGCGGATCGGCCAGCACGACGAACCGCGGCCGCACGATCTTGTCGATCCGCGCCGCCCACGGCCGCGCCCGCCGGATCGCGCCGTCGAGCGGCGCGCGCGGAACCGCGATCGCCAGCACCCGCCGCGGCATCCAGGGCCGCTTCAGGCCGAGCGCCAGCTGTGCGGCGACGACGAACGTCAGCACGGCCGAAGCCCAGGTCAGCCCCGGCACGATCGTCGCCGGCGAGATCGAGAAGAGCCCGATCGCCAGAAGCAGCGGCCCGTAGGCGCGCCGGCCGATCGCGTTGAGAAGATCCCCGACGCGCACCGTCTCTTTCGCGCCGGCGCCGTCCGGCGCGGACGTCTCCGCCGCGATCCGATCGAGCAGACCGCTCAGGTTTTCGACGTTCCGTGTCCGCCTGACGCGCGCCATGCTCTCTCCTCGTCCTCCGCCCTTGCCACGATCCGCAGGCGCGCGCCATGAAGCGCCCATGACGACGCGCACCTTCATCGTCCGCCCCTGCTTCCAGCAGGACCTGACCTTCGTGCAGCTGATCTACGCGCACGCGGTCATCACGGGCACAGGCACGTTCGAGACGGAGCCGCCGGATCTCGAGGAAATGACGGCCCGGTGGTCGAAAGTGGTGGCGCGCGGCTGGCCGTTCCTCGTCGCGAGCGACGCCCAGGACGTCAGCCGCATCTATGGATTCGCCTATGCGCAGCAGTTCCGCGACCGTCAGGCCTACGCGAAGACGTTCGAGGACTCGGTCTATGTCTCCCACCTGGCGCGCGGCATGAAGATCGGCACGGCGCTCATGCACGGCCTGCTCGGCGAACTGCAGGCGATCGGCGCGGAACAGGTGATCGCGGTGATCGGCGATTCCGCCAATGCGGGATCGATCAAGCTGCACGAGTCCTGCGGCTTCCGACACGCCGGGCGTCTCGTCGGCGTCGGCCACAAGTTCGGGCGCGTGCTCGATGTGGTGATGATGCAGGCGTCGATACGTTCCGGAAGTTAACTTTTTTCGCGGCTCGCTCACCTGTATTGATGATTTATGCCTTGAGGGGGGCGTTTTTCGAGCGAAAGGCGTGCGCGCCGATGCGTTTCGGAAACCATTCATTAAGCCTGTTCAACCATCCTTTGGATATGACGGCTGCGATTTCCAAACGACTCCTCCTGGTGACGGTCAGCCTTTCGCTGGCGGCGCTGGCCCCTTTCTCTCCTGCGGCGGCTTCGGACGATGTGCCGATCGCCACCGCCCCCAGGTCAGGACCGCCACAGGGCAGCGTCCTCGCCCGGATCCTGCCGAAACTCGAACCTTTCGAGTCCGACGAAGTGACGGTTTACGCGGAGAGGCTGGCGACCCTGTCGCCGGCCTCTCGCGTTTCCACGGTGGCCTTGGCGCCGGTTCGGCCCGAGACGTCGTTCTCCGTCCGCGCCGAGCCGAGCTACCGGCTGAACACCAGCCTCGATCGCGCGGCGCCGACGCCCGCCACGATCGGTTCGGGTGATTTCGAGCCGGGCTTCTCCGGCGAAGTCTCCGCCGCGACGGCAAGCCCCGTCGGCCTCGACATCGGCTTCACGCAGCGCGCCAGCCTGCAGACCGACGCGTTCGGCGAGCGCTCCTCCCGCGGCGCGGAAGTGCGGATCGGTCGCCGCCTGCGTGGCCTGGTCGCTGAATTCGAACAGCCCACCTGGGACCGACCCACTTGGTATTTCTTTGCCGCTTCCGACGGTCAGGCCCTGACCTGGACGCCCAACGCCGGCGGCTCCCGCCCCCTGCGCGTCCAGGACCGCGTCACCGTCGGCGACATCCAGGCCGGCCTCTCCATCCAGGCCAGCGGCCTGCAGGCCTCGCTCACCTATCTGCAGCGCGAAGTCTCCAACGCCCAGCGCAGCGACACCCAGCATTTCGCGGGCGTCTCGCTCACGCTGCGGCGGTAGGGCGCATCGACGGAAACGGCTGCCGCCCTCCCCCAGCGGGGGAGGGTTGGGAGGGGGAGCTGAGAGCTGCCGGCGTCCTGAGTTGCGAACTCCAGACCTTTGGCGCGCTCTCCCCACCCCCGACCCCTCCCCGCTGTACAGACCGGACACATAGGTGACAGGCGTTCGGAGACATGGGTGACACCTTTTCCCGATCCGGGAGGGTCGGGCGATGCCGTGGGAAGCCATGTCGAAGCGGGATTTGCGGTTGGAGTTCGTGACGTC
>JAGWZE010000015.1 GCA_018969015.1 Alphaproteobacteria bacterium
CGTGCGGTCGTTCTCGCCGGCGACGCCGCCCGGTGCGCCGCGCTCGCGCCCGCGCTGGCCGAAGCCGGGGTCGCCGCCGCGATCGGCGCCGATATCCGCGGCGCGTTGGCCGGCGCCGACGGCGTCGTCGTCGCCTTCGGCGCGGGCGCGACCGCGCTCGACGGACAGATCCTGCGCGCGGCGCATCTCGCGGCCCAGGCGCGCAAGCCGATCGTCGTTCTGCGCGATACGCCGGCCGGCGCAGGTCCTATGATCGAGGGCGCGCCCAACGCCGCTTGGCCGGGCGAGCCCCGCGCCGCCGCCGCGCTGGCGCTGGCGCTGATCGACGCGGTCCACGCCGACGTCGCGCAAAGGAGCCCCGCATGACGCTCGCCCCCGATCCCGTTCTGCTCGACGTGACGCCCGACGGCGTCGCCGTCGTCACGCTCAACCGTGCCGCCAAGCGCAACGCCTTCGACGAGCAGATGATCGCCGCGCTCTCCGACACGTTCGAGACGCTGCGCGCCGCCGACCACGTGCGCGTGGTGTTCCTGCGCGGCGCGGGCGCGACGTTCTGCGCCGGCGCCGATCTGGAGTGGATGCGCCGCCAGGGCCAGCACTCGCGCGAGGACAACGAGACCGACGCCCGCGCGCTCGCGCACATGCTCAAGGCGCTCTACGATCTGCCCCAGCTCACGGTCGCGCTCGCGCACGGCGCCGCGATGGGCGGCGGGGCCGGGCTCGTCGCGGCCTGCGACGTCGCCGTCGCCCGCGCCGACACGCAATTCCGCTTCTCCGAAGTGCGGCTCGGCCTCACGCCCGCGACCATCAGCCCCTATGTGGTCGAGGCGATCGGGCCGCGCTGGGCGCGCGCGCTCTTCACCACCGCCGAAACCTTCGACGGCCGCTTCGCCGAGAAGATCGGCCTCGTGCAGTACGCCGTCGACACCGACGCCGATCTCGAAGCCATGATGCGCATGCTCGCCAATCTCGCGTTCGAGGCCGCGCCCGGCGCGGTCGCCGCCTGCAAGGACCTCGTCCGCGACGTCGCGGGCAAGCCGATCACCGAGGCGCTGGGACGCGACACCGCCCGTCGCATCGCCGAGCGCCGCGCCAGCGCCGAAGGCAAGGAGGGCATCGCCGCCTTCCTCGAACGCCGTGCGCCGTCCTGGAAAAGCGGCGGCTGAAGAATGCACCTGCTGGACCGCGCCCGCGCGTTGCGCGACCGCCTCCATGACGAGCGCGAGCGCCTCCGCGCGCGCGCCGTGCAGGGGGCGATCGGCGCGGCGGCGTTCGAATTTCTCGCCTTCGGGATCAAGCAGGCGTGGGCGTGCCTGTTCGGCGGCCTTCTGCTGGCGCTGCTGATCGCCACGCATTTCTTCTACCCCGACGATGCGCCCATCGCCCGGTACGACGCGCTCGTCATCGCCTGCGTGCTGATGCAGATCGCGCTGATCGCCACCGGACTCGAGACGCTGGAGGAGGCCAGGGTCATCGCCGTCTTCCACGTCGTCGGCACGGCGATGGAGATCTTCAAGACGCAGATGGGCTCGTGGGCCTATCCGGAGGAGAGCCTGCTGCGCATCGCCGGCGTGCCGCTGTTCTCCGGCTTCATGTACGCCGCCGTCGGCTCCTATCTCGCGCGGGTGTGGCGCATCTTCGAGTTCCGCTTCGACCGCTTCCCGCCTTTGTGGGCCGCCGGCCTCGTGGCGGCGGCGATCTACGTGAACTTCTTCACCCACCATTATGTCTGGGATGCGCGCCCGCTGCTCTTCGCCGCGACGATCATCGTGTTCGGGCCCTGCGTCGTCTGGTTCCGTCCGGACCGGGAGCATCGGCCGATGCCGCTGGTCGTGGGCTTCCTGCTGGTGGCGACCTTCATCTGGTTCGCCGAGAACCTCGCCACCTTCGCCCGCGCCTGGGTCTATCCGAGCCAGGCGGACGGCTGGGCGCCGGTCTCCTTGTCGAAGCTCGGCGCGTGGTATTTGCTGATGATCATCAGTTTCGTGCTCGTCGCGGCGGCGCACGGGCCGAAGGCGCGGACGGCGCGACCGTCGAAATCATCGCTCGGTGCGGCGGTGCGTCAGGCTGGGGCGGGGGAAGAGGCATGAGCGGCGAACTGGAGGCGGCGGGCGCCGCGATCACGGCGGGTCTCGCCGCGCGCACGATCGAAGGCGGCGCGGGCCGGGACGGGCACGCCGGCGCGGGCGGCGCCTGCCTCAATTGCGCGACGCCGCTGCAGGGGGCGTTCTGCCATGTCTGCGGTCAATCGAGCCACGTGGAGCGCAAGCTCGTACACGTGTTCGAGGAGTTCCTGCACGGCATCGCCCACTTCGACACCAAAGCCTGGCGGACGCTGCCGCGGCTCATCGGCCGTCCGGGAACGCTCACGAACGAATACATCCATGGCAAGCGCGCGCGCTACGTCTCGCCGCTGGCGACGTTCCTCTTCGTCGTCTTCATGATGTTCTTCGCCTTCGCGATGTTCGGCGAGATGCCGTCGTCCGCGCCGGCGACGCTGCCGGATCTGCGCGTGCAGGCCGCCGCCGTGCAGAACGATCTCGCCAAGGCCGAGAGCGAGGCCGCCGCGGCGCGCGCCGCGCTCGCCAAGATCGAGGCGCAAGGGTCCGCGGCGGACGCCGATCGCCTCGCCGACGCGAAGGACGCCGTAACATCCGCGGACGAAGACGTCGCCGACGCGAAGAAGAGCCTCGCCGCCATCCAGGGCAAGATCGATCGCCGTACCGCCGTGGTCGAGCAGCTGAAGGCGGCGCGCGCGCAGCTCGACGTCAACGAGGCCAAGGCGAAAGCCGAAAACGACGCCGAGGCGCTCAAGGACATCGCCGCCGCCAAGACGATCCTCGACGCCGCCCTGACGCGGCCCGAAGGCCCGCCCGAAGGCGTCACCGCCAATGTCGGCGCCGACGGCGACGTCAACGTGACGCTCAATGCGTCGCGCAGCGGGTCGTTGGAGTCGATCTTCGAAGAGATCAAGAAGGCGGAAGCCGCGGGCCAGATCTCGGTCAACACCGGGTCGGAGAGCCTGAACGAGAAGATCCACGCCAAGCTGCGCAATCCGGAGCTCGGCTGGTACAAGATCCAGAACACGGCCTACAAATTCTCGTTCCTGCTGGTGCCGCTGTCGCTGCCGTTCGTGGCGTTCCTGTTCCTCTTCAAGAAGGACGTGACGCTTTACGACCACGTCGTGTTCATTCTCTACTCGCTCAGCTTCATGTCGCTGCTGTTCGTCATCGCCGTGGGCATCGGGCGGTACGCGCCCTCCGTCGCCGGGCCGCTCGGCAGCATCGTGGCGCTGACTCCAGCGGTCCACATGTTCTTCCACCTCCGGGGGACGTACCGCCTCAAGCTCTTCTCGGCCTTGTGGCGCACGGCCGTGCTGTGCGTGTTCGCCACGCTGGCGCTGTCGATCTTCGTGACGCTGATCATCTTCATGGGACTGACGGGATGAACCCGCCCTTCGCTTCGGTCCTCGTCGCCAATCGCGGCGAGATCGCCTGCCGCATCTTCCGCACCGCCAAGCGCCTCGGCATGCGCACGATCGCGGTCTATTCCGACGCCGACGCCACAGCGCTGCACGTGCGCAGCGCCGACGTGGCCGTGCGCCTCGGTCCCGCCTCGGCGAGCGAAAGCTATCTGCGCGCCGACGCGATCCTCGAGGCCGCGCGCGCCACGGGCGCCGCCGCGATCCATCCGGGCTACGGCTTCCTCTCGGAGAACGCCGCGTTCGCGCAGGCCGTGATCGACGCCGGCCTCATCTGGATCGGGCCGACGCCGGCCGCGATCCGCGCCATGGGCCTGAAGGACGAGGCCAAGCGCATCGCCGAGGAGGCGGGCGTGCCCGTGCTGCCCGGCTATCGCGGCGCCGACCAGAGCGAGAAACGCCTCGCGAAAGAGGCCAAGGCGATCGGCTTTCCCGTGCTCGTCAAGGCCGTCGCCGGCGGCGGCGGGCGCGGCATCCGCGAAGTGCGCGCCCCGGAAGAACTCGCCGACGCCGTCGCCTCCGCCAAGCGCGAAGCGCTCGCCGCGTTCGGCGACGACCGGGTGCTGATCGAGAAGCTCGTGGAGCGCCCGCGCCACATCGAGGTGCAGGTGTTCGGCGACGCCCATGGCGGCCTCGTGCATCTGTTCGAGCGCGATTGCTCGCTGCAGCGCCGCCGCCAAAAGGTGATCGAGGAGGCGCCCGCGCCCGGCATGACCGAAGAGGTGCGCGCCGCGATGACGGACGCCGCGGTCGCCGTGGCGCGCGCCGTCGGCTACCGGAACGCCGGCACGGTGGAGTTCATCGTGGACGGCACGGGCCCGCTGCGGCCCGACGGCTTCTGGTTCCTGGAGATGAACACGCGTCTCCAGGTCGAACATCCGGTCACGGAGGAAATCACCGGGCTCGATCTCGTCGAGTGGCAGTTCGAGGTTGCGGCCGGTCGGCCGCTGCCGCTGGCTCAGGACGAGATCACGATGTCCGGCTGGGCCATCGAGGCGCGCGTGTGCGCGGAGGATCCCAGCGAAAACTTCCGCCCCAGCGTCGGCCGCATCACGCGCTTCGAGGAGGACACCTTCGGACGCTGGGACGCGGGCTTCGAGGCGGGCGACGTCGTGCCCTCCGCCTACGACTCGCTGCTTGGCAAGCACATCGTCCACGCCGAGTCCCGCGCCGCCGCCGCCTGGCATCTCGCCGTGGCGCTCGGGCGTCTGCATGTGGATGGCGTCACCACCAACGCCGCGTTCCTGCAGCGCTGCCTGATGAGTGCGCGCTTCGCCGAGGGCGATCACCATGTCGGGTGGATCGCCGAGGAGATCGACACGCTCGCCGATCGCGCCGCCGGGCGACGCCGGGCCGCCGCCGTGCTCGGCGCACGCCTGGCCGCACTGCCGCGCGGCGCCGATCCCTGGGCCGCGACGGACGGCTGGCGCTCGGCCGCGCCGCCGCGCCGCGTCGCGATCCTGGAGGAGGGCGGCGTCGCTGTCGAAACCCCGCTCGCGCCGGCCGTCGGGCTCGTGCTCGAATGGATGGATCCGGACGAAGCGCAGGCCACGTTCGACGAGACGCCGTTCCGCGCGGCGTTCGTGGAGCAGGGCGCCGCGACGAAGGTGCTGATCGCCGGCGAGACCTACGTGTTCGGTCCGCCCGGCTTCGGGCTCGACGGGGCAGGCGGCGAGGCGGGCGACGACGTGAAGGCCCCTCTTCCGGGCCGCATCGCGGCGGTTTCGGCGACCCCCGGCCAAAGCGTCCAGAAGGGGGCCCCGCTCGCCATTCTCGAGGCGATGAAGATGGAGCACGTGCTCAAGGCTCCGCGGGACGGCGTGATCGCGCTCGTCGCGGCGGAGGTCGGCGCCCAGGTCAAGGAAGGGGCCGTGCTCGTGCGGCTCGAGCCGGCGCCGTGAACGCCGCCATGAACGATTGGGTCGTGCTCGCCGGGTCTGCGGTGGTCGTCGCCGTCATGGCCCTCGTCGCGCGCGCGATGGGCTTCCGCGTGAAAGGCCGCTTCGTCGACGCCGCCGCCGTGCGCGATGCGGTGCGCCGCGTCGATCCGCGCGCCGAGGTGCAGGACGTGGCGATCGACGGCGCCTGGGCGATCGCCCGGCTGGGGGACGGCCGCCTCGCGCTCGCCCGCGCGATGGGCGACGGCGCGACCGCGCGGGTCCTTGCGCCCACCGCGCCGCGCCCGCGGGTCAAGCCCGGCAAAAAGGGCGTGCGCGTGATCGTGCGGGGCCTCGACGTCGGCTTCCCGGGCGGCGTCCTGCGCCTGTCATCGGCGCCCGAGTGGCTGGCCGGGCCCAGCGGCAAGACGCCTTAAGGACGGCTCGACCGCCCAACCCGGGCTGGCTAGCATGGGGCATGACCGCCCCCGTCGAGATTCCGCCCATCATCACCTACGCCGTCCCGGCGTTCGTCGTGTTGATCCTGCTCGAGATGGCGATCGTCAAAGCCAAAGGCGGCGGCCGCTACGAAGCCGCCGACTCGGCCGCGAGCCTGACGATGGGGCTGGGCAATCAGGCCGCGAAGGTGCTCACCGGCGGCGTCGCGGTCGCCGGCTACGCCTTCGTCGCCGAGCACCGCCTGTTCGACATTCCCTGGGCCTGGTGGTCGCTGGCGCTGTGCTTCTTCGCCGAAGACCTCGCCTATTACTGGTTCCACCGCATCAGCCACGAACGCCGCTGGTTCTGGGCGAGCCACGTGATCCACCATTCCTCGCAGCACTACAATCTCAGCACCGCCCTGCGGCAGACCTGGACGGGGCCGATCGGCCTGACCTTCGTCTTCTGGCTGCCGCTGGTGTGGATCGGGTTCCCGCCGGAGATGGTGTTGATGTTCTCGGCGATCAGCCTCGTCTACCAGTTCTGGATCCACACCGAGCTGATCGACCGCATGGGCCCGCTCGAGTGGGTGCTGAACACGCCGTCGCACCATCGCGTGCACCACGCGACCAACCCCAAATATCTCGACGCCAACTATGCCGGCGTGCTGATCATCTGGGACCGCATGTTCGGCACCTTCGTGCGCGAAGAGGAACGCCCGACCTACGGCATCATCGCCAATCTCGGCACGTTCAATCCGCTGCGAATCGCGTTCCACGAATGGGCGGGCATCGCGCGCGACCTCGTGCGCGCCCGCTCGCCGAAGGAGGCGTGGATGTACGTGTTCGGGCCGCCGGGCTGGAGCCCCGACGGATCGCGCGCCACGAGCGCGAGTCTCAAGGCGCGCTGGCGCGCCGAACAGGCGGCCGAGGCGGCCCAGGCCGCAGCGCCGTCGCGGCCCGCCGGGGAGCCCGCCGTCGCATGAGCGCCAAACCCGGGAAGGCCGCCGCCAAATCGACCGCGCCGATCGTGCACGTCGTCAAGCTGTGCGTCGGCGCCGATTCCGTCGAAGACCTCGCCGCCTGGCAGGAGTGGCAGGTGAAGGAGGCGCGCAAGCGCAAGCTCGCGCGCACGCTGCCGGTCTGCGGCACCCGCGCCTGGCCCAAGCGCGCGGACGACGTGCTCGCCGGCGGCTCGCTCTATTGGGTGATCAAGGGCGCGATCCTCGTGCGTCAGCGCATCCTCGCCATCGACGACGTGGTGGACGAGCACGGCCAACGCTGCGGCCTCTATCTCGATCCGCGCCTCGTGCGCACGGCGCCGGCGCCGAAGCGCGCATTCCAGGGCTGGCGCTATCTGGAGCCGGGCGACGCGCCCGCCGATCTCGACGCCGCGCGCGCGGGCGGCGCCGAACTGCCGGATGATCTGCGCGCCGAACTGATGGCGCTCGGCGCCTGGTGATCCGCGGCTAGGGCCGCATCGCGCCGACGGCCATGTTGTCGATCAGCCGCGTCTCGCCGGCGCGCACGGCCACGAGCAGGCGCGCGGGGCGGCGCACGATCGGGCTTGCGATCGGCAGGAAATCGTCCTCGCCGCGAATGGCGACATAGTCGATCTCGCTGAACCCGGCCTTGAAGATCTGGCGCTCGATCTTCACCAGCGTCGTCATGATGTTCGCGCCGGACTCCAGCTGCTCGACCGCCTCGCGCAGGATCACGTTGAGCCGCGCCGCGACGATCCGCTCTTCCGGCGAGAGGTAGGCGTTGCGCGAGGACATCGCGAGCCCGTCGGCTTCGCGCGTCGTCGGCACGCCCATGATCTCCACCGGCATATCGAGATCGCGCACCATGCGCTTCACCACCAGCAGCTGCTGGTAGTCCTTCTCGCCGAAGGCCGCGACATCGGGCAGGCACTGCAGCAGCAGCTTCGTCACGACCGTGGCGACGCCGCCGAAGAAGTGCGGACGGGCCTCCCCTTCCAGGGGCTCGGACACGCCGGCCACCGAGACGCTGGTGGAGTGGCCGTCCGGATACATCACCTCGCGCGGCGGCGCGTAGAGCAGGTCGCAGCCGGCGCTGGCGAGCTTGGCGGCGTCGCCGGCCTCGTCGCGGGGATAGCGGTCGAGGTCCTCGTGCGCGGCGAACTGCTTCGGGTTCACGAAGATGCTGGCGATCGTGCGGTCGCAGCGGCCCTTGAGCGCGCGGATCAGATCGAGGTGGCCGTCATGAAGGGCGCCCATCGTCGGCGCGAAGCCCACGGTGAGGTTCTGGTTGCGCCAGCGCGCCACGTAGGTGCGCAGTTCGCGGACGGAGCGGGCGATCGGCAATGTGTCGGTCATCCGCCGTTTAAGGCCGCCTTAAGGGCTTTCCGCAAGAGTCCGTCTCGTGGTTGGCGTGCGACATTCGCGATTCGGGACCGTCGCGGCCGTGGCGGCGGTAAGCGTGCTGTCCGGCGCGACGAGCGGCTGCGCCACCTACAAAGTTCTCACCGATCCGGAAGCTGCGGCCGCTTTCGCGCCGCGCAAGCCCGCGCCGGCCGAGGCGCCGACGCCGGCGCCGCACCACGATCTCGCCGCCCGCGCGGCCGCATTGGTCGCCGAACTCGATCGTCTGCCGTCCTTCGATCCGGAGCGCCGCGCGGCCGAACCCGTGCTGGTGGCGCTCGCGGCCAAGATCGCTGCGGGCCTCGGCGACCCGATCGAGTCCGCGGATCTCGACGCCTTCGACGTGCCTGCCGTCGAGTATGTGCAGATCGCCGATCTCAGCGCGCCGCCGGCCGCTTTGGTCGCCGCGCCGCCCGAAAATCCCTGGGCTGTTGAGTTCGGCGAGTTCGACGACGCCGAACTGGCGAAAGCGATGTGGCTGGAGATCGCCGCCGCCGCGCCGGACGCCGCCCGCGGCCTCAGCCCGCGCGTGGTCGCGCGCGGCGAGGGCGTCATCCTGCGCGCCGGCCCGCTCGACGATCGTGATCAGGCCGCCGTCGCCTGCCAGGGCTTCGAAACCGCGGGCGTCTCGTGTGCGCCGGCCAAGCTCGCCGGCAAACCCTTGATGGAGCCGGGCGGATGACGGTCGAAACGCCGACGCCCCCGATCGTCGCCGCGCACGTCATCGTCGCCGGCAATGAGAAAGGCGGCGCCGGCAAGTCGACGGTCGCCATGCACGTTGCGGTTGCGCTGGCCCGGATGGGGCGCCGCGTTGGCGCGATCGATCTCGACGTTCGCCAGCGCACCTTCAGCCGCTATCTGGAAAATCGCCGCGCCTGGGCCGAGAGCCGGGGCCTGCCGCTCGTGATGCCGACGATCGCGTCCGTCAGCCCGAGCGGCCTGCGCGACGTCGACGCCGCCGAGGCCGAGGACGAGCGCCGCTTCGACACCGCGCTGCGGTCTCTGGCCGAGACTTGCCAGTTCATCGTCATCGATGCGCCGGGCGCCGACACGTTCCTATCGCGCTGCGCCCACGCCGCCGCCGACACGCTCATCTCGCCGATGAACGACAGCTTCGTCGACTTCGACCTCCTAGGCGACGTCGATCCCGAAACCTTCGCCGTTCGCCGCCCCAGCCTCTACGCCGAGCTCGTCTGGGAGTGCCGAAAGCGCAAGGCCGCGCGTGCGCGCCGGCCGATCGATTGGGTCGTGATGCGCAACCGCATGGCGCCGGGGATCGAAAGCCGCAACCGCCAGCGGCTCGGCGATGCGCTGAAGGCCTTGTCCTCGCGCGTCGGCTTCCGCGTCGCGCCGGGCCTGTCCGAGCGGGTGATCTTCCGCGAGCTGTTCCCCAAAGGCCTCACGCTGCTCGATCTCGAGCCTGGCGTCGCCGATCAGGGCATGACCATCGCCCACGTCGCCGCCCGCCAGGAACTGCGCGACCTGATGATCGTGCTCAAACTGCCGGGGCTCGACGGCGAGCCGCTGCGCTTCTAACAGCGGCCCGTGCTGCGCATCCTCGTCATCCTGGTCGTGGTCTTCCTCGCGCTCGCCGCCATCCGCGGGGTGTTGATCGCGCTGCGCGGGCGCCGCGCACGGTCACGGAAGGCCGACGCCCGCGCCGCCAAGGCGGCCCAGGAGGAATTCCGCGCCCGGCGTCTGTTGGGCCTGGGGCCAAAAGCGACCGCCGCGGAGGTCAAGGTGGCCTATCGCACGCGCGCCGCGCGTGCGCACCCGGACGCCGGCGGATCGGCGGCCAAGATGGCGGAGCTGACGGCCGCGCGCGACCTGCTGCTCAGTAAAGAGGATCCGACATCGGGGAAATGAGCGAGAACGCGGCCGCGCTGGCCGCGCCGCCGACCGTGCCCACCGCGCCGACGCCGCCATGCGGCGTGGTCGGGGCCGGGACGGTGTAGGTCGGCCGATCGGCCGGGACCGTCTGCACGGTGACGCCGCCGGCCGGCGCAGGCTCGGCCGAGCCTTCCTCGCCATCGGCGGAGCGGCTGAAATCCAGCGTCACGCGATTGACGGGCATGCTCACGAACGTCGCAGAGTTGAGCGGCTGGCCGGTGCGCTTGGCGATTTCCTCGAAGGCGCCTTCGATCAGGTGCGCCATCTGGGCGTCGCGCGCCGAGGCCGATTCGCCGCCCATCACGACCGCGATGATCCGGTGCCCGTTGCGCTCGACCGAGGACGTCAGGTTGAAGCCCGACATCCGGGTGTAGCCGGTCTTGATGCCGTCCATCCCGTCCACTTGGCCGAGCAGGCCGTTGTGGTTGCGGGCGTAGCGGGCGCGCCACGTCATGCCGGGCGTCTTGAAGTAACTGTAGTATTGCGGGAAATCGCGGATCAGCGCCTTGCCCAGAACAGCCATGTCCTTGGCGGAGGTGCGCTGCTGCAGGTTGGGCAGGCCGCTGGCGTTCACGAACCGCGTCGACGACATGCCGAGCTCGCGCGCGCGGGCCGTCATCAGGGCGGCGAAACGGGATTCGGAGCCGCCCAGCCGCTCGGCCACGACGACCGCCACGTCATTGGCGGACTTGGTGACGAGCGCCTTGATGGCGGTGTCCACGCTGATCTGGTCGCCGCGCTTGAGGCCGAGCTTCGTGGGCGCCTGGAGCGAGGCGAACTTGGACGCCGTGAGCTTCGAGTCGAGCGTGAGCTCTTTGCGTTCGAGCGCGTCGAACAGCATGTACAGCGTCATCATCTTGGTAAGTGACGCCGGGAAACGGCTTTCTTCGGCCTGGTCCTGGTGCAGGACCTCGTTGGTGTCCGCGTCCATGACATAGGCCGCGTAGCGTTCCTGCGCGGCCGCGGCGGTCACGGAGATGGAGAGTGTCGCGATCGCCAGGCCGACGCCGGCGAGGCTGCGGCCCGCAAAGCGGGCTCCGGAAGGCGACGACGCCGAGAACCTAGCGATGGTTGTCATGGGTCTCCGCTCGCGCAGCATCTCGACGATTCAGAGGCAAAACCTATGCCGACCACCTTACCCGTTGGTAAAGCGCAGCCGCTGACCTTTCCGCAGGCAGAATGATCGCCGCTCGCTCGGGGTGGCGGGCATGCAACGCCCAAGGCGTGGGCGCGCAGCCCCGCGGCATGCGCGACTTTTTGTGCGCCGCAACATCGAACGGGTTGACTTCGCAACCGCAGCATGCCACATCGCGGACAGACGCCGCGGAAACCTTAAATCGCTGCGCGACGCCAAATGACGACGGAGACGACCATGGCCACCGCCAAAGCCACGCAAACCGCGAAGACCGTAAAAGAGCCGATGCAAGCCGCTGCCGAAACGATCGAGCAGTTCACCGCCGTGAACCAAGAGCGCATCCGCGAAACGTTCGACCGCAGCGTGACGGCGCTGTCCGAAGTGGGCGCGTTCGGCAAAGAGAACGTCGAAGCCGTGATCGCCTCGGCGACGGTGGCCTCGAAGGGCTTCGAGCAGATCTCGGCCCGCGCGGTCGCGTACTCCAAGTCCGCCATGGAGAATCACGTCGCCGCCACGAAGGCGCTGATGACGTCGAAGTCGATCCAGGAAGCGATCGAGTACCAGTCCGACTACGCCCGCAAGTCGTTCGACGGCTACGTGGCTGAATTGAACAAGATTTCGGACCTGATGACGAGCCTCACGCGCGACGCGATCAAGCCGCTCAACGAGCGCTTCACGGCCGTGAGCCACATCGTCCAAACCGGCATCAAGACGGGCGTCGCCCGCTGATCTGAACGCCGCGTCAAAGGCGCTACGGCCCGGGGGCGACCCCGGGCCGCTTTTGCATGTGCGAAGACGATCTTTGCCGCGCGGCGCCCGGGCGACACGGCTGGCGTCTTCCCTGCGGCGCCTCTACCCTCTCGCCGGACAAGAGGGCCCCATGATCGATTTCGCCACGCTCGAGCGTCCGCCGTCCCCGAACACCTATCTCGTGGCGCCGCCCGGTCTGTGCCGCGCCGCCGAGCCGGAACTCGCCGCGCCGAAATTTCCCCAGGCCGCGCCCGTGGTGCGCGACGCCTTTTTTCGCATGGCCGCCAAGCAGCCGCGCGTGACCTATGGGGCGAAGGACGACACCGGCCTTCAGTATGAACTCGTGCAGCGCTCGGCGCTCTTCCGTTTCCCGGATACGATCACGGTGCGGTTCATCCCTCTGGCGGAGGGCGGCTCGACGCTCGCGATCTACAGCCGCTCGCAGGTGGGCTACAGCGACATGGGCGTGAACCGGAAGCGGGTGCAGGCCTGGCTGGCGGCGCTCGACGCCGAAGTACGCGCGGCGCCATAAACCATCAGTCGACGCTTAATTTGGGCTTTGCTAAGCCTCCACCGCGCGAGGGGCAGAGCCGATGGCCGACATCTTCTTCACATACGCCGCGGACGACGCCGGGCGCGTCGCCGAGATCGCCAAGGCGCTGGAAGCGCAGGGGCTTTCGGTCGACTGGACGCGTGAAATCCTGCCCGGCCAGAACCGTGTGACGGAAATGACGCGCCGGCTCGCGGAGGCGCGGGCCGTCGTCGTCGTCTGGTCGAACCGGTCGGTCGCGGCGCCCATGGTGCTCGACGAGGCGGGCGCCGCGCGCGACCAGGGCAAGCTGGTGCCGGTCATGATCGACCGCATCGAGCCGCCGCTCGGGTTCCGGCAGCTGCACACGTCCGATCTGTCGGGCGCGGTCGGGACCGAGCAGCTGGCGCTGCTCGCGCAGGCGCTCAAGGCCCGCGAGGCCGGCGGCGGCGCGGCGACGCCGGGGCCGGGGCCGGGGCCGGGCTGGGGCGCAACGGCGCCGATCCAGCCGCCGCCCAGCGGCAAGTTCGTGCTGACCCGGAAATTCTGGTCCATGACCAGCCTGTTCACGCTCGTCATGGGCCTGATCTGGTTCCTGACCCCCGACAGCGCCGCCGAGATGGGGGCCGAGAGCGCGACCCGCTTGGGGTACCTGATCGGCCTCTGCCTCTTCACGTTCGTCGCGCTTTTTCTGGGGCGGCTCGTGATCTACTGGTCGCGTCTGATCGTCGGGAAGCGCACGACCCGGTATTTCGATCTGGATTTCAGTCTCATCCTCGCGCTTGGCGCGGCGATCGGGCTGTTCGCGGCTTCGCAGCCCAACGCGCCCAACCAGGATCTCGGCGTGGTCGTGCAGGTGCTCGCCTTCGTCGTGTTCGGCCCGCTGATGTTCGGCTCGCTCCTGCTCGTGGCGCGCGGCGTCCTGCGTCTCGCGCGCGGCAAAGCAGCCTGAGCCCTCTCTGAGCAAGCGCCGACGAGGCGAGGCGCTCCCGAACCGAGCCACTTCGACGCGCCAAGCGGCCTCCGGGGAGGCTCGAGAGGCTCCGATCCAACTTTTTTCGGCGCCTCTTCCACAGGCGCCGGGGCCCTGGAGCGGGCGCCGGTGCTGTCAAGGGCTTCTCAGCGGCCCCGAAGCCCATAAATACTAGGGGCGACGCGCACCGGGCGCAGTCCCCCGCCTTCGTCTGACGGGGTTCCGGCGCGCGCCGCGAAGGCTGAGCGTTCATGACCGAGCGGAAATGGGACGATGAGGGCGATGGAGGCGATGCAGGCATCGCCACCAAAACCCGCACGCGGACCAAGAAGCCTTCGCTCTACCGGGTCTTGCTGTTGAACGACAATTACACGCCGATGGAATTCGTCGTGTTCGTGCTCGAGCGGTTCTTCAACAAGTCGCGGGAGGAAGCCACCCGCATCATGCTGCACGTACATCAGAACGGTGTGGGCGTGTGCGGCGTATACACCTACGAGGTGGCCGAGACGAAGGTCACCCAAGTGATGGATTTGGCGCGGCGGAATGAACATCCGCTGCAGTGCACCATGGAAAAGGAATAATCCGTGGCGACTTTCTCACGCACCCTCGAACACACCCTGCGTCGTGCGCTCTCGCTCGCGAACGAACATCGGCATGAGTACATCACGCTCGAGCATCTTCTGCTCGCGTTGATCGACGATGACGACGCGGCCCAGGTGATGACGGCCTGCAAGGTCGATCTCGACAAGCTCCGGCAGAACCTCGATTCCTATCTCGAGGACGAGCTGGAAGGCCTGGTCGTCGATCGCGGCAACGAAGAGCCGCGCCCCACGGCCGGCTTCCAGCGCGTGCTTCAGCGCGCGATGCTGCACGTCGACAGCTCCGGCCAGCGCGAAGTGACGGGCGCGAACGTGCTCGTGGCTTTGTTCTCCGAGCGCGAGAGCCACGCCGCGTACTTCCTGCAGGAGCAGGACATGACGCGCTATGACGCGGTGAACTACATCTCGCACGGCCTCGCCAAGAAGCCGGGCGCGAGCCAGTCCCGCCCGGCGCGCGGCGCCCAGGAGGGCGAAGACGGCGAGCGCGTGGTCAAGCAGGGCAACGACGCGCTGCAGGCCTACTGCGTGAACCTCAACAAGAAGGCGAAGGACGGCCGCATCGACCCGCTCATCGGGCGCGAGGCGGAAGTGCTGCGCGCGATCCAGATCCTGTGCCGCCGGCAGAAGAACAATCCGCTGCTCGTCGGCGATCCCGGCGTCGGCAAGACCGCGATCGCGGAAGGCCTGGCGCGCAAGATCATCGAAAAGCAGGTGCCGGAAATCCTCGCGGACGCGACGATCTTCTCCCTCGACATGGGCGCGCTCTTGGCCGGCACGCGCTATCGCGGCGACTTCGAGGAGCGGCTCAAGGCCGTGATGAAGGAGCTCGAAAACCATCCGAAGGCGGTGCTGTTCATCGACGAGATCCACACCGTCATCGGCGCCGGCGCGACGAGCGGCGGCGCGATGGACGCCTCGAACCTGCTCAAGCCCGCGCTGCAATCGGGCAACCTGCGCTGCATGGGCTCGACGACCTACAAGGAGTACCGCCAGCACTTCGAGAAGGACCGCGCGCTCGCGCGGCGCTTCCAGAAGATCGACGTCGCCGAACCAACCGTTCCCGACGCCATCAAGATCCTGACGGGCCTCAAGCCGTACTTCGAGGAGTACCACAAGGTTCAGTACACGGACGAAGCGATCAAGGCGGCCGTCGAGCTCTCGGCGCGCCACATGAGCGACCGCAAGCTGCCCGACAAGGCGATCGACGTGATCGACGAGACGGGCGCCTCGATGATGCTGCTCCCGCCGGACCAGCGGAAGCAGATGATCGGCCAAGAGGAGGTCGAGGAAGTGATCGCCCGCATGGCGCGCATTCCCCCGAAGTCCGTCTCGAAAAACGACAGCGAGATGCTGAAGTCGCTCGACGCGGACCTGAAGCGGGTCGTGTTCGGCCAGGACAAGGCGATCGACGCGCTCGCCGCGGCGATCAAGATGTCGCGCGCCGGCCTGCGCGAACCGCAGAAGCCGATCGGCAATTATCTGTTCGCCGGCCCCACGGGCGTCGGCAAGACGGAAGTTGCCCGCTCGCTCGCCAACATCATGGGCATCGAACTCCTGCGCTTCGACATGTCGGAGTACATGGAGCGCCATACCGTGAGCCGCCTGATCGGCGCGCCTCCCGGCTATGTCGGCTATGACCAGGGCGGCCTTCTGACCGACGGTGTCGATCAGCATCCGCACTGCGTGCTGCTGCTCGACGAAATCGAGAAGGCCCACCCGGATCTGTTCAACATCCTTCTGCAGGTCATGGACCATGGCACGCTGACGGACGCGAACGGCAAGAAGGTCGATTTCCGGAACGTGATCCTGATCATGACGACGAACGCCGGCGCTTCGGACGCGTCCAAGCACGGCATCGGCTTCGGCGCCGGCAAGCGCGATCACGAGAACGACGAGGCGATCAAGCGCCTGTTCACGCCGGAATTCCGCAACCGTCTAGATGCGGTCATTCCGTTCGGCCACCTCACGCAGGACATCATCCGCTCGGTCGTTCAGAAGTTCATCCTGCAGCTGGAAGCGCAGCTGTCGGAGCGGAACGTCCAGATCGAGCTCTCCGATGCGGCGGCCGATTGGATCGCCAAGCGCGGCTACGACGAGGCGTTCGGCGCGCGTCCGCTCGGCCGCGTGATCCAGGAGCAGGTGAAGAAGCCGATGGCGGACGAACTCTTGTTCGGTGCGCTGCGGCACGGCGGTCTCGTCAAGATCGACATCGATCCGACGGACGCGGAGAAGCTGGCCTTCGCCTACTTCCCCGAACAGCCGCCGGCCACGCCGCCGGAACGCAAGACGCCGGAAGCGGTGTGACGCCCGCCGCGTCCTCTCCCCTCTCGGGCGGGAGCGCGGCGACACGACGAAGAGGCCCGAAACGGGTGAGGGGCGGCGCGCGAGCGCCGCCCTTTTTCTTTAGTCTGCTTGGCGTGATAGGCTGAGCGTCATGGGCCATGTCCGGGATACCAACGAAACGTTCCTTCCCGCACCGACGATGCGAAGCGGCGGGCAGGGCGTTGAGGTCCGCTATTCGTCGGACCAGATCGCATGGCTGTGCGAAGCCGGCCTCCTTGCGCCCGACGCCCGCTTCGAGCTGATCGACGGAGAGATCGTCGTGTCTCCCGCCGAGTCTGGTCCACATGCGCTCACCAAGACCCGAATTCACAACGCGCTTGCTCGCGTCGCGCCGCAGGATCTCGATGTCGGATCCAGCATTTCCCTGAGGGTGTCCGACAAATCGGTCCTGGAGCCGGACGTGCTGGTCTGGCGGGCCAATCTGCGCGGGACCTATTTCCAGGCGGACGAGGCCGTTCTCGCGATCGAGGTCTCGCTTTCGCGCCTTCGGCACGATCTGGAGGTCAAGCCGGCTCTCTATGCGGAGTCCGGCGTTCCCGAGATCTGGGTCGTGGACGTCGAGGGCGAGGTCACGCACGTATTCTCGGAGCCTGAGGGGAGCGCGTATCGCCGCCGAGCGACGTACGCGTTCTCCGAAGCGGTCCCGCTCGCTTTCGCGCCGAACGGCGGCCTGGTGATCGCCGATCTTCTCCGCTGAGGGCGCAACGCCGCCGCCCAGCCCCTTGATCCCCCGCGCCCAACCCGGCACGACGGGAGCATGACCACCGCCGCCGCCGCCGACGTGCGCGCCCCCGCGCCCTTCACGCTCACCATCCTGATGCTGGGCAATATCGTCATCGGCGCGGGCGTGCTCGCTCCCGCGGCGATGATGAACACCCTGACGGCGGATCTCGCCGTCAGCCCCGTGCAGATCGGCGCGCTGATCGGCTGGGGCGCGGTGGTGCTGTGCGTGGGCGCCCCGACACTCGCGTTCCTGGCAGGCCGGCTCGATCGACGCTCCGTGCTGCTGGCGAGCCTCGCGCTCTACGCCGTGGGCCACGCCGCCTCGGCCTTCGCAACCGACTACGCGCAGCTCCTTTTGATCCGCGTGCTGATGATCGTGGGGGCGGCGGTCTATACGCCCCAGGCCGCAAGCGCCGTGACGCTGATGATCGGGCCCGAGAAGCGGGCCGGGGCCGTGGCGTTCGTCTTCATGGGCTGGAGCATCGCGGGCGCCGTCGTGTCACCCGCGATGACGATCATCGCCGATTCCGTGGGCTGGCGCGTGGCCTACGCGGTTCTGGCCGCGGGCGCGGCGCTCGCGGCGGTGGGCGTGGCCCTGCGCACGCCGCCGGGCCTCGTGCCGCCGCCGGTGTCGTTCGCCGATTGGCGCCGCACGCTGGCGACGCCCGTGATCCTCTCGCTGCTCGCGGTGACGCTCCTGCAGGTGATCGGCCAGTTCACGCTGTTCCCCTACCTCGCCGCCGAGCTGCGGCGTCTTTCGGGCGCGGATGCGCAGGGCGTTGCCGCGGCGCTCGCGCTCTACGGCGTCGCAGGCCTTGTCGGCGCGGCGGCGGGATCACGCGTTGTTGGCAGGTTCGGCGCGCCGGCGGTGCAGGCGGCGAGCGTCGGCCTGATGGCGGTGGGTCTCGCGGGATGGGCGGTGACCGCGCACGCCTACGGCCTCGCGCTCGTCGCGATCTTCTTCTGGGGGCTCGGCTTCGCGGCGGCGGTGTCGATGCAGCAGGCGCGCCTGATCGCGGTGGCGCCGGCGCTCGCGAGCGCGTCCGTCGCGTTCAACACGTCGTTTCTCTATCTCGGCCAGGCGATCGGCGCGAGCGTCGGGGCGCAGCTGATCAAGGCGGGGCGCGACGACACGCTGGGCGTCGTCGGCTGCGCGTTCATGCTGGTCGCGCTCGCCGCGTCGGTTCTGGTGCACCGGCGCTTCAAGGCCTAGCGCGCCGTCGCGATCGGCCCCGTTCAGAGCGCCGCCGCGATCCGCGCCGCCAGCGCCTGCAACTCCGCGACGTCGGCCTTCGGCGCCGCGCCGTGGCCTTTCATGGCCTCCCCTTCCCAGCGGGGGATGACGTGGAAGTGCAGGTGGAACACGGTCTGGCCGGCAGGGGCGCCGTTGAACTGCAGCACCACCACGCCGTCCGGCGAAAGCGCCGTCGTCACCGCCTGCGCCACGCGCTGCACCCGCGCGAGATAGGGGCCCACCGTCTCCGGCGGCAGATCCAGGAAGTTGCGCGCCCGCACGCCCTTGGGGATCACGAGCGTGTGGCCGCGCGACTGCGGGAAGATGTCCATGAAGGCGAGGGCGACGTCGTCTTCGAACACCTTCACGCACGGCATCTCGCCGCGCAGGATCTTGGCGAAGATGTTGTCGTCGTCATAGGCGCCTGTCAGGCTCATGGCGGACCTCGTCGATACAGCGTGGGAGGTATCGCAATGGCGGCGGATCGAGGCAAGGCGGATCGAGGCAAGGCGGATCGCGGAAAGCCGGATCTTCGCAAGCCGGGCGCGACGCTGACGCCGCAACAGCAGAAATGGTTCGCGACCGTCCGGGCCAATCTCGAGGCGGAGACGGGGCGGTCGCTCGAGGCCTGGGTGGAGATCGCCAAGGCCTGCCCGGAAACGAGCCCGCGCGCGCGGCTGGCGTGGCTCAAGGCCGAGCACGGCCTCGGCCAGAACCGGGGCATGCAGGTGCTCGACGCCGCGTTCGGCGGCGGTCCGGACTGGGACGATCCCGACGCGCTGCTCGACGCGCTGTGGAAGGATGCGGCGGGCAGGGCGATCTACGACGCCGTCGCCGCCACGATCAGCGCATGGCCCGGCGTGATCGTTGGCCCGCGCAAGACGTTCGTGGGCTTCTCCAAGGCCGTCCAGTTCGCCGCGATCAAGCCCGCGAAAGGCGGCGGCGCCGCGCTTGGCCTCCCGCTGCCGCCCGACGCACACCCGCGCCTCATCGCGAGCCGGAAAGAGCCGTGGTCGGAGCGAAACACCGCGACGCTGATGTTGCCCGACGTGAAGGCTTGGGATGCGGACGCGATCGCATTGGCGAAGCGGTGCTTTGAGGCGGGCAGATAGGCGCGGGCGGTGGTTCACCCCTCATCCGGCGGCTGCGCCGCCACCTTCTCCCACAAGGGGAGAAGGTCGGCGCGGTGTCCTTCTCCCCTTGTGGGAGAAGGTGGCCCGAAGGGCCGGATGAGGGGTGTACCACCGCCCTAACCGCCCTCCCGCTTGAACGGCGTGTGCTCATCCAGCGCCTCGATCTCGTCGGCTACCGCCGGCGTCTCGCGCGCCAGATAATCCGCCACCGCGCGGCGCAACCCCGGATGGGCGATCTCATGGACGGAGTGCGTCGCCACGGGCACGTAGCCGCGCGCCAGCTTGTGCTCGCCCTGCGCGCCAGCCTCCACGCGCGCAAGACCGCGCGTGATCGCGTAGTCGATGGCCTGATAGTAGCAGAGCTCGAAGTGCAGGAAGGGCACGTCGACGAGACGGCCCCAATAGCGGCCATAGAGCGTATCCGAGCCCAGGAAGTTCAGCGCCGCAGCGATCGGGCGGCCGTCCATCTCGGCGACGAACATCACGATATGGGCCGCCATGCGCTCGCCGATCAGGCGGAAGAACGCGCGGTTGAGATAGGGCTGGCCCCATTTGCGGCTGCCCGTGTCCATGTAGCACGCGAAGAAATGGTCCCAGTCGCGCTCCTTGAGGTCCGCGCCTGCGATGCAGCGGATCGTGCAGGCCTCCTGCGCCTTGCGGCGCTCCTTGCGCAGGTTCTTGCGCTTCTCCGACGACAGCGCCGCGAGAAAATCCTCGAACGTCGCGTAGCCCGGATTGGACCAGTGAAACTGCACGCCCGCGCGCGTGAGCAGCCCGTGCGCGGCCGCCTCGTCCTTTTCCGCTTCGGTGAGGAACGTAACGTGCAGCGACGACGCCTCCTGCGCGTCCATCTGCGCGACCGCCTCGGCGATCAGCGCGCCCCGCACGGCCGGATCGGCGGCGAGCAGCCGACGGCCGGTGACGGGCGTGAACGGCACGGCGCTCTGCAGTTTCGGATAATAGCGCCCGCCCGCGCGGTGCAGCGCATCCGCCCAGGAATGATCGAACACGTACTCGCCGTAGGAATGGCCCTTCAGATAGAGCGGCATTGCGCCGATCGCCGCGCCCGCAGCGTCACGTGCGATCAGGTGGTGCGGCGCCCAGCCCGCCTTCGGCGCCGCGCACCGCGATCGCTCGAGCGCCTCCAGAAAGTCCCAGCTGAGGAACGGATCGAAGCGCGCGCCGGCCGGCGTGGCGAGCGCGTCCCAGGTGGCGCGCGGCAGATCGGCGAGGCCGTCGATCGGCTCGACACGGACTTTGGAGGAAGGGCCCATGCCGACAACCTAGATCATTTTGCGCGACGGTCCCGCTTCATATGCGGCCCATCATTCCGGGGCGGCCGAAGGCCGAACCCGGAACCCAGGGCCTCAGCAAGCGACGCCGCAGACATTCACGATGCGCCCGATCACCTGGGTTCCGGGCCCGCGCTGCGCGCGTCCCGGAATGACGGACCGCAATAGGTGCGCCAGCGCGCTCAGGCGATCTCGAACACGCCGTCGACCTCGACGGCGAAGCCCATCGGCAGATTGGCTACGCCCACGGCCGAGCGGGCGTGACGCCCCACGTCGCCGAACACCTCCACGAACAGGTCCGAGCAGCCGTTCGCCACCTGCGGGATCGGATCGAAATCGGGCGTGACGTTGACGAACACGTTGAGCTTCAACACGCGGCGCACGCGGTCCAGATCGCCGCCGGTCGCCGCCTTGAGTTGCGCCATGAGATTGATCGCGCAGATCCGCGCCGCCGCCTGGCCTTGCTCCAGCGTGACGCCGCCGCCGAGCTTGCCCGTGACGCCGCCGCCCGCCGTATCGCGCGAGACCTGGCCGGCGACGTGCACGATGCCGCCCGCCGTGATCGTGAAGGGCACGTAGCTCGCCACCGGCGCCGGCGGCGCGGGCAGCGTAAGGCCCAGGTCTTTCAGACGCGCATCGATCCGGCTCATGGTCTCTCCCCTTTCGCCCCCGCGCGGGGGCGTGGACCTGATGAACGCTCGCGCCGGGCGGATCAAGATGCCGCCAGGGTGCTCGCGCCGGGGCGCGCGTGCTAAAGGGGCTCGTATGCGTGACACGATCATCAGGCGGCTGCGTCCCTACTGGAAGATGGAGGCGGCGAACGTCGTGTTCGTCCCGGCCTTCACCGCCTTCGTGGTGCGCGAGACGGGCGGCGTCCTCGACTGGCCCTTGGCGGTCGCCGGGCTCGCGTGCGCGGCGCTCCTGATTGTCGGCGCCGCCGCTCTGCGCATGGAGTTGGCGGAGGTCGAACGCGACACGACGCTTGCGACGCGCCTGCTGGGCTTTGCACGGGCGGCGCGCGGGCCGGGGGCGGTGCTGTGCGCGGCGGGCGTGGGGGCCGCGTGCTGGCAGCTGTGGCGCGACGGCGGCTGGACGCCGGCCTCGATCGGTACGGCGGCGCTGGCGACGCTCGCGGTGCTGGAGTTCGTGAACTACTACGCCGTCCAGATTCAGCACTTCGACCATGCCGCCGATTTCCGCCGGCTGATGTCCGGCCGCGGGTTCAGGCCGTCGCATCTGGCGCGGGCGCTGCGCCGCGCCGCTCAGTCCAGGCGCTTGTAGTACAGAAGCGTGTCGCACGGCGCGCCGTCGGGCAGGAGCGCATAGCCCGGAATGGAGCCGCAGAATTCGAAGCCGCCGCGCGCATAGAGGCGGGCGGCTTCGTCGCTTGCGGTGTCGAGGGTGAGCAGGGTCTTGCCGGCGTCGCGCGCGGCCTGCTCCACGGCGGCCAGAAGCGCCGCGCCGAGCCCGCTGCGGCGGGCGTCGGTGTGGACGAGCATCTTGGAGACCTCCGCGCGGTGAGGCTGGTTGTCCTGCGGCGCGGGGACCATCTGCGCGGTGCCGACGGCGCGGCCCGCAGCATCGAGCGCGATGATGACGACGCGCCCGTCGTCGGCGGCGCACACGCCCTCCCAGAAGCGGCGGGCGCGGGCGTGGGTGAGGTCCGCCATGAAGTTCACCGACGCGCCGTGGGCGACGCAGTCGAGCAGCACGTCGCAAAGGTCGTCGATGTAGGGCGCGATCGCGGCCGGCGCGCAGGCGCGCAGCGTGACGGGCGGATGAAGGACCATGTGCGTCTCCCTCGCTGCAGCTTCGCGGGGCTCCCCGGCGCCGCGCAAGAGGCGCGTGGTCGGCCGCTGCCAGAACGCTTCGTCCGCGCGGTTCGCAGGCGTCCGCCGCCGGGGGCGCCGGGCTTTTGATCAAGCCCCGCCGCCCCAGGCTGGGCTAGTCCGGCTTGGCGATGCGCAGGCCGCGGCCGGTGCGCACCGCGTCGGCGCCGAACTTCGCGCGGGCGCGCGCCATCGCCGCTTCGGCGGCGGCGCGGCGGGGCGTCTCGCGGTCGGCGAGGTCGCCCTGGTCCGCCTGCGCCGCCGGCGCGAGATCGGAAAGGCCCACGCCGATGAGGCGATAGGCGCAGCGGCCGTCGACTTCGGCCGCCAGAAGCGCGCGGCTCGCTTCGAACAGCCGCGCGGCCAGCAGCGTGGGTTCGTTGAGGCGGCGCGCGCGCGTGATCGTGCGGAAATCCGTCGATTTCAACTTGAGGGTGACGGTCCAGCCGGAAAGATTGGCGGCGCGGGCGCGCGCGGCGACCTTCTCGCACGCCAGCCACAGCCGGTCCTCGAGATCGGGCAGGCCGCGCAGATCGTCCGAGAACGTCGTTTCTGCGGAGATGCTGCGGCGCGTCGCGTCCGGATCGATCGAGCGCGTGTCGCGCGCATGCGCAAACTCGATGAGGCGCAACCCCCAGGCGCCGACGCGCGCGACGATCTGCTTGGGATCGGCGGTGCGCAGATCGCCGATCGTGGCGACGCCGAGCGCGGCGAGCGCCTTCGCGCCCGCGGGGCCGACGCCGGGCAGCGTCGAGACCGCGCGCGGCGCCAGGAAGTCGAGCGCTTCCGCGCGCCCGATGATCGAAAAGCCGTTCGGCTTGTCGAGATCGGAGGCGGTCTTGGCCAGGAACTTCGCGAACGACAGCCCGATCGACACCGTGATGCCGATCTCGTCCAGGATGCGCCGCTGGAGGCGCGCGAGCGTCTGCACGGGCGCGGCCTTGTGCAGCGCCTCGAGCCCCGAGAGATCCATGAACGCCTCGTCGATCGAGATCGGCTCGACGGCCGGCGTCAGCGCCTGCATGAGCGCGCGCACCTTCCTCCCCTCTTCGACGTACTTGCCCATGTTCGGCGGCACGACCGCCGCCTGCGGGCACAAGGCGAGCGCCTTGAACATCGGCATCGCCGAACGCACGCCATAGGCGCGCGCGACGTAGCAGGCCGTCGAGACGACGCCGCGATTGCCGCCGCCGATGATGACGGGGCGGGCGGCGAGGGTGGGATCGTCCCGCTTCTCGATGGCGGCGTAGAAGGCGTCGCAATCGAGGTGGGCGATGGTCAGGGAAAGCGCCTCGGGGTGGGCCAGGAACCGCCCCCCGCCGCAGGCCTGGCAGGCGAAGCCGGGCGGTTCGGCGTACAGTTCCCCACAATCACGGCAGATGACGCTCATGGCCGCACCCTAGTCCAAAACGGGAACAAGCCACAATCTGGCCGAATTGGCCGGGCGCTATGGCGCCTGAACTGGGTACATATGATTTGGAAATGTGGCGCCCTGGGCAAGGCTCGATTAACGATCTGGGCGGTAGGTATCCGCAGTACGCGGCCCGCGGACGCAGGCTGGACGGGAAGGCGCCCTGATGGCGGACGGTCTGAACATGGCCAAGACGGTGCTCATCGTCGAAGACAATGAGCTCAACATGAAGCTCTTCAACGACCTGTTGGAGGCTTTCGGCTATCGCACGCTGAAGGCGCGCGAGGGGGCCGCCGCGTTGCCGCTCGCCCGGGAGCACAACCCCGATCTCATCATCATGGACATCCAGCTGCCCGACCGCTCGGGCCTGGAGGTCACGAAGGACCTGAAGGCCGACGACACGCTCAAGAACATCCCGGTCGTGGCCGTCACCGCCTTCGCCATGCGCGGCGACGAGCAGAAGATCCGGGACGGCGGCTGCCAGGCCTATCTGTCCAAGCCGATTTCGGTTTCCTCGTTCCTCGACACCGTCAAACAATTCATCGGCTGAGGATGCGGCGTGAGCGCGCGCGTCCTGTTGGTCGACGACCTGGAGCTCAACCGTAAGCTGCTCGAAGCGCAGCTGCGGCGGGAGTATTATCAGGTGTCGTCCGTCGCCTCCGGTCTGGAGGCCCTGGCGGCCGCCAAGGCCGACCAGCCCGACATCATCCTCCTGGACATCATGATGCCCGGCATGGACGGGTTCGAGGTCTGCGCCCGTCTCAAGGCCGATCCCGCCACCCGTCACATCCCCGTGGTGTTCGTGAGCGCGCTCGACGAACGGGTGGACCGCCTGCGCGGCCTCGAGCTCGGCGCGGACGACTTCCTCACCAAGCCGGTCGATTCGGCCCAGCTCACGGCGCGGATGCGCAGCCTGGCCCGTCTCAAGATCGTGACCGACGAACTGCGCCTGCGCGAGGCGGCCGGCCGCCAGCTCGGGGCGATCGACGGCGATCCCTGGCGGGACAACGGCCTCGGCGCCCGGATCGTCATCGTGGACGATGACACCCGCCGCGCGGCGGCCATCGAGGCCGCCTTGGGGGGGCAGCACCTCGTCGTCCCGGTCGGGCGCAGCGCCGTCTCCGTGGGCCAGGCGCGGCCGGACCTGATCCTCGTCACCGCGGCCGCGGCGGCGTTCGACGGTCTGCGCCTGATCGCCGGGCTGCGCTCGTCCGCGGCGAGCCGCAACATCCCGATCCTCGCCTTGTGCGACGGCGACCAGCCCGACGCCGCGCTCCGGGCCCTCGATCTCGGCGCGCACGACGTCGCCTATCTCCCCCTCGACGAGGACGAGCTCGCCGCGCGGGTGCGCACGATCGTGAAGCGCAAACGCTATGTCGAGGCCATGCGCAGCTTCCTCGACCGCGGCCTGGAAATGGCGGTCACCGATCAGCTCACCGGGCTCAGCAACCGCCGCTTCCTCACCACGCAGCTCCAGGGCCTCGTCATGCGCGCGGCGCGCGGCGGGGAGCCGGTGTCGGTCATCCTGGCCGATATCGATCACTTCAAGGCGATCAACGACACCCACGGCCACGACGCCGGCGACGAGGTTCTGAAGGCCCTGGCGGCCCGCCTCTCGACCAGCCTGCGGCCGGCGGACATGGCGTGCCGCTTCGGCGGCGAAGAGTTCGTGATCATCATGCCGAACACGTTCGCGGATTTCGCCGCGATGGTGGCCGAGCGCCTGCGCCGGGACGTGGCGGCCGCGCCGGTCGCGATCGGCGGCGGGCGCGAGATCGCCGTCACGGCCAGTTTCGGGGTGGCGGGCGTCGCAGCCGGCGATACGGCCGAGCGGTTGCTCAAACGGGCCGACGAGGCGCTCTACCGGGCCAAGCAGGCCGGCCGGAACCGGGTCGTCGCCGAGGCGGCCTGAAGCCTGGGATCTCAGGTCGCCGCCAGGGCCCCGGAAACGCGAAACGCCCGGCGCGAGGGCCGGGCGTTCGAAAAATCAGCCGATCGGGGCGTGATTACTTGATCTTGCCTTCGACGAACTCGACGTGCTTGCGCACGACCGGGTCGTACTTCTTCAGCTTGAGCTTTTCCGTCTTCGTGCGCGGGTTCTTCTTCGTGACGTAGAAGAAGCCGGTGCCGGCGGACGAGTTCAGACGGATCTTGATGGTGGTCGGCTTGGCCATGACGGCGCCCCTGAAAATCGAAGGCGCGTCGATGCCCGAACCGGCGCGCGATGTCAAGGACGGCGGCCAAACGGGCGGCCAAACGGGCAGCCAAACGGGCGGCCGAACGGGCGGCCCGCCGGGGCTGGCGACGCGCATTAGACGAACGTCGATCACTCTAAAGTTCGTTTAGGCTTGAACGCATCGGCCTGCGGGTGAACGTAAGTCATGAACGCAATCTCGACGCTGACGCAAATACACCTTCTCCTGGTCCGGGCAGAGACCCTGGCGGCGGAAGATCACCCCGCAATCTTCGACCGGCTGGCGAAGGTGGTGCGCGAGGTCGAGCAGGCCCGCGACGCCGCGCGCTCCAAGCCGCGCCTCTCCGAGCCTTTGATCGCGACCCCGGCGCACGACGGCGTCGACTTCGCCAATCACATGGTGGAGGTCGCCGATACCTTGACGATCCTCGGCGCAAGCCTGGGCGCCGATCTCAGCGCCCTGATGCGGGAGCTGGGCGACCAGATCCGCGATCGGGCCAAGGCCGAGCTGCGCCTCAACTGAGGCGCGCGCTCACAGCCGGTCCATGCGGTGCCCGGCGCGGGTCCAGCGCAGGAAGGGCGGGCCGCCGGTCTCCTCCCCCGCGAGGCGCGCGCGCACTTCCCCGATGACGAACCGCGTCACGCTTGGCAGATCGAGCTTTTCGGCGTCGTCGAACGAGAACCAGCGCGTGTGCAAAAGCTCCTGGTCGCCGCTGGCGATGGGGCGGTCGTCGAGAAGCACGTCCTCGGCGTCGGCCAGGAAGAAGCGCGCGTCGAAGCGGCGCGGCCGATAGGGCGGCGTGATCGCCCGGCACACGAAGGCGAGCTTGTGCAGCTCGGGCGCGGCGTCGTGCGCGCAATAGGTCTCCCAGCCGAGCGGCGGCAGGCCCGAGGCGCCGCGGCGACCGACGATCAGGCCCGCCTCCTCGAACGTCTCACGCACCGCCGCCAGCGCGAACGCGCGCGGGGCCTTGCGGCGCGCCTGCAGGCGCAGCTTTTCCTCCGCCTCCGGCGCAAGTTCGGTGGCCGCCGGCGCGAGGCCGTCCGTGCGCTCGACGCGGCCGCCGGGAAACACCCACTTGTCCGGCATGAACACGTGACCCTTGGAGCGCTGACCCATCAGCACCTCCGGTCCGCCGCGGGCGCGCCGGATCAGGATCAGGGTGGCGGCGTCCCGCGGAACCGGCGCCTTCGCGGGGCGCGAGGGATCGGCGGGGTCGAAGGGGCTGTCGTCCTTGTCGAGAGCGGTCATGGCGGCGCCTTCACTTCTTGCCCCGGCGCGGCGATTTGCCGAGGCGCACGTTCTTCGGTCGGCCTTGCGGGCGCGGCGCGTGGGCGGGGCCGGGACGTCCGCCGCGGGATCGTCCGCGGGCGGAGCGTGTCCAGCCGGGCGCCGGCGGCAGCGGATCGCTCAGCATATGGAACACGAGCCCGCCCGAGACGGGGGCGACGTCCTCGAGCCGCACCTCGACGTCCTGGCCGAGCTGGTAGCGTCGCCCCGAACTTTCGCCGACGAGCGCGTGGCTGGCTTCGTCGTGCGCCCAGTACTCCGCGCCCAGCGTCGAGATCGGCGCGAGCCCGTCCGCGGCGGTTTCCTTCAGCTTCACGAACAGGCCGAAGCGCGTGACGCCGCTGATGCGCCCTTCGAACGTCGCGCCGACGCGATCGGCGAGGAAGGCCGCCACATAGCGCTCGGTGGCGTCGCGCTCGGCGGCCATCGAGCGCCGCTCCGTCATCGAGATATGCTCGGCGATCTCCTCAAGCCGCGCGATCTCGCCCTCGGTAAGCCCGTCGTCGCCCAGCCCCAGCGCGCGGATCAGGGCGCGGTGGACGATCAGGTCCGCGTAGCGCCGGATGGGCGAGGTGAAGTGCGCGTACTTCGCGAGATTGAGGCCGAAATGGCCGATATTGTCGGCGAAATAGATCGCCTGCGCCTGCGTGCGCAGCACCACCTCGTTGACGATGTCGGCGTGCTCGGTCTCGCGCGCCATCGCGAGCAGGCGGTTGAAGCGGCCCGGCGTGACGACCTCGCCCTTCGCCCAGTTCAGCCGCACGGTCTGCAGGAAGTCCGTGAGCTGCGCGATCTTCTCTTTCGAGGGCTGGTCGTGGATACGGTAGACGAGCGGTGTGCGCTTGGCCTCCAGCGTCTCGGCGGCGCACACGTTCGCCTGGATCATCATCTCTTCGATGAGCTTGTTGGCTTCGAGCGTGGCGCGCCGCGCGACGCCCGCGACGTCTCCGTCAGGCCCGAACACCACGCGATGCTCGTGCCCTTCGAGTGCGAGCGGCTGGCGCGCGTCCCGCCCCCTCTTGAGCACCTGATAGGCGGCCCAGAGCGGCGCGAGGATCGTCGGGACGAGCGGCCGCGTCTTCTCGTCGGGCTCGCCGTCGAAGGCGTTCTGCGCCTGGCGGTAGGAGAGCTTCGCCGCCGATTTCATCAGCCCACGGACGAACCGGTGGGATTTCTTGCGGCCGTCGGCGTCGAACACCATCTCGACGGCGAGGCAGGCGCGCTCCTCGCCCTCGCGCAGGGAGCAAAGGTCCGCCGAAAGCGACTCCGGAAGCATCGGCGCGACGCGGTCCGGAAAATAGGTGGAGTTGCCGCGCTTGAAGGCGCCGCGGTCGAGCGCGGAGCCGGGCGTCACATAGGCCGCCACGTCGGCGATCGCCACCCACACGCGCACGCCGCCCGTGTTCTTCGGGTCGTCGTCGGGCTGCGCGAAAACGGCGTCGTCATGGTCGCGCGCGTCTTCCGGATCGATGGTGATCAGCGGCAACTGGCGCAGATCCGTGCGCCCCTTGAGCGTTGGCGGCTTGGCGGCCGTGGCCTGCGCTTCCTCCTCTTCGGAGAAGCCCATCGGGATGCCGTGCGCGTGGATCGCCAGGATCGAGGCCGCGCGCGGATCGTCGATCGCGCCCACCACCTCTCGCACGACGCCGCGCTTGGGCCCCGCCGGGCGTGCGCCGCCCTGCAACTCGACGAGCACGAGATCGCCGTCCGTCGCATCGCCCTGATGCTCGCGGAAGATCATGATGTCGCCGCGCGCCTTGCGGTCCGCGGGCTCGACACGGCCGCCGCCTTGCGGGTGTGCGTGAAAGACGCCGAGAATTTTGTGCGCGCTCTGTCCCAGCCGTTTGACCACGCGGGCGATCGGTTCGCCGCCCTCGCGCGCGATACGCACGACGGCGCGATCGCCGATGCCCAGCGCCGGTTCGCCGCGCCGGCCGCCGCGCGCCTCGCCGGGCGCCAGCCGCACGAGCGGGCCAAACAGGCCGTCGCGTCCGCGGAATCGGCCCAGCAGTTCGCCGTCGGGATCGCGGTCGACGATCTCCATCACCCCGCCGTCCGGCAGGGCGGCCGCGCTCTGATAGCCGCGCCGGCCGACACGACCGAGCGCGCCGCTCTCTTCGAGTTCGGCGAGGATCGCGCGCAGCTTGCGGCGCTCGTCGGGCGCGACGCCGAGCGCGCGGGCCAAGCCGTTCTTGTCGAACACGCCGCCATTGGCTTCGATTGCGGCCAGCACGCGCTCCCGCGTGAGTTCGGCGCGCGTCCGCTCGGGCTTTGGCCCGTCCGTGCGGGGCGGGCGCTTCGCCATCAGCTCTTGGCGCCGGCGGCTTTTTTCTTCGCCGCCGCAGGCTTCGCCTTCGCTTTCGCCTTGGCCGGCGCGGCCTTGGCCTTCGGCTCCGCCTTGGCCTTGGCCGCCTTCGGCTCGGCTTTCGCCTTGGCCGTCTTGCCGCCCTTCTTGCCGCCGCCCGATGCGGCCTTCGCCGCCAGCAGCGGCAGGGCCTGTTCGAGCGTCACGTCCTTCGGCTCCATGCCCTTGGGCACGTTGGCGAAGACGCGGTTCCAGGCGATGTAGGGGCCGTAGCGGCCGTTGAGCACCTTGATCGGCGCGGAATCGTCCGGGTGCGGACCAAGTTCCTTCAATGCGGCTTGTCCGCCGCCGCCGCCACGCTGGAAGCGGCCACGACCGCCGCCGGCCGCCTTTTCCGCGAGCACCGTCACGGCGCGGTTGAGACCGACCTCGAACGCGTCGTCGACGCTCGGCAGGTTCGCATAGACCTTGCCGTGCTGCACGTAGGGTCCGTAGCGGCCGATGCCCGCGAGGATCGTCTGGCCGTCCTCGGGATGCACGCCGACTTCCCGCGGCAGCGAAAGCAGCTTCAGCGCCTTTTCGAGATCCATGCCCGCGGCGTCCCAGCCCTTCGGCAGGCTCGCGCGCTTGGGCTTGTCGCCGTCGCCTTGCTGCACGTAGGGGCCGAAGCGGCCGTTCTTCAGCGTCACCGCTTCGTCCGTGGCCGGATCGACGCCGAGTTCGCGGTCACCCGTCTGGCCTTCGCCGTCGGAGGGCGCGAGCGGGCGGGTGTACTTGCACTCGGGATGGTTCGAGCAGCCGATGAACGCGCCGAACCGCCCCAGGCGGATCGAGAGCGTGCCGGCGTGGCAGGTCGGGCAGGACCGGGGATCGGAGCCGTCCGCGCGCTGCGGGAAGATGTGCGGCCCGAGCGACTCGTTGAGCGCGTCGAGCACGTTGGTGATGCGCAGTTCGCCGATGTCGGCGACGGCGGCGGAGAAGTGGCTCCAGAAATCGCGCATCAGCGCTTTCCATTCGAGCGAGCCGGCCGAGACCTTGTCGAGCTTCTCTTCGAGCTCGGCGGTGAACTCGTACTCGACATAGCGCTTGAAGAAATTCTCGAGGAACGCGGTGACGACGCGGCCCTTGTCTTCGGGAATGAAGCGGTTGCGGTCCATGCGGACATAGTCGCGCTCGCGCAGCTTCTCGATCGTGGCCGCATAGGTCGACGGGCGGCCGATGCCGAGTTCTTCGAGCCGCTTGACGAGGCTCGCTTCGGAGAAGCGCGGCGGCGGCTCGGTGAAGTGCTGGTCGGCCTTGGAGTCCGCGACGGCGCAGGCCGTGCCGGCGGCGAGGCGCGGCAGGCGGGCGTTTTCCTCGTCCTCGGCGTCGTCCTGGCCTTCCTGGTAAAGCGCAAGGAAGCCGTCGAACAGCACCACCTGACCCGTCGCGCGCAACTCCGTCCCGCGCCCGTCGGCGAAATCGATCGTCGTGCGTTCGAGCTGCGCGGCCTCCATCTGCGAGGCCATCGCGCGCTTCCAGATCAGATCGTAGAGGCGGGCGAGATCGCCTTCGAGGCGCAGCGAATCCGGCTTGCGGAACGCGTCGGTGGGGCGGATCGCTTCGTGCGCTTCCTGGGCGTTCTTCGCCTTCGTCGCGTAGCGGCGCGGATTTTCCGGCACGTATTTGTCGCCGAAGGACGAGCCGATCGCGCGGCGCAGCTGGGCAAGCGCGCCTTCGTCCATCTGCACGCCGTCGGTCCGCATGTAGGTGATGAGGCCGACCGTCTCGCCGCCGATGTCGATGCCTTCATAGAGGCGTTGCGCGGCCTGCATCGTGCGCGTCGCGGAGAAGCCGAGCTTGCGCGCGGCTTCCTGCTGCAGCGTCGAGGTGGTGAAGGGCGGCGGCGGCGTGCGCTTGACGGGCTTGGCCTCGACCTCGGTCACCTTGAACTGCCCGGCGCGCACCGCGGCGAGCGCGGCGTCGGCCATCGTCTTGTCGGTGATGTCGAGGCGCTTGAGCTTCTTGCCCTGGAACGCGGAAAGGCGCGTCGGAACCATGTCGCCGGCCGGCGTGCGCATCTGGGCGTCGACGGTCCAGTATTCCTGCGGCTTGAAGCGCTCGATCTCCATCTCGCGCTCGACGATCAGGCGCAGCGCGACGGACTGGACGCGCCCGGCGGACTTCGCCCCCGGCAGCTTGCGCCACAGAACGGGCGACAGCGTGAAACCGACCAGGTAGTCGAGGGCGCGGCGGGCGAGATAGGCGTCCACCAGCGCCTGGTCGATGTCGCGCGGGGCGGCCATCGCCTTCTGCACGGCGTCCTTGGTGATCGCGTTGAAGGTGACGCGCTGGACGTGCTTGCCCTTGAGCGCACGGCGTTTTTCGAGCGCCTCGTAGACGTGCCAGGAGATCGCTTCGCCTTCGCGATCGGGGTCGGTGGCGAGGATCAGCGTGTCCGCGTCCTTCACCGCCTCGGCGATCTCGCGCACCCGCTTCTGGCTGACCGGATCGATCTCCCAGTCGAGGGCGAAATCGTCGTCCGGCCGGACCGAACCGTCCTTCGCGGGCAGGTCGCGGATGTGGCCATAGCTCGCGAGGACTTTGAAATCCTTGCCGAGATATTTGTTGATCGTCTTCGCCTTGGCGGGCGATTCAACGACGACGACGTTCATCCGCGGGGAGTCTTTCTGGATCGGGAAGCGTTCGGCGGGCGAAAGTGGAGACCTCGGCGCGGCGAGTCAACCAGCCCCTCTTTCGCCTTTTGCGCGAGTGTGGTTAACATAAAACCCATGGTTGCATCCGGATCCGACCCGCCGCGGCCGTCGCCGCGCCAGATCGCACGCTACATCAAAGACGTGCAAAGCCAGCTCGCCACCATGTCGGAGGCGGCGGATCTGCCCGTTTTGGCGGCCTTGTGTCGGGCGGCCGCACTGGAGGCCGCCCGAAGTGCGCACCGTCACGGCCTCGACGAGGACGCGGCATAGCCGCCGGGCAGGGTCTCGGCCACGCCGGTCAGCTCCAGCTCGGTCAACGCCGCCGCGACGGCGCCGACAGGGGCGTCCAGCAGGCGCGCGAGCGCGTCGATGGGGACAGGTGTCGGGGACAAGGCCGCCAGAACCCGCCGCGCCAGCTCGCCCTCATCGGCGAGGTCGGGCGGGGCGCGGATGGTGGCGGCGCCCGGCGCGAACCGCGGCGCGCGGCCAACCGGATCGCGCAGCAGGCGGGGCGCCGCGTTCAAGGCGACGAGCACGTCCTCCGCGCTTTCGATCAGCGTCGCGCCTTCCTTCAACAGCGCATTCGTCCCGCGCGCCCGTGGATCGAGCGGCGAGCCGGGGACGGCCATGACGTCGCGCCCCTGTTCGGCGGCGGCCCGCGCGGTGATCAACGAGCCGGACCGCGCCGCCGCCTCGACCACGATCACCGCCGTCGCCAGGCCGGACACGATATGATTGCGGCGCGGAAAGTCCCGCGCGCGGGCGACGGCGCCGAGCGGCAGTTCACTCACCGCCGCGCCGGCGCGGGCGATCTCCTCATAAAGGGCCACGTTCTGCGGCGGGTAAGGCCGGTCGAGCCCGCCGGCGAGAACCGCGACCGTCCCGGTCTCGAGGCTCGCGCGGTGGGCGGCGGCGTCGATGCCGCGGGCGAGACCCGAAACGACCACCAGCCCCGCGCGGCCGAGGTCGCGGGCGAGCGTCTCGGCGAACAGCCGGCCCGCCGCGGAGGCGTCGCGGGCGCCGACGATCGCAATCGCGGGGCGCGCGAGCAGGCGCACGTCGCCGCGCACCGACAACACCGGCGGCGGGGGATCGAGGCTCGCCAGCAGCGCGGGAAAGTCCGGTTCGCAGGCCGCGAGCAGGCGTGCGCCCAGCCGGTCGAGCGCGTCGAGTTCGGCCATCGCCGCGGCGGATGAGGGCGGGGACAACCGCCCGAGCGACGGGGCCGCGTCGAGCACGGCGGCGGCGGAGCCGAAGCGGGCGATCAACCGGGCGAAGCCGAGCGCGCCCAATCCGGGCGTCCTCGCCAACCTAAGCCACGCCACCCGCTCGTCGTGATCGAGCGGGCGGCGGGCGCCCGTCATGGGGAGGTGTCGGCGGCCGCGGGGGCGGCGCTCTTCTGGCCGATCTTCGGCTCGGTCCCGGCGAGGATGCGGCGGATATTGGCGTCGTGGCGCCAGTAGATCAGCGCGGCGAGCACGAGGCAGAAGCCCACGCCCCAGGCGTCCTCCTTCAACGCGAAGGCGACGACCGGCGCGGCGGCGGCGGCCACCAGCGCGGCGAGCGAGGACATGCGGAACAAGAGCGCGGTGAGGATCCACGACGCGCCGGCGGCGAGCCCCACCAGCGGCAGGCCCGTCAAAAGCACGCCGAAAAAGGTGGCGACGCCCTTGCCGCCCTTGAACTTAAGCCACACCGGGAAGCAGTGGCCCAGGAACGCGGCGCCGCCGGCAAGGAAGCCGCATTGGGCGGCGAGTTCGCCAGAGCCGAAGCGGCCTTCGTCGAACAGGAAGCGGGCAAGCGCCAGCGCGATCGCGGCCTTGCCGCTGTCGAGGAGGAGCGTCGCAAGCGCAAGGTCCTTGCGGCCGGTGCGCAGCACGTTCGTCGCGCCGATATTGCCCGAACCGACCTGCCGAATGTCGCCGAGCCCGGCCGCCTGGACGAGCACGAGCCCGAACGGCACGGAACCGAGAAGATACCCAAGGAGGGCCGACACGCCCCAGGCCGCGAAATCCATTGCCAAGATCATGCTCCCGCGCACCAACGCGCGTTGACGTGATCAGACCAAATTCGCGGCGCGGGGCCAAGGGGGAAGGACGAGCGCGTGTCGGGCCGACGTCCAGGGCCCAGACGCTCCGTCATTCCGGGTTCGCGCGTTCCGCGCGCCCCGGAATGACGAACGCTTGGGCTGCCTTTGGACGTAAGGGCGGTCGCCGGCCGCGTTAGCCGTCGCGCCGCGTCCGGGCTTCGACGGCGGCGAGCGTATCGTTCAGGCGGCGGCGCAGCCAGGTGTCGCTGTGGGGCAGGCCGCTGGCGTGGAAATCGGCGCGGACCTGCTCGAACACGCGGGCGAGCGATCCGGTCTGCACCTCGCGGGCGCGCAGGGCGGCGGCGTAGCGCTCGGCTTCGGCTTCCATCAGACGCAGCTCGCCTGCGGCCCAGAGGCCGAAATCGTGCGAGGCGCGGGCGCGGGCCTTGAAGGCCAGCTCTTCGGCATGGGCAAATTCGCGCTCGAAGGCGTCGCGGCGTTCGTCGAAGGCGGAGCGAGCAGTCATGGGCGTTTCCTCCGGGGACGGCCGATCCTGCGCACCGTCACTCACGGAAACGTGTGTACCGCCCCGATGGTTACGCCCGCGTTCGAGGACATGGCGAACGCCGCATTAAGCGGTTTCGAACGCCGTTTCGCCGCCGACGAGCGTGCGCACCACGCGGCCCTGCAAAAGCTTGCCGTCGAATGGCGAGTTGCGGGACTTGGAGCGCAGCGCGGCGACGTCGAAGCGGAACGGCGCGCCGAGATCGACGATCGCGATATCCGCCGGCGCGCCGATGGCGAGCCGGCCCTGCGGCAGGCCCAGAAGATCGGCCGGGCGCACGGTGACGGCGGCGAGCATGTCGAGCAGCTCGGCTTCCCCGCTGTGGGCAAGGCTCAGCACGCCCGGCAGCAGCGTCTCGAGCGCGGCCGCGCCGAAGGCGGCTTCGTCGAACGGCAGGCGCTTGTCCTCGGCCGGGCGCGGATCGTGGCCGGAGACGACGACGTCGATCAGCCCGCTCGCCACCGCCTCCACCAGCGCGCGGCGGTCCTCCTCGCTGCGCAGCGGCGGCGCGAGCTTGGCGAAGGTGCGGTAGTCGCCGATCTCGAGTTCGTTGAGCGTCAGATGGTGCACCGAAACGCTGGCATGGGCGCGCACGCCCCGCGCCTTGGCGCGCGCCAGCGGCTCGAGCGAGCGGGCCGCGCTCAGCATGTCGAGCAGCAGGCGCCCGCGCGTGAGTTCGGCGAGCGTCAAATCCCGCTCGACCATGATGCTCTCGGCCGCAGCCGGGATGCCCGGCAGGCCGAGACGACCGGCGAACTCGCCCTCGTTCATGCAGCCGCCGGCGGCCAGCCACGGATCTTCCGGGCGATGCGCCACGAGTGCGTCGAAGGTGCTGGCGTAGGCGAGCGCGCGGCGCAGGAGGCGACTGTCCGTGATCGGCGCATCGCCGTTCGAGAACAGCACCGCGCCCGCCTCGGCGAGCAGACCGATCTCGCTCATCGCCGTGCCGGCGAGGCCCTTGGTGAGCGCGGCGGCGGGCAGGATGCGCACGTGCCCGCGGGCGGTGGCGCGGCGCATCACGAGATCGACGAGGCTCACGTCGTCGATCACGGGCTGCGTGTTGGGCATGACGACGAGCGTCGTCACACCGCCCGCAGCGGCGGCGCGCCCGGCGCTCTTGAAGGTTTCCTTGTGCTCCGCGCCCGGTTCGCCGGTGACGACGCGCAAATCGACGAGCCCCGGCAAAACCGCGAGGCCGGCGGCGTCGAAAACCTCTGCGTCCGCCGGCGCGGTCGCACCCGGCCCGATCGCGAGAATGTGGCCGCCGGGATCATCCGGCCCGCGCGGCGCGGCGCGTTCGACGAGCACGCCGCCGGTCGCGTCGAGGCGCGTCGCGGGATCGAGCAGGCGGGCGTTGGCGATGAAAAGCGGGCGCATCAGCTGTTCCCCGGCTCGCGCGCGGCGAGGCTTTCCAGCACCGCCATGCGCAGGGCGACGCCCATGCCGACTTGCGTTTCGATGAGGCTCACCGCGGGATCATCGGCCACGGAGCTGTCGATCTCGACGCCGCGATTCATCGGCCCCGGATGCATCACGAGCGCGCCGGGCTTGGCGTGCGCAAGCTTTTCGGCGTCGAGACCGTAGAACCAGAAATACTCGCGCGGCGAGGGCGTGAAGGCGCCCTGCATCCGCTCGAGCTGAAGCCGCAGCATCATCACGACGTCGCAGCCGGTGAGGCCTTCGCGCATGTCCGTGAAGACCTCGACGCCCCAGCGGTCGACGCCGGCGGGCAGGAGCGTCGGCGGGCCGACGAGGCGCACGCGCGCGCCGAGCATCGACAGCAGGATCACGTTCGAGCGCGCCACGCGCGAATGCAGGATGTCGCCGCAGATCGCGACGGTGACGCCCTCGACGCCGCCGAGACGTCGGCGGATGGCGAGCGCATCGAGCAGCGCCTGCGTGGGATGCTCGTGCGAGCCGTCGCCCGCATTGATCACCGCGCAATCGACCTTGCGCGCGAGCAGCTGCGCCGCGCCGGAGGACGCGTGCCGGATCACCAGAATGTCCGGGTTCATCGCATTGAGCGTCGCCGCGGTGTCGATCAGCGTTTCCCCCTTCGACACCGAGGAGGACTTCACCGACATGTTCACGACGTCGGCGCTCATGCGCTTGCCGGCCAGTTCGAACGAACTTTGCGTGCGCGTCGAGTTCTCGAAGAACAGGTTGATCAGCGTGCGCCCGCGCAGCGTGTCGGACTTCTTCATCCGCGCTTCGACGAAGGGCACGAACGTCTCGGCGCGGTCGAGCAGGGCTTCGGCTTCGAGGCGATCGAGATCGGCGATGGAGAGAAGGTGACGCGAGCGGAGCCGGATCGGGCCCGTCGCGGCGGCGGAATTCGGGGGGCGGGCGGCTTTGGCCATGTCGGGGGCAGCTTTAAGCCCTGGGGCGCAACGGCCGCAAGCGCGTCAAGAATGGGGCGAACCCTTATCCACAGCGCCGCATTTTCGTCCCCGAATCGGAACGAAGTTGGAACTCCCAAGCATCGGTGTTGGATGCTAAAAGGTAGTTAACAGGAGCGACCCATGAGCGACTTCGCCTTCAAGCCGGCCGGCGCCGCCTTCGCCGCGCTGATCGCGGGCATCGCACCGGCCGCCGAAGCGCCGGAAGCGCCGACGCCGGATCCGGCGGCCGACGCCGCGGACGCGCTCGCCGTGGACTACGCCTCGCTCCCGGCCGCCGAGCCCCTGGGCGGCGGCGACATCTTCGCCGACCTGGACGCCGCCACCGCCGACGTCCCTCTGGCCCCCGGCGCGCAGCTGCGTTTGCCGCTGGTTTGAGGGATGTGGTTCACCCCTCATCCGGCCCTTCGGGCCACCTTCTCCCACAAGGGGAGAAGGACGAGCGCGGCGACCTTCTCCCCTTGTGGGAGAAGGTGGATCGCGGCCGAAGGCCGCGAGACGGATGAGGGGTGCTTGCGCTAACGACGCCCCGTGCCGCTCCTCGATCTCCCCGATTTCACCGCCGCGTTGCCGCCCCGCGGCGCGCTCATCGGGATCGATCCCGGCTCCAAACGCATCGGCGCCGCCGTCTCCGACCCTGACCGCGTGATCGCGTCCCCCGTCGAACAGATCGCCCGCACCAAGTTCACCGAGGATGCCGCGCGCCTCGTCGCGATCATGGAGTCCCGCGCGGTCGTCGGCGTCGTGATCGGCTATCCGCTCAACATGGACGGCACCGCCGGCCCGGCGGCGCAATCGGCCCGGGCCTTCGCCCGCAATCTCGCCGGCGTGCGCGATCTGCCGATCCTGTTGTGGGACGAACGCCTCTCCACCGCCGCCGTCACGCGGACGCTCATTGGCGCGGACGCCTCGCGGGCACGGCGCGGCGAGGTCGTGGACAAGGTGGCGGCGGCCTACATGCTCCAGGGCGCCCTGGATCGGCTCAAGGAAGACGCGCTGCGGGGCGGCTGACCCCCGTCGCCTTGCGCCCGCGGCCCCGCACTGCTAGCGCATCGCGCTTCGCAAAGGACCCGATCGATGGCCATCGACGAGAACACCGTGCGCCGGGTGGCGCACCTGGCGCGGCTGGCGCTGCCCGAGGAGCGCGTGGCGCCCATGGCGGCGGAACTGAACGGGATTCTCGCCTGGATCGAGCAGCTGGGCGAAGTGGACGTCGAGGGCGTCGAGCCGATGACCAGCGCCGTGGCGGTCGCGCTGCCGATGCGCGACGACGTGGTGACCGACGGCGGCGCGCCCGTCCGCGTGCTCGCCAACGCCCCCAAGAGCGAAGACGGCTTCTTCGTCGTGCCGAAGGTGGTGGAATGAGCGCCGATCTCACCAAGCTGACGTTGAAGGACGCGCTGGACGGCCTCGACCGCAAGGCGTTCTCCTCGCGCGAACTCACCGACGCGTTCCTCGCCGCGATCGACGCCGCCAATCCCGCGCTCAACGCCTATGTCGTCGTCACGGCCAACAAGGCGCGCGCGATGGCCGACGCCGCCGACGCCCGCCGCGCCAAGGGCGAAGCGCGCCCGCTCGACGGCGCGCCGCTCGGCATCAAGGACCTCTTCTGCACCGAAGGCGTGCGCTCCACGGCGTGCTCGGCGGTGCTGGGCAATTTCACGCCCACCTACGAAAGCACCGTCACCGCGCGCCTGTTCGGCGACGGCGCGGTGATGCTCGGCAAGCTCAACATGGACGAGTTCGCGATGGGCTCGTCGAACGAGACCAGCGCGTTCGGCCCCGTCGTGTCGCCCTGGCGGCGCGGCAACGACGTCGCCAAGCTCACGCCCGGCGGCTCTTCGGGCGGCTCGGCGGCGGCGGTGGCGGCGGATCTGTGCCTCGGCGCGACCGCAACCGACACCGGCGGCTCCATCCGCCAACCGGCGGCGTTCACCGGCACCGTCGGCATCAAGCCGACCTATGGCCGCTGCTCGCGCTGGGGCATCGTCGCGTTCGCCTCGTCGCTCGATCAGGCCGGCCCGATCGCCAAGACCGTCGAGGATTCGGCGATCCTGCTGCGCTCCATGGCGGGCCACGACCCGAAAGATTCCACCTCGCTGCCGCTCGAGACGCCGGACTTCGCCAAGGCGTGCGGCCGCAGCGTGAAGGGCCTGCGCATCGGCATCCCGAAGGAGTATCGCGTCGACGGCATGCCCGCCGAGATCGAGGCGCTGTGGCGCCAGGGCATGGCGTGGCTGAAAGACGCCGGCTGCGAGATCGTCGACATCTCGTTGCCGCACACGAAATACGCGCTGCCGGCCTATTACATCGTCGCGCCGGCGGAAGCCTCGTCGAACCTCGCGCGCTATGACGGCATGCGCTTCGGCGCGCGCGCCGATGGCCGCGACCTCACCGAGACCTACGAAAAGAGCCGCGCGCAGGGCTTCGGCCGCGAGGTGCAGCGCCGCATCCTGATCGGCACCTACGTGCTCAGCGCCGGCTACTACGACGCCTATTATCTGCGCGCGCAGAAGGTGCGCCAGCGCATCGCCCAGGACTTCCGCGACGCCTACGAGAAGGTCGACGCGATCCTCACGCCGACGGCGCCGAGCGCGGCCTTCGGGCTCGGCGAGAAGAGCGGCGATCCGGTGCAGATGTATCTGAACGACATCTTCACGGTGACGGCGAACCTTGCGGGGCTTCCGGGCATCTCGTTGCCGGCGGCGCTCGATTCCGCAGGCCTGCCGCTGGGCCTGCAGGTGATCGGCCGCGCACTGGACGAAGAGACCGTGTTCGCCGTCGCGGGCGCGGTGGAGAAGGCGGCGGGATACACGGCCAAGCCGGCCCGCTGGTGGTGAGGGCGCGGCGGTGAGGCCGGCGCGTGGAGGCGCGGGCGACTCGCGCTAAACCACCGCCATGTCCAAAGCCCGCGCCGAAATCGATCGCCGCTATTTCTTCGGTGACACGCTCATCAAGACCGGGGAGGCGCTGGGCGTCTTCCTGCTGTGCCTGATCGGCCTCACGGGGCTTCGCTTCGAAGCCGTGCCGGAGGCCGCGCGTGTGCCTTACGGTCTGGTGCTCGTCCTGGCCGCGGTCGCCGCCTTCGCGCTCGCGTTCGCCGGCCGACGCATGCGCAGATCGGCCTCCTCGCTCGACCGCAACGGGTGAGGGATCGGCCTTGCGGCCGATCCCCTCCGTTCATGCCGACCCTTCGGCGGTGTCGGCGCCGTCGCTGGTCGTCTGACCGCCGCGGCGTCCCGCTTCCGAGGCGCGCTGGCGGTCGTTGGCGAAGTTCCCGCCCGAGGCCTGTCCGCCTTTGCGACCCGCCTGGGCGGCAAGCTCAGGATCCTGGCTGAAGCTGCGCTTCTCGGCGGGCACGCTGCGGCCGCCCTTGCGGCCCGCTTCGGCTGCAAGTTCCGGATTTTGCGAGAAACTCCGCTTCTCGCGCGGCACGCTTTCACCGCCTTTGCGGCCGGCGGCGGCGGCGCGACCGGGATCGTTGGCGAAGTTGCCGCCGGAGGCCTTGCCGCCTTTGCTGGCGATCTCGCGCTGGCGCGCGGCGTCCATCGCGGCAAAGCCGCGCGGGGCGGGGCGGGCGCGTCCCGGTTCGCTGCGGGGCGAGCCGTCATTGAGTGAGTTATGGTCCATTGTTCCGTCCCTTTCCGTGGAGGGTGTGGGGCTGGAACGGCGCGGCGCGCTCTCGGTTTCTGAGGTAAGTGTCTTTTCCTCAGTGGGTCTTCTCATTTGGCGCCTCGTCCTTTCCCTGTTCACGCGGGCCGGCGGCGATCTTGAGAGCGCCGTTCGTCCCGTTGATCGCCCGCGGACTTCGCCGCGAGCGAACCTGCACCGAAGACCAGAACGCGCTTCGCGACGGGCGGTTCCCGCGTTTGCGAGGAAAGTTCGGCTGGGCTAGTCAAAGCGCGCCGCAGGCCCCCGCCGGGCGGGCGGCGCAGATCGCTCTGGCCGTTCAGCGGCCGCCAGCAGGACCGCCCAAAGGACCACGATGACCGCGCTCGACGTTCGCACCGCCCGCAAGGATCAGCTCATCGAAGGCGCCACCGGCCCGTGGGAGGTCGTGATCGGCATGGAGGTGCACGCGCAGGTGCTCAGCCAGTCGAAGCTGTTCTCGGGCGCGAGCGCGGCCTATGGCGGCGCGCCGAACGCGCATGTCAGCCTGGTGGACGCCGCGATGCCCGGCATGCTGCCGGTGATCAACAGGAAGTGCGTCGAGCAGGCGGTGCGCACGGGGCTCGGCCTCAATGCGCAGATCAACCTGTTTTCCCGCTTCGACCGGAAGAACTATTTCTATCCCGATCTGCCGCAGGGCTATCAGATCTCGCAATACAAGGAGCCGATCGTCGGCGAAGGCGAGATCGAGGTCGAAGTCGAAGGCGCCGATCCGATCATCGTGCGCATCGAGCGCATCCACCTCGAGCAGGACGCCGGCAAGTCGATCCACGATCTGTCGCCGACGGAGACGTTCGTCGATCTCAACCGCGCGGGCGTCGCGCTGATGGAGATCGTCTCGCGCCCCGACATCCGCTCCGCCAAGGAGGCCGCGGCCTATCTCACCAAGCTGCGCGCGATCGTGCGCGCGCTCGGCACGTGCGACGGCAACATGGACGAAGGCTCCATGCGCGCCGACGTCAACGTCTCGGTGCGCCGGCCGGGGGAGGAGTTCGGCACGCGCTGCGAGATCAAGAACGTGAACTCGATGCGCTTCGTCGCGCAGGCCGTGGAGTACGAGGCGCGCCGCCAGATCGCGATCCTCGAAGAGGGCGGGACGATCCGTCAGGAGACGCGCCTCTTCAACGCGACGACGGGCGAGACGCGCGCGCTGCGCTCGAAGGAAGACGCGCCGGACTATCGCTATTTTCCGGATCCGGACCTTCTGCCGCTGGTGCTCGATCCGGCGTGGGTCGAAGCGATCCGCGCCACGCTGCCGGAGCTGCCCGATGCGAAGAAGAAGCGCTTCGTCGAGGGGTACGGATTGTCCGCCTACGATGCGGGCGTGCTCGCGGGCGACGCCGAGGCGGCGGCCTATTACGAGGAAGTGGCGAAGGGCCGCGATCCCAAGCTCGCCGCCAACTGGGTGACGCAGGAGCTGTTCGGCGCGCTCAACAAGCTCGGCCGCGACCTGAAGGACAGCCCGATCTCCGCCGCCCAGCTCGGCGGGCTCGTCGCGCTGATCAGCGACGGCACGATCTCCGGCAAGATCGCCAAGGACGTGTTCGCCAAGATGCTCGAGACCGGGGAAGACCCCGACGTCATCGTCAAGCGCGAGGGCCTCGTGCAGATCAGCGACGTCGGCGCCATCGAGGCCGCCATCGACGCGCTCATCGCCGCCAACGCCGACAAGGTCGCCGAGGTGCGCGAGAAGCCCAAGGCCTTCGGTTGGTGGGTGGGCCAGGCCATGAAGGCCACCGGCGGCAAGGCCAACCCGGCGCTCGTCAACGAGGTGCTGAAGAAGAAGCTCGGCGTGTGAGCCGGGCGTCCCGGCCCAAAGCCCTCCCCCAGCGGGGGAGGGTTGGGAGGGGGAGGCGAGCGCCGCCGCCCTGGCGTGTTTCTCGCTGACCGGATCAAAGCGCCGGCTCGCCCAGCCGCCGGTCGGGCCTCTATCATCCGCACGCGGATCAAAAATAATCCGGATTCAGCGTTTTTTCTCGTTAGGCCGAATGCGGCTTAACCCTATTGCAAGAAGAGCACGGCATTTCTTGTCCCGTGGCGGCACGGACCGCCGGTGGGATTGCGGGCGGACGAGGTCAAAAAGACCCGGCGCCCGCGGGACAAGGGAAGACGAAAATGGCGTTCTCTGACGTTGAAATTCAAGGGTTCCACGCTGCCGTGACGGCGCCGCAGCCGCATCCGGAAGACCTGTACCGTCTCGGTCTGGTGTATTCGACGGGCCAGGGCGCGCCGCTCGACTATGTCGAAGCGCACAAGTGGTTCAATCTGGCCGCGCTGCGCGGCTATGACGCCGCCAAGCATTGCCGCAAGGAACTGGCTGATCAGATGAGCTCGGCGGAGATCGCCGCGGCCCAGCGCGCCGCGCGCGAGTGGATGTCGCGTCCGAACTGAACGCGGCTCGACGCTCAGCGCGTCCCATGGCGCGCGGCCGGCGCGGAGGACGCCGCGGTGGTCGCGGCGCAGCCGACGAAGCCGAGCACGATGAATAGGGCGACGCTGACGATGGCGCGTTGAGACATGGAGACCGTCCTGGAACGGATGATCTCCAGCAAGAAGCGCGCCGCCGCGCTACCGAACCGTAGCGGTCGAGCATGGTGAACGCACGCCGATGCGCGCGCTCCGCGCGGGCGCCTCGCCCAACGATCCGATCCTGATGGCCGCCTTCGGGCGGCCTTTTCGTTTTCGGCGAGGCCGATCGCGCCCCTACAGCGCCGGGACGCGGGCGAGGCGGCGTCCGCCGCCCCAGAGCGGTGCGCTGGCGCTCTTGTCGCGGCGCGGCGAGGGCGGATCGGTGGGGGCGAACGCCAGTCCGGCCGAGCGGCACAGGCGCGCGAGCAGCATGTCACGGCGCGTCGAAAGGACGAGCCAGGCGAGGAGCGTTGCCGGCGCGAGCGCCAGCGTGCGCGCCGCCGCGGCCCGGCGCAACGACGCGAGGGCGGCGGCGTCGGCCCCGGCGGCGATGAGCGCGACCCTGCGGCGCCCGCCTTCCGCATAGGCGCGGGCGGCTGCGGCGCGCAGCGATGCGTTCTCGAAGGGGACGTGCGTGGTGAGGCGGGCGTCTTCGGCCCACACGAAGCGCGCGCCCGAGGCCTGGGCCCGCGCAAGGAGCGCCTCGGCCTCGGCGGCTTCGGGCACGACCGCCGCCGTCGCGACGAACGGCGCGCGGCCGGGAAAGATCCGCTCCCGGACGAACAGGGCGTTGGCGAGGTTCAACAGATCGGCGCCGGGGCCGCGTCCGCTTGGCGCCGCGCGCGCCGTGAGCGCCGCGATCAGCCCGCGGGCGAGAAGAACGCCTTCCGGCAGGCGGGCCTCGATCGGGCCGAAGGCGGCGTCGGCGGCGTCGGCGCGGAGCGCGGCGGCGAGCGCCGCGAGCCAGCCCGGCGCGGCCTCGTGGACGTCGTCGAGGAACGCCACAAGTTCGCCCGTCGCCTTGGCGAGGCCGGCGGAGCGCGCCTGCGCCCACCCGCCGGGGCAGGGCGCGTGGGTCCAGTCGAACGGGCAGGGGGCCTCGGCCTCAAGCGCCCGCATCAGGGGCAGCGCCGAGCCGGCGGGATCGGCGTCGACCGCCACCACTTGCAGCGCGAGCCCCGCGCCGCGCTGGGCGAACGCGCTGCGCACCGCGCGGATCAGGCCGTGCGGGCGCCGCCGCGTGCAGACGATCAGCGTCACGCTGCGCCACACCCGCGGCGCGGGCGCAAGGCGAAGCGAAGGCGGCGGCGGCGCGGCGTCGGCGAAGGTCTCGATCATGCGCCGAGCCTACCCGCCCAAGGTTGATATTCCGCCCACTTTACAGGTGTTTACCATGGTGGTGGGGAGGGCGCGCCAAGGCGGCCGAAGCAGCGCGCCTTCGCCCGCCCGCGCGGAGAGCTGCGGGACCGGGTCGCACGCACCTGCGACGCGCACGGCGTCGCGCCCCTTTCACGCGAGCTGCCCGCGCGCCGCGTCCCCGCGACCGCCCCCGCATCCGCCCCAACGCCAAACGTGCGGCCGCGGGCGAAGCGACGCGCCTCCCGCCGCCGACGCCTTGTGCCGAACGCGCCCCCGCGGTAAGCCATGCGCCCGCTGGAGACGTGGCCGAGTGGCTGAAGGCGGCGCCTTGCTAAGGCGTTATACGGGAAAACTGTATCGAGGGTTCGAATCCCTCCGTCTCCGCCATCCATCATCTGTGCGACAGCGCGGGTGGCTTGGGCCGCCGCGGGTGGTCAGGGTTTGCGGACTTCGACTTTCAGGAAGCGCGCGGGGATGACCGTTCTGTCGGGCGTGGGACTGGTGTTTTCGCGGGCGAACAGGGCGCGCAGTTCGCTGCGCAGGGCGTCGGCCTTGCCGGCGGCGGCGGCCGCGTCGAAGGCGTTCATGGTGGGGCCGTAGAAGCGTTCGAAGAGGTCGACGAAGCTGTCGGGCGGCCCGGCATGGTCGAACACGTAGGTTTCGCGCGAGAAGGCGATCGCGTCCGGCGCGGCGCCGGCCTTTACGAAGCGGGCGGTGACGGTGGCGTCATCGCCCCAGGTCATGGGGCTCACGAAGCCGGGCGGCGGCGGCGCCGCGTAGGCCGAGCTGATGCGCAGGATCTGCGCAACGAGGGTCGGATCGTTCGGGATCCAGTTGCCCATCACGATCCGGCCGCCGGGCTTGACGACGCGCAGCATCGCGGCGGCGACATCGTCCGGACGGGGCGCGAACATGGCGCCGAAGATCGAAACGACGACATCGAACGCGTCGCCGGGAAGATCGCTGAGATCGAAGGCGTCGCCGAGCTGGAAGCGGCAATTCGAAAGGCCGAGCGCCTGGGCGCGGCGCGCGCCGGCCTCGACGAGGTTGGACGCGATGTCGACGCCGAGGACGTCGGCGCCGCGTTGCGCGGCGGGGATGGCGGTCGTGCCGTCGCCGCAGCCGAGGTCGAGCACGCGCGTGCCGGGCGCCAGGGCGAGACTGGCGACGAGCGCCTCGCCGCCCTCCCGCATGGCGGCGGCGATGCGGGTGAAATCGCCCTTTTCCCAGAGCGCCTTGTTCGGATTCATCCCGGCCTGCCTTTATTGGTAAGGGGCGCGATCACGGGCGCAGCCCGCCGTGGGGCAACGCCGGCGCGCGGCCCCAGTTCCGGTCGGAGCCCACGGATCCCGTTTAGGGCGCCGACCGGGCGGGCCCTCAGCTCTTCGCCTGCAGCTTGTCCGCCGTTTTCGTGTCGAAGTCGCTGGCGTCGTGGCGCTCGTGGAGTTGCGTCGCGGGGTCGCCGGTGACGCGGTTGACCATGCGGCCGCGCTGGACGGCGGGGCGGGCGGCGATCTCGTCGGTCCAGCGCTGGACGTGCGTGTACTCGTGGACGGCGAGGAACTCGCCGGCCTCGTAGACGAGGCCTTTCACGAGCGCGCCGTACCAGGGCCAGATCGCCATGTCGGCGATGGTGTAGACGTCGCCGCACATGTAGCGGTTGTCGGCGAGGTGGCGGTTGAGCACGTCGAGCTGGCGCTTCACTTCCATGGCGTAGCGGTCGATCGCGTATTCGACCTTGATGGGCGCGTAGGCGTAGAAATGTCCGAAGCCGCCGCCGAGGATCGGGGCCGATCCCATCTGCCAGAACAGCCACGATTGGCACGCCGCGCGGGCTGCGCCGGCTTGCGGGTAGAACGCGCCGAACTTCTCGGCGAGGTACATGAGGATGGCGCCGCTCTCGAACACGCGCACGGGCTCGGGGCCGCTGCGATCGAGGAGGGCGGGGATCTTCGAGTTGGGGTTCACGTCCACGAAGCCGGACGAGAACTGGTCGCCCGCCATGATGTTGATGAGCCAGGCGTCGTACTCGGCGCCGGTATGGCCGAGCGCGAGGAGCTCCTCGAGCAGGACCGTGACTTTGACGCCGTTCGGCGTGCCGAGCGAGTAGAGTTGCAGCGGGTGCTTGCCGACGGGCAGCGCCTTTTCGTGGGTGGGGCCCGCGATCGGGCGGTTGATCGCGGCGAAGCGACCGCCGCTCTCTCTGTTCCAGGTCCAGACCTTGGGCGGAACGTAGGGGGTGTCGGTCATCGGCGCGTCCTCGTTTTGGTGGCGGGGGACACTATCGCCGGCGGCGGCCGCCGTCATCTGGCGCGGGCGATGCGCGTTTGGCCGCACGGCGCGGCTGCGCCTGCGGGTTCAGCAGAAAAAAAGGGACGCGGCGGAGAGGCGTGAGCCTGGGTCGGCCGACCCTGGTTTGCATGCGTTGGAGGAGATTGGCTTTCGGCCTCTCCGCCGCGTTCGGCGCGCCGGTTTGGTCAACCCGGCGAGGGGCTACTTGCTGATTTGGTCGCCTACATTTTCGGCGCGTACGTCAGCGTTCGCATTCCTCCTTGAGACCCGAGGCCGGAGCTCGCCCTCACCCGGCTTGAGATAGGCGCGCACACCCACACGGGGGCGACCCTGCTCTCGAGGCAGGTTTTCCCGGGGCCTGACCGCAACCGTTCGAGGCGTCACCCTCTCCCGGCCCGTTCACCGATCCGCTGCGCGTTCTCGACGTTCTAGACCGCCCTGTCGCAGCGACGGGAGGAGTATGCGGCGGGATCGTCCGGGGGCGGATTAGTTTTTGTCTATCCCCCATCCGCGCGGCGTCATCCTCGACGCGCCGCAGGCGCGGCGGGGATCCAGGCGTGCGGGGCTGCGGTTTCTGGATCCCCGCCTCGCACGGGGTGCGAGGCGAGGATGACAGAGAGTGTGGGTGTGTGCGCTTCTCCCCCTCCCAACCCTCCCCCGCTGGGGGAGGGCTTTTTGGGGGGGCGCTCGGCGTTACGCGAGGTCGAAGCGGTCGGCGTTCATGACCTTCGTCCATGCGGCGACGAAGTCCTTCACGAACTTCGCCTGCGCGTCGCTCGATCCGTACACTTCGGCGAGCGCGCGCAGCTGGGAGTGCGAGCCGAAGATGAGATCGACGCGGGTGGCGGTCCATTTGACGGCGCCGGTGGCGCGGTCGCGGCCCTCATAGACGCCGTCGCCGGAGGCGGCGGGCGCCCAGGCGGTGGCGATGTCGAGCAGGTTGACGAAGAAGTCGTTCGTCAACGCGCCCGGCCGCGCAGTGAAGACGCCGTGCGGGGCCTGTGCGTGGTTCGCGCCGAGCACGCGCAGCCCGCCGACGAGCGCCGTCATTTCCGGCGCCGAGAGGCCGAGAAGTTGCGCTCGGTCGACGAGCGCTTCTTCCGGCGTGAGATGCGAGCGGCCGCCCTGATAGTTGCGGAAGCCGTCGACTTTCGGCTCGAGCGGCGCGAAGGAGTGCGCGTCGGTCTGCTCCTGTGTGGCGTCCATGCGGCCCGGCGTGAAGGGGACCTCGATCGTGACGCCCGCCGCTTTCGCGGCCTGCTCCACGCCGACGCCGCCGGCGAGCACGATGAGATCCGCGAGCGAGACCTTCTTGTTCGACGCCTTGCCGCCGAGGAGGCCGCCGAGCGGGCCCTTCTTCGTTTGCGCGGCGTTGAATTCGGCCTGGATCGCTTCGAGCGCGCGCAGCGTTTCGGCGAGACGCGCGGGCTCGTTCACAGCCCAGTCCTTCTGGGGTGCGAGGCGGATGCGCGCGCCGTTGGCGCCGCCGCGCTTGTCGGAGCCGCGGAACGTCGAGGCCGAGGCCCAGGCGGTCGAGACGAGCTGCGCGACCGAAAGGCCGGACGACGCGATCTTGGCCTTCAGCGCGGCGATGTCGCCGGCGTCGATCAGATCGTGATCGCGGGCGGGAATCGGATCCTGCCAGATCAGCGTCTCTTTCGGCACGAGCGGGCCGAGATAGCGCTGGATCGGGCCCATGTCGCGGTGCGTGAGCTTGAACCAGGCGCGGGCGAATGCGTCGGCGAACGCCTGCGGGTTTTGGTGGAAATGGCGCGAGATCTTTTCGTAGGCCGGATCGAAGCGCAAGGAGAGGTCGGTCGTGGCCATCATCGGCGCGTGACGCACGTTCGGATCGTGCGCGTCGACGACCGTACCGGCGCCGGCGCCGCCTTTCGGCGTCCACTGGTGCGCGCCGGCCGGGCTCTTCGTGAGCTCCCATTCAAAGCCGAACAGCGTGTCGAAATAGCCGTTGTCCCATTTCGTCGGGTTCGGCTTCCAGGCGCCTTCGAGGCCCGACGTGATCGTGTCCTTGCCTTTGCCGGCGCCGTAGGTGTTCCGCCAGCCGAAGCCCTGCTCCTCGATGCTGGCGCCTTCCGGCTCGGGACCGACATGGGCCGGATCGCCGGCGCCGTGCGCCTTGCCGAAGGAGTGGCCGCCGGCGATCAGCGCGACGGTCTCTTCGTCGTTCATCGCCATGCGCGCGAAGGTTTCGCGGATGTCGCGCGCCGCGGCGAGGGGATCGGGCACGCCGTTGGGGCCCTGGGGATTGACGTAGATCAGGCCCATCTGCACGGCCGCGAGCGGATCGGCGAGGTCGCGATCGCCGCTGTAGCGCGCGTCGGCCAGCCATTCGCCTTCCGGGCCCCAGTAGATGTCGGCCTCGGGCTCCCATACGTCGGCGCGGCCGCCGGCGAAGCCGAACGTTTTGAAGCCCATCGACTCGAGCGCGACGTTGCCGGCCAGGATCATGAGATCGGCCCAGGACAACGCGGCGCCGTATTTCTGTTTGATCGGCCACAGGAGACGGCGGGCCTTGTCGAGATTGCCGTTGTCCGGCCAGGAGTTGAGCGGGGCGAAGCGCTGTCCGCCGGCGCCGGCGCCGCCGCGCCCGTCGCTCACGCGGTAGGTGCCCGCGCTGTGCCACGCCATGCGGATGAAGAAGGGGCCGTAGTGGCCATAATCGGCGGGCCACCAGTCCTGGCTGTCGGTCATCAGTCCGTGCAGGTCTTTCACGACCGCCGCGAGGTCGAGGCCCTTGAAGGCGCTCGCGTAATCAAAGGCGTCGCCCATCGGGTTCGAGGCGGGCGCGTGCTGATGCAGGATCGAGAGATCGAGCTGGTTCGGCCACCAGTCACGGTTGCCGCGCGACGTGGCCGCGTTCGATTTCCCGCCGGAAAAGGGGCATTTGGATTCAGCCGACACGGGCGGCCTCCTGAATTGTCGATGAGCGTGCGCCTGAACCCTAGGCGCATGCGCAGGCGCCCGGCCAATCGATTTGGGAGTGGCCGCCCATAAATTCCGCCAATGCGCCGCACGGCGCGGCGTCTTTGGTGTGACGCCTAGACTGGGCGGCTGCCGCCTTGCCCGCCGCGCGGCGGGCAGGCCTCGTCACGCGTGGCGCCGACATTGCGCCGGCGGATCAGCGCACGCATGTCGTTCTCGGACCTTCAGGCCTTCGTCTCCGTCGTCAACGCCGTCGAGAGCTTGGCCGAGCTGGAGGCCGCGCTGGCGGACGTCACCCGCACGCTCGGCTTCGAGCACTACGCGCTGATGCATCATGTGCCCGCGCGCGCGGCGCGTAAGCCGATCCTGCGCCTGACGAATTATCCGCTCGAGTGGCAGGAGCGGTTCACCGCGCGCGCCTACGTGACCGACGATCCGATCTTCGTGGCGTGCCAGACGCGCGTGCTGAGTTTCCTGTGGTCGGACGTGCCGCGCCTGATCGCGCTTTCGCCCCGGCAAGCGGCGATTTTCGAGGAGGCGACGCGGTATGGCTTGCGCAACGGCGTCAGCGTGCCGATCCACGTGCCCGGTGAAATTCCAGGCTCCTGCACGCTGGCGGTCTCCCATGGCGCGGAGATCGAAACCGCGAAGGTGCCGCTCGTCCACTATGTCGGATGCTTCGCGTTCGAAGCGGGGCGCAGGCTGCTTTCGGTGCGTCCCAACGCGGGCGCCGTCGTGCTCACGCCGCGCCAGATCGACTGCCTGCTGCTCATTGCGCGCGGGAAGAGCGATTGGGAGGCGTCGCGCATTCTCGGCATCAGCGAGACGACGGTGCATCAGCACGTCGAAGCGGCCAAGGCGCGCTACGGGGTTTCGACGCGCATGCAACTCGTGGTGCGCGCCTTGTTCGACAGCACGCTTGCGTTCTCGGACATCGCCTGAGCGCCATCCCCCGATCGGAGGATCGTCCGAGGCCGGCCGCCGCCGCCACTCTTGCAGCCAGGAGGACCCTCATGGTTGCAGTGATCACCAAGACCAATCGTGGCGCGTACGCCGAGCAGCTGCGCGCGATGCATCGCGACCGCGCGCGCATTTTCGTCGAGGCGTGGCGCTGGCGTCTGCCGGTGACCGGCGACGGTCTCGAGATCGACCAGTACGACACCGACGACGCAATCTACCTCGTCGATTTCGACGCGGACTGCGCGCATCTCGCCTCGTTGCGGCTGCTTCCGACGACGCGCCCGCATTTGATGTCGGACATGTTTCCCGATCTTTGTGCGGACGGGCCGGTCGTTGGCGACGATGTCTGGGAGATCAGCCGATTGTGCACGTCGCCGGAGCTGCCGCAGGACCGGCACAGGCCCATGCGCAACCGGCTGGCGCGGGCGATGCTGGAGTTCGGTTTCCTGTTCGGCATCACGCGCTTCGTCGGCGTGACGAACCTGCAGTATCTGTCGCGCATGCTGGCGTTCGGCTGGGAGTGTATGCCGCTCGGTCTCCCCAAGGAGATGGACGGTGTGCCCGTCGGCGCCTTCGTGATCGACAATTCGCCCGCGTCGATCGAGGCGTTTCGCGCGCGGACCGGCACGCGTTTTCCGGCGCTTCAGCTTGACCGCGATCTCGCGGCATAAGGACCAGCGATGCGGCCGCGGGGTTCGGCGCCGCTCGCGCCGCTGGTGGAGGAACTCGACGCGCTTGCCGAGGCGGTGCGCCGCCTTCTCGTGGTGCGCGCCGCCGCAGGGGACGTCAGCGCGCGCGACCTCGACACCCTGCTCGACGTGCTGCGCGCGATCGAAGACGCCGTCACGGCCCTGCGCTACCCCGAGCCCGACATGTCCGCCATGCCCGACCAGGACCGGCATTGAACCGCTGGAAACGAAGCGGGCCCGGCCATCGGCCGGGCCCTTTCCCGTTGTGGTCCGCCGCGATTAGAACTGCGCGGTGAGCGCGAGACGCATCGAGCGGCCCGGCAAGGGCGCCTTGTCCTTCAGGAAGGACGTATGCACGCGGGCGAGTTCGTCGGTGAGGTTGCGGCCGTCGAGACGCACCGTGAAGACGCCGTCCTTGCCCTGCGGACGCCAGACGAGGCTGGCGTTCACGAGAGTGTAGCCGTCCGTGGCCGATTCGAACGCGGCGGTGCGCGTCTGGCGTGCGGCGTCGACCACCTCCACCGATCCGGCCCAGGCGTCGGAGTCGGCGTCGAGGCCGACGCGCACGGTCCGCGGCGGGATGCGCGGCGGGGCGCCGCCGGCGTCGAAGGACGCGCGCACGATATCGGCGCCGATGCGGCCCGAGATCGCGAACGGGCCGGCGTCGAACAGCGCGCGACGCACGGAGAGTTCGCCGCCGGTGAACGTCGCTTCCTTTTGGACGTAATTGAACACCGGCAGAATCTTGGCGCCGGCCGGGATCGAGGGATCGGCGTCGGTCGCGGCGAAGCCGGACAGATCGGCGGCTTCGTCCTTCCAGAACACATCGCCGCGTGCGACGAGCGCGATGTAGTCGTTGAACGCCACGCGGAAGAGATTGAGCTCCAGGCTCGTGCGCGCGCCGGTGAACCGCGCGGAGGCTTCGAGGCTGCGCGCGGTTTCGGTGGTGAGACCGACGTCGCCGAGTTCGAACGTCTCGGTGGCGAGGTGCGGGCCGTCCGCATAGAGCTCGACCGCGGAGGGCGCGCGTTCGGCGCTCGCCAGCGTCACGCCGAGGAACCAGGACTCGGCGGGGCGGGCGAACGCGCCGAGCGAGACGCTTTTCGGCGTGAAGGCGCGGTCGCGCGCGGTGTCGGCTTCGATCTCGACGCGCTCGATGCGCGCGCCGCCTTCAAGGCCCCAGCGGCCGGCGTCCCAACGCTGGACCGTGAACAGGCCGCCCTTGTCGGTCTTTGTCGGGATGATGAAGGCCTCCTCGCCGAACGCGGCGAAGTCGACGGCGCTGACCTGCAGGCCGGTGGCGCCGCGCAGCTTCCCGATCGTGTTGTGCGCTTCGCCGCGGGCTTCCCACCCGGTGCTTTCGAAGCGCGTTCCCGGCGCGCCGTCGCCTTCGAACTCGGTGTGGGTGTAGTCGGAGGTTTGGGCGGCCAAGTCGAGGCGGTCGATCGGGCCCCAGGAGACCTTCACGTCGCCGCGGCTTTCGATGCGCGTCTGCTCCATCTCGATGCGTCCGCCGGGTTCGCCGGCGTCTTCGGGCAGGAGGCCGTACTTGGTCTCGACGCGCTTGACGGCGACCCCGGCGAAGCCGCGCGCGCCCACGGCCGAGGCGCCTGCGCCCGCCGTCCGCAGCTGCGTCCACGTGTTCGGGACGACGCCCACGGGGGTGTCGTAGGCTTCGGTGTCGCGGGCGGAGACGCCGAGACGGAATTGCGCCGCGCCGACGCCGCCGGCGATTTCGGCGGCGCCTTCGCGGCCGTCATCGACGGACGACGCGACGGCGAGCGCCTGGCCCGAGAGGCCATCGCTGACGCGCGTGGGAATGCTCTGGTCGATGACGTTCACGACGCCGCCGATCGCGTTGCCGCCATAGGCGAGCGCCGCCGCGCCGCGCAGCACTTCGATGCGTTCGGCGTCGAGGCCGTCGGACGTCACCGCGTGGTCGGGGCTGGCGGTGGAGGCGTCGATCGCGCCGATGCCGTTCTGCAGCACGAGCACGCGGTCTTCGCCGAGGCCGCGGATGATGGGGCGGCTGGCGCCGGCGCCGAAGAAGCTCGTGGCGATGCCGGGCGTCTTGGCGAGCGTCGTGCCAAGGCCGCCGTCGAGCGCGGCGACGATGTCGTCGCGCTTGAGCACGGAGGCGCCCTGAAGGCTTTCGATGCGGGCGCTCTCCAGCGGCGCGGTGACGATCACCTCGGGCTGGACGGGCGGCGTCTCGGCAAAGGCCGGCGACGTGACGAGGAGGGAGCCGGCGAGCGCGCACGCGCGCTTGGCTCCGCGAAAGTCGGGGAAGCTCATGGGATATCCCGATGGCCGCGCGCGAGGCGCAGCGGCCGTGATTTGATGATTGAAAGGGGAGCAAGCGCGGCGCGGCGTGACGCAGGATGCGCCCGCCGCCGCGGCGGCGTCAGAGCGGAGGCGCCCGGCTCCGGAATGCGAGCCGCACGCCCGGCAGATCGGCGCCGGCCGCGGCCGCGAACAAAGGCGCGGCGAGGGCGGCGGCATGCGGGGGCGGCGCGCTCGGGGGCGGCGGGCCCTCGCGGCCGCCCATGGCCAGCACGCGGCAGACGGCGCACTGGACGTGGGCCGCCGCGCCGTGGGTGTCGGCCTGCGCCGGAACCGGATGAACCGCGGCGACGCGGCCATCCGAGACGTGGACACCCCATTCCGGCTCGATGTGACCGCCGGCGACGACGGCCTGCGCCCCCGCCGCCAGAAGCAGCGTGAGCGCGAAGACCGCTCGCGCGGCGGCGGCGGCGAAACTGGTCAGGGCGCGAGGCAAGCGCATGGCCGGAACCTACGGGCCCCGCAGCGAAATTGCCAGCCGGCGCCTGCTAGCGGTAGAGCGCGTTGAACCAGGCCGCGAGGCGGACGCCGGACTGGGCCAGGCGCTGATCCATGAGTTCCCGCGTATCGAACAGGTAGCGCCACCCCAGGGCGGTTTGGCCCGCCGGCGGGTAGAGGCCGTCGCGGGCGGCGGCGCTCTCCGCGATCCAGACGGTGGGGTCCGCAGTCGACCAGGCCTTCACGTTCTCACGCGTCAGGCGGCGCGACAGGAAGGCGGCGTATTCGGTGTAGGAGAGCTGGCGCCGGTCGATCATGCCGGAGTCCCAGACGGCGTGCAGATTGGTCTGCTGGCCGAACAGCGTGACGGCGACGTCGTTGCCGCCGCGGTCCGCGCCGTTGCCCACATGAAGCGGCTGGTGCAGGTCGCCGATGATGTGGACGGCAAAGCGCAGGGCGCGCTGCTTGTCGGCGAGCGGCGCGGCGGGGTCTTTCAGCGTCTTGGCGAACTGGGCGAGCGCGGTGACGGCGTCGCCTTCGGGCGGGGCGCCGACCTCGGCGTAGGTCTTGCCCGGCGGGACCGTGACGAAGTGCCAGGGACTGGCGGCGGACTGCCAGAACGGTTCGGGGCTCGAGCGCATGTCGTCGGCCCAGGTGGAGGCTTCGGCGAGGGTCTCCGTGCCGATCACCTTGGCGATCTCGGCGCGCGCCTTCGGCTTGAGGAGCGGTTCGGCGAGCGCGCCGCCGATGCGGTGGCCCGTGGCCCCCCAAGCGAACGCGTCGGCCGGGGCCAGAAGCGCCATCGAGACCGCGAGGAGCCCGGCGCGGACGAGACCTGCGCGGATGGGGCCGGCGCCGATTGGCCAAATACGCATGAGCGACCTCCAATAACTTGGAAGCGCTGTATTCCATTGGGCCGCGACGAGTCGATGACAGTCACGTCATAATCAACTCCAGTCGTCTTGCGGGCGGCGTGACGCCAGGGCGCGTCTTGCCATCCGCCCTGCGGCGCCCGACGCTGGCCAAAAGATCTTGGCGAAAACCATGGGAGGGCGAGGTGGCGGATCTTCTGGCGCTGTCGCGTGCGGTGATCGATGAGGGCAAGGGCCAGGGCGTGATCGGCCCGATCAACCGGATCAATCACGAGCTCTCCGAGATCGGCGACGGCGTGGCGATGGTCGAGGCGTTCTCGCACAGCGTCGTGTTCAAGACCGATGACGGGCTCGTCGCCTTCGACACTTCGAACGAGCACGGCGGCGGGCGCGTCGTGGAGGAGCTGCGGCGCTGGAGCGCCGATCGCTTCAACACGATCGTCTTCACGCACGGGCACATCGACCATGTCGGCGGATGCGGGGCGTTCCTGCACGACGCGGCGTCGTGCGGGTGCCCGCGGCCGCGCGTGGTGGGCCACGAGAACGTGCCGCGGCGGTTCGAGCGCTACGAGCTCACCAACGGCTACAACAAGATCATCAACGAGCGGCAGTTCGGGCAGTTTCGCCGGCGCGGCTACGATCTGGCGGGCGCGACGCGCTTTCTGCCGACCGATACGCCGCGTCCGGACGTCACCTACCGCGACACGATGACGATGTCCGTCGGCGGGCTCGACATCGAGTTGCGCCACGCCAAAGGCGAGACGGACGATCACACCTGGGCGTGGATCCCCGCCAAGAAGGCGATCTGCGCGGGCGATTTCTTCATCTGGAATTTCCCCAACGCCGGCAATCCGCAGAAGGCGCAGCGCTATCCGCGCGAATGGGCGGCGGCGTTGCGCGACATGGCGGCCATGGATGCGGAGCTGTTCCTGCCGGCGCATGGGCTTCCTATCGGCGGGCGCGATCGGATCAAGCGCGTGCTCACCGAGGTGGCCGAGGCGCTGGAGGGGCTCGTCGCGCACACGCTCGCGCTGATGAACGAGGGGGCGCGGCTTTCGGACGTGATCCACACGGTGAAGGTCGATCCGGCGCTGCTCGAAAAGCCGTGGCTGAGCCCGCTGTATGACGAGCCCGAGTTCGTGGTGCGCAATGTCTGGCGCCTGTATGGCGGCTGGTACGACGGCAATCCCGCGAACTTGAAGCCGGCGCCCGATGCGGCCGTGGCGGCGGAGGTCGCGGCGCTCGCGGGCGGCGCGCGCCGGCTTGCGGCGCGGGCGCAGGAGCTTGCGGCGGCGGAGCCGCGTCTGGCGTGCCACCTCGCCGAGATGGCGGCGCTCGCCGCACCCGACGACGCGGAGGTCCATGCCGCGCGCGCGGCGGTCTATCAGGCGCGGCGCGCGGGCGAGACGTCGCTGATGGCGAAGGGGATCTTCGGATCGGCGGCGAACGAGTCGATCGAAAGAGCCGGCGAAAAGTCCGGCGAGAAGTCCGGACACTGACGGATGCGCGCGAGCAATCGCGAGAGGGGGCAATGATGGCGCCGGTGGAACGGTTCATCGAGACGAATGGCGTGCGGCTGCGCGCGATGGTCGAGGGGCAGGGGCCGCTCGTCCTGATGGTGCACGGATTTCCGGAGAGCTGGTATTCCTGGCGCTGGCAGATCGGGCCGATCGCGGCGGCGGGCTTCACCGCCTGCGCGATCGACGTGCGCGGCTACGGCGCCTCCGACAAGCCGCATCCGGTCGAGGCGTATGATCTCGAAACGCTCGTCGCCGACATCGCCGGCGTGATCGACGCGTTCGGCGCGGAGAAGGCGATCCTGATTGGCCACGATTGGGGCGCGCCGCAGGTGTGGACGACGGCGCTCGCACGGGCCGATCGCGTGCGTGCGGTGGCGGGGCTTTCGGTGCCCTATACGGGGCGGGCGCCCGCGCCGTTCATCGATCTCGTGACGGAGGCGTTCACGAAGAAGGGGCGATTCTTCTATCAGGTCTGGTTCCAGGAGGAGGGGCCGGCGGAAGCCGAGCTCGAGGCCGATCCGCGCGCGAGCCTGCGCAAGTTCCTCTACGCGATCAGCGGCGATGCGCCGGACGGCACGTGGCCCACCGACAAGAAGCACGGCGACACGCTGTTGCACCGCCTGCCCGATCCCGACCCGTTCCCGGCCTGGCTGTCGCGGGCGGACGAGGACTATTACACCGCCGAGTTCACGCGCTCGGGCTTCCGCGGGCCGCTGAACCGCTACCGCAACCACCGGCGCGACTTCGCCTATGCTGCGACGCTTGCCGATCCCGTCATCCGCCAGCCGGCGCTGTTCATCGGCGGCACCCGCGATCTGGTGCTGAAAATGCTGCCGGGCGTCGATCCCGTCGCGCTGATGGCGCCGCACTTCGCGGACCTGCGCGGGGCGCATCTGATCGAGGGCTGCGGCCACTGGACCCAGCAGGAGCGGCCGGAGGCGGTGAACGCGTTGCTGCTGGACTGGTTGAAGGCGCTGTAGCCGGCGTTGGGCGCGCGCGACTTGACGCCCGCCCGCGAACACCCGAAAACGCGGGTCCCGGCGCGGGTATAGCTCAATGGTAGAGCTCTAGTCTTCCAAACTAGTGACAGGGGTTCGATTCCCCTTACCCGCTCCAAGCGCCGCAATGGTAGGCGAGGGGCCGCCCGCGGGCGGAGTACAACGCGGAGTACATCTGGCGTGCAGACGAGGCGTGTGGCTTGCGGGCCATCGCGTCCGCGGCGATGCTGGCTCGCGCACCACCACCTCGTCGCGGCGCGGCGCACGCGCCAGGCACGGAGCCGCCCCATGCAAGACACGACCGCGCCCGCACCGCTTCTGCTCGTCGACGATCCCGCGCCGCACGTGCGGCGGCTGACGCTCAATCGTCCGGACAAGCGCAATGCGCTCTCGAACGCGCTGCGCGCGGAGCTGTTCGCCGCGCTCGAAGCGGCGGACCGGAACGCCGACGTGCGCGTGACGATCATCCGCGGCGCCGGGTCGTGTTTCTCGGCCGGGTATGATCTTTCCGCGGAAGGCGCGCGACAGCCCTTGCCGTTCTACACGCCGGCGGGCGCTGGCCAGTGGGCGCGGCACGTCGTCGAGGGGTGTTTCCGCATCTGGGATCTCGCCAAGCCGGTGATCGCGCAGGTGCATGGCTGGTGCCTGGCGGGGGGCTCGGAGCTCGCCGCGGCGTGCGACCTCGTCTATGTCGCCGAGGACGCGCAGATCGGATATCCGCCGGTGCGCAGCATGAGCCCGCCCGACAACCAGTTCCACGCGTGGTTCTGCGGTCTGCGGCCGGCCATGGAGATGATGCTGACGGGCGACGCGATGGACGGCCTGGAGGCCGTGCGCGCCGGGTTCGCCAATCGCGCGTTTCCCGCCGCGCAACTCGACGCCGAGACGCTGGCGATGGCCGCGCGCGTGGCGCGGATTCCCACCGATGTGCAGCAGATGAACAAGCGCTCCGTGCATCGCGCGATGGAGATCATGGGCCTGCGCGCGGCCGTGCGCGCCGGCGCCGATCTGCAGGCGCTGGCGCTGACCACGGAAAGCTCGCGCGCGATGTTCGCCACGTTCCGCGAAGGCGTCACCAAGGGGCTCGACGCGCGCGACGGAGCGTTCGGCGACTACCGCAAGGGCGAGCCGCCGCCGTCCGGGGAAAAGACGTAGCCGCCGGCGCCGTCCGGCGCGCGCGGCTCAGGCGCCGTCGATGAATTCGAGGTGCGGCGCGCCCGCGAGCAGCGGGCCGAGCTTGGCGCCGATCGCCGCGAAGTGCGGCGTCTTCTGGTGCGCGGCGAGCACGGCCTCGGACGGATACATTTCCAGCATGATGAAATCGCCGCTGCCGTCGCGCGCCTTGAAGAGCTCGTAGAGCTTCACGTCGGGCTCATTCGCCTTCACGGCGGCGACGAGCTCCTTGAGCACCGCTTCGGCCTCGGCGTGTTTGCCCGGCTGGATTTTCACGCGTGCGACGACTCCGATCATGTTGTCCTCCCCGTTTTCCTTTTGGTCTGGCGGCGGCGGCGACGCTCAATTGACGGCGCGCGTGCGTCCTTCCCAGAACGGCGCCCGCAGTTCGCGCCGCAGAATCTTGCCCGAGGCGTTGCGCGGCAGCGCCGGAATGAAGTCCACGCTTTTCGGGCATTTGTAGGCGGCGATGCGCGTGCGCGCGAAGGCGATGAGATCGGCGGCCTGCGTCGTCGCGCCGGGCTTGAGCACCACCATCGCTTTCACAGCCTCGCCCCATTTGTCGTCCGGCACGCCGATGACGGCGACGTCGGCGACGTCCGGATGGCCGTAGATCGCGCTTTCGACTTCGGCGGGATAGATGTTCTCGCCGCCGGAGATGATCATGTCCTTCACGCGATCGTGGATGTAGAGATAGCCGTCCTCGTCGAAATAGCCGGCGTCGCCGGTTCGCAGCCAGTTGTCCTTTGCGAGCGTGGCGGCGGTGGCGTCGGGCAGGTTCCAATAGCCCACCATGTTCGCGGCGCAACGGATCGCGACCTCGCCGACGGCGCGCGGGGGCAGCCGGGCGCCAGTCTCGTCGATCACGGCGATCTCGACGCCGGGAAGCGCCTTTCCGGCCGATCGCATCCGCTCCGAGCCGTTGGGATCGTGATCCTCGGGGGCGAGCGCGCAGATCGTGCCCGTCGTTTCCGTCATGCCGTACATTTGCACGAAGCCGCATTTGAAGACGGCCATCGCCTCGCGCAGCAAATCGAGCGGAATGGGCGAGGCGCCATAGAGGATGTAGCGCAGGCGGGAATAGTCGACGTCGCGCGCGCGGGGCTGATCAAGAACGATCTTCATCGCCGCGGGCACCATGAAGAGCTTGGTGATCTCGAAGCGCTCGAAGAAATCCAGAACGCGCGTGGGATCGAACTCGCGCATGATGACGCCTTTGGCGCCATAGTAGAGCCCGGTCACGCCCCAGCCCGTGCCGCCGATGTGGAAGCAGGGCATGGCGACGAGCGAGACGTCCGCGTCGGTCCATTTGTTCCAGTCGACGTCGGCGTCGGCCTGCGTGCGCCGCAATGCGAGGAAACCGCGCGTGGGCAGCATGGCGCCTTTCGGCTTGCCGGTGGTGCCGGACGTGTAGAGTTGCACCGCGACGTCGTCCCAGCCGGGCGCGCCGCCCGGATCGACAGCCGGCTGCGCGTCGCGCAGGGCCGCGTAGCCGAGGAACGCGGGATGCGGATCATCCTCGACCGCCACGAGCAGGCGCAGGCCCGGCGCCTCGGCGCGCAGGCCCGCCGCGAGATCGAGAAACTCGGCGCCGACGAACAGCGCTTTGGCGCCGCTGTCGTGCAGGATGTAGGCGATCTCCGGCGCGGCGAGGCGCCAGTTTACCGGCGTCATCACGAGCTCGGCTTTTGCTGCGCCGCACAAAAGCTCGAAATAGCGATCGGTGTTCTTGCCGAGATACGCGATGCGATCGCCCTTCGCCAAGCCGGCGGCGCGCAGCGCCTGGGCGATCCGGCTCGATTGCGCATCGAGCGCCGAGAAGGTCGTGGCGCGCCCCTCGAACAGGAATGCGATCTTGTCGCCGCGCATCCGCGCCTGGACGCGGGTAAGATCCGCGAGCGAACGAATGTCCTCCAACGCCATCGCGCGGCTGCTCCTCTCAACGCCTCGCAAAAAACAATCGCGCTTGACGGTTTAGAGCACGCCTGTCTTTTTTACGCCAGTGCTCTTGGTCGCCTTTTGGCGAAACGGTCAGCAGATTGCGGCGGATTGGCGGGGCGAATTCCCCACGGTCGCAGGAGGCGAAACGCATGGCGCAGGTCGCCGTCGCAGACGATCTCATCAGCTTCAGCGCCGAGGGCCCGCGCCTGATCGGCGGGCGCTGCACGCGCACCGGCGCCTATGCATTTCCGTTCCCGACCGGGCCGCTTGCGGAGGGGTTTGAGCGTGTCGAACTCGGCCGCACCGGAACGTTGTGGTCCTTTACGGTGCAGCGGTTCGCGCCGAAGCCGCCCTTCATCGGCGCGCAGGACAATTTCACGCCTTATGCCGTCGGCTATGTCGAACTGCCGGGTGAGATCATCGTCGAAACCCGGATCAAGACCGACAGCTTCGCCGGCCTGAAGATCGGCATGCCGATGCGCATCACGCTCGATGCGATCGCGCGCACGCCCGGCGGCGACGATATCGTCACCTACGCTTTTGAGCCGGCCTAGGCCGGCGAAGGGAGAACGCCATGAGCGACGTGTTCATCGTGGGCGCCGGTATCCACCCGTTCGGGCGCCACGACACGCGCAGCGGGCTGGATCAAGGCGTCGTCGCCGTGCGCGAGGCGCTGGCTGATGCGGGCCTCTCGTGGCCGGACATGCAGTTCGCGTTCGGCGGCTCGTCGGCCTCAGGCAACGCCGATGCGCTTTTGCCGCGCATGGGGCTCACGGGCGTCCAGTTCGTCAATGTCGCGAACGGCTGCGCGACCGGCGGTTCGGCCATGTTGTCGGGCTATTGGGCGATCAAGTCGGGCGAGTTCGACATCGGCGTCGCGATCGGCTTCGACAAGCATCCTCGCGGCGCGTTCAATCCTGATCCGGAGCAGTGGGGCCTGCCGAAGTGGTACGGCGAAACCGGACTGATGCTGACGACGCAGTTCTTCGGCATGAAGATCCAGCGCTACATGCATCTGCACGGGATCTCGCCGCGCACGCTCGCGCTCGTGGCGGAGAAGGCGTTCGCCAACGGCGCGCTCGCACCGCACGCCTGGCGGCGCCAGCCGGTCGACGCCGACACGATCCTGCAGGCCGAGACGGTCAATGATCCACTGACGAAGTACATGTTTTGCAGTCCGTCCGAGGGGGCTGTGGCGCTCATCCTCGCTTCGGAGAAGCGCGCCCGCGCCATGGGCCGCGCCGACGTGCGCATCCGTGGCGCCGCCGTACGCACGCGGCCGGAGGGATCGTTCGAGGTGTTTGCGCCGTCGCTTCGGCTGGAGCGCGGCGGCTCAGCCACGGCGCTCGCAGCCAAAGCGGCGTTCGAGATGGCGGGCCTTGGCCCGGAGGACATCGACGTCGCCCAGTTGCAGGACACCGAAAGCGGGGCGGAGATCATGCACATGGCCGAGAACGGTTTCTGCGCCGATGGCGACCAGGAGCGCCTGATCCAGGATGGCGAGACGCGGCTCGGCGGGCGCATGCCGGTGAACACCGACGGCGGGTGTCTCGCGTGCGGCGAGCCGGTCGCGGCGTCGGGCCTGCGGCAGGTCTATGAAAACGTCGTGCAGCTGCGCGGGACGGCGGGCGCGCGGCAGGTCGAGGGCGCGCGCGTCGGCTATTCTCAGGTCTATGGCGCGCCGGGGCTGTCGGCGGTCGCCATTCTCGGGAGGGCGTGATGGGCGCGCGACATCTCGAGGGCAAAGGCGCGATCGTGCTTGGCGCGGCCGGGCGCGGGAACATGGCGCAGGTGATCGCCGCGCGCTTCGCGCAGGAGGGCGCGCGCGTGGTCGTGGCGGGGCGCAAGCGCGAGGAGCTCGACCGCTTCGCCCGCGAGATCGGCGGCGTCGCGGCGACGTGCGACATCACCAAGCGCGACGAAGTGTTCGCGCTGGCGGCGACGGCGAAGGCCGAACTCGGCCGCGTCGACATCGGCGTGAACGCCACCGGTTGGGGGCTCGTCAAACCGTTCGAGCAGACGACCCCGGAGGAACTGCGCCAAATGACGGACCTTCAGTTCGTCGGGCCATTCTATTTCATGCAGGCGCTGCTCGGCGTGATCGAGGACGGTGGATCGCTGATCCAGATCAGCTCGGCCACGGCCACGATCATGCTCAACGATCACGCCGCCTACATGGGCACCAAGGCGGGCTTCGATCATGTGATGCGCTGCATCGCCAACGAATTCGGCCATCGCGGCATCCGCGCCAATTCGATCTCTCCGGGACTCACCGATACGCCGATGACGGCGCAGGCGAAGGCAACGCCGGGCCTCTTCGACGCGTTCACGCCCTGCTACCCGCTCGGCCGCATCGGCACGTCGGAAGACATTGCGGAAGCCGCGGTGTGGCTTGCGAGCGACGCATGCTTCGTGACGGGGCAGAACCTGCAGGTGAATGGCGGCCTCACGCTGCGCCGCAATCCGAACCGCGACGAGATCCAGGCGTCTGTCATGCGTGCGATCGCAGCGGCGCAGGCGCCGCGTTGAGTGGCCTTCAACCGGTGAAGAAGTCCGCCCGCGGTCGGCCGGTGTCGTCATAGACGGGCTCGGTCAGCGTGACCCGATGCTTGCGCGTCACGGCCGAGAGGATCGTGAACTGCTGCAGATGGCCCAGCATGCCGCGATATTGCGGCCCGGCCAGATGGGCGGCGAAATCGGCCTCGCTGTCCCATTCCTCGAACACGTAGACGCGGCCCGGCTTCGACAGGTCTGCGGTCCACGCATAGTGGCGGCAGCCCTTCTGTGAGAGCGCCCCATCGATGAACGGCTGGGCGCTGCGGAGGGCTTCGTCCCGGCGCGCCGGATCGATTTCGACGACGCCGGACACAAGAATCGTCATGCGGCTTCCCCTTGTTGATCGACGAGGATCGTGTAGCGCCGGCTCTGGAACAGCCAGCGCCCGTCCTTGCGCACGAACGCGTCCTCATAGGCGCCGACGATGCGCCGCACGGCGCCGTCGGGCTTCGTAACGAGCACTTCCTGCGTCCACGAGCGGCCCGTCGCCGTTGCGCCGTCGACACTGAGCGCGCCTGGCTGAACGAAGAACGCCGCGACGGAAAAGCCGCTCATGGCCTGTTCCCATACGGCGCGGATCATCGCCCGGCCTGTGAAGGTCTGTCCCATCAGCGTCCAGGCGCCGTCCTCGGCCCACAGCGCCGACCACTCCTCCGCATCGGCGCGGAACACGGCGTCGGCATAGGACTCCCACAGTTCACGGATTGCGAGCCGGTCCTCGATCGGTCCTTTGAACATCTCAGTCGCGGCTCATGTATTTCTCGAGCAGCAGATGGTGCTGCCGGATGCGCATCTCCGAATAGCGGCCGAAATGCACGACGCCGGAGAGCGAAGCGTTCATCCCGTCCTGAACGAAGGGCAGGTTCGCCATGTCCTGCTCGAAAATGTCGGCGAGCGGGCCGAGCTCGGGCGCGTCGCGCCAGGATTCCTGATCGGAGAGCATGTGCATCGGCACTGGGCGTGGCCTCGGGCCCGTTTTCGGAATGCGCTTGAGACGGATCACTTCCATCAGCGTGTGCTCGTGCGACAGCCCGACCGGGCGCCAGCGATAGACGAGATTGGGTGCGAACCCGGCCCAGAAGCTCATGTTCGGGAAGCAGTTGTAGAGGATCGGATCGAGCATCTCGGCGTCGGACTTGTCCGAGTAATCGTGGCCGTCCTCGTCGCTGAGCGTCTTGCGGAAGATTTCGGCGGCGAAGGCGCGCGCGGTCATTCCGGGCGGCACCTTCAGTTCGCCTTCTCCGGTCGTGCGGCCGGACGTGGCGAACATCGCGGCGATGATGTCGTTCTGCGAGACGGTGCTCTCGTCGAGGAAAGGGCTCGGCACGCCGCTGGCGCTGATGTGGCGCGTGATGTGCTCGGAGAGGATGTCGTACTGGGAGTTTTCGTCGGCGAGATAGGGCAGGATCTGCGGGTGCGTGGTGAGGCTGTGGTGCGATTCCATGAAGGCTTCGCTCACCGCCTTCCAGTTCGCCGGAATGACCTTGGCGACGTGCATCGCCTTGTAGCAGTCCTCCAGGCGCCAACGCTCGAAATGGCGCGGCATCGGATTGAGGACGCTCGCGAGGCTCGGGGCGTTGCGGTCGAAATTGATGAAGACGAAGCCGCCCCAGGTGTCGACGAGCACTTCCGGCAGCTTCAGCTGGTCGGCCTGCGCCTGCGGGAAATCCCACGGCATCGGATTCTCGGCGAACGTGCCGTCGGCGTTCCACGTCCAGCCGTGGTACATGCAACGGAACTTTTCCTTGCAGCCGCCGCTCGTGGCCAGTTTGCGCCCGCGATGCAGGCAGGAATTGGCGAAGGCGCGGATCGAGCCGTCTTTCTGGCGCACGATCAGCAAAGACTTGCCGACGACATCGTAGGTGGTGAAATCGCCCGGATTGGGGATGTCTTCTTCGCGGCAGGCGAATTGCCACACGCGCAGCCAGACCTTGTCGATCTCCTTCCGGAAGAATTCGGGGTCGGTGTAGCGGGAGATCGGGACCGGCGCGGTGCCGAGATCGGGGACGACCTGCTCTCGCAGGACGTCCGGCACCGGGCGCGTGTCGAGGTCGAGGATCTCTTGGTAGGTGAGGCCCGGGCTGCGCTCCACGCCTTTGCGGGCTTCGCCGACGATTCCGCCGCTGTCCATCGCGTCTCTCCCAAGCGTCGGCGGATTGCGCCGACAAAAACATTCATGCTTGTTTGTTTTGTGGTCCTGGGTGTAGCACGCAACACTGCGTCTCGGCCAGAGGGCGCCGCATCGAAGGAGACGACATGCCTGCGACGATTACGCCCATTCGAATGCCGAAATGGGGCCTGGCGATGCAGGAGGGCACGGTGGTCGCCTGGTCGAAGCAGGCGGGCGACGACGTGCGCGAGGGCGAGGATCTGGTCGACGTCGAGACCAGCAAGATCACGAATGTCTACGAGTCCCCGGCAAGCGGGCGGCTGCGCCGGATCGTAGCGCAGGTGGGGGAGACCTTGCCCGTGGGCGGCCTGCTCGCGGTGCTGGCCGACGCTTCGGTAGACGACGCCGAGATCGACGCCTTCGTGACCGACTTCCAGGCCAATTTCACGCCGAGCGACGCCGACGACGGCGGCGGCGGACTCGCCACGCGTGAGGTGGACGCCGGCGGCGTGCGGCTGCGCGTGGCCTTCGCCGGGCAGGACAAGCCGGACGTGCCGGCGGTGCTCGTCCACGGGTTCGGCGGCGACCTAGAGAACTGGACGCTGCTGATGGGCCCGCTCGCCGAGGACCGGCCCGTCTACGCCCTCGACTTGCCTGGGCACGGCCAATCCGAGAAAACGTTGCACGGGGCTCGGGTGGGCGATCTCGCGGACGCGGTGATCGCGGCGGTCGCGGCGCTCGGGCTGACGCGCGTGCACCTCGTTGGCCATTCGCTGGGCGGCGCGGTCGCGCTCGCAACAGCACTGCGGGCGCCCGGGCTCGTCGAAAGTCTAACGCTCGTCGCCGCCGTGGGTGTGCCCGGCGCCACCGTGAACACCGCATATCTCGACGGCTTCATCGACGCGCAGCGCGCCCGCGATCTCACGGCCGTCGCCGCGCTTTTGTTCGCCGACGCCTCGCTCGTTACGAAAGACCTCGTCGAGGGCCTGTTGCGCTACAAGCGGCTGGACGGCGTCGACGACGCGCTGCGCGCGATCCGCGACGCGTTGGTCGAAACCGAGGACGTCGCCCGGCTCGCGGCTTCGGCGGGGGAGGTTAAGGCGCCGACGCTGGTGATCGTCGCCGAGCGCGACGCGGTGGTCTCGGCGCCCGATCGCGCGGCGCTGCCGGCGCAGTTCAAGGTCGAGGTCGTTTCCGGGAGCGGGCATTTGCCGCAGATCGAGAAGGCCGAGCAGACCGCGGCGCTGGTGCGCGCGCATCTGCGCGCCTAGAGCCCTGCGAGCACCTTGTCGCCGAGGTCGTCGTCGCGAACCATCAGGATCGCGAGTGAGACGACGCGCCGCACCGCCTGTCGGCGCGAGCGCTGCTCCCAGATGGTGCGATTGAGCGCAAGGCCCTCCATCGCGGCGATGCAGAAATCAGTCGCAAGCTGGAGTTTTTCGCGCTTGTCGGACCATTCGGGGAAGATCCCGGCGATCTCGGCGCCCCAGATCTGATCGAAACGACGCGCCTTGGGCAGGAACGTCGCGCGCAGCTCTTCGTCCGTCCGGGCGGCGATCGCAAGCTCCAGATAGGCCTGGTAGGCCGGCGTAAGGAGCATGTTCCAGTATTCTTCGATGCCCGCCTGCTCGACCACGCGCTGATACTCGGAGAGCTGTCGAACCCGTTCAGACAGGCCTTCGAGACGCTTGTAGAAGGTATAGTCGATGACGCTGTCGATGAGATCTTGTTTCGTTGCGTAATGATGGATCATCGCGCCGCGGGAAATGTTCGCTTTCTGGGCGATGAGTTGAGTCGTCGTGCGCGAGTAGCCGAACTCCGCCAAGCAATCGATCGCCGCATCGAGGATCGCCAGCCTCGTCTGCGCACTCTTCCGCTTTTGCCAGCCGTCGTCTTCGGCCGCCATGCCCGCCGGCTCGAGCGCGAACAAGCGTTCGGCGGTGTCCTTCATCGAGCTGTAATCGACCATGTCCTCACAGTCCGAGCGCCATCTTGGCGAGAATGTTCCGCTGCACCTCGCTCGACCCTCCGTAGATCGTGGAGGCGCGCGCGTTAAGATATCGTGCGGCAGTGGGGATCGCATATGTGGGATTTGGCGCAGAATTAGTCAAACCGCGCCGAGCTTCCGTAGTGTCAGGCGCCGCATAGTGCGCCACGGCCTCCAACGCCAGTTCCGTGACCTTCTGCATCGTCTCGGTGCCCTTCAACTTCAGCATGGACGAAGCAGACGGGCCGGGGTTTCCGCCGGTCGACAGGGTCGAGATGATCCGCCGCTCCAGTGCGGCCACACCTGAAATTTCCAGGGCGAGTTGTGCCCAGCGCCGCGCGAAGTCCGGATCGGCGATCAAGGCGCGGCCGTCGCTCATCTCTTCGCGCGCGATCCGCCGCACCTGCGCAAGCGCGCCTTCCAGTCGGCTGGCGAACGCGCCGCCGCGTTCGAATTCGAGCAGATACTTCGCGACCGTCCAGCCGTCGTTTTCGGCGCCGACGAGCGCGTCGGCGGGAATGCGCACATCCTCGAAGAAAACCTGGTTCACTTCGTGGTCGCCCGAGATCGACACGATCGGCGCGACGGAGAGGCCCTTCGTCGCCATGTCGACGAGGAAGAACGAGATGCCGGCTTGCGGCTTGCCCTCGGCGCGGGTGCGCGCGAGCACGAAGATCCGGTTCGCGAAGTGAGCGTGAGTCGTCCAGATCTTCGATCCGTTGATGACGTAGGAGTCGCCGTCGCGCACGGCTTTCGTCTGCAGCGCGGCGAGATCTGATCCGGCTCCCGGCTCCGAGTAGCCCTGGCACCAGTAGTGCTCGCCGCTGAGGATCCGCGGCAGGTAGTGCGCCTTCTGCGCCGGCGTGCCGAACCGCATCAGAACCGGCCCGCACATCTGCAGCCCCATGGCGGGGATGGTCGGCGCGTTCGCGGCGGCGAGTTCGCTGTCCCAGATGTAGCGCTGCACGATCGACCATCCGCATCCGCCGTATTCGACCGGCCAGGAGGGCGCGATCCAGCCCTGCTCGAACAGCACCTTGTGCCAGCGCCGCACGAGCGGGCCGTCGCTGAACACGCCGGCGGAGCGGGCCGCCTCGGCGCGCATGTCGGGCGTGAGCTTGGCGTCGAGAAAGGCGCGCACTTCGTCACGGAAATTGGCGTGTTCGGCGCTGAGCGTGAGTTCCATGGGGGCCTCAAAATCTCGATGGGACGCAAGGTAGGCCACTGGCGCGGCGCAAGGTCGATGGTATAGATGATAGCGGAAAAAAACAGACAAGCCGGTATTTTTAGCCGGCAAATGGGAGGACGCTCATGGATCTCGGGCTCAAGGGCAAAAAGGCCATCCTGGCGGGGGCGAGCCGCGGCATCGGGCGCGCGACGGCGCGGGTTCTCGCCGCCGAAGGCTGCGACGTGGCGATCTGCGCCCGCGGGCAAGAAGGCGTCGACAAGGTGGTCGCCGAACTCAAGGCGTCCGGCGCGCGCGCGACCGGCGCCGCCGTGGATATCGGCGATGCGGCCGCCTATGCCGGCTGGATCAACGCCGCCGCCGCCGAACTCGGCGGATGCGACATCTTCGTGTGCTTCTCCTCGGCCGGCGGCGGCCCCGCCAGCGAAGACACCTGGAAAGCCACGTTCACGCTCGATCTTCTCGCCACCTCGCGCGGCATCGAGGCGGCGCTGCCACACCTCGAGAAATCGTCGTCCGGCGCCATCGTGGCGATCTCGTCGACGGCCGCGCTCGAGGACTTTTTCGGCGCCCAGGCGTACAACGCGATGAAGGCCGCCGTGATCGCCTATGCCGCCGCGCAGAGCCAGGCGCTCGCCCCGAAAGGCATCCGCGTCAACACCGTCTCTCCCGGCCCGATCTTCGTGGATGACGGCCCCTGGGCCATGATCAAGCAGCACATGGCGCCGCTCTACGAGGGCACGCTGAAGAACATCCCGATGGGACGAATGGGCAACGCCGAAGAGGTGGCGCGCGCCATCGCGTTCGCGGCCTCGCCAGCCTGCGGCTTCATGACGGGCGCCAACATCGTCATCGACGGCGGTCTCACCAAGCGCATCCAGTACTGAGGGGGGGCGCCGCCATGGCCGAGCCTGTTCGCAAGCGGATCAACGCCGTCCTTGTGGCCGGCGGGAAGTACCACGACATCGACTTCGCGCGGCTGGAGTTGCTCAAGCTCCTCGCCGAGGACGAGCGCGTGCGCGTGCGCGTGTTCGAGGACTATTCCAACATCGCGGCCATAGAGGCGGCGGATTTCCTCGTCACCTACACATGCGACGTCATGCCGGGGCTGGAGGCGCAGGAGGCGCTGCGGCGCTACGTCGAGGGCGGCAAGCGCTGGTACGCCCTGCATGGCACCAACTCGATCCTGCGCTTCCTGTCCCCGGAAGGCGCGGGCTATGGGCAGCTGCTGGTCGATGCGCCGCGCTGGGCGCCGCTCTTCATGGAGACGCTGGGCAGCCAGTTCATTGCCCACCCGCCGATCGCGCCGTTCCGTGTCGAAGTAACGAAACCGGACCATCCACTCGTCGCTGGCGTCGAGCCGTTCGAGACGGACGACGAGCTTTATCTGATGCACACGCATGGCGATCTCGACGTTCTGCTGCACTGCGAGTTCGGCGGCGAGGCGCCCGGCTTCGTCGAGAAGGACTGGCCGCACGGCCAGCATCCGGTGTTCTACACCCACGCGATCGGCAAGGGCGCGGTGTTGTACCTCACGCTCGGCCATTGCCGCGGCCACTACGACATGCCCGGCATCGCCGACTATTACCCCGTGGTCGAGCGCTGCGCGTGGAATCTGCCGGTGTTCCACGATCTGTTGCGCCGCGGCCTCGCCTGGGCGAAGGAGCCCGTCGCGGCGTGATGGCGCGCTATGTCGTTATTGGCCCTTCGGTCTCGCCGTTCGTCCGCAAGGTCCGCGTCATCCTTGCGCTCAAGGGGCAGGATTATGCGCACGAGGCGATCGATCTGAGCGCGCCCCCGGCGGACTTTCTGGAGATCAGTCCGCTGCGGCGCGTCCCCGTGCTGCGCGACCGCGCCCGCGCCGGCGCGACGCTGGCCGATTCCTCGGCAATCGCGCTCTATCTGGACCGCGCCCATCCCGAGCCGCGGCTGATCCCCGACGATCCGTGGCAGGCCGGGCAGGTCGCGTTCCTGGAGGAGTACGCCGACACTGATTTCGCCTACCGCCTGGGCATGGGCGTGTTCAGGGCGCGCTTCATGAACCCGCGTCTGGGCAAGCCCCTCGACGAGGCGCTGGCGCAGCGGACGATGGCGGAGGTCGCGCCGCGCTTCTTCGAGTTCTTCGAACGGACGCTGGACGGGCGGCGCTTCCTCGTCGGCGAAGGGCTGACGCTGGCCGACATTGCGGTCGCCACGCACTTCGTGAATTTCGGCTATGGCGGCGAAACGGTCGACGCCGCGCGCTGGCCGGCGCTGGCGGCGTTCGCGCAGCACATGCTGGCGCTGCCCGCGTTCGCGGAGCTCATTGCGGCGGAGGCGCGTGAGCTTGGCCTGCCCGCGCCCGGCTAGGCCATCTGGCGCTGGAAGTCGGCGAGGTCGAAATAGTCGCGCCAGTGCGAGATGAGGTCATCCTTGAACTCGAAGACGCCCATGACCGGCATCGCGATGCGCTTGGGGCCGAACTCGAAGATGTCGAGCCGCTCGGTCAGCACGGCGCCGGTCGCGGTCGCGGCGATGGCGTGCACCTCCCAGACGACGCGCGTGGCGCCGGAAAGGAAGGGCGTCACCCCCGCGCGGATGGCGTCGCGGCCCGTCAGGGCCTGCATCGGGATGTTGTGATAGACTGCGTCGGGCGCCATGGCGGCGACGATCGTCTCGATGTCGCGCGCCTCCCAGGCCGCGATGAAGCGGCGCACGCGCGTGATGTTGACGTGCTCGGTCATGGCCGCCCTTACGCCGGATCGAAGGCGATGTGCAGTTCCTTGAGCCCGCGCATCAGGATGTTCGGCTGGAAGGAATAGGACTGCGCGCCGCGCGCGAAGCGCAGGTTCTTCAGCCGCTCGAGAACGATCGGGAAGGCGATCTGCATCTCCTTGCGGGCGAGATAGGCGCCCAGGCAATGGTGCACGCCGGCGCCGAAGGCGAGGTGATCCTTGGCGTTGGGACGGGCGACGTCGAATGCGTCGGCGTCGGCGAACTTCGCCGCGTCGCGATTGGCGGAGCCGTAGCGCAAGAGGACGAGTTCGTTCTGCTTCACGGGGAAGTCGCCGATATGGTGGTCGTGCTTGACGACGCGCCACATGTTGTTCGTCGGCGTGAGCATGCGCAGGCTCTCTTCGACGAGATTGGGTGTGAGCGTCGGATCCGCGCGCAGTTTGGCCATCTCATCCGGATTAGCGATGAGATAAAGCAGGCCGGCGGTGATCGTGTGCGCTGTCGTTTCGTTGCCGGCGACGAGCAGTTGCTGCAGGATCGAAAGCAGTTCGTTGTACTCCATCTTGCGATGGTCGCCTTCCTCGGCGAGGTCGGCGTGGACGAGGGCGGAGATGACGTCGTCGGTCGGCCGGGCGCGCTTTTCCTCGATCTTGTCGATCATGTAGCGCTGGAAGTCGACGATCAGCCGCGCGCATTCGCGCCGCCGCTCTTTCGTGGCGACGCCGCCGAGCTGGTCGATGAAGGCGTCCGACCAGGTGCGAAAGGTGTCCATGTCCGCGCGCGGCACGCCGAGCGCGTCGGCGATGACGATCATCGGCACATGCGCGGCGAAGGCTGATTTGAATTCGCATTCGCCGCGACGCGCGAAGCCGTCGATGAGGTCGTTACAGACCTGGCGGATGTAGGGCTCCATGCCTTCCACGCGCTTCATCGTGAAGGCCTTCATCGCGAGCTTGCGATAGCGCGTCTGCTCCGGCGGATCGGCCGTAAGCATCGTATCCACGATCTGCACGCCCTGGGCCATGATCTGCGCTTCTTCCGGATCGATGTCGTGCACAGAACCGGAGCGCAATTGCGCGCCGAACTTGTTGGAGAACACCTTCGGTTGGCTGTTCACTTCGATGATGTGGTCGTAGGTGGACACGTAGACGATGCCCGTGTGCGGATCGCGATAGACCGGCGCTTCGGCGCGCAGGCGCGCGTAATAGGGATAGGGATCTGACAGAACCTCCGGCCCGAAGGCGTTGATGCTGTCGAGCGGGGGGAGGGCCGCTTCGGTCGTGGCGTCCGCCATGGTCGCGTCCTTTCGGTTCTGTGCGGCGTCCGGTTCAGGCCAGATAGCCGCCGTCGACGGCGATCTCGCCGCCCGTGGTGAAGCTCGCTTCGTCGCTCGCGAGGAAGAGAATGGCGTCGGCGGGCTCGTGCGGCCTGCCGAGGCGCTGCATCGGATGCACCGAGGCGAAGCCGGAAATGACCTGCTCGCGCGTGGCGCCGGCGGCGAGGCCCGCCTCGACATAGCCTTCGACCATTTCGGTATGGATGGCGCCGGGCAGGATCGCGTTCACTCGAATGTCGTAATTCTGGGCCGCGCAGTGCAGGGCGACGGCGCGCGTCAGCATGCGCACGCCGCCCTTCGATGCGCAGTAGGCGGTGAAAATCGCGCCCGCCTTCACGCCAAGCGTCGAGGAGACGTTGACGATCGCGCCGCCGCGCCCGCCCTTCAGCGCCTCGACGCCGATTTTGCAGCCCAGGAACGTTCCATCGAGATTGATGGCCATCGTATGCCGGAAGTGCTCGAGGCTCGCCTCCTCGATGGTGCCGGGAATCGAGACGCCGGCGGAGTTCACCACGGTCGTCAGCGCGCCGAAGGCGTCGGCGGCGAGCTTCGCGGCCGCGCGCCACTGCCCTTCGTCGCGCACGTCGAGCGCGGTCGCCCGCGCAACGTCGCGGCCAAGGCTTTCGGCGAGCGCGTGCGCCTTGTCGATCTGGAGATCGCCGAGCACGACGCACGCGCCTTCCTCGACGAAGCGACGCGCGGTCGCTGCGCCGATCCCGCTCGCTCCGCCCGAAATCAATGCCGTTTTGCCAGCCAGTCGCGGCGCGCCCATGCCGTGCCTCCCTGTGTGCCGGCGGGTTCGAGGCCTCTGACGGGCGTGCCGATCACGTCTTAACAATAAACCGAACGGCCTGTCGGGAACAAGCACGCTTGACTTTTTTAGGGGTTGGGCGATCGTCGGTCATCAAAGGCTCGCTCCCCTCGGCTTGCACCGCGGTCGGATGACAGAGCCAGGGGAGGAAAACCAATGGCCAAATTCAAACTGGGGGAATCGTCCGCCTTGCCGTTGATTTTGACGGCGACGGCGACGGCAATGGCGCTCAGCGTGTCGACGCCCGCGGCGGCGCAGCAGCCCTCGACCCCGACCGCCAACAAGACCGACACGATCGTCGTCACGTCGACGCGGCGCGAGCAGCAGCTGCAGGACGTGCCGGTCGCCGTCACCGCCATCACGGCGGCGCAGATCGAAGAGCTTGCGCCGCGCACGCTGCAGGATTTCAGCGGCCAGGCGCCGAACGTGTTCATCGGCATGAACACGGCCGGTCCGGGCGCCGGCGCGCTCTTCATTCGCGGTCTCGGCTACGCCGACATCGAGAAGACGCAGAACCCGTCCGTCGGCGTCGTCGTCGACGGCGTCTTCCTCGGCACCAGCACCGGCCAGCTGATCGACGCGTTCGACATCCGTCAGGTCGAAGTGAACCGCGGCCCGCAGGGCATATTCTTCGGCAAGAACACCACCGCCGGCGTCATTGCCGTCAGTCGCTCCTTGCCAACGCGTGAAACCGGCTTCCGCGGCACCGCGTCGTTCGGCTCGGACAACGAGCAGATCTATCGCGCGATCTTCAACGCGCCGCTGGGCGAGAAGGGCGGCGTGAAGGTCGGCGGCACGTACCGCGACCGCGACGGCTACTACAACAACATCTTCACCAAGACTGATAACGGCGAGCGCAAGTACCAGGGCGGTAACGTCGCGGTGTCGTATGATCTGGCGTCCTGGCTCAACGTCCTCGCCAGTGTCGACATCATTCGCGCCGAAGGCGGCGGCAGCCCGGTTCAGTTCGGCAACAAGCTGACGGCGTCGATCCTCTCGGCGGGCAATCCGTCCGCGGTGTTCGGCCCCCGCTACAATCCCGTGACGGGCAGCCCCAAAGGGCTCGGGGTGCGTGAGGTCGAGAACAACTTCAAGGACAAGGACAAGTACGACCTCGACATCTACAACGTCGTGTTCACGGCCGACACCGGTTTCGGCAAACTCGTCGCGCAGTCCGCCTACATGGACAGCTCCGACATCGTGTTCCAGGACTTCGACGGCACGTGCTCGGGCGCGGCGGGATGCTCCGCTGGGGCGAACCCGCTGCTCGTCAGCGCGGCCAACCCGACTGGCACGCTGCACACGATCCGCGATCAGGACTACACGCAGTTCACGCAGGAAGTGCGGCTGAGCAACACGATCGGCAAGTTCGACTACCTGCTTGGGGCATACTACTACAAGCATGAGATCAACCTGCGCCAGACGACGAACTTCGCCGTCTTGCAGCGCTCGGGCGAAGACAACAATTCCTGGTCGATCTTCGGCAACGTCGACTACCGCGTCACCGATGCGATCACTCTGTCGGCGGGCGTGCGGTCGATCAACGAGACCAAGAAGTTCAACTCCCGCTATGACCTGATCGCCCTGCCGATCGCCCTGACGCCCCAGATCCGCGACAAGAAGGACTGGAGCGACTCGATCACGCGGCTTGCGGCGTCCTGGAAAGCGACGGACTCCAACCTGCTTTACGTGTCACGCTCCGAAGGCTTCCGCTCCGGCGGGTTCTCGATCCGCGGCACGCTCTCAGAGCAGCAGGCGACGTCGACCAACTGCGCCACCGCCGGCGGGTGCCCGGGCAACAACTTCCTCGCCTACAATCCGGAAAACGTGACGGCGTGGGAGCTCGGCTCGAAGAACAACTGGCTCGACAACAAGGTCACGCTCAACGCAGCGATCTTCCAGTCCGACATCGTCGACTTCCAGACCAACAACGTCGTCGTCACGCCGGGCTACGGGCCGGGCACCAACACCTACATTTCGAACCTGCCCAAGGTTGAAGTGAAAGGGTGGGAGCTCGAGTTCGTGCTGAAGGGCGCGGCGCTCACGCCGGCGCTCGACGGGCTCACCCTTTCGGCGACCTACGGACGCCAGGAAGGCAAGATCAAGAACGGCCGCATCGACGGGCGTCGCGCCGCGGGCCCGACCGGCACGGCGGGCGCTCCGGGATCCACGGCGAACTTCACCGGCGGCACGCTCACGCGAGTTCCCGACTTCAACTACGCGCTGCGTGGATCCTACGAGCGCAAGGTGGGCCCGGGCGAGCTGCAGCTCTCCGCCAGCTACACCTACATCGACGACTTCGCGCTCGCCACGTTCGGCACGATCCCGGACATCGAGAAGGGCTACGGCCTGGTCGACGCCCAGATCGGCTACGAGTGGAGCAATTACCGCCTGAGCCTCTCTGGCAAGAACCTGGACGATACGGTGTATCGTAACAACTCCCTCCCGACCGTGTTCTTCCAGGGCTATGGCGATCCGCGGACCTGGGCCGTCGAGCTGGCGGCGCGGTTCTGAGACGCCAATCGAGGGCGGCGCGTCGCGCGTCGCCCTCGCTTTTTTCGGCGCGGGCCCATCGCCCGGCGCGACAGGAGGCGAAGTGTGGAGCTAGCCGGGAAGGGCGCTGTCATCACCGGGGGCACACGCGGCATCGGCAAGGCCTGCGCCATTGGGTTGGCGCGGGCCGGCGCGCATGTGGTGGTGTCCGGACGATCCGACGCCGACGGCGCGGCCGTCGTGCGCGAGATCGAAGCGGGTGGCGGCCGCGCGACGTTTGCACATCAGGACGTGCGGCGCGCCGAGGACTGGGATCGCCTCATGGAGACGACGCTGCGCACGGCCGGCCGCGTCGACGCGTTCGTCGCCAATGCGGGCATCTCGTTCGCCAAGACCGCGGCGGAGATGTCTCTTGCCGAGTTCCGCGACATGATCGCCGTCAACCTGGAAGCGGTGTTCATCGGCCTGCAGCGCGCCACGACGGCCATCCGCGCCCATGGCGAGGGCGGGTCGATCATCCTGATGTCGTCCATCGTCGGCAAGATCGGCGCGCCGGGCTACATGCACTATGGCGCCGCCAAAGCTGGCGTGCGGCTGATGGCGAAAGCGGCGGCCCTGGAGCTCGGCCCGGAGAAGATCCGCGTCAACTCGGTCCATCCCGGCTTCGTCCGCACCGACATGACGGCGGAGTTTCCCGAAGACTTCATGGCGTCTTTGACGCCGCTGGGACGCATCGGCGAGGCGCGCGAGATCGCCGATGCGGTCGTATTCCTCGCCTCCGACCGATCGAAGTTCATGACCGGCGCCGAGGTCGTGCTCGACGGCGGCCTGATCGTGAGGTGATCGATGGGCAGGCTTGAGGGACGCGTCGCGATCATCACCGGCGCCACGCGCGGCATCGGCCGCGCCGCCGCGATCGCCTTCGGGCGCGAAGGCGCGGCTGTGGTGGCGACCGGCCGCGACGACTCCGCGGGGCGCGAAACCGAGCGGCTCGCACGTGCCGCCGGCGGACGCTGCACGTTCGTGCGCCAGGACGTCGCCAGCGAGGCGGATTGGGGTGCTGTGGTGGACGTTGCGATCTCTACCTATGGCGGCCTCGATATCGTGATCAACAACGCGGGCGTTTTCCAGGTGAAGCCGCTCACCGAGACGAGCGCGGAGGAGTGGCGCCAGTCGCAAAGCGTCAATCTCGACGGCGTCTGGCTGGGCGTGAAGTACGGGCTCGACGCGATCGCGCGCACCGGTCGCGGCGGATCGATCGTCAACGTGTCCTCACTGATGGGGCAGGTGGGCTATCCTGGCGCCGTCGCCTATTGCGCGACCAAAGGCGCCGTAACGGGCCTTACGAAATCCGCGGCGATGGAAGGCGCGCTCTGCAAGCCGCCCATCCGCGTCAACAGCCTGCATCCCGGCGTGATCTGGACCGAGATGATCACCTCGCAATTCGGCGACGACGCCGCGCTCGCGGACGCGTTCGCCGCCGACACGCCGCTGCGCATGGTTGGTCGCGCAGAACACATGGCCGACGCGCTGGTGTTTCTCGCCAGCGACGAGAGTTCATACATGACGGGCGCCGAGTTCACCGTGGACGGCGGACGCGGCGCGGATTGAGGAGAGGCGGACCATGGCCGAAGGCGCCACACAGACCTTGCAGATGAGCCGCGACGAGTTGCGGCGCGCCTATCGGCGCATGAAGACGATCCGCCTGTTCGAGGAGCGCGTGGAGAAGGAGTTCGCGCTCGGCAACATTCCGGGCTTTGCGCACGTCTATATCGGGCAGGAGGCGTCCGGCGTCGGCATCTGCCACGA
>JAGWZE010000016.1 GCA_018969015.1 Alphaproteobacteria bacterium
AGAGGGTGACGCCTCGAAGAGTTGCGGTCAGGACCTGAGAAATCCCACCTTGAAGTGGGGTCGCCCCCGTGTGGGTGTGCGCGCCTATCTCAAGCCGGGTGAGGGCGAGCTCCGGCCTCGGGTCTCAAGGAGGAATGCGAACGTCGCGTGAAGCGCCGAAAACGTAGGCGACGATCTCGACCAGTAGCCCCTCGCCGGGTTGACCAAACCGGCGCGCCGAACGCGGCGGAGAGGCCGAAAGCCACTCCCCAACCAACGCATGCACCCCAGGGTCGGCCGACCCAGGCTCACGCCTCTCCGCCGCGTCCCTTTTTTCGAGCGAACCCGCAGGCGCGCGCTGCGCCGTGCGGCCAAACGTGTGTGCACAGCAAAACGGCCGCCGCACCGAAGTGCGACGGCCGCAAACTGCTTGCGAAAACGTCTGGAGATTACAGGGCGCGCTTGATCGTCAGGACCACGCGGCCATCCGCATTCTGCTCCGTGGCGAAGCCGGTCGTGATGATCCGATCCGACGAGCCGAGCGAGGTGTCGACATAGCGCAGGTCGAGACCGAAGCCGGCGATCGAGTAGGTGCCGCCGATGTTCCAGGTCTCGTAGCTGTCGTCGAGCTTGCCGGCCGCGGGGCCGTTCACGTCGTCGATCTTCTGGTAGCCATAGGCCGCCGAGATCGAGAGCTTGTCGCTGACGGCGTACGCGCCGTTGACTTCGAGGTAGTAGGCCTTGTCCGTCGCCAGCGTGAAATCGGGCGAGTAGTAGCCCGCCGCGCCGAGCGTCCAGCCTTCCGCCGGCGTCACGGACGCCTTGGCGTAGCCTTCATAATAATCGGTTTCCGCGCCGTCATCGGAGGAGTTCGGGTACAGGTAGCCGATCACGCCGACATCGAGCGAGACAGGGCCGACGGTCGGCTTGAAGCCGGCATAGATGTCGAGTTCCTGGCTGCCGCCGAACGCAACGTTCGACGCCCACACGCCCGCATAGATCTGGCCCGACGACGCGTCGAAGCCACCTTGGATGGCCGACGAGCCGTTGGTTTGGCTGATGCCGCGGAACGTGTAGTCCGTCGCCAGCGCGACGTTGCCAGAGAACGCGATCTTGTCCTCGGCATGCGCAACGCCCGCCATCGCCGCAACGCCGGCGGCTGCCGCCATCAAAAGACGCATCTTCTTCATCCCCGATCTTCCCCGCGCTGATCGTCGCGGTGAGCGACGACGTTCACCGAATATGGTGAACAAGGTGTCAACACGACTGGAGCGTGCTGCGAATGCGTCGGCGCGTCGATGTGCGGTGCAGTAATGTTCTGCACTCGGTCGGCGTGTGGCGCCTTTTTGCGCGAGGGGCTGAGCAGTCGATGCTTTTTTGGGCGCCCCCGGGGCTCAGCGCGCGGCGAGCGGCGCGTAACCCAGGTGCATCCCCGCATCCACCAGGAGCGTTTCGCCCGTCACGTGGCGCGCGGCGTCCGAGATGAGGAACAGCCCCGCATCGGCGATGTCCTCCGCGGTGGAGGCTTCTTTCAGCGGTGTCTGCGCCTGCACGTTGGCGCGGATGCGGGCCGTGGTTTGTTCGCCGAACGCGTCGGTGAACCAGCGCGTGTCGATGAAGCCCGGGCACAACGCGTTCACCCGGATCTTCGGCGCCAGCGCCCGCGCCAGCGACAAGGTCATCGTGTTCAGCGCGCCTTTCGTTGCGGCATACGCGACCGATGATCCGATCCCGGTCACGCCGGCGATGGAGGACACCATCAGCACGCTCGGCCGCGCCGCCTGCTCGAGCAGGGACCGCGCCGCGCGCGTCATCTGGAACGGGCCGACGACGTTCACCCCATAGAGCCTTTGGAAGTCCGCGCCGGTGAGGCCGTCCATGTCGGCATGGTTCGGCACGTGCTTCGTGATGCCGGCATTGTTCACCAGCGCGTCCACGCGGCCGAACGGCGCCGCCGCCGCAGCGATCGTCCGGCACGCCGCGTCGTCCGAAACGTCGCCCGGCGCGATCACCGCCTCGGCCCCCAGCGCGCGGATCTCCGCCGCCGTGGCTTCCGCCTCCGCGAGGCTCTTCGTGCAGTTGAGCACGACCGCCTTGGCGCCGCGCGCGGCCGCGCCCTTCGCGATCGCCGCGCCCAGGCCCGTCGCCGATCCGGTCACGAGCAGCACCTTGCCTTCGAAATCGCCCATTTTCGTCTCCTCCTCGTCACCGTTTTCGTCTAGAGTAATCGTACTCGTATCGCACTCCACTCGTATCGCACTCCAGGAGAACGCTCTGCATGGCCAAAGGCGCCCCCCAACCAACCACCGCGCTCATAGGTGGTTCAGGGGCAGCGAACGGCCGTGCCGGCTTCGGTGGCGGTCTAAGCGGCTTCTGACCCGCTTCGGAGTTTTCCCTCCGCTCGACAACCCGAAGTGACGTGTGCGCCGGTTCCGGCGCCCGCGTCCGCATGCCCTGGAGGCGACGATGCACCTCGTGCACCGCGCGGCTCCGCCCTCTGCGGCGGAGGCCGTTCCCCCGTTCTTGACCTTCGTGGCCGGCGCGCGCGCCGCCCGCGTCGCGCAGGTGTTTCCTGCGCCGTACACGGCGTATCTCACCACGCCGACGCCGCGCCGGCATCTGATCCACGTCGCGCTCGATGAGATCGATGCGCGCGTGCTCGAAGACCCTGCGCGCGTCGCGCGTCTCGCGCACGAGTTCCAGTTCGCGACCGGCGACGTCGTCGTCGCGCACTGGATCGGCGCGGTTCCGCCGGGGTTCCTCAAGGCGCTTGGCCGGATCGGCGAGGCGCCGTGGGCGCCCGAGCACTATGCCGCGCTGAAGGCGATGATCGCCGTTCCCGGCGCGCGCCTCGCGCTGGGCGCGGAGCGGCCGATCACGCCGGACAAGGTGGCGATGCTCGCCGCGCTGCCCGAGCCGCTGCGTGCGGACGCGATCCTGCGTCGCCTGACGGCGCCGGACGATGCGCTTCTGCTCGCGGAGGCGTACGAGGCCGTCGTCTGGCGCCTCGGCGCGCAGGCGGTGCGTGTCGTGGATCGCTGGCGCCGCGCCGACTCCGAGGCGCGTCTGTTCGAGATGGCGTCGAAGTCGGTGCAGCCGGACGAGTTCGTGCTGCATCTGCATCCGGAGCATCCGGATCTTCTGCGGCTCGACACCCGTCGCGCGCTCGAACAGGCGGGCGTCCAGTTCCGCAACTGCCTCGCCACCTACGTGATGGAGGCGGCGTCGGGCCAAAGCGTGATCTATTCGTGGGCGGGGCCGCCCCCCACCGCGGTGCAGATCTCGCGCGATCCGGTGTTCGGCTGGCGCCTCGAGCAGGCGCGGGGGCAGGGCAACCTGATCCTCGACGAGGAGGCGCGCGCGCGTCTGCGGGCGGTGATGCGTGAGATCGGCGTCTGGCCTGGCCGGACGGGCGTGGACCTCGTCAGCGCGCTCGCCTCGCGGTCGAGCGGCATGCCGGCGCGCCTCGCGGGGACCGCGGCGCTCGACGACGCGTTCGACTGGTAGCCTGCGCTTGCCAACCGGAGGCGTCGCCGTCATGTCAGCGGCATGACGACCGACGCCTCCGGACTCACGCAACTTGGCGCGCCGACGCCGATCCCCGCCGACCCCGCCCGCGCGGTGCTCGAACGCGTGCCCAACCCGCACCCCGACGCGCTCTATCTCGCCCGCTTCTCGGCCCCGGAATTCACCTCGATCTGCCCGGTCACGAGCCAGCCGGACTTCGGGCATCTCGTGATCGACTACGCCCCCGCGGACTGGCTCGTCGAAAGCAAGAGCCTGAAGCTCTTCCTGCAGAGCTTCCGCAACCACGGCGCCTTCCACGAGGACTGCACGGTCTATGTCGCCAAGCGCATCGCCGAGACGATCGCGCCGCGCTGGCTGCGCATCGGCGGCTACTGGGCGCCGCGCGGCGGCATCCCAATCGATGTGTTCTGGCAGACCGGCCCGGCCCCCGCGGGCCTCTGGGTCCCTGACCAGGGCGTTCCCGGCTACCGCGCCCGCGGTTGAGAGACCGCCGCCGTTCTGTTTCCGGCCGACATCGGGTAGACTGTCACCATGTCGCGGACGGACCTTCTCGATCGTCTCAGGTTGATCGCGCCTGATCTACGCGACCGATATGGCGTGGCGCGGCTCGGCGTCTTCGGCTCCGCCGCCCGCGGCGAGGCGGGCGAGACGTCAGATATCGACTTGATCGCCGAATTCGCGCCAGGAGAAGCGCCAGGTCTCGCGTTTTTCGCCCTCGAGCAGGAGTTGTCCGATACGCTCGGCCGCCCGGTCCAAATCAGCGGGCTCGACCGCATGAACGCGTATGTCCGCGCCCAGGTGGAGCGCGACCTGATCTATGTCTGATCGCACGCTCGGCGATCTGACCGAAATCGCGGACGCCATAGACCGCATCCTGACCTACACCGCAGGCCTGGACGAACGTGCGTTCGTCGCCAGCGGAAAGGACGTCGACGCCGCCGCCATGAACCTCCTTGTCATCGGAGAGGCCGTTCGCAGGATTGACCCAAACGTGCTCGCCCGCGAGCCGGGAATCGCGTGGCCGGCGATCGTGGCTCTGCGCAACCGCATCGCGCATGGCTATGCCAGCCTGCAACCCGCCGTCATCTGGTCAATCTTGGAAAAAGAGCTGCCGTCGCTTCGACGCGCGGTCGCGCGCCTTGCGGCCGGCTTGCAGACCTAGCTCCGCGGTGACGCCGGAACCGGCGTCTGTGGCGCTGATCCGCGGCATCGCTGCACGCATTTCGTCTGCTGCGCCTGGCACATGTCCTGCGACCGCCAAGTCATGCAGGTGACGGCGGCGCTGTTGCAGTCGTCGATGCAGCGGGGATCGACGCGTTCGCCCGTGGCGCAGCCGGCGAGAAACACGAGAAGCAGCAAGGCGCGGCGCATGACGTCTCCGGACGAGGGGGCAGAGTTTGGCGCAATCGCGCCTCGGTCTCGCCACCGTACCGGGCTCTTGATCGGGCGTCACCCGGCGCGCGGGTCAGCATGATCCTATCCCCGCCGCCCGACGCCCGCCTATACTGGCGGCCCCGAACCGAGGAGCGCCCATGCGCCACTGGATCCTGCTCGCGCTCGCGACGCTGTTCACCGTCCACGCCGGCGCCGTCACGGTCGACGGCGTGGCGCTCGACCCTGCCGGCAAGATCCGCCGGGCGATCCTGGAGCAGGCCGTCGCAGTGTGGCGGGCGACGCCGCAGGCGCGGCGCGACGTTCTCGTCGTCGCGGATTTTGCGCGGCCCTCCATCGAGCCGCGCTTCGCCATCGTCGATCTCAAGACCGGCGACGTCGCCGCCATGCGCACCGCGCACGGGAAGGGCTCCGACGCCGACCACGACGGCATACCCCAGACCTTTTCCGATACGCCGGGCTCGAACGCGAGCGCCACGGGCGCCTATCTCACCGGCGCGCGCTACATCGGCCAGCACGGCCTGTCGCTGAAACTGCGCGGGCTCGACGCCAGCAACCGCAACGCCGAGTCGCGCGCGATCGTGCTGCATTCGGCGCCCTACATGACGGACGCCTTCATCGCCGCACATGGGCGCCCCGGGCGGTCCTGGGGCTGCTTCGTCGTCGCGCCCACGCAGGTGCGCGCGGTCGTCGATCGCCTGGAGGGCGGAGCTCTGATCTACGCCGGACGGTGAGGCTTGCGGTCGGGCCGGCGGTCGGGCTTGCGGGACGCGGGGGCCGCCTGGGGCTTCTGTGGCGCGCGCGCCGCCGCGGGGCGTTCGTGGTCGCGGGGCGCCTTGGCCGGGCCCTTCTTGCCGAGCTGTTCGCGCACGACCTTGCGCGGGATCTCCTCGACCTTGCCGGGCTCGAGCAGGCCGAGCTGGAAGGGGCCGTAGGCGATGCGGATGAGGCGGTTGACCTTCAGGCCGATCGCCTCGAGCACGCGGCGCACCTCGCGGTTCTTGCCCTCGGTGATGGCCACGGTGATCCACGCGTTCGCGCCTTGCTGGCGATCAAGTTCGGCCTGGATGGGGCCGTAGCGCACGCCGTCGACGGTGATGCCCTGCATCAGCGCGTCGAGCTCGCCCTGGGTCACGCGGCCGTGGGCGCGCGCCCGGTAGCGGCGCACCCAGCCGTTCGAGGGGAGCTCCAGCGTCCGCGCGAGTTCGCCGTCGTTGGTGAGCAGCAGCAGCCCTTCCGAGGTGAGGTCCAGCCGCCCCACGGAGACCACGCGGGGCAGGTCCGGGGGAAGGCGCTCGAACACGGTAGGGCGGTTCTGCGGGTCGCGGTGGGTGGTCACGAGGCCCGCCGGCTTGTGGTAGCGCCACAGGCGCGACGCCTCGGGCGCGCCGACCGGCTTGCCGTCGACGCGGATGTCGTCCAGCGCCGAGACCTTGAAGGCCGGCGTGTCGAGCCGCTTGCCGTTGACGCTGACGCGCCCCTCGGCGATCAGCTTCTCGGCGTCCCGGCGCGAGCAGACGCCCGCGCGCGCCAGGGCCTTGGCGATGCGTTCGGTTTCGGGGGCGTCGTCTTCGATGTCGCGGTCCGCGCTCATGCGACCGTTCTAGAGGGGAAGGGCGCGCCGCGCCATGACCGACGACGAGGCGATGGAGATGGCCCTGGCCGAAGCCCGGGCGGCCGCCGCGGCGGGAGAGGCCCCGATCGGCGCCGTCCTGCTCGACGCCGCCGGCGCGGTGCTCGCCACCGGCCGCAACGCCCCGATCGCCACCCATGACCCCACCGCCCACGCCGAAGTGGTCGCCCTGCGGGCCGCCTGCGCGGCGCTCGGCAACTACCGCCTGCCGGCGGGGACCACGCTGGTCGTGTCCCTGGAGCCGTGCGCCATGTGCGCCGGCGCGATCTCGACGGCCCGTGTCGGCCGGCTCGTCTACGGCGCGTCCGATCCCAAAGGCGGGGCCGTCGCCCACGGCCCGCGGCTGTTCGAGCAGCCCACCTGCCATTGGCGGCCCGAGGTCGCGGGCGGCCTGCGCGCGGACGACAGCGCGGAGATGCTGAGGGCGTTCTTCCGCGCGCGCCGCTAGGCGCCGAGGCGCCGCCGGGCCGTGGCGAGATCCTCGCGGATCTGGGCGGTGAGGGCGGCGAAGTCGGGGAACTTCCGTTCGTCGCGCAGGAACGCCACGAGCTCGACCTCGATCTTGCGGTCGTAGAGATCGCCCTTGAAGTCGAACAGATGGGCCTCGACGAGCGGGGCCGCGTCGCCCGCGACCGTCGGCTTGACGCCGATATTGGCGATGCCCGGGCGCGGCGCGCCGTCGCCGATCTCGACGCGCACCGCATACACGCCGAAGCGCGGGCGCACATAGGCCCCGAGCGGAACATTGGCGGTCGGCACCTCGATCGTGCGCCCGCGCTGGAAGCCCTGCGTGACGACGCCCTCGATGGCCCAGGGGCGCCCGAGCAGTGTGGCGGCCTCCTCGAGATCGCCCGCGGCGAGCGCTTCGCGGATGGCGGTGGAAGAGACCTTCGCGCCGGGATGCGCCGCGTCGTCGACGGCGTCGACGACCACCACGTCATAGCCGTTGCGCGCGCCGTGCCCGGCGAGAAAATCCACATCGCCCGCGCGGTCCTTGCCGAAGCGGAAATCGAAGCCCACGACGACGGCCCGCGGCGCGATGCGCGCGCACAGCACGTGATCGCAGAACGCTTCCGGCGAAAGATTGGAGAGCGCGCGATCGAAGCCGATCTCGACGAGCGCGTGCACGCCTTCGCCGGCCAGTGCGCACGCCCGCTGCCCTGAACTCTGCAGGCGGAACGGCGGCCCCGCCGGCTGGAACACCTCGCGGGGATGCGGCTCGAACACGGCCGCCGCCAGAAGCCCGCCGCGGGCGCGCGCCGCCGCGATCACGGCCTGGTGGCCCTTGTGCACGCCGTCGAAATTGCCGAGCGCCAGCGACGCCCCGCGCAGATCGTCCGGAATCGGCGCATCGGCGCGCACGATCCGGAACCCCGAGCCGGGCGGAAAGCTCATGCCGGCCGTCGCGGCGCGATCACGACCGCTTCGCCCTCGGCGACCGTTTTGCCGTCGACGGTGCAGGTGCAGGCGAGGGTGACGCGGCCCTTGGCCTCGTCCAGCGCCGTGACCTCGACCTTGGCGTCGACGGTGGCGCCGAGTTTCACCGGGCGGCGGAAGCTCAAGGTTTGCGAAACGTAAATGGCGCCGGGGCCCGGCAGGCGCGTGCCGAGCAGCGCGGAGATGTAGCCGGCCGAGAGCATGCCGTGGGCGATCCGCTCCTTGAACGGGGTGGTCGCGGCGTAGGCGGCGTCGAGATGGACGGGGTTGTCGTCGCCCGTCACGTCGGCGAACGCCTTCACGTCGGCCTCCTCGACCTTGCGGGACAGCTCGGCGCTCATGCCGACGCTCAATTCTTCGAAAAACAGGCCCCGAACGGTCATGGCGGCAGATCACCCCTTGCTTACTTTACCGAATTTTATCGTGGGCTGGGCTAGAGGCGAGATCAAGCAGGCAAAACGCCGGGCAGGGCCAAGGGAGAATTCGGAATGGCCGTCGACATGTCGATGCCGATCCTCGTTGTGGACGACTACAATACGATGGTTCGCATCATCCGGAACCTCCTCAAGCAACTGGGGTTCGAAAACGTCGACGAAGCGTCCGACGGCCAGGCGGCCCTCGCGAAGATGCGCGACAAGCCCTACGGCCTCGTGATCTCGGACTGGAACATGGAGCCGATGACCGGCTTCGAGCTCCTGCAGACCGTCCGCGCCGACGAGAAGCTGAAGCCCACGCCCTTCATCATGGTCACCGCCGAGAGCAAGACCGAGAACGTCATCGCGGCGAAGAAGGCGGGCGTGAACAACTACATCGTCAAGCCGTTCAACGCCGCGACCCTGAAGCAGAAGATGAGCTCCGTCATCGGCGATTTCTGATCCGCCGCGCCGTCGCTGCTCGCTTCCCATCGTCAAAGAGGTCCTTTCATGGCCGCCGTCGAAACCGCCCAGCGCGTCCGTGAAGCGCTCAACTCGCTCAACCGCGCCGACCTCAAAGATCCGCGTCTGATGGAAGTGCTCGATCTGTCCGAGCAACTCGTCGACGCCATGCAGGTGTTCTTCTCCTCGCTGGACCGCACCGTCCACCAGGAGTTCCGCTACATCGCGACCTATATCGCCCGCACGCGCCAGGAAATCTCGGCGCTGCGGCCGAACGACATCCGCGAGGCGCGCCTGCCCAGCGCCGGCGCCGAGCTCGAGGCGATCGTCAAGAACACCGAGGACGCCACCAACACGATCATGTCGGCCGCCGAAGCGATCATGGCTGCCGATCCGTCGGCTCCGGACTATGGCGACGTCGTCAACGCGCACGTCCTCGACATCTTCCAGGCGTGCTCGTTCCAGGACATCACCGGCCAGCGCGTGCAGAAGGTCGTCGATACGCTGCGCCACATCGAAGGCCGCGTCGCCCATTTCGCGAAGGTCATGGGCGTGCAGGACGCGCCCGTCGAGGAAAGCGAGCGCGACCGCCGCAAGCGCGAGCTGCTGCTCAACGGCCCCGCGCTCGACGGCCCCGAAACGAAGCAGGACGACATCGACGCCCTGTTCGCCGGCGCCGACGCGAAAGACGCGATCGACGCACTGTTTCCGTAAGGCCCGCCACGTCACGGGCGCTGCGCGCCCATCTTCCCCCGCATGCGGGGGAAGTGGCCCGAAGGGCCGATGGGGGGCGTCGTGATTGGCGTCGCCGCCCCCCCTCAGTCAGCCTGCGGCTGACAGCTCCCCCGCAGGCGGGGGAGCACGTGAAGAAGCCTCACTTCCCGCTTTTCAGCGACTCCTCGCGGATCGATTTGAACTCCGCGCCCGGCTTCCAGGCCGGCCACGCGGCGCCGTTCGCGAGATCGGCGCCGACGTCGAACAGGAGCTTTGAGTCCTCCGCCGCGCCGCTGAGGTCCCATGCGTCGGACCATTCGTCGTCGGGCTTGTGGTAGGCGTTGGCGATGTAATCCTCGTCGAGCTTCTTGCCGCGCTCGACGCCGCCATTCACTAGGTCGAGCCCGCCGCTCGCGAAGATCGCCGGCACGCCGACTTTCGCCAGGCTGAACTGGTCCGAGCGGAAATAGCCGCCGCGCTCGGGGAATGCTTCCGGTTTCAGCACGCGGCCCTGCGCGACGACGTGCTTGGCCAGCACGTCCTCGACCTCGTTCTTGCCGTAGCCGATGACCTCGACGTCGTTCGTGCGCCCGAAGCCGGGCATCCCATCCATGTTGATGTTCGCGACCGTCTTGGAGAGCGGGAACAGCGGGTTCGCCGCATAGTAGGCCGAGCCGAGTAGGCCTTTTTCCTCGGCCGTGACGGCGAGGAACGCGACCGTGCGTTTCGGCTTCGGCCCGGCCGCGAAGGCGCGCGCGATCTCGATCAGCGTCGCCGTGCCCGAGGCGTTGTCGAGCGCGCCGTTGCAGATGTCGTCGCCCTCCACCGCGGGGCAGCGGCCAAGATGGTCCCAATGCGCCGTGTACAGAACGACCTCGTCCGGCCGCTCCGCGCCTTTGACGACGCCGATGACGTTTGCGGACGTCACGTCCTTGATGGCGAGATCGAGCGTAGCGGAGCCTTTCAGCTTCATCGGCACGGCCTTGAAGCCGGGCTTCTGCGCCGCCGCCTTGAGCTTCGCGAAATCGAGCCCCGCGCGCTTGAAGAGATCGGCCGCCGTCGGCGTCGAGATCCAGGCCTGGAACGCCATCTCGCGCGCGCCCTTGTCGGCGCTGATCATGTCGTATTGCGGCCGCGTCCACGAGGACTGCACCACCGCCCAGGGATAGGCCGCGGGCGCGGTCTCGTGCACGATCAGCGCGCCGATCGCGCCCTGGCGCTGCGCCTCCTCGTATTTGTAGGTCCAGCGGCCGTAATAGGTCATCGCCTTGCCGCCGAACGGGCCGGTGAGATCCGTGCTCGTCTCGAAGTCCGGATCATTGACGAGGATGACGGCGATCTTGCCCTTGATGTTGGCCTTCGCGTAGTCGCTCCAGCCTTTGTCCGGGGCCGTCACGCCGTAGCCGACGAACACGAGTTCGGCGTTCTTCACTTCGGTCTGCGTCGCGAAGCGGCGCGTGAACGCCACCCATTGATCGCGGAACGCGTAGGTCTTCGCACCGTCCTTGCCCGTGATGGTGAGCGCGGGCGCGCCCTGCACGATCGACTCCGCGAGCGGCACGGGCTGTGTCCAGCCCGAAGGGCCGGGGTCCAGGCCGATCGTTTTGAACTGCGCCTCGAGATAGGCGAGCGTCTTCACTTCGCCTTCGGTCGCCGGCGCGCGGCCTTCATAGGCGTCGGACGCCAGCACCTTGATGTGCGCGGCGATCGCTTCTGGCGACATCGGCGCGGGCGGCGGCGGCGGTTGCGGCGCGACCGGTGCGGGCGCGGGAGCCGGCGCGGGCGGGGGCGTCGTGGCGCAGCCGGAGAGTGCGAGCGCCAATGCGGCGACCGCGGGAGCGATGAAACGCATACGGATCATCCTTGTCGTGACCTGGAGAAAACGTCGGATCAGATCGCGGTCGCGCCGCCATCGATGACGAAAGTCTGGCCGGTGGTGAAGGCGCCGGCCTTCGACGAGAGGAACACCGCCATGCCGGCGATCTCGTCCGGCTCGCCGATGCGCTTCAGGCACGAATGCGCCGTCGCCTGCTCGAGGATCTTCGGATTTTCCCACAAGGCGCGCGCAAAATCCGTCTTCACGAGGCCCGGCGCGATCGTGTTCACGCGCACGTTCGAGCCGCCGAACTCCAGCGCCAGATTGCGCGCCAGCTGCATGTCCGCGGCCTTGGAGATGTCATAGGCGCCGATCACGTTCGAGCCCTTCAGGCCGCCGATCGACGAGATGATGACGATCGAGCCGGACTTCCGCTCCACCATCTCCGGCGCGACCATCTGGATGATCCAGTGGTTCGAGATCACGTTGTTCTGCAGGATCTTCATGAACTGATCGTCGGAGATCCCGCCCATCGGCCCGAAATACGGGTTCGACGCCGCATTGCAGACGAGGATGTCGACCTTGCCGAACGTCGCGCGGGTCTCGTCGACGAGGCGCTGCAGCGCGGCCTTGTCGGCGATGTTGGCGGGGACGGCGATCGCGGCCTTGCGGCCGACGGCGGCGTTGATCTCGTCGCGCGCCGCCTCGCAGGCGTCGGCCTTGCGGGACGAGATGACGACGTTGGCCCCGTGTTCGGCGAGGCGGTGCGCGATGGCCTTGCCGATGCCGCGCGAAGAGCCGGTGACGATGGCCGTCTGGCCGGAAAGGTCGAACAGGGTGGACATGCGTTTCCTCGTTTTTTGGATGGCCCGGCGGGGAGCCCGTCTCGCGGCGGGACCTTAGGACCGGGCGCCGGTCCAGGGCAACCACGCGGCGGCCTGGACGCCCGGGCGCGCCGGCGGCATGCGCCTCAGGCCAGGGCGGCTGCGGCGTAGCGCGCCGTGGCGCCGGCCTTGGCGAGCGTCGCGGCCACCCCGGCCGGATCGAGCAGGCCGTCCTTCAGCACGGCCTCGCCGTGAATGCCCGTGGCCACGAATAGCGCGTCGACCCCGTGGCCGTTCGCGCCCTTCACGTCGGTGCCGGCGCCATCGCCGACGGCGAGGATGCGGCTGCGGTCGATCGATCGCCCGGCGACGGCGGCCAGCGCCGTTTCGGCCAGGGCATAGATCGGCGGATGCGGCTTGCCCGCCATCACCACCCGGCCGCCGCGCGCCTCGTACTCGGCCGCGACGGCGCCCGCGCACCAGACGAGCCGCTCGCCCACGCGCACGACGATGTCCGGATTGGCGCACAACAGCTCCAGGTCGCGCGCCCGCGCGGCATCGAGCAGGGGGCCGTAATCCTGCGGCGTCTCGCGCAACGGATCATCCAGGCCGGAGATCGCGAGAAACGCCGCCGCCGCCGGGTCGCGTGTCTCGGCAAGGCCGAGCCCCGCCCAAAGTTCGCTGTCGTCGTCCGGGCCGATCCGGTACATCGGGCCGGGCGCGCGCCGCGCCAGCTCCACCCGGATCGCGTCGCCGGAGGTGACGATCTCGTCCCACGCGTCGCGCGGCACGCCGAGCGCGTCGAGCTGTCCAGGGATCGGGTCGCGCGGCTTCGGCACGTTGGAGATCAGCACCACGATCCCGCCGCGGGCGCGGAAGCGCTGCAGCGCCGTCACCGCGGCCGGGAAGGCGCGACGCCCGTTGTGGACGACGCCCCAGAGGTCGCACAGCAGGGCGTCATAGCGATCGGCGATCGCGTCGAGGCTGGAGATGATGTCGGTCATGCGCCGGGCGTGCCCGAGCGGGGCCGCGAGGTCAACCGAGGCGGATGCCGCTACCCCGCGGCACGCCCGAAGAAGCCCTTCGGCGGCGCGGTGGCCTCCATGAGGCTTTCCTTGATGGCGCGCGCGGCGCCGAACAGATGGCCCTGGGCGTAGGGGAGGTCGAGATCGAGGAGCTCCGAGACCGTCGCCTCGTCCTCCACGAACTCGCCGACGAGGTCGACGCCATAGCGGCGGAACACGGCCGTGACGTCCCGCGGCGCGATCTCGCGCGCGATGTTGGACTTCGGCCGCACGCCCGCATGGACGATCTGATCGATCACCATCGACGCCGGCGCCTTGAAGTAGCGCACCCCGGCGCGTTCGAGGTCCGGCAGATCGATCGCCAGCGACTTGGCCTTGTCGATCGAGAAGAAGAAGCCGAGATCGGCCAAGCGCGCCATGGCGCGGGCCTGCGCCGCCGTGCGGCTCTCGAAGGCCTCGTGCGCGATCTCGAACACGACGGCGCCGCCGAGATCGCGGTTCTCGTGCATGAAATCGAGGAACTGCGGGAAGAAGCTTTCGTCCGAAAGCGAGCGCGGCGAGAGGTTGCAGACGATGCCGATCCGGCGATCCTGCGCCATCAGCTTGCGCACGATCTGCACCGCGCGGAACAGCAGCATGTTGTCGATCGTCGACATCATGCCCGCCTGTTCGGCGGCGGGAATGAACTCGGACGGCGCGATCAGGCGGCCCGTGGAGTCGCGCAGGCGCGAGAACCCCTCGTAGAACGCGGTCCGGCGCTGCGGCAGCGCCACGATCGGCTGCATGTGCAGCTCCACGCGGTTCTCGAGCAGCGCCTCGCGCACCATCTCGATCGGCGAGAGCTGGCGGGACGGCGCCGCGGCGTTGGGCAACGCGACGCGCTTGATCTCCTCGAACCGCATGTCGAGCGAGCGGCCAAGGCGATCGACCAGGGCTTCCAGCGCACGGACTTCGCCGCCGCCGGCCGGCTCGGCGCGGCGCAGCGCGACTTCCGCCACGCGGTCGTCGAGCGTGTCGAGCCGCTCCGCGACGATCGACACGTCTTCGGCGATTTCCTTGTGCAGCGTCCGCACCTTGTCGATCTCGCCCTTGAGGCGCTTCTCGGTCGCGCGGACGGCGCCCGTGGCGTGGGCGGCGGTCAGCGCGGCGTGCGTGACGGCGAAGGCGGCGAAGGTGGCGAGCCCGCCCAGCGTCGCACTTGCGCCGTCCCCGCCGCCGATGACGGCGAGGGCGACGCCGACCGCCGCCGCAAGCACGGCGTAGGCGACGTAGAACATGGCGTGGGCGATCAAGGGCATCGAATCGCTATTCTCTCTCGCCACCATGCCACACCGGGCAGAGTTGACGCAGTCTTAACCAAACCGTTCAGAACGCGGGCCGTCGGGCGAGGCGGCGGTCAGGCGTCGGCCGCTCGCGCCTTTCGAATCGCCCGGACGACGCCGATGCGAAGCGCGAGATACTGGATCGCGAAAAGCACGACCATCGTCGTCATCGGCGCGACGGCGGCGAACGTCGCCCAGACCTCGACCGGCGCCGTCGCGGCCACCGCCGCGTTCGCCCCGGCAAGGCCGAACATCGTCGCCGCCCAGACATACCCCCACAGGCGCAGCGCCCGCTCCGACAGATGGGGCCGCGCGATCGGCGGGACATAAGGGCTCTGCCAGCCCGGCTTGAGCATCGTGGCGCCGACGGCGGCGAACACCAGCGTCGGCTTGATCATCACGAAACGCGGGTCGTGCGTCATCAGTGTCGCCCCGCCGAACACAAGCACCAGCGCAACGCTCAGCCACTGCAGCGCCTCGACCGGCACGCGCCGCGCCAGGTTCCACGCGATGTGCCCGACGCCCATCGCCATCGCGACCGCGGTCGCCACGAGCGGGCCGCCGCCGAGCTTCAGGATCGCGATGAACAGGAGGGTCGGGAACAAGTCCCGCAGGATCGGTCGCGCCGCATGGAGGAGCGGCGGCAGGGTCACGGCGCAAGTCCAAGCCGGCGCTCGAGCCCGATTTTCACCGCCGGCCAGTCCTCTCGGATTACGGAGAACCAGGCGGTATCGCGATACGTCCCGTCCGGCCGCAGCATGTGGCGGCGGTGGATGCCCTCGAACGTGGCGCCCATCTTCAGGATCGCCGCGCGGGACTTGGCGTTGAGCGCATCGGTCTTGAGTTCGACGCGCTCGGCGCCGGCCGCGAACGCGGCGTCGAGCAGCGCCAGCTTGCAGGCCGGATTGACCCGCCCGCCCTGGACGTCGGGCGCGTACCAGGTGGCGCCGATCTCGACGCCGGCATGGTCCGGGCGAATGTTGAGGTAGCTCGTCTGCCCGACGAGCCGGCCCTCCGCCTCGACGGTATGGGAGATCGCAAGCCCGGCCGCGTGCTGGGACAGCCACCAGTCGAATTCCTGGTCCCAAGCCGCCGGGGCGTGCGCGGGCGGGCGCGGCCACCAGCGCCAGATCGCCGGATCGGCCGCAGCCGCCCGCAGGCCTTCCCGATGCGTCGGGTCGATCGGGTGCAGCCGCACGCCGGCGACCGCGAGGAGGCGGGGGACGAGCTTCATCGCCCCCTGGCTTAGCCTCAGGCTTTGATGCGGTCGAGCACCAGCGCCTCGCTCAGCAGGCCCGACTTGCGCATGAACGCGGCCATCGATTCATACGTCGTCGTGATGAGCTGCTTGCCCTGGTCGTCGGTCTTGAGGCGCGAGTCCGCCATCGGTCCGAGCAGCCGCTGCACCGGGCCCACGTCCACACGCGTCGGCTTGAAATGCGCGTTGAGGTTCGCGCGGATCTGCGCCGGGTCCGTGGTTTCCCAGGCCGCCGCCGCGACGACGTCCAGCATGAACGAGTTGCAGTTCTGGTATTTGCCGTCGAGCGGATTGGCGATCAGCGAATAGGCCGGATTGTGCAGCGCCGCATAGGTCGGGCTGCCCATGATCGCGAGAATGCGCCTCTGCATTTCCGGGCTCGGCGCGATGATCGCGACGTCGTCCACGGCCGAGCCGCGCACGAAGTCGATCGGGAAGTCCTGTGCGAGATAGGACTGGTCCTTCGCCAGCGTCGTGCCGTCGCCGTGGTAGAGATTGTAGACGGCGTAGCCATAGACGGTTTCGCCCGTCGGCTTGGTGATCGGCACGTAGGCCCAGAACGCGCCGTGGGTGTACGAAATGCCCTTGGGCAGCTTGTCCCGCGGGCGTCCGGTGCGGAACACGATCGCCAGCCGCACGCCCTTCGCCGCCAGCGTCTCCTCGACCTGCTTGGCGAACTTCGCCGCCTCTTCGATCGTGAGGTGCGGGTTGGGCGTGCGCCCGCTGAACCCGGAATCGGCGAGCGGCGCGGAGGCGTCGCCCTGGCGCGTCGACCGGGATTGTGCGCCGGCTGGCGCTGCGGCCGCCGCCGCCGCAAGGCCGAGCAGCAGGAGGCGGCGGTCGATCTGGGCCTGCGGCGTCATTGCGGGCGCGCTCCCGTCGGCGCCGCAACGGGCGTGTAGGGCACGTTCGGGGCCGGCTGCGGGGCAGGGCCCACGATCACGTCCTTGGAAATGGAGAGCGGCTTGTTCGCAAAGTCGGAGGCCGCGCCGGCTACGCCCAGCGCCGCCGACCCGGTCTGCGCCACCGATCCGCCGATGACGGGCGCGCCCGCGGCCGAAAGCGCCGCGCCGCCGCTCATCGCGCCGGCGCCCGCAACGCCGAGGGGGATCGCCACCACGCCGACCGCCGCCTTCAGGCCGTTCTCGCCGATGGCGCCGACCGCGACGCTCGTCTGTTCCGAAGCCGCCGAGGCGTTGCGCTCCGACTGCGCGAAAGCGGGCGCCGAAAAGGCCAAGGCCGCCATGGCCGCCACCGCCGCGGCGCGGGGCGAAACGAGACGCTTGAGACCGTGCATCACATTCTCCGGATCACTCAGGATCAGCCCTGATCGCCAGCGTTTGGGACGCTTTTGCGGCGACGCAACACACGGTTGCTTGGCGCGGCCTGTCGGCGCCCGCCAGCCGCGTCGCTCGGTTTGGGCGGAGCCCCATGCGAGATCGGCCCCGCCGCCGCCTGCCGCAACGTGACCTGGTCGCAGCGGATTGCTCCGCGGTGTGGCGGCGCTAAGGTGCGCGCAGACACGTAGCGCAACGCACGCATCGCATCGAAAGCGCGCACCCGGGAGGAGAGACGCCATGATCTTCGAACATTCGGCCGAGACCAAGCATTGGGTCGACCGCGTCCAGCGGTTCATGGACGAGCACATCGTTCCCGCCATCCCGATCTACGAGAAGCAGGACAAGGAAGGCGATCGCTGGAAGGTGATCCAGATCGTCGAGGACCTGAAAAAGAAGGCCAAGGCCGAAGGTCTGTGGAACATGTTCATGCCGCCGCACGCGGGGCACCCGAACCTGGACGACACCTTCGAGTTCGAAGGGCCGAAGCTCTCCAACGTGACCTATTCGGCGATCGCCGAACTCCTCGGCCGCGTCGGCTTCGCCTCGGAAGTGTTCAACTGCTCGGCGCCCGACACCGGCAACATGGAAGTGCTCGAGCGTTACGGCACCCGCGAGCAGAAGGAGAAGTGGCTGCGCCCGCTGATGAACGGCGAGATCCGCTCCGCCTTCCTCATGACCGAGCCGGCGGTCGCTTCGTCTGACGCCACCAACATCCAGACGGAAATCCGCCGCGACGGCGATCATTACGTCATCAACGGCCGCAAGTGGTGGTCCTCGGGCGTGGGCGATCCGCGCTGCAAGATCGCCATCGTGATGGGCAAGACCGACCCGTCGCAAAAGACCTACACCCAGCAGTCGCAGATCCTCGTGCCGCTCGACGCGCCGGGCGTGAAGCTCCTGCGCCCGCTGACGGTGTTCGGCTATGACGACGCCCCGCACGGCCACTTCGAAGTGCTGCTCGAAAACGTGCGCGTGCCGGCGGAAAACCTGATCCTGCGCGAAGGCGCAGGCTTCGAGATCGCGCAGGGCCGCCTGGGCCCGGGCCGTATCCACCACTGCATGCGCACGCTCGGGGCCGCGGAAGTGGCGCTCGAAAAGATGTGCAAGCGCCTCCTGTCGCGCAAAGCGTTCGGCAAGACGCTCGCCGACCACTCGGTGTGGGAACAGCGCATCGCCGAAGCGCGCATCGACATCGAGATGACGCGCCTCCTTTGCCTCAAGGCCGCGTACATGATGGACACTGTGGGCAACAAGGTCGCCCGCGCCGAGATCGCGATGATCAAGGTGGCCGCGCCCCGCATCGCGCTGAAGGTAATCGACGACGCGATCCAGGCGCACGGCGGCGGCGGCGTCTGCCAGGACTACGGGCTTGCCCGGTCCTATGCCGGCATCCGCACGCTGCGCCTGGCCGACGGTCCGGACGAAGTGCACTGCCGCACGATCGCCCGCCTCGAGCTCGGCAAGCACGCCGGCGCCGCGGCCAAGGAAGCGGCCGACGCCGAAGCGCGTCTGCACGTCCCGGGCATCCGCTGATCCAAAGACGGCTTTGACGACGACGCCCCTGCGCTCCAGCGCAGGGGCGTTTCGCGTTACACGAGCTCGATCTGCACGTCGTAATCGGCAAGCCGCGCGTCGTGCGTGACGAGCCGCAGCGGTTCGGCGCGCGCCACGGCGACGAGCAGGCGGTCGAACGGATCCTCGTGGAGGCGCGGAAGACCTTCCGTCGCAAGCACGTGGGCGGAGGTGATCGGCAGTACGGCGTAGCCAGAAGCGCGAAGCGCAGCCTCCGCCGTCGACGCCGAGACCGGCATGGCGCGCCGGCCTTGTGGCAACGCGTGCTTGATCGCGATTTCCCAGAGACTCGCCACGCTGACATGAACCGTCGCCGATGGATCAAGGATCAAGGCGCGGGCTGCGGGCGAAAGGCGCGGATTGTCCTCCAGCGCCCAGATCGCAATGTGCGTATCGAGCAGCAGGTTCACGGCGTCTCGCCGCGCATCAGCGCCGCGGCGGCGCGTTCGATCTCGGGATCGGGGGCGGGCGTATCCGACGCGCCTTTCAGAGCGCCGATCCGCCCGTGCGACGGCGCCTGCGCAAAGGCCGTCAGCCGCGCGACCGGTTTGCCGTTGCGCGCGATCACGACTTCGGTTTCGTCGCCGCGCTCCAGCGCATCCACCAATCGGGAGAGGTTCGTTTTTGCGTCCAGCATGTTGACGATCGACATGGACATCCCGTCGGCTGTTAGTCAGAGTTAGCTAACCCCGCGGGCATCCGTCGTCAAGGCTGGCTCTCAGGCCCGGCGCCGCTAAAGTGCCGCCATGGATCTTCCCTGGTATCTGTGTCTCGCCGGCTCCACCATCGGTGCGGGCCTTGGCGTTTTTGGCCTCGTCACCCCTCAGCGCGCCGCGCGGCTCGTGCGGTTGCGCGACGATCCCGAGCGGCCTGGCGGCGGCGCCGAGTTCCGGGGCACCTATGGCGGCCTGTTCCTCGGCACGCATCTCGTCGTGATCATCCTGCTGCACACGCCATATCGCGAGATGACGCTCGGCGCCGCGCTGGCCGTGGCGGCGGCGTGGGGCGTCACGGCGCTCGGGCGGCTGCTTTCGATGGCGCTCGATCCGCCCTCACGGACCGGTTTCAACGGCGCGTCGGTCGGGTTCGAGCTCGTCATCACCGGGCTGATCGCGGCGCCCGTCGTCGCCGCGCTGACCTGAGGTCCGTGGCCACCATGGTCCGTTGACGCTCACGTTGGGCGGCGCGCGCCTGTGGACAATCGTAAACGACCGAAGATTGGCCGTTCCCAGGTGCGACATTTTGCGCCAATGTGGAGGTCGGGCGTCCGCGGGGCAAACGCATGGCCGTGGTCGAGGATGATCTGAAAACACCGGCGCTGGTCTGGATCGGCGGCTGCGCGATTGGCGGCGCCGGCGGCCTCGAGGCGTCGGCCGCGCTCGCGGCTGCGGTCGGGGCGGGTGTGATCGTCGGCCCGGAGGGAACTTGGCGTCTCGCCGCCGCCGCGGCCGAGGGGGCGATCCTCGCCATTTGCCAGTGGGCGGCGCTCAGGCGGCTCAATCGCGCGCCGGCTCTTCTTCCGTTCACGCTCGCCGCCATCGCCGGGGCCACGATCCTCGCCGTGATCGTCGGCAGTCTCGGCCGGCTCGACCTTGGCGGCGCGCTGTTCTGGACCGGCGCGGCCGTCGCCGGCGCCGTCACGGGCGCGGTCACCGGCGCGGTGCAGTCGCCTGCGCTGGCGCGCACGGGCGTCACGAGCTGGCGCTGGATCGCGGGATCGGCGGTCGGCTGGGCCATCGGGTCGTTCGGCGTCGCCGCGCTGATGCCGATGCTGCTCAACGGCGCCGAGATCGGAGACGCCGCGGCTATTGGCGCGGGGTTCGGGGCGATCGCCGGCGCCATGCTCGGCCTGTGCACGATGGCTGCGGCGGTCGGGCGCGCGCCCTCGCAAACCTAGCCGAGAACGGGCCTCGCCGAGATTGGGTCAGGCGCCGCAGCGACAGGCTGGGCGCCCGCGTCATGCGCTGTATCTTCCCTCCCAAACACATGTCTTGGGAGGACGAAATGGACGACGGCGCCCCCGCAAAGTTTCCCGGCTATTCCGCGGACCGGCTCGACGACGCGATCGTCAATCCCGAGTTCTACGCCGACGAAGACAAGATCCACGACATCTTCACCCGGCTGCGCCGCGAGGATCCGGTGCGCTTCGTCGAGCCCACCGGCTTTCGGCCGTTCTGGGCGATCACCAAGCACGCCGACATCCAGGAAATCGAAAAGCGCAACGACGTCTTCAGCGCCGCGCATCGCACCTATCTGTCGCCGATCGAAGGCGAGGAGTGGGTGAAGTCCGTCACCGGCGACACGCACCTGTTCCGCACGCTCGTGGATCTCGATGATCCGGTGCACTTCAAGCTGCGCCAGCTCACGCAGAGCTGGTTCATGCCGCCGAACCTGAAGAAGCTCGAGGCGCGCATCGCCCAGATCGCCAAGGAGCACGTCGATCGCATGGCCGAGCTCGGCGGGCAGTGCGACTTCGTGAAGGAGGTGGCGGTCTGGTATCCGCTGCGCGTGATCATGGAGATCCTCGGCGTCCCGAAGAGCGACGAGCCCTTCATGCTCAAGCTCACGCAGGAGATCTTCGGGCCGGGCGATCCCGACGTCGTCAACGAGAGCGAGCGCGCCGGCGATGGGACCGCGTTCTCGTCGTCCGACAACGGGCGCGCGGTCGATCTTTTCCAGACGGCGCAGACGCTGTTCCAGTATTTCGGCGCCATCACCGCCGATCGCCGCGCCAACCCGAAAGACGATCTCTCCACCATCATCGCCAACGGCATGATCGACGGCGCGCCGATCGGCGAGCGCGAGGCGATGAGCTACTACGTGATCGTCGCCACCGCCGGCCACGACACCACGAGCTCCGCGACGGCTGGCGGCCTGCGCCAGCTCATCCTCAATCCGGCGGAGATGGCGAAGCTCAAGGCCGATCCCGCGCTTCTCTCCGGCGCGGTGGAGGAGATGATCCGCTGGACCACGCCGGTGAAGCACTTCATGCGCACCGCGATGGAGGACTACCCGCTCCGGGGCAAGACGATCCGCAAGGGCGACGGGCTGTGCCTGTTCTTCTCGAGCGGCAACCGCGACGAGGAGGTGTTCGAGGACCCGTTCACCTTCCGAGTCGATCGCCCGAACAACCGCCAGATCGCGTTCGGCTACGGCGTTCACCTGTGCCTGGGGATGCACCTCGCCCGGATGGAGATCAGGGCGCTGTTCGCCGAGCTGTTGCCGCGCCTCAAGTCCATTGAAATCACGGGGAAGGCGGTCAATTCTCGCTCCAACTTCGTGTCCGGCCTCAAGACGATGCCGGTGCGGTACGAGATCGTCTGATCCCGGATGCTCCGGGATCGGCGCCCGGAGTGAAGGGGAAAGCATGGTCAAGGGGCTGAAGGCGGCGTTGGCCGCGGGAGCGGCGGCGCTGGCGCTGACGTCGGCGGGGGCTGCGCACGCGGCCGATCCGGCGTCGAGCGTCGTGGCGATCAAGGCGGGGCGCCTGATCGACGTCGCCACCGCGTCGGTGAAGACCGATCAGGTCATCCTGATCGAGGGCGAGCGCATCAAGGCCGTGGGCGCCGCGGCGGCGACGCCGATTCCCGCGGGCGCGCGCGTGATCGATCTCTCGGACAAGACCGTGCTGCCGGGCCTGATCGACACGCACACGCACCTGACGAGCGATCCCACGATCAGCTATCTGGAGTCCTACCACATCTCGGCGCCGCGGGCGGGCCTGTTCGGCGCGGCGGGCGCGTGGCGCACGCTCCGGGCGGGCGTGACGACCGCGCGCAATGTCGGCGCCGGCGCCTATGCCGACGTCGCCCTGCGCGACGCGATCGAGCACGGCGACGTGCCGGGCCCGCGCGTGTTCGCCGCCGGCCCGATGATCTCGATGACGGGCGGCCACGGCGACGACAACCACCTCGCGCCGCAATACAACTACAAGGAAGAGGGCGTCGCGGACGGCCCCGACGAAGTGCGCAAGGCGGTGCGCGAGCACGTCAAGTATGGCGTCGATCTCATCAAGATCGCGACGACGGGTGGGGTGTTCTCCTCCAACACCCGTCCGGAAACCACGCACTTCTCGCTCGAAGAGGCGAAGGCGATCGTTGCGGAGGCGCACAATCTCGGCAAGACGGTCGCGGTGCATGCGCACGGCCCGGGCGGCATCAAGATGGCGATCCGCGCGGGCGCCGATTCCGTCGAGCACGCGAGCCTGATCGACGACGAGGGGATCGCACTCGCCAAGCAGGCCGGCACGGTGCTGTCGATGGACATCTACAACACCGACTACACGCAGGCGATGGGCCGCGCGAACGGCGTGCCTGAAGTCAACATCCAGAAGGATAAGGACATCGGCGACATCCAGCGCGAGAACTTCCGCAAGGCCGTGAAGGCCGGCGTGAAGCTCTCGTTCGGCACCGATTCCGGCGTCTATCCGCACGGCGACAACGCCAAGCAGCTCGCCGTGATGGTGCGCTACGGCATGACGCCGATGCAGGCGATCGTCGCCGCCACGAAGACCGGCGCCGAGCTCTTGAAGGCGCAGGCCGACATCGGCGCGCTCGCGCCCGGTCGCTACGCCGACGTGATCGCCGTCTCCGGTGATCCGACCACGGACGTTTCCCGGCTCGAGCGCGTGGCGTTCGTCATGAAGGGCGGGCAGGTCTATCGCGGCGAACCGGGCCAGTGCGCCGTCGCGCCGGCCGCCTGGCCGTGCGACGCGCCGGCGAAGTAAGGGGCCAGCTCCGTCATCTTCAACCGTGCAAAGCGAGGTCGGGGATCCAGAGGGCGCCGCACGCTCCTGGATCCCCGGCACGCCTTCGGCGCGCCGAGGATGACGCCGGCGCTGGTTATTGCCGCTGCTGGTTCTTCTTCAGCCGGCGGTCGCGGCTCGGGTCCTTCACGCGGCCCTGGCCTCCGGGCGAGACGGTTTCGTCTTTCTTCGTCGTGCCTTTCGAGACGCCGCGCTCCTTGTTGGCTTTCAGGCGGCCGTCATGGGAGGGATCGCGCACGCGACCCTGGCCGCCACTGCGCGCGGGGGCGGTGCGGACTCGATCGTGCGTGCGGCTCTGATCGCCATTGCTGGGACTGGGCATGAGGACCTTGGCGCGGGCGCGAGAACGCGCGGACCGCCCTCAAAACCATCTCGGCGGGCCGTGGTTCCAGGCTAGGCCGGTCGACGCGCGACCATGAAGACGCGCCGCTGCGGGTACAAGGTCACGCCGTCCGCGCGTGGCGGATAGGCGCGGCGCACGCGCACGTCGTAGGTTTCGAGGAAGCGCGCGGCGTCATCCGGGGCGAGCGCGGTGAGCACGGGGCGCAAGGCCGTTCCTTTGACCCAATCCGTCACGCCTGCGGCGCCGAGCTGGTGGAGATAGGTCGTCTCCCAGACGTCGACGTCCATGCCGCCGGCCGCGCGCAGCAGATCGTAGTAGGCCGTCGCCTCGAGCACCGTCGCTCCGCTGCGCAGCGCGGCGACGAGATCTTCGCGCCCCATCTCGCGACACAAATCCCGTGCGATCTCGTGTGCGGCCGAGCCGAGATTGCTCGGCATCTGCAGCGCGAAGACGCCGCCCGGCGCGACGTGAGCGAACAGGCGCGGGAGCAGCGTCGCGTGATCCTCGAGCCACTGCAGGGCCGCGTTGGAGAACAGCAGCGCGACGGGCGTGTCGGGTGCGGGCGCCCAGTCGCCGATGTCGCTCAAGCGCCAATCCAGATCCGGCGCGGCGGCGCGGGCGCGCGCCAGCATCTCGGGTGAAAGATCGACGCCGATCACCCGCCGGTCCGGCATGCGGGCCGCGAGCGCGATCACGTGCTCGCCCGCGCCGCAGCCGAGATCGACGACGGCCCCGGCCGGAAGTGCGGGCAGGCGGTCCATCAGCTCGAATCCGGGACGCAGGCGGGCGTCGGCGTAGCGGGCGTATTGGGCCGGGTCCCAGCGGACGGCGGCGATCGGAGCGTGCGCCATGGCGTTCCTTCCGGCTTTCCTTCTTTGGCGCGGCGCCGCAGAGACGGGGAATGAGCCCGGACGACCTCGAGCGCTACAAGCGCCACATTCTGCTCAAGGAGATCGGCGGACAAGGCCAACAGCGCCTGCGCGCGGCGACGGTCGCGCTCGTGGGCGTGGGTGGGCTTGGGGCGCCGGCGGCGCTCTATCTCGCGGCGGCGGGCGTCGGCGCGTTGCGGCTGATCGACCCCGACACGGTCGCGCTCTCCAATCTGCAGCGGCAGGTGCTGTTCGCCACGGCCGATATCGGCCGCCCGAAGGTCGAGGCGGCGGCGGCGGCGCTCGCGGCGCTCAATCCTGGCGTCCGCATCGAGACCCGCGCCGCGCGGCTCGACGCGGCCTCGGCGAAGGACCTCCTCGCCGGCGCCGACCTGGTGCTCGACGGGTGCGACGACTTCGAGACCCGTTTCGCGGTCAACGCGGCGAGCCGCGCGCTGGGCGTGCCGCTGGTGTCGGGCGCGGTGGGGCGGTGGGACGGGCAGGTGGCGGTGTTCAACCGCACGACCGCGGCGCCCTGTTACCGCTGCTTCGTGCCGGAAACGCCCCCGGACGCCGAGCCCTGTGCGCTCCAGGGCGTGGTCGGCGCGCTGACGGGCGTCGTCGGGGCGATGATGGCGCTGGAGGCCGTCAAGCTGATCGCCGGCGCCGGGCGCGCGCTCGACGGACGGCTGTGGATTTTCGACGCCCTCGCCGGGGAGGCGCGCACCGTCCGGCTTGCGAAAGACCCCGGCTGCAGCGCATGTGGCGCGCCATGACAGCAGCCACCCTCGATCATGCCTTGCGCGGCGAACTCGTCGTGCGCGCCCGGCGGGCCCGTGACCTGCACGATCGCCTGATCCGCGACGGCAAGCTCGGCCCGGGCTACCACCCCGAGCAGGAGGCGCTCGACGTCGACAACGCGGACTGGCTCTCGGGCGTGCTTGCCAGAAGCGGCTGGCCCAAGCGCAGCGTCGTCGGTGACGACGGCGCCGCTGCGGCCGTCCAGCTTTTGCAGCGCGCAATGAGCCGCCCGGCGATCCAGCGCCAGGGTCTCGAACTGCTCATGCAGGCGGCCGAGAAGGGCGAAGCCTCGATGATCGACGCGGCGCACTTCGCGGATCGCATCGCCGTCTACGAAGGCAAGCCGCAGCTATTCGGCACGCAGCTGGACTGGGCGGCGGATGGCGGGCTCACGCCGGCGCCGATCGCGGAGCCGGACAAGGTCGATCAGCGGCGCGCGCTCGTGGGCCTGCCGCCGCTCGCCGATCTGCTCGCGCAGGCGAAGGAAGCCGCAATCGGCGGGCCGCCGCCGGATCTCGCCGAGCGGCGCGCTGCGTTCGAGGCGTGGGCGAAGAGCGTCGGCTGGCGCTAGGGATTGCGTCATCCTCGACGCGCCGCAGGCGCGGCGGGGATCCAGCCGGGCGCCCCTGTGGTCCCTGGATCCCCATCACGCCTTCGGCGCGATGAGGATGACGGAGCGCCTTGGAGCCCGAACGAAAAAGGAGCGGCGCTTGCGCGCCGCTCCCTCAAGTCGTCCAGCGGAGGAGATCAGGAACCCGCGCCGAACTTCTTTTTGAGGCCGATCTTGAACGTGCGGCCGAGCGGGTTGCCCGTGAACGGGTCGTAGCTCAGGTCGAGACGCGCGAACGCCGGATCCTGGTCGGTGAAGTTCTCCACCGAGAACAGGAGCGTCGCGTTGCCCGGAAGATCGGCGCGATAGGTCAGATCGTGCGTGAACTGACGATCGATCGTCTTCCCGGCGGTGATGGCCTGCGCCGTCGGCGTGGTCGGGTCGGCGCTGTTGCTCGTCGTTGAGGCGAACGGCGCGGTGCGCTGGTCGGTGTAATCGTCGACGAAGTTCAGGCCGTAGCGCAGCGAGTGGCGGCCGTGCTCGTACACGGCCGAAACCGTGCCCTTGTACTTCGGCAGCGGGTACTGCGAGAGACCGGCGTTCAGCTTGTTCGTCGCGTCGAACGCGTTCTGCACGCGCACGCCCGCCACGGTGAAGTCGCCCACGGCGTATTTGAGCGTGTAGGTCGCGTCGACGCCGAGCGTCAGGTCGCCGCCCGCCACGTCATTGAACGTGTAGTTGCCCGAGAGGTCGATACCGGACGTTTTCGTGTCCGGACCGTTGGTGACCTGCGTGCGGATCCGCGACACGCCGCCCGGCACGCAGCCCAGCGAGCTGAACGTGAACCGCGCCTGCAGGGCCGCAAAGGCGGGATCGCCGCAGCGCGCCGTCGAGGTCCCGCCCGGGAACATCGTGTTGGCGATGGCCTCGGTCGGTTCGGCGACGATCTGGTCCGTGAAGTTGAACTGCCAGAGGTCGATCGTGCCGCGGAAACCGCCGGCTTTCACGATGGCGCCGAGATTGTACGTGTCGGCCTTTTCCGGCTTGATCGTCGGGTTGCCGAAGATGTCGATCGCGCGGAAGGCGCCGAGCACGAAGTTGAAGGCCGTGACGCTGCCCGGCTGCGTGTTGGAGAGCGACGGGCCGCGGAACGTCGAGCCGGCGGAGCCGCGCAGCGCGAGCCAATCGGTCGCCTGCCAGCGCACCGAGACCTTGGGATTGAACGTGGAGCCCGTGGCGCCGCCGTAGTCTTCGTAGCGGGCCGCGACCACCGCGTTGAACGCCTCCGTGAACGGAAGATTCACTTCGGCGAACACGCCGTGCACGTCGCGCGACAGATCGGCCGGGAAGCCGCCGCCGAGGAAGATGTTGGCGCCCGTGACGGCCGTGCAGTTCGTGACGTTGTAGTCCGGCGTGGCGACGCACGGCGTCACCGTCAGGTTCGAGATGTCGTTGTACTTCGTCTTGAACCCGGAGGTGCGCAGCTGTCCGCCGGCGGCCCACCCGATCTTGCCGCCCGGCAGTTCCCAGAAGGGCAGTTCGCCGTTGAGCACAGCGTCGACCGTGAGCAGGTCCGACGTCTGATCGGTGCGCTGGTAGGCGTACATCCAGCGCAGGATCTCGGTGTTCTGGGCCGTCGCCGAATTGTACTGCGGGTTGGAGACGCCGGTAATCTTGTTGGTGTCGATCCGCGTGGAGAAGGGGTTCCACCACAAGCAGCCGTTGGCGCCGGCCGTCGTGCCCGTGCAGTTCGCGCCACCGAAGCCAAGCAGCGCGCGCTGGAAGCGGTTGACGAGGACGTCGTATCCGGTGCGGACGCCCTTGTCCTCCATGTAGGTGACGTTGATGTCGTAGCCGATGTTCTCGGTGATCTCGCCCTTCACGCCGCCGGAGACGCGGTAGGCTTCCCACGTGCGCTTGCCTTCGGACGCGAAGTTGTTTTCCGGGAAGAGCGGGTTGCCGCCCCAGCCGAGCGGACGGTGCAGCGGCAGCAGCACGAACTGCGTGTTGCTCGGGAAGACGCCCGGGTTCTTGGCGATGAAGTCCTGGTAGAACGGGTTGGTCGCGGGCGTGATGTACTGGCCCGGGATGCCGCCCGCCTGCGCCGTCGGCGTCTGCAGGGTGATGTAGGCCGGCGAGGTCAGCCAGTCCGGCGTCGCCGTGTTCGCGTAGAGCACTTCGGCGTGGAACTTGTGCTTCGGCGCGATGTCGAAATCGACGCTCGAGAAGACCTGATAGCGGTCTTCGTTTTCGACGAGATTGTCGAACCGCACGAAGTTGAAATAGCAGGCCGGCGTCGCGCCGGTGAAGCCGGCGAACCCGCCGACCGCGGCGCATTGCGGATCGCGCACGATGCGCGGCGCGGCCGAGGGCGCGCCCGCCGCGTTGAGGAAGGCGATGCCGGTGCTGGTGAAGATGCCCGGGATGTAGGAGCTCGGGTTGCCGAAGGACGACCAGCCGCCCTGCGGGTTCTCGAGATAGGGGCGCGTCGCCCAGTCACGCTCGAGCGAACTCAGCTGCGATTTGTGCTGGAAGCCGACGGAGAAGAAGATGTTCGCGCGATCGGTGGAGTAGCCCGCGTTCATCGACGCGGTCCAGTTGCCGTCAGAGCCGTCGATCGACTTGTAGTCGCCGCCGACTTCCAGGCCGTCGAAGTTCGTCTTCGTGATGAAGTTGACGACGCCCGCCACGGCGTCGGAGCCGTAGGTCGCGGCCGCGCCGTCCTTCAGCACTTCGATCCGCGCGATCGCCGCGCTCGGGATCTTGTTGGTGTCGACGGTGGAGCCGACGAGGCCGAACGGGTTGAGCGCCATGCGGCGACCGTTCAGGAGCACCAGCGTCCGTTCCGGGCCGAGGCCGCGCAGGTTGATCGTGCCCGAGCCTTCCGCGCCCTGGGCGCGGCTGTCGAACTGGTTGGTGTCGCCCTGGACGCCCGACGAGACGCTGAGAAGCTTGATGAGTTCGACGGTCGTCGGCGAGCCCTGCTTTTCGAGGTCCTCGGCGGACAGCACGTTCACCGGCAGCGCGGCGTCTTCGGGCGTGCCGCGGATGTAGGAGCCGGTGACGACGATTTCTTCTGTCGAAGCCCGCGTGCCGGATTGCGGCGCAGACGGCGTTTGAGCCTGGGCGGGGAGCGCGCCGAAGCCGAGCGCGAACGCCGCGGCAAGGGCCGACCCTCCACTGAACAGCGAAGTCTTCGACATCAGATTCCTCCCGAGCGGCCCCGGTTGTTTCGAGGGGTCCGCAGGGGAAGTTAAGACCAGTCAACTTGTCTGTTGAAGACAGTCGATTGCAGTTCTTACAAGTTGACATACGCGTCACGATCTCGCCGCAATTTTCGCAGTGCGGTAAGCGATTATGCCGGAACCATTTTGGGCGAGCGAGGGTCACCGAACGGCGCGGGATCCTCCGAAAATCGGAGGCTGACTGTGGCGCCATTGACACGATTCAGCTGGTCCAACGCAGCCGAAGCGATGTCGAGCAGCACGCGGGGCGCGGGGGAGGTCGAGCCCGACGCAACCTGAGGTCGGGATACGCCGCGGCATTGTTGCGGCGCAGCATTCTTGGCGGCGCGCCGCGCAAACCGTGCCGCCCGGCGGCCCGTGCAACGGCACGATCGCTTCGTGGACTGCGCTTTCAGACGGGCTGCGCGGGGCGAGCGTCGCGCCATGCGGCGTTGGCGCGCCGCGGGCCAAACGAAAAGGAGCGGCGCGTGCGCGCCGCTCCAAGACCACGATGGGCCGAGGCGTCAGGAGCCCAGGCCGAACTTCTTCGAGACGCCGATCTTGAACGTCCGGCCAAACGCGCGATGCGTGTAGACGTCGAAGTTCGTGTCGAAGCGCGCATACGGGGCGCCTTCGTCGAAAAGGTCGATGACCGACGCCGTTATCCTGAGGTCGCCGTCGCCCTTGAAGCGGTAGTGGATGTCGTTCTGCAGATTGGCGGCGATGGTTTTGCCCCTTGGGTTGACCGGGGCGGACAGGAAAATGTTCCCGGCCGTCGCGGACGGCAGACGCGCCCTCTCGTCCTCATAGTCGGTGATGTACCGCGCCACCCAGCGCAGGTTGTGAGGGCCGCGTGCGATTTCGACGAACGCGTTGGCCTTCCACTGCGGCAACGGGCGAATGTAGGTGGCCGTCCGGTTGAACCGACCGACCGCGTCGAAGGGCGCCGCGACCTGGACGCCATCGATGACGAGCGCGCCGACCTTGTATTCGATCGTATAGCTGCCGTCCGCGCCGAACGTCAGTTCCGCACCGCCAAACGCGTCAGGAATGGTGTATTCGGCCGATGCATCGACGCCGCTGGTTTTGATCTTCGGGCCATTGATGATGTTCACGCGGATGCGCTCGAACGTTGCAGGCGTCGGTGGCGAGGCTGAAAACGTGACGCGCGACGCGAAGGGCGACGTCGTCGGCGCTGCGAGAACGTTCGCGAGCAGCGGATTGAAGGGCTCGACGATGATCGGATCCTTGAAATCGAAGCTCCAATAATCGATCGACCCTTTGAAGCCGCCTCGCTCGATGACCGTCCCGGCATTGAACGTGGTCGCGGATTCCGGGTTGAGTTTCGGATTGCCAAACGTGTCGATCGCCTTGAATGCGCTGGCCGGCGCAACGAAGGCGAGCGTCGTGAACTGACCGCCGAGCTGGTTCAGCGATGGGCCGCGGAAGGTCGTTCCGGCGGAACCGCGGAACACGACGCCCTTCAACGGCTCATACCGCACCGCGAGTTTGGGATCCGTCGTGGAGCCGGTGCTTCCGCCATAGTCCTCATGTCGCACAGCAAGCTGCGCGTCGAGATTGTCCGAGAACGGAAGTCTGAACTCGGCAAACGCGCCCCAGACGTCACGATCGACATCCACCGGGTTCGTCGGGCCGAGAAAGCCGAACACGCCCGTCTGTGACGCGCACGACTTGTCGCCCGGGACGGGGCAGGGGTTCTTCGTGAAGTCCGCGTTGTCGTTCGGATCCAGCTCGTAGGCGTCGATCCGGTACTGCGCGCCCGCTGCGAAGGCGATCGGCCCGCCGCCGAGTTTGATCGGCGTCTCACCGTTCACCACCGCGTCGATCACCGTCAGGCGCGTCGTCGCTTCGGTGGCCGAAGCGCCGACCAGCCACTTCGCGAGCGCGGGCGAATTGGCCGTCGACGGGACGTAGCCGGGGTTCGGCGTGTCGCTGAATGCGCCCTGCTTAATCCCCGACGAGAACGGATTGTAGTACTCACAGCCATTTTCGCCGGGCGTCGTTCCCGTGCAGTTCGGACCGCCGAGGCCGTTGAGGGCTTTGTTGAACCGGTCGACGAACGTGTCGTTCGTCGATCGATTGCCGACATCGACCATGTGCGTCACCGCGACGTCCCACCCGACGCCGTTGGCGAACTCGCCTTTCAGCCCGCCCGATACGCGCCAGGCTTCATAGTCTCGGCTGCCGACCTGAGCGCCGCCGGTTCCGGGAAAGCCGCTCCATCCGAATGAACGGCCCGACCAGAGAACCGCGGACGCCGTGCCGAGCCAGGGATTGGCGGCAAGGAGCGATGGATTTTGCGCAAGCAAGGCCTGGAAACCCGGATGCGACGTCGGCACGACCACGGTCGGCCGCTGCGGCGGGTAGGACGGCGACGTCTTCCACTTCGGGACGTCGGTGTTTGCGTACAGGACCTCCGCGTGGCCCTCGACGCCGCTTCCGAAGCGGTGGTTGAGTTCGGAAAAGACCTGGTACCGCGTTTCTTCCTCGACGAGGTTGTCGAAGGGAATGAAGCGGAACTGGCACGCGCCGTTGGCGACCGTGCCTCCGACGGCCGCGCACCCTGGATCAACGACGTTCAGCGTGCCCCGGGGGGAATTACCAACCGGCGTGGCGTTCAAGATCCGCCCCGGATTGCCGATCGCGGAGTAGCCGGATTGAGGGTTTCCGGCGAATGACACGTCGGCCACGTCGACGTCGGAGAAGCTCGTCTCCGATCGGAAGCTGTATCCGAAGGTCGTGACCCAGCTCGTCGCTTGCCCCTGCCATCCATACGCCAGGGACGCATTCGACTCGCCTTCGGAGCCGTCGAACTTCTCGAAGTCGCCGCTGACGGCCAGTCCGTCGAGGCGCTTGTTCGTGATGAAGTTCACGACACCGGCGATGGCGTCCGATCCGTACAGTGCGGCGGCGCCGTCCTTGAGGATTTCGACACGCCCGATCGCCGCCGCGGGGATCAGGTTCGTGTCCACGAACGTCTGCGCGCTTTCCGCGATGCCATAGGGCGCCGACGCCATGCGGCGCCCGTTCAACAGGACGAGCGTTCGCGCCGGGCCAAGACCGCGCAGGTTGATGTTGCCGAGGCCTTCGAGCCCGTTCGAAGAGAACTGGTTGGTTTCGCCATCCGTGCCGCTGGAGACCCCCAGGGTCTTGACCAGCTCCGTGATCGTCGGCGTGCCGACCTTCTCGAGATCCGCGGACGTCAGCACGTCGACCGGCAGCGCGGCGTTTTCCGGCGTGCCGCGGATGTAGGAGCCTGTGACGACGATTTCGTCCGTTGTCGATTTGCCGCTGGACTGAGGCGCATCTGGCGTCTGGGCGTCCGCGGGCAACGGGGTGAATCCAAACGCGATCGTGGCGGCAAGCGCGGACACTCCGCGCAGCAGCGAAGTATTCGACATATTCATCCTCCCGCTCGGCCGTTTTGTTTTGGTGGGCCGGCAGGATAAATTAGGACGCCGCGGCGTTTCTCTTGAAGGCGCTTAGGGTAAGTCTTTCGTGATTGACGCAGACGTCAAGATTTCAACGGGGGCGTGTCCCTTCATAAACGGCTGAAATTGAACACGTTCACAAATGTGGGTTTGTGACCGTCCGGTCAGTCGTCCGAAAATCGGATCGTCACTGTGGTTTCCGGGCCACGCTCGAGGCCGGCCAGCGCAGCAGAAGCGATGTCGAACAGCACGCGGGACGCGGGGTGGTCGGGGGCTGACGCAACCAGAGGGTGGCCCGCGTCGCCGCTTTGCCGCAGTGCAATGTCGATCGGAAGCGCGCCGAGGAAGGGGACGCCGGCCTGCTCGGCGGTGCGCCGGGCGCCGCCTTCGCCGAACAGTGCGAGCCGCGTCCCGTCGGGTTGGTCCAGCCAGGCCATGTTCTCGACCACGCCGAGGATCGGCACGTGGGTGCGGGCGAACATCTGCAGGCCGCGGCGGACGTCGGCGAGGGCCACTTCCTGTGGCGTCGAGACGATGATGGCTCCGTCGAGCGGGATGCGCTGGGCGAGCGTCAGGTGCACGTCCCCGGTGCCGGGCGGCAGGTCGAGGACGAGAATGTCGAGCGGCGCCCAGGCCACGTCGTCGAGCATCTGGCGCACCGCCGACGTCGCCATGGGGCCCCGCCAGATCATCGGCGCGTCGACGTCGACGATGTACCCGATCGACATCGAGCGCACACCGAAAGCGTTGAGGGGAATGAGGTTTCCGTCTTCTCCGGTCTCGGGCTTCGCGGTCGCGAGGCCAAGCAGCGTCGGCGTCGAGGGGCCATAGACGTCGAGATCCAATAGCCCCGTGCGCAGGCCGAGCGCCGCGAACGCGCACGCCAGATTGACCGCCACGGTCGACTTGCCGACGCCGCCTTTGGCGCTCGAGACCGCGATGATGCGGGCGACGCCGGGCACGCCTTCGGGACGTCGGCTCTGCGCCGGGGCAGAGGCCGGCGGCGCGGCGCCTTCGCCCTTGCGCAGGCGGGTCGCCCCTGCGGGCGGCGCGGCGTGCGGAGAGGGGGGCGGCGCGGCGGGCGAGGCGGCAGCCGGACGCGGCGCATCATGGGCCGTCAGGACGGCCGTCACGCCGGTCACGCCGAATTGAGAGGCCGCGGCCCGCTCGGCCGCATCGCGCACCGGCACGTAGGCCGCGGCGAGGGCCGCCGGCGCCTCCAGGGCAAAGCTCACACGGCCTTTCGCGTCCTTGGCCAAGCCCTTGATGCGGCCCGCGGAGACCAGTCCGAGGCCGGTTTCGGGGTCTTTGACCGCCTCTAGCGCGGTCGTGATCGCAGCCAAGGCATCCGCCAACCCGTTGTTCATGCTTGATCCCTTACCTACGCCCCCACATATCGGGCCCAACGCAACGGGGTGAAGGCAGTATGCCGTGGAATGATCAGTCTGGCGGCGGTGGGCAGAAGCCCCCCGGCGGCTCCAATGGCGGCCCCAATTCCGGGGGGCCGTGGGGCGATGGGCCGCGCCAGCCTTGGGGCCAACCGCCCAAGCGGCCGGACGCGCCGCCGCCCGGCGGGCCTGACCTCGAAGAGATGATGCGCCGATTCCAGGATCGCATGCGCGGCGGCCGTGGCCGCGGCGGCGGCGTCGACGGCGGTCGTCCGTTCGGGCCGGCGGGCTTCGCCGTGCTGGGCGCGCTGCTGGTGGCGGGCTGGTTCGCCTCGGGCGTCTATGTCGTGGACACGGGTGAGCAGGGCATCGTGACCCGCTTCGGCGCGTTCGACCGCGCCACCGGGCCTGGCCTGCACGTCCATCTGCCGCCCCCGCTCGAGAACGTCCGGGTGGAGCAGGTCACCCGCCAGCGCCGCGTGCAGATCGGGTTCGACGAGGGCCAGGACAAACTGTCCGAGAGCCTGATGCTGACGCGCGACGAAAGCATCGTCGACATCGATTTCACCGTCGTCTGGTCGCTGAAGGACGCGAAGGACTTCGTGTTCAATACGCGGAACCCGGAAGACATGGTGTTCGCCGTTTCCGAAAGCGCGATGCGCGAGGTCGTCGGCCAGCGTACCCTCGAAGCGATCATCACGCGCGACCGCGGCGCCGTCGAAGACGCCACCAAGGCGCTGATGCAGCGCACGCTCGACAGCTACAAGTCGGGCATCCTGATCAACCAGGTGCAGTTGCAGAGCGCGACGGCGCCGCAAGTGGTGATCGAGGCGTTCGACGACGTCGTGCGCGCGAGCCAGGATGCCGACACCAAGATCAACGAGGCCACCAAGTACCAGAACGAGGTGGTCCCGCAGGCCCGCGGTGAAGCGGCGCGCATGATCCAGGAATCCGAGGCCTACAAAGAGCGCGTCGTGCGCGAGGCCAACGGTGAAGCCGAGCGCTTCCGCCTGATCCAGGAGCAGTACAAGGGCGCGCCGCGCGTGACCCGCGAGCGGCTCTATCTGGAGACGATGGAACGCATTTATGGCGGCGCCGACAAGATCATCGTCGACGGACGCACGGGCGTGACGCCGTACCTGCCGCTCGACCAGTTGCGCAGACAACAAGCCGGCCAAGGCGCGCCCACCGCGCCGCCGGCGCCGAACCGCTGAGGAGCCTCCGATGAACCGCGCCCTCGCGCCCCTCCTGATCGCCTGCGGCCTCGGCCTCGTGCTGATGGCCAACACCTTCTTCGTCGTGCCGCAAACGCAGCAGGCGCTCGTGCTGCAATTCGGCGCGGTCGATCGCGTCATCAACACCGTCGACGGCAAGAACGGCGGACCCGGATTGTACGTGAAGGCGCCCTTCGTCCAGAACGTGCAGATGTATGATCGCCGGAATCTCGGCTTCAATCTCGCCGAGCAGGCGATCGTCGCGTCTGACCAGCAGCGCTTGATCGTCGATGCGTATGCCCGCTGGCAGATCAGCGATCCGCTGCGCTTCCGCCAGGCCGCGCAGGACGAAGAGACCGGCCGCTCCCGGCTCGAGAACATCATGACCGGCGCGCTGCGCCGCGTGCTCGGCTCGGCGCCGCAGAACGAGATCATCTCCACGCGTCGCGCGGAACTGATGAAGGCGATCGCCGTCGCCATGAACCAGGAAGCCGCCGCGCTCGGCGTCACCGTCATCGACGTCCGCATCCGTCAGGCCGATCTGCCCACCGAAACCGCCGAGCGCGTGTTCGAACGGATGCGCACGGAGCGCCAGCAGGCCGCCGCCAAGCTGCGCGCCGAGGGCGACGAGCAGGCCGCCAAGATCCGCGCCGAAGCCGATCGCACCGTCACCGTCACGCTCGCCACGGCGCGTGAGCAGGCGGAAAAGACGCGCGGCGAGGGCGACGCCGCCCGCACCAAGATCTTCGCCCAGTCCTTCGGGCGTGATCCGGAGTTTGCGGCGTTCTATCGCTCGATGCAGGCCTATGAGCGCGCGATGCCGAAGGGCACGCAGATGGTGATCCCGCCGGACGGCGAATTCTTCCGCTACATGCGCGACAAGGAAGGCGCCCCCCGGCGGTAGTGATCGCGTTTCGCGCCCCCGTCATTCCGGGGCGTGCGGCACGCGCGAACCCGGAACCCAGGAGACTGGGCACGGCGACTGGGCACGGCGGCGTTGCCCCCTGGGTTCCGGGTTCGGCCTTCGGCCGCCCCGGAATGACGGGTGGTTAGCCGGGCAACGACAGCTTCGCCATCTCTGCGTCGCATTGCGCGTTTTGATCGCTGGTCCTATCCCTTGAGGGCTCCCGCCCGTGGGGGAGCGAACGGGACCGGCAATGACTTCCAAGCCCACTTGGCGTGCGCAGGCCGCGGCCTTCGCGCTGGCCGTCACAGCGATCTTCGCAAGCCCGGCGCCCGCCTCGGCGAAGCCCACGCCGGATGGCTTCGCGGAGCTTTCGGACCGCCTGATGCCGGCGGTGGTCAACATCGCCACCACCCAGCGCATCGGCGGCGTCGGCGACATGCCCCGCTTCCCGCGCGGCTCCCCGCAGGAGCGCTACAACGACATGCTCGGCGAGCCGACGGGCGAGGTGAGCTCGCTCGGCTCCGGCTTCATCATTTCGCCGGACGGCGTCATCGTCACGAACAACCACGTCATCGAGGAAGCGGACGAGATCCGCGTCATCTTCCAGAACGGCGATCAGGTGAAGGCCACGCTCGTCGGCCGCGACATCGCCACCGACATCGCCGTGCTGCGCGTGAAGACGGGCCGTCCGCTGCCGTACGTCTCCTGGGGCGACAGCGCCCAGGCGCGCGTGGGCGAGTGGGTGATCGCGATCGGCAACCCGTTCGGCCTCGGCGGCTCGGTCTCGGCCGGCATCATCTCGGCGCGCAACCGCAACATCGACGCCGGCCGCTACGACGACTTCCTGCAGACCGACGCCGCCATCAACCGCGGCAACAGCGGCGGCCCGCTGTTCGACATGGACGGCCAGGTGATCGGCGTGAACACTGCGATCGTTTCGCCCACCGGCGGCTCGGTGGGCGTGGGCTTCGCGACGCCGTCGGAGCTCGCGCGCTCGGTCGTCGACCAGATCTTGAAGTTCGGCGAGACGCGGCGCGGCTGGCTCGGCGTGCGCATCGCGCAGGTGAGCCCGGACGTCGCGGCCCGCAATGGCCTGCCGCGCCCGAAAGGCGCGCTTGTCGCCGGCATCACGGACGGCAGCCCCGCGGCGAAAGCAGGGCTCCGCCCCGGCGACGTCGTGGTGTCGTTCGACGGCAAGGACATCGTCGAAAGCCGCAATCTCACGCGCCTCGTCGCCGATGCGCAGATCGACCGGACCGTGACGATCGAGTTCCTGCGCAGCGGCAAGAAGATCACCGCCGCGGTGAAGATCGGCCGCCTCGACGAGGGCCGCATGTCTTTGGCCTCCTCGGGCGCGCCCGGCGTGCCCGGTATGCCCGACGCGCCGCCGCTCGCCGGCGGCGGCGAACGCGGCCGCATCCTCGGCATGACGCTGGCGGAGCTGAGCCCCGAACTGCGCCGCGCCTATGCGATCGGCGAGGACGTCAGCGGCCTTGCGGTGGTCTCCGTCGATCCGCAGAGCGACGCCGCCAGCAAGGTGCGCGTGGGCGACGTGATCGTGGAGATGACGTTCGAGCCAGTGGAGACGATCGGCCAAGCGCGCGCACTCGCCGCCCGCGCCGAACGAGGCGGCGGCAAGCCGATGCTGCTCTACATCAGCCGCGCCGGGGAGATGACGTTCCGCAGCGTGCGCGCGCGGAAGTAGGGACGGGCGGTCCCATGCCGGCATGCGTCACGATCTGGTCGTCAACGTGGCCCGCGGCCGTCCTCGTCGCGACGTCTGTTCTGGTGATCGCGATGCTCGCGGTCGTTCACTACCGCGTCGGCGGCGGATGGCGGCTCGGCGCGTTCGCTGGCTTCGGGCTTGCGTACACATTGGCCATCGCCCACATCGTCGCGCCCATTCTCAAGCCCTCAAATGTGCATGTGGGCAGCTCGTGGACACTGGAGCGCAATCAGAATTCAGCGCGACTGTGCGCTTCGGACGGGACGTGCCTTCCGCTCTCGTCGAGGCGTTTCGACGGCGCCGGCACGGCCTACAGTCTACGCAAGGTCGCCCAGGCGATGAGTGTCGCGGCGCCGGACCGGGTCTTTGCGGTTCATTTCGTCGACGAGGGCGTGGTGAAGGTCGAGCGGTGCGCGCGCGGGGAATGACGCCGCGATCGAGCGCGCAGGCGCAGGGGATGACCTTCTGGTGCACGCGGTAAGTGGTGCTTGGTCCCCTGGGTTCCGGGTTCGGCCTTCGGCCGCCCCGGAATGACGGAACGAAGCGCTCAACGGCTCCGTCATTCCGGGGCGCGCGAAGCGCGAACCCGGAACCCAGGGGACGGGTATCAATCGTCGAGTTCGGGCCTTCGCGCATCGCGCGGGAGAAGGAAGTCCTCGTAGAGATCAAGCCATTGCGGATTGGCCGTCGCGATCAGCGCCAGCTTCCACGCGCGTCGCCATTTCTTGAGCTCTTTCTCGCGGGCGATGGCCGTCGGCATGTCGGCGCTGCGTTCGAACCAAACCAGCCGCGTGCAGCCGTAGTTCGCGGCAAAGCCTTTGAACTGGCCGCTGCTATGCTGCGTGGCGCGGGCGAGAAGGTCGCTCGTCACGCCGAGATAGAGCGTGCCGTTGCGGCGGCTCGCCATGAGATACACGGCGATGAAGTCGTAGCGGGCCATGCGTGCACCGGCGCATAGAGAAGCGCTGGTGAGGTGAAGCGATCAAGCGTTTCAGCGCCCAGTTTCCTGGGTTCCGGGTTCGCGCTGCGCGCGCCCCGGAATGACGGACCGAAGTGCTAAACGGCTCCGTCATTCCGGCGCGGCCAGGATGACGCCGTCGCGGGGCGATGGCGTCAGACCAGCATCTTCCCTTCGTCGGAAATCTCCGCGCCCGGATCATCGGCGGCGAGGATCATCTCGTTGTGCGCCTTGCCGGAGGGGATCATCGGGTAGCAGTTCTCTTCGCGCGCCACGCGGCAATCGAAGATGACGGGCTTCTTCACAGCGATCATTTCGGCGATTTTCGCGTCGAGCTCGCCCGGCGTTTCCGCGCGCAGGCCGACGGCGCCGTAGGCCTCCGCGAGCTTCACGAAATCGGGCAGGGCTTCGGAGTAGGAGTGCGAGTAGCGCTCGCCGTGCAGCAGCTGCTGCCACTGGCGCACCATGCCCATCCACTCGTTGTTGAGGATGAAGATCTTGATCGGCAGGTTGTACTGAACCGCCGTCGACATTTCCTGCATCGTCATCTGCACGCTCGCCTCGCCGGCGATGTCGATGACGAGGGCGTCCGGATGGGCGACCTGCACGCCGACGGCCGCCGGCAGGCCATAGCCCATCGTGCCGAGGCCGCCGGACGTCATCCAGCGGTTCGGCTGTTCGAACGGGAAGAACTGCGCCGCCCACATCTGGTGCTGGCCGACTTCGGTGGTGACGTAGACGTCCTTGTCTTTCGTGGCCGCGGCGAGGCGTTCGATCGCGTATTGCGGCTTGATGATCTTGTCGTCCTGGCGATAGGCGAAGCACTTGCGCGTGCGCCAGGTGTCGATCTGCGCCCACCAGGCCTTCAGGGCGGCGGCCTCTGGCTTGGCGTTGCGCGCGCGCCAGCCCGCCAGCAGCGCCTCGAGCGCGGCGCCCGCGTCCGCGACGATCGGCACGTTCACGAGGACGTTCTTGTTGATCGAGGACGGATCGACGTCGATGTGGATCTTCTTCGAGTTCGGCGCGAAGGCGTCGAGCCGGCCGGTGACGCGGTCGTCGAAGCGCGCGCCGACCGCGATGATGAGATCGGAATCGTGCATCGCGTGGTTGGCTTCCCACGACCCGTGCATGCCGAGCATGCCCAGGAACTGTGGGTGCGAAGCCGGGAACGCGCCGAGCCCCATCAGCGTGGAGGTGACGGGAAAGCCGGTCTCGCCCGCCAGCGCGCGCAGCGTGGCGCTGGCGCCGGGGCCGGCGTTGATGACGCCGCCGCCGGTGTAGAAGATCGGCTTCTTCGCCGCGGCCATGAGATCGAGCGCCTGGGCAATCGCGCGCGGTTCGGCGGCGCGGGCGGGCGTGTAGGCCTTCGGGCGCACGCCGTGCGGGCCGACATAGCGGCCCTTGGCGAACTGCACGTCTTTCGGGATGTCGATCACGACGGGGCCGGGGCGGCCCGACGTCGCGACGTGGAACGCCTCGTGGATCACGCGGGCGAGGTCGTTCACGTCCTTCACGAGCCAGTTGTGCTTCGTGCAGGCGCGCGTGATGCCGACGGTGTCGCATTCCTGGAAGGCGTCGGAGCCGATCAGGTGCGTGGGGACCTGGCCCGTGATCACCACGAGCGGGATCGAGTCCAGCAGCGCGTCGGCGAGCGGGGTGACGACGTTCGTGGCGCCCGGGCCGGAGGTGACCAGCACGACGCCCGCCTTGCCCGTCGAGCGGGCATAGCCTTCCGCGGCGTGGCCCGCGCCCTGCTCGTGGCGCACCAGGACGTGCTGCAGCCGCGGCTCGGCAAACAGGGCGTCATAGATCGGCAGCACCGCGCCGCCGGGATAGCCGAACAGGTCCGTGACGCCCTGGTCGATGAGCGCGCGCACGACCATCTCGGCGCCGGTCATTTCCGTTCCGGTCAGGTCCTCGGCCTTTTTGGCTTCGGTGGTCGTCGCCCCGTCCATGTCACGCTCCCGTTCGGGTGAAGTTCGCTTCGGAATTTCGGCAAAAGAAAAGGGGCCGTCTGGCCCCTGTGTGTTCGCGCGCCGCCGTGTCCGCCCCGTCAGCCTTTCGAGGGCCAGGGGCAGGCGGGCGCGCCGGTTACGAGAAGGATCGCCGTGGATCGCATGGTCCGGAGAATAATTTGCCGCCCCGGGCGGGTCAATCGCCCTTGAGACGCAAAACGGCGCCAATCCGCGTCGAAATGTCCGGATCGGCGAGGCGGGGCCAGTCCGCCGCCTGGTGGGCGATCCAGGTGAACTGGCGCTTGGCGTAGCGGCGCGTGTCGCGTTTGCCGAGGGCCGCGGCTTCCTCCAGGGGCATCTCCCCCCGCAGATGGGCCGCGAGCCAGGGCATGCCGTGGGCCTTCATCAGGGGCAGCGCCGGATCGAGGCCACGGGCGGCCAGCGCACGGGCCTCCTCGAGCGCGCCGGCGCCCAGCATCGCGTCGAAGCGCGCGTCGGTGCGGGCGTAGAGCCCCGCCCGGTCCGGCGTGAGCGCGACGGCGGTGTAGGCCGTGAGAAGGGGCTGTGTGGCCGCGTGGAGCGCGTGCAGGGGCGCGCCGGTGGCCTCCAGCACCTCTAGCGCCCGCACGATGCGCGGGGCGTCGTTGGGGCTTAGGCGCGCGGCGCCTTCGGGATCTGTGGCGGCGAGCCGTGCATGCAACGCCGGCGCGCCCAGCCGGGCGAGATCGGCGGCGAGGGCGGCGCGAACGTCCTCCGGGATCGGCGGGGTCTCGACGAGGCCGCGCGTGAGGGCCGCAAAGGCGAGGCCGGTTCCGCCGACGACGATCGGCGTGCGCCCCCGCGCCGCGATGGCCGCAATCGCCGGCGCGGCGTCGCGCAGCCAGTCGCCCACGGAATAGCGCACGGCCGCATCGACGACGCCGAACAGGTGATGCGGCGCCTGCGCCTCCTCCTCGGGCGTCGGCCGCGCCGTGAGCACGCGCAGATCGCGATAGCACTGCATCGCATCGGCGTTCACGATCTCGCCGCCGAGTCGCGCGGCCAGCGCCAGCGCCAACGCCGTCTTGCCGCTCGCCGTCGGACCCAGGATAAGCAGGGGCTTCATCCCATGCGCCTTAGCCGACCATCGCGGTCGGCGAAACTCGGCGCGGGACCTGGAAGGGCGCGCCCGTGAGTTCCGTTCTCGTTTTCGTCGCCGCCGACCGCTCCGCCTACGCCGAAACGCTGCTGGCGATCGGGCAGGTGGGCAAGCCGCGCGGCTTCACGCCGCCGCGGGTTCTTTCGGGGTGGCAGGCGGCGGAGTGGGCGGTCGACACGCTCGACGCCGAGCTCGAGGACGAGGTGCGCGAGACGGTCGGGGATCGCCCGGTCGACTGGGCGATCCTGCCCGCCGAGGGGCGGCGCAAACGGCTTCTGGTGGCCGACATGGATTCCACCATCATCGGCTGCGAGTGCCTCGACGAGCTCGCCGACTTCGCGGGGCTCAAGGCGGAGATCGCCGCCATCACCGAGCGCGCGATGCGCGGCGAGATCGCGTTCGAGGGCGCCCTGCGCGAGCGCGTGGGCATGCTGAAAGGCCTTGGCCTCGACGCGCTGCAGCGCTGCTTCGACGAGCGCGTGGCGCTCAATCCCGGCGCAGCGACGTTCGTGCGCACGATGGCGGCGCACGGCGCGCGGTGCGTGCTGGTCTCGGGCGGCTTCTCGTTCTTCACGTCGCGCGTGGCCGCGCTCGCGGGCTTCCACGCAGATCGCGCCAACACCCTGATCGACGACGGCCGCGCGCTGACCGGCGCCGTCGGCGAGCCCATCCTCGGCCGCGAAGCCAAACGCCGCGCGCTGGAGGAAGAGGCCGCCGCGATCGGGGCGACGCCGGTCGACGCGCTCGCCATCGGCGACGGCGCGAATGATCTCGACATGATCGGCGTTGCGGGGCTCGGGATCGCCTATCGCGCCAAGCCCGTCGTCGCACAGCAGGCGACGGCGAAGATCGATCACACGAGCCTCGAGACGGCGCTGTTCTTCCAGGGCTATGCGCGTGCGGAGTTTGCGGGGGGGTGAGGGCGTTGCGCGCGTCGGTGGTTCATCCCTCATCCGGCGGCTTCGCCGCCACCTTCTCCCACAAGGGGAGAAGGGCGCCGCAGTGGTCCTACTCCCCTTGTGGGAGAAGGTGGATCGCGAACGAAGTTCGCGAGACGGATGAGGGGTGTTGGAACCGCCGGCTCGTTAAACCGCCGCCTTCTCCGGTTCCGGCACGCCGGCCAGCGCCATGATTTCGCAGCGGAGCGCATCGATGCCTGCGCCGGTGTGCGCCGAGCAGGCGAGGATCAGCGGGTGGGCGGCGGGGCGGCGCGAGACGGCGACGCGCGTCGCCTCGATCAGCGCGGCGAGTTCGGTGGGCTTGGGCTTGTCGGCCTTGGTGAGCACGATCTGGTAGACGACGGCGGCTTCGTCGAGCGTCTTCATGACGGCGAGGTCCGGCGGCTTGAGGCCGTGGCGTCCGTCGATCAGCAGGAACACGCGCGCGAGGCCGGGACGGCCGCGCAGATAGTCGCGCGTGAGCGTCGTCCAGCGTTCGATCTCGGTCTTGGGCGCCTTGGCGTAGCCATAGCCCGGCAGGTCCACGAGCCGGATCTGCTCGCCGATCTTGAAGAAGTTGAGCTCGCGCGTGCGGCCCGGCTCGCTCGAGGCGCGCGCCAGATGCGTGCGGTTCACCGTCGCGTTGACGAGGCTCGACTTGCCGACGTTCGAGCGCCCGGCGAACGCCACCTCGGGGCGATCGGCGTCCGGCAGGGCGTCCATGCGCGTGACGCCGAGCTCGAACCCGATCGGCTGGCCGAGGAAGCGCCGGATCGTTTCGTCCGGATACGGCAGTCCTTCGGGAGACGCGTTCACGTCGCGCCGGAAGGTTGGCCGCGAAGCTTGCGCCAGAGCTTGTCGAACTCCGTGTCGACGCCGTTGCGCCGCATGATCACGTACTGCTGCAAGATCGAAAGCGTGTTCGACCACGTCCAGTAGATCACGAGGCCCGCCGCGAAGCTCGCGAACAGGAACACGAACACGATCGGCAGAACGGCGAAGATCTGGCGCTGCACGGGATCTGGCGCCGGCGGCGAGAGCGACTGCACGCCCCACATCGTCACGCCATAGAGGATCGGCCAGATGCCGATCGCGAACAGGCCGCCGACGATCGGCAGGCTCGTCACCACGTGAGCGTCGAACGGCAGCAGGCCGAAGAGGTTCACCCAGGCCGTCGGATCCTTGGCCGAAAGGTCGTGGATCCAGCCGAAGAAGGGCGCATGCCGCATCTCGATCGTGACGGTGAGCGTCTTGTAGAGCGCGTAGAAGATCGGGATCTGCGCCAGGATCGGCAGGCAGCCCGCGACGGGGTTCACCTTTTCCGACTGGTACAGCTTGATCATTTCCTGCTGCTGGCGCTGCGGATCCGACGCGTAGCGGTCCTGGATCTCCTTCATCTTCGGCTGCAGCAGCTTCAGCTTCGACATCGCCTCGTAGGAGCGGTTGACGAGCGGGAAGAGCAGCAGCTTCACGACGACGGTGACGCCGAGAATGGCGAGGCCGAAGTTTCCGAACCAGGCGCCGAAATGGTCGAGCAGCCAGAAGATCGGCCGCGTCAGGAACCACAGGAAGCCCCAGTCCACGGCCTTGTCGAAGCTCGGGATGTTGAGCGCCTTCTCATAGTCGCTCAGCACGCTCACCTTCTTCGGGCCGGCGAAGAAATGCTGGGTGTAGGTGACGGACTGGCCCGGCGCGATCGCGCGCGGGGCGCCGCGATAGGCCGCGCGGAAATTGTCCGTCTGCGCTGCGGCGGCGGGATCGCCGGGGCGCGCATCGAACCAGGCGTCGATCGTTTCGCCGGCGCCGGTGGCGGTTTTCTGCGGCGGCACGAGCGCGGCGAGCCAGTAGTGATCGGAGAAGCCGAGCCAGCCGCCTTCGCCGCGCGCAGCGATCAGGCGCTGGTCTTCGAGGATCTTGCCCCCGGCCTTGTCCTTCGCGTGCTTCTGCGCCTTCTGATAGGTGCTTTCGTTCAGCAGCAGCTTCGGCCCGAACACGCCGAGCATGCCCTGGTGCACGATCTGGTTCGGCACGAAGTCCGGCGGCAGGCCGGTGCGGCGCACGGTGGCGAAGGGGCGCAGCGTGCGCTCGGCGCCGCTGGTGTTGGTGACGACATCGGTGATCGTGAAGACGTACTTGTCGTCGATCGCGATCGTGCGCGTGACCTTGAGCCCGTCGTCCGTCGTGGTGGTGAGCGTGATCGGCGATCCCACGGCGAGGCGCGCGCCGTCCGCCGCCGTCCACGGCGTGCGGGCGCCGATGGGCGCCGCGCCGTTCGTGTCTTCCCAGCCGAAGAAGGCGTCGAACGCGCCGCGCACGTCCTGCGGTTTCAGGAGCGTGACTTCCGTCTTCGAGCCGACGGCGTCGAAATACTTGCGCAGCGAGAGATCGTCGAAGCGCGCGCCTTCGAGGCTGATCGAACCGTCGATCGAATCCGTGGCGAACGGAACCCGGGCCGAACGTGCGAGCGCGACCTCACGCGGCACGATCACGGGCGCGGCCTGGGCCGGCGCCGATGGCGTCGCGGACTTCTGGCTCTGCGCGACCTGCGCCTTCGCGCGTTCCTCAGCCAGGCGCGCGCGCTGCTGCGGCCCAGAGATGAAGAACTCGTAGGCGAAGAGGATGATCATCGAGATCACCACCGCAAGAATGAGATTGCGGCTGTTGTCCGAGCCAGGAGGTCCGGCGGGGGTCATGTCAGGGCCTTGATCAGGAAAACGGACGGGGCGCGCAGGGCCGGAACTCCGGGGAATCCTTGAAAGGAGTCCTTGGGGCGTCGCGGCGTTCGGGCCGCACAGACCCTAGGCCTCGCGCTTGGGGGACAAGGGCGCAGCGTCGCCCGCAGCGCCCTCGAAAAGCGGGGCGAGCCTTAACAGCGCGGCGCGAACATCGTCAAGCAAAGCGGGCCAGGGTGCGGCGCCTGTCGCAGGTCTCGCGACCAGCACATAGTCGACGCCGGGGCGCCCCAGCAGGGGCAACAGCTCCGCCGCCGCCGCGCGCATCCGCCGCTTGGCCCGGTTGCGGACCACCGCGCCGCCGACCTTTTTGGACGCGGTGAAGCCCACGCCGATCGGCCCGTCCGGCGCGCGCCGACGGGCTTCGACGGTCACCAGGGGGCGACCGGCGCGACGACCTTTCTGGACGAAAAGAAACTCCGCGCGTTTGCGCAGCCGGTGCAGGGGCACCGATGACGAGAGCGGAGACGGATCGGGAGGGGCGCTCAGGCCCGGATGACCTTGGCCGGCAGGGCCGTGGTCCGGCGCACTTAGGCCGAAAGGCGCTTGCGGCCCTTGGCGCGGCGACGGTTCAGGACCTGCTGACCGCCCTTCGTGGCCATCCGCGCGCGGAATCCGTGCCGGCGCTTGCGCACGAGCTTGCTCGGCTGATACGTCCGCTTCACGGCTGTCCTCGTTCATTCCCGGTGCAAATAAGAGCCGCGGCTGATACGCAAGCCCGGCGCGCCCGTCAAGGGGGAACGGGCCGGGGCGCGCCCGTCCGAGCCGGGCTTCGGCCGCGCGCCGACACGCAAAGTAACCCGATCGCCGCCGTCCTTCGTAGAAGGGCCATGAGTTTACGCCGTCGCGCCGTCCTTGTTGGCCTGTCTTTGGCGCCCTTGGCCATTGCGCCCGTAGCCCTGGCGCCCGCGGCGCTTGCCGCGCCCGCGCCGGAGGGTGAAGCGGCGCTCGCCGCCTATGCCGCCCTGGTGAGCCGATACGCCGCGCCGGGGCCGGATGGGGTCGTGCGGGTGCGTTACGGCGCATGGCGGGCTTCGGCCCCCGACCGGGCCGCCCTTTCCGGCGCGATCGACGGCTTTGCCTCGGCGCTCGCCGCCCCGCTGCCGCCAGCCGAGCGCTTCGCCGCCTGGGCCAATCTCTACAATGCGGTGACGCTGAAGGTGGTGCTCGACGCCTATCCGATCCGGTCGATCCGGGACGTGAAGTCAAAGGGCGCCGGCCTCGACTTCAAGGCGTTCCTGGGCCCGTGGCGCGAGAAGCGGGTGACGGTCGCCGGGCGGGCGCTGAGCCTCGACGACATCGAACAGACGATCCTGCGCCCGCAAATGAAGGATCCGCGCTTCCATTACATGTGCAATTGCGCCTCGGTGGGCTGTCCGGATCTGCGGGTCTGGCGCGGGGCGACCCTGGAGCAGGATATCGAGGCCGCCGCCCGCGCCTATGTGAACCACCCGCGCGGCCTGGCGCTGACCCCCACGGGACTTCGGGCATCCTCCATTTACCAATGGTATGCAGATGACTTCGGCGGCGCGGCGGGGGTGCGCAGGCATCTCACCGCGCTGGCAGGCGCAGAGCTCAAGGCCGCACTCTCGGCCCGGCCCATCGCCGCCTATGCCTATGACTGGGCGTTGAACGACGCCCTCGACGCGAAAGGACGCCCATGAGCTCCCCCACGAGCCCGACCGAAACGCCGCCGCCGCGGTCCTGGACCCGCTGGATTCCGCTGGCGCTGATCGGGCTCGGCCTCGTCGCCGTCATCGCATCGGGCGCGTACAAGTATCTCTCGCTCGACACGCTGAAGGCCAATCGCGACGTGCTGCGCACTTTCGTGGCCGACAACGTCGCGCTCGCGGCCGCCTGCTATGTCGGCCTCTATCTGCTCGTCACGATGATGGCGATCCCGGGCTCCTTGTGGGTCACGCTCGCGGGCGGGTTCCTGTTCGGCGTCGCGGGCGGCGCGGCGCTCACGTGGTTCGCGGCGATGGTGGGCGCAACGACGCTGTTTCTCGCGGCGCGCGGGGCTCTTGCTTCGATCCTCGAGCGGCAGGCGACGGGCTGGCTCGCGCGGCTGCGCGACGGCTTCCGCCGGAATGCCTTCAACTATCTGCTGTTCCTGCGCCTGATGCCGCTCGCGCCGTTCCCGGTCGTGAACATCGCGCCCGCCATTCTCGGCGTGCCGACGCGCACCTTCGTGCTGGCCACCGCGATCGGCATCATCCCGGGCACGTTCGTCTACACGTTCCTCGGCGCCGGCGTCGGCGCCGTGCTCGACCAGGGCGGGGAGCCGGATCTTTCGCTCGCCACGAAGCCGATGATCTGGGGGCCGCTCGTCGCGTTCGGCGCGCTGGCTTTGGCGCCGGTGCTGTATCAGGCCTGGAGCCGTCGCAAGCGCGGAGCCGAAGGATGAGCCCCGCAGCCGTAAAGGCCGACATCGTCGTCATCGGCGCGGGATCGGGCGGCCTGTCCGTCGCCGCCGGCGCCGCGCAACTCGGCATGAAGGTCGTGCTGTTCGAGCGCGGCGAGATGGGCGGGGACTGCCTCAACACCGGCTGCGTGCCGTCCAAGGCGCTGCTCGCGGCCGCGCGCGCCGCCCACGGCATGCGCGAAGCGGGGCGCTTCGGCATTGCGCCGGAAGTCCCGAAAATCGATTGGCCGGCCGTGCGTCGCCACGTCAAAGGCGTGATCGAAACGATCGCGCCGATCGATAGCCAGGAGCGCTTCGAAGGCTTCGGGGTGCAGGTCGTACGCGAGCACGCGCGCTTCGTCGGACCGCGAACGGTGGAGAGCGAAAGCGTGCGCGTCACCGCGCGCAGGATCGTCATCGCCACGGGTGGTTCGGCCATCGTGCCGCCGATCCCGGGCCTCGCCGAAACGCCGTATCTCACCAACGAAACCGTGTTCGACGTGCCGGAGTTTCCACGCCGCCTCGTCGTGATCGGCGCCGGGGCGATCGGCGTCGAACTCGGCCAGGCGTTCCGCCGGCTCGGCGCCGACGTGACGCTGATCGAAGCCGCCGATCCGCTCGGGCGCATGGACCGCGACGCGGCGGACGTCGTCGTCGATCGCCTGCGCGCCGAAGGCGTGCGCGTGCTCGGCCGCACGAAAGCGACGCGCGTCGAACGCACCGCCGCGGGCGTCGCCGTTCACGTCGAAGGCGCCGCGCCCGTCGAGGGCACGCACCTGCTGCTGGCGCTCGGACGTCGTCCGGTCACGGACGGTCTCGATCTGGAGAAGGGCAACGTCGCCTACACGGCGAAGGGCGTGACGACCGATCCCTGGCTGCGCAGCGCCACGAACCCGCGCGTCTATGCGGTGGGCGACGTCGCGGGCCGCGAACAACTCACGCACGCCGCCGGCTGGCACGCCTCCGCCTTCGTGCGCACGGTGCTGTTCAAGGCGCGCACGCGCGCGGACGCAACGCCGCTTGCCGCCGTGGTCTATGCCGATCCCGAATGCGCGCAGATCGGGCTCACCGAAGCCGAGGCGATCGCGCAGTATGGCGCCAAGGCCAAGGCGGTGCGCTGGAACTTCCACGAGAACGACCGGGCGCAAACCGAACGGGCCCCGGAAGGCTTCGCCAAGCTCGTCGTCGGGCCGGGCGGCTCGCTCCTCGGCGCCGCGATCGTGGGGGAGGGCGCAGGCGAGGCGATCCAGATCGTTGCGGTGGCGATGGCCAACAAGCTTGGTGTGCGCGCATTAACCAATTTCGTCTCGCCGTACCCGACGCGCGGCGAGATCGTGAAGCGCGCGGCCGGCGCCTATTACACACCGCTCCTTTTCAGCGGCCGGACCCGTCTACTCGTCCGTTTGCTGTCAAGACTTCCGTGGTAAGACGGTTCACGAGGACGTGACCCGATGACCGCCGACGCCATCGCCGAGCCGGCCAGAGCCGCCGCCGACGCCGCCAAACCGGCGGTCGGGCGCGGGTTTTTCCGTTCACTGGCCGGACGGCTGCTCGCGCTCACGATGGCCTTCGTCCTGATCGCCGAAGTCCTGATCTTCATCCCGTCGCTCGCGGGCTTCTACATCACCTGGCTGCGCGACCGGGTCGACACCGCCCAGATCGCCGCGCTCGCGGTCGAAGCGAGCCCGTCGGGCCTGCACGACAGTCTGGAGCACGAGCTGCTCGCCAATGCCGAAGTCAAGCGCGTCACGCTTCTGCGCGACGAGACCCGCCTTCTGGAGCTCGCGCGGGGTAAGGCGCCGCTGCCGGAGCCGACGCACGACATCGACCTGCGGACCATGACGATGGGCGCCGCGATCGGCGGCGCGCTCGACGCGTTGTTCGCCGACGACGACATGATTTTCAGGGTTACCGCGACGCCCCGTCTGGGCAGTGGCGAACGCATCCAGATCCTGTTCGCCGACGCGCCGCTCAAGCGCGATCTGCGGCGCTACGCGCGCGACGTGATCATCGTCTCTCTCGCGCTGTCGCTGTTGACGGCGAGCTTCGTCTACGCGGCGCTGGTGATCGCCGTCGTGCGCCCGATCCGCGGGCTGACGTTGCGGATCGAGCGCTTCCGCGCGAACCCGCAGGCCAGCACGCCGCCGGACGTCGAGGCCGGTCGCGTCGACGAGATCGGCCGTGCACAGACGGCGCTCGCGGCGATGGAGCAGCAGGTCCGCGCGAGCTTGCGCCAGCGGGAGCGTCTCGCGGCGCTTGGCGGCGCCGTGGCCCGCATCGCCCACGATCTGCGCGCCGGCCTCGCCACCGCGCAACTCCTGACGGAGCGCCTTGCGGCCAGCGCCGATCCCTCCGTGCGACAGATCGCGCCGCGCCTCGAGAAGGCGATCGAGCGCTCCGGCAAGCTTGCGCAGGCCGCCCTGCGCTACGGCAAGGCCGATGAGACGCCTCCCGCGCTCGAGCCGCTCGACGTCGTCGCCACGCTGCGCGAAGCGGCCGAGGATGCGCTTGCGCCGTTCCCCTCGATCGAATGGCGCGCGCCCGAAGGCCCGCCCGTCGTGGCGCTCGCCGATCACGAGCAGATGCACCGCGTGTTCGCCAATCTCCTGCGCAACGCCGCGCAGGCGCTCCTCGCGCAGACCGACCGCGCCGCACCCGGCTCGATTGCGGCAACCGTTTCGGCCGTCGGCCCCTACGTGCTCGTGCGGATCGTCGATGACGGCCCCGGCGTGCCGGAGAAAGTCCGCACGACGCTGTTCGAGCCGTTCAGCAGCACGAAGCGCAACGAAGGCGCGGGGCTTGGCCTTGCCATCGCGCGCGAGCTCGCGCAGGCCCAGGGCGGGGACGTCGCGCTGGTTCAGACGGGCCCCGAAGGCACCGCATTCGAAGTCCGCTTGAACGCCGCGCCAGCGGCCTGAACCGCATCGGCCTGAACCGCCTTTGCCCGAGCCGCGCGTGCGCCTTGCTCAGCGCTTTGGGGCGGGCGCGGGCGCCTCGACCAGACGCACGACCCCTTCGCGCCGGGGATCGGCGCCGCCAACGAGCCCCTGCGGCGTGACGCGGATCGCATGCAGTCCGCTGTTCTCCTGAGCGACCGGCTGCAGCACCCAGCCGCGCGCGGTGAGCGCCGCCCCCAGTGCGGGATCGAGCCGCCCCATCTCGGCCCGGACCTGCGGCCCCGCCGCGATCAGGTTGGGCAGATCGATCGCCTGCTGCACCGGGAGATTCCAATCGACGGCGCCGATGATCGTCTTGGCCACGTAGGCGATGATCGCCGAACCGCCGGGCGAACCGACGACCATCTCCAGCTTGCCGTCCTGCGTGAGCAGGATCGTCGGCGCCATGGAGGAGCGCGGGCGCTTGCCTGGCGCCACGGCGTTCGCCACCGGTTTGCCGTTGCGGCTGGGCGCGAGACTGAAGTCCGTCAGCTCGTTGTTGAGGAAGAAGCCGTTGGTGAAGCGCTGCGATCCGAACACGGATTCGATCGTCGCCGTGAGCGAGACCGCGTTGCCCGCGGAATCCACGATGGACATGTGCGTCGTGCCCGCGCCAAGCGCCGGCGAGGCGAGGCCCCAGCGGTCGAGCAGGCTTTCCCCGCCGATGATCTTCGACGGATCCCCGGGCTGAATCGCGCCTGCGGGCGCCTTCGCGACGTCGATCGCCTTGGCGCGATCGGCGAGATAGTCCGGCGCGACGAGCCCGTAGGTCGGCACCGGCACGAAGGCGTCGTCGGCGATGTAGTGATCGCGGTCCGCATAGGCGAGGCGGCTCGCCCACAGGAACGCGGACCAGTCCTCGACGCTCGTCGCGCCGTCCGGTTTCGGACGGGCGCGGGCAAACATTTCGAGAATCTGCAGCACCGTCACGCCGCCCGAGCTCGGCGGCGGCGCGCCGCACATGCGATAGGCGCGGTAGGGGCCGCATACGGGCGTCAATTCGCGCGGCTTGTAGGCCTGGAGGTCCTTCAGCGTCAGCGCGCCCGCGCGCGGCTCGGCGCGCGCCGCCGCGACGATCGCCTCCGCGATCGGGCCCTGGCTCAGCGCTCTAGGCCCGCGCTTGGCGATCGCGCGCAGGGTCGCGGCATAGTCCGGGTTCTTCACGATCTGGCCCGCCGCCACGGGCACGCCGCCGGGCGCGAGATACGCGCGCGCCGCCGGATCGGTCAGGCCGCCGCGGTCGAGCATCGCCTTGGCCAGCGCAGCGGTGCGTGGCGTCACGGCGAAGCCCTGCTCGGCGAGCGCGATGGCCGGCGCGAAGAGCCGCGCCCACGCCAGCTTGCCCGTCCTCTTGTGCGCGAGCGCATACATCGCCACCGCGCTCGGCACGCCGATCGAGCGCCCGCTCCACACGGCGTCGCGGAACGGCATCGGCTGGCCGTCGGCGCCGAGGAACATGTCCGGCGTCGCCCCCGCCGGCGCCGTTTCGCGCCCGTCGAACACTCGCACGCGCGTCGTGCGCGCGTCGTAGTGCACGAGAAAGCCGCCGCCGCCGATGCCCGCCGATTGCGGTTCGACGAGGCCGAGCACGAGCGCGGCGGCGATCGCGGCGTCCGTGGCCGAGCCGCCTTGCGCCAGCATTTGCGCTGCCGCGTCGGCCGCGCGCGCATCGACGACCGCGACCATGCCGGGCTTCGCCGACGCCGTCACGGCGGTCGGCGCGCCAGGCGCTGCGGCCGTGGCCGGCAGGACCGGACCAGCGGCGGCCAGCACGATGGCGGTAAAGGCAAGAACGGAGCGACGCAGCATCGGGAACGCCTGTGAGATCAGGAAGAGAACAGGGCGCGCACTCTATCGGCCCCGCCCCCGCGCGCGCCACCGCTTTCGCACCCGCCTGCCTGCGTGCGTCCGTGCGCGCGCCTTGCCGCGCCGTCCCGGCGCTGTTAGGCCGCGGGGAGGCGACGCGCCGCTCCGGCGCGCGCGGGAGAGGCGCCATGGCTAAAGCTGCACGGGCGAAAGCCGCATCGGGCAAAGGCGCCTCGGGCAAGGGCGCATCCGCCACGGCCGCGCCGGCGCCGCGCCCGCGCGGCTCGATCTGGCCGATGGCGGCGCTCGCGATCGTCGCAGCGCTCGCGTTTGCGCCCGCCTATGTCCGCGCCGCCCAGACGCTCGCCGCGCTCGAAGCGCGCGACGAAGCTGCGATCGCGCAGCATGTCGATTTTCCCGCCTTGCGCGCGGATCTCGAAAAGGACCTCTCCGCCGCGCTCGACGCGCACTATGACGACGCCGGCGCCGACGATCAGGCCAAGGCGCTCGCCGCGATGATCGTGTCTCCCTTTCTCGACGCCATCGTCGAAAAGATCGCCTCGCCCGCGGGCCTCGCCGCCGCCGCTGACGCCGCGCTGGGCGATCGCCCGCCGCAAGGGTTCGGCGCCATGCTCGGTCTCGCCGTCGGAAAAGGCGGCTTCACCGGCCTGTCCAGCTTCGAGGTGAAACTCGGAGGCGGCGCGGACAAGAAGCCGACCGTGCTCGTGTTCGCGCGCCGCGCCGGTCTCGATTGGCGCCTCGCCGGTGTCGACCTGCCGCCCGACGCCTTGCGGCCCTGATCCGCCGCCGCAGAGGAGCTTCCCGCCATGACCCGTCCCGGCGCCCGCAACGCACTCACCGATGTGCCCGGCCTCTCCGTCGGCTGCGCCGCCGACGTCGACGCACGCACCGGCGTCACCGTCATCCTGCCCGAACGGCCCGCGGTCTGCGCCGTCGACGTGCGCGGCGGCGGGCCCGGCACGCGCGAGACCGATGCGCTCGCCGCGGAAAACCTGGTCGATGCGGTGGACGCCGTCGTCCTTTCGGGAGGCTCCGTGTACGGATTGGGGGCGGCCGACGGCGTCGTTGCGGCGCTCGGCGCCGCCGGGCGCGGCTTTGCCTTGACGGAGCGGCCCGGCGTGCCGCGCGCACCCGTGGTGCCGGGCGCGATCCTGTTCGACCTCGCCAATGGCGGCGACAAGGGCTGGGGCGCCGAGCCGCCCTATCGCACGCTCGGCGCGCGCGCCGTCGCCGCCGCCGGCGCCGAAGTGCCGCTCGGCAATGCGGGCGCGGGCTATGGCGCGCTCGCGGGCGCGCTCAAGGGCGGGCAAGGCACGGCGAGCGTCGTCACGCCCGATGGGCTCGTCGTCGCCGCGCTCGCCTGCGTGAACAGCTACGGCGCCGTCGTGCAGCCGGGCACGCGCGCCTTTTGGGCCTGGCCGGCCGAGATCGACGGCGAGTTCGGCGGCGTGCGCCCGTGGGACGACGGCCCGCCGCCGCCGGTCGCGCCCGAAGACTGGGGGCTCGCCAAAGCCAACCCCGCGCCGCGCGAGAACACCACGATTGCCGTCGTCGCCACCAACGCCGATCTCACCCCCGCCGAAGCGCGGCGCGTGGCGCAGATGGCGTCCGCCGGCTTCGCGCGGGCGATCCGCCCGGTGTTTGCCCCGTTCGACGGCGACGTCGTCTTCGCCCTCGCCACCGGCGACGCCCCGCTCGGTCCGCCGGGCGCGGGCCGCGCGTTCGGCCTGACACGGGTGGGCGCCCTGGCCGCGGACGCCCTGGCGCGCGCCATCGCCCGCGGCGTTCATGCGGCCACGTCCCTCGGCGGCGTCCCGGCCTGGCGCGACCTCGCCTGAAGGCCTGCCGCGGCGCGCCCAGGACGGCCCGCCCTGGCCCTGCAAGGGTTGCGTCCGCCGCGCCGACTCGCTAGAACCGCGCCTCCCGACGCGCCCGTAGCTCAGCTGGATAGAGCATCAGACTACGAATCTGAGGGTCAGGAGTTCGAATCTCTTCGGGCGCGCCATTTTTTCAATGACTTAGCTCGGCTCGGCTGGTCGAATAAACTGCCCAAAAATTTCCTGGGTCCCGCTGGGGTCCCGATTGTGGATACCAACGCGCGGTGTTTCGCTGCGGCGCGATGCGAGTCGCTTTTGGGGCGGAATAGTCTCGATCACTGTGGCGTCGCCCTATCGCTCGGGCGCTAGCCGGACGTAACGCGCTGAGACGGACCGAAACGGTCTCTGGGAGGCGGGCGCGTGTCGGTGGGCGACTCGGCGTCTTCGCGGGGCAGCTTTTCGAGCGTATCGCGCAGGTCCGCCTCGAGGCTCTTGCCGCGCCGTTCGGCGCGACGCCGCAGCAAGTCTTTGGTCGCTTCGTCGACATTCCGGATCAGAATGTCGGTCACGAATAGTCGCCGAAAAAATCTGCGACGCGCTTCCAGGCTCGCACTCGTATCGGTCAAGTCTCAGGCGGAACGTGCCGGGCCAACTCCATGCTGTCGTGGAGAATCCGGACGATCTGGATCGTACGGTCCTGCGCACGATAGAGTGCGAAATGACGCCCGTTCAGGCCGAGCATTCGCAGGTGGAGCGTGCACCATCCGGCGCCGATCTCATCTCGCGCGCGATACCCGGCAGGTTGCGGGCCGTTTCTGAAAACGGAGACCAGCGCCTTCAGGTGCTGCGCGTACACGATCGCCTGATGGGGACCGAAGGTTCTCGCCGTCCATTCGATGATGTTGGCGAAATCCCTTTCGGCCTCGCCGCCCAGGACGACCGCCCATGGGGCCTGATCAGCCACTCTCGGCGGCCTTGATCGCGCGCAGGGTCAGCCCCTCGAGGTGCGCCGCGAGAGACGACATATCGTCGAAACGTCGCGTCTCGCCTCGCTCGATAGCCGACATCCCCGTGCGCGCAGCTTCGCGAAGCGCGTCGAGCTTGGCGGCCTCCTCAGCCTCCCTCTGCTCGACCAGGCGCAACCCTTCACGGAGCACTTCGCTGGCGTTCTGATAACGCCCCGACGCCACGAGGGTCTCGATCATCGCTTCGTGGCGGTCTGTGAGAACGACATTGCGTGTCGGCATGGGATGTCTCCAAGTTGGCATATTATGCCAATCGCGTCCCCGGTTCAACGGCGCGGAGGCCAGCTCAGCCTGCGCCATGGCCGCGGCGTTCCAGTCGTCGATGTCGTCCGGAGGAAGGATCGAGACTTCGAGACGATCGGACAAGCGCGCGGCGGGCGCCTTGCCCGGAGCGATCCGGGCGGGGGCGCGGTGGCGCAGGTGCGCGGTCATGGCGGGGCGGGCCGCCATTCTCCCCCTCTATGTGTCGGGCAGGGCCTACGCCAGCACGTCGTCGGTGGTCACGATCGCGGCGAATTCCTCGTTGAGGCCGGCGAGCGCGAAATAGTGCATCGCGTGCGCATCGACGGGTTTGCCGTCCGGGCCGCGCGCTTCGAAGGCGGCCGTCGCATCGGCCACGACGCGCACGCCAAACCCCAGGTTCGCCGCCATGCGCGTCGAGGTCGAGACGCAATGCGGCGTCGTCAGGCCGACGATCACGAGGTCTGTGACGCCGGCGGCGCGCAAGAGCGGCTCGAGACCGGTGCCGATGAAGGCGCTGTTGACGTCCTTGGCGATGACCGGCTCGCCCGCCCGAGGCGCTGCAATGGCCTTGATCGCATTGCCCGGACTGGAGGGGTGAAGGGGCGAGCGCGGCGTGCGCGAGTCGTGCCTGACGTGGAAGACGAGGCGCCCGGCGGCCCGCCACGCCGCCAGCAGGCGCGCGATGTTGTCCTCCGCGTCGGGATTGTTGCGCGCGCCCCAATAGGGATCGTCGAAGCCGTCCTGGACGTCGATGATCAACAGGGCCGTCGTTTCGGGGATGTGCGCCATAGAGTGCCGTTCCTTCGAGACGCGCGGGGCAGCGCCGCGCGCGCGGGCCATGAAGAGCCTGATCGCGGCGTTTCGGCAATCGGCCGGGGCCGGCAGGCGCTCGCTCCTCGAAGCTCTTGTGCCGTTCGTTCGGCCGGGCCGGGCCTTCGCGGCGCCTGAAATTTACGCCGCGTCCGCACGTCGAATGCGCATGCCCGGCGCCGTGCGGCGGTCCGGCGGGACAAAAGCTGTTGAACGAAGTTTACTATGAGGCAGGTGCGATATAGATGCGTCTTCAGCTTGAACGTTGTGTGGGGCGCACATGACTGCCGAAGAGCTTGGCGCTTACTTGTATGATTTACTGTCGGAAGCTAGTCACGTCGTCGAAACGGTCTGGGTCAAGGAGACGCCGGAAGGGCAGGTCCTCGTCGTCGGAATGCGCAACGGCGCGTTGCATCACGTGACGGTCACCTCGGCGGAGTCCGCGTCGCCCTCCTGACTGCGTTCATCCCGCGATCGCGGCAAGCAGGACGTCCGGCCGAAGCGGCTTGGCGACGACGTCGTCCATGCCCGCGGCGCGGTAGGCGGCGATCTGGTGCGACATGGCGTTGGCGGTGACGCCGAGGATGCGCACGGGCGTGCGGCCCTCGTCCCGCTCCAGCGCGCGGATGTGCTGCGTGGCGGCGAGGCCGTCGACGACCGGCATGGCGACGTCCATCAGGATGAGGTCGTAGGGCGAAGCGCCATGGCGCGTGATCGCCTCTTCGCCATTGACGGCGAAATCGGCCTGGTAGCCGAAGGCGTCGAGCATCACCTGCATCACGCGGCGATTGGTGGGATTGTCCTCGGCGACGAGGATGCGCAGCGGCGCGTGCGGCTCGGCCATGGGATGCCCCCCGCCAAGCGGCGCAGCCGGCGGCGCGCTTGTCGCCTCGGCCACGTCGGCGAGCGCACAGGGCACGGTCACCGTGAAGGTCGAGCCGGCGCCGACGGCGCTTTGCAGGTCGAGATTGCCGCCCATCGTGCGCGCGAGGCCGCGCGCGATCGAAAGGCCAAGGCCCGTGCCGCCGAAGCGGCGCCCGATCGTGGAATCCGCCTGCGTGAACTGCTCGAACACCTGGCTGATCTGGTCGGGCGCGATGCCGATGCCGCTGTCGGCGACGACCACCTGGAGCCAGCCCGTCGTGAGCCGCGCCGTCACCACCACGCTGCCGCGGTCGGTGAACTTCACGGCGTTCGAGACGAGATTGTTGAGGATCTGGCCGATCCGCAACGGATCGCCGATGCGCGGCTGCTGCGCGTCGCCCTCGATCGTGAGGTCGAAGGCGAGGCCCTTCTCCTGGCATTTGAGGCTGTAGACGCGCTGGATCTGCGTCAGCAGATCGGCGGGCGCGAATGTCGTCGTCTCGATCTGGAGGCGGCCGGCTTCGATGCGCGAAAAGTCGAGCACCGCGTTGAGGATGCCCATGAGGTCGGCGCCGGAGGTGCGGATCACGTCGAGGAACTCGCGCGCGCGGGGCGTGAGCGGTTCGTGCGCCAGCATCTCGGCCATGCCGATCACGCCGTTCAGGGGCGTGCGGATCTCGTGGCTCATGGTGGCGAGGAAGGAAGCCTTCGCGCGCGCGCCGGCCTCGGCGCGTTCGACGGCCTCTACGAAGTCCGTTGCATCCCACGTCACGCCCACGAGCGCGAGCGTGTGCGGCTTGGTGGTGTCGCGCGCCGCACGCGCGATGAGATGGCGCACCGAGCCGTCCTTGCGGAGGATGCGGAAGCGCCGCGCGAGCGTTTCGCCCGTCATCAGCCAGCTGTCGCGCATCGCGGCGCCGACGCGGTCGTCGGGATGGATGCGCCGCTCCCAATCGGCCATTCGCCCCGAAAAGCTTCCGCGATCGACGCCATGCACGGCGAGCATCGCGTCATCCCAGGTCAGCACGTCGTCCTGGACGTCGTACTGCCAGAAGCCGATCGAGGCGGCGGCCGTCGCGAGGGAAAGTTGCTGCCCGAGCGCTTCGCCGGCTTCCTTCGCGAGTTGGAGGTCGCGCTCCCGTGCGCGGCGCTCCGTGATGTCGCGCTCGATGGCGATGAAATTCACCACCTCGCCGGTGGCGTCGTGCACCGGACGGATGTCGATCTCGATCCAGTAGGGCGCGCCGGCTTTCGTATAGTTCAGTAGCTCGAGCCGGATCGTCTCGCGCGCAGCAATCGCGGCGGCGATCGCACGCACGGCGGATTTGTCCGTATCCGGACCTTGCAGGAACTCGCCCGGCTTGCGCCCGATCACGTCGGCGAGGGCATAGCCGGAGATCGCCTCGAACGAGCGGTTGACCCACTCGATGCGCCCGTAGGCGTCGGTGATGATGACGGCGTCCGAAGCGTGCTGCGCCACCATCGCATGATGCGCGAGCACCTTGCGTTCGCGCTCCGTCGAGGCGAGCTGCGCGGCGACGCCGGCCTCCGCGGATTTGCGCTCGGTGATCTCGCGTTGCACGGCGATCCAGTAGTGGAACCAGCCGGTCTCGTCGGCGATCGGCTTCAGATCGATCTCGACCCAGAAGGGCGCGCCGTCCTTGCGGTAGTTCAACAGCTCGAAACGGCCCGAGCCCCAGCGCGTCAGGCAATCGCGGATCTCGGCCTTGGTGCGCGCGCTCGTGCCCGGGCCCTGGAACTTGCGCGGCGTGGCGCCGATGATCTCGTCGCGCGCATAGCCCGTCATCTGGCAGAGCGCGTCGTTGCACCACACGATGCGCGGGCCCGGATACGTCGACGGCTCCGCCTCGGCGATCACGATCGCATCGCGCGTCAGCGCGCCAAGCTGGGACAGGACGTCTTCGAGCCGCATGCCTTCGGTCCCGCGAGTCGCGAACGGACCAAGCATACGGACAATCGTGAAAATAAATTCCTAGCAAAGAGGCTGCATTAACCGCGTGGCGGGCGATATTCGCATTTAATCCGTGAAGTTGACGGCAGGTTTTTGCATTCTTGATGCGATAACTATCCCAAGGCTCGCCCGCGCTGGCGCTGCCCTGGCCTTACGCGCCGCGCTCCAGCACCAGCCGCGCGCCGAAAGCGATGAAGAGCCCGCCCGTGAGCCGGTCCAGCGTCGTGATGAACCCCGGCGTCGCCAGGACGGGGCTCAGCCGTGCCGTGAGCGAGATCAGAATGCCGAACCACACGAGCGACAGCGCCGCGTGGATCCCGGCGAGCAGCAAGGTGAAAGGCATCACCTCGACGCCGGGCGGAACGAACTGCGGCAGCAAGCTCAGGTAGAAAACGCCGACCTTCGGATTGAGCACGTTGGTCCCGAAGGCGGCCATGAACGACGCATCGACATCCTGGTCGTTTGCCCTGGGTTCGAAGCGCGTGCGCGGCCGCAGAAGCAGCGTCGATCCCAGGAACACGAGATAGGCGGCGCCCAACCACTTGAGCGCCGTGAACGCCGCTTCGGACGCCGCGATCAGCGCGGTGATCCCCACCGCCGCGCCGATGCCCCAGATCATCAACCCGCTGCAGACGCCGAGGGCTGCGAAGAGGCCGTTGCGCGGGCCGCCCGTCGCCGCGCTGCGCAGCACGATCGCGGTGTCGGCGCCGGGCGTGATGGTGAGAAGGCCCGCGGCGGCGGCGAAGCTGAGAAGGGAGACGGCGATCGGAGACAGCATGAAGCGAGACCTGAACGTGCGTGCGGCGAACATTGAGCCTGAGGCGCGCAGCGCGCGCGCCGCCGCGGTCAGAACACCACGACGCTGCGGATGCTTTCGCCTTTGTGCATGAGGTCGAACGCGTCGTTGATCCGCTCGAGCGGCATCACGTGCGTGATCATCGGATCGATCTCGATCTTGCCCTGCATGTACCAGTCGACGATGCGCGGCACGTCGGTGCGCCCGCGCGCGCCGCCGAATGCGGTGCCTTTCCACACGCGGCCGGTGACGAGCTGGAACGGGCGCGTGGCGATCTCGCGGCCGGCCTCGGCCACGCCGATGATGATGCTCTGGCCCCAGCCGCGATGGCAGGCTTCGAGCGCCTGGCGCATCACGGTGGTGTTGCCGGTGCAGTCGAAGGTGAAGTCCGCGCCGCCATCCGTGAGCGCGACGAGATGCGCGACGAGATCGCCCTCGATCGCTTTCGGATTGACGAAATGCGTCATGCCGAAGCGGCGGCCCCAGTCCTCGCGCGCGGGGTTGATGTCGACGCCGACGATCATCCCGGCGCCGACCATCTTCGCGCCCTGGATGACGTTGAGGCCGATGCCGCCGAGGCCGAAGACGATCACCGTCGATCCGGGCTCCACCTTGGCGGTGTTGGTCACGGCGCCGACGCCCGTCGTCACGCCGCAGCCGATGTAGCAGGCCTTTTCGAACGGCGCGTCCTTGCGGATTTTCGCAACAGCGATCTCGGGCAGGACGGTGTGGTTGGCGAAGGTCGAGCAGCCCATGTAGTGCGCGATGGGCTGGCCCTTGTAGGAGAAGCGGCTCGTGCCGTCCGGCATCTGGCCCTTGCCCTGCGTGGCGCGGATCGCGGTGCAGAGGTTCGTTTTGCGCGAGAGGCAGCTTTTGCACTGCCGGCATTCGGGCGTGTAGAGCGGGATCACGTGATCGCCGGGCGCGACGCTCGTGACGCCCGCGCCCACCTCCCGCACCACGCCCGCGCCTTCGTGCCCGAGGATGCAGGGGAAGATGCCTTCGCTGTCGAGGCCGTCGAGCGTGTAGCTGTCGGTGTGGCACACGCCCGTCGCCTTGATCTCGACGAGCACCTCGCCGGCCTTGGGGCCTTCGAGATCGACCTCGACGATCTCGAGCGGCTGCTTGGCGGCGAACGCGACGGCGGCGCGGGTTTTCATGGGAGGACTCCTTTGTCCGTGTACGGAACTAGGCAAACCCTCCCCCAGCGGGGGAGGGCAGGGAGGGGGAGAAGCACGCTGCTGCGCGAAGCGTTTGCGCTTATCACACGCGGCCGTCGCGCACGTCTCCCCAACCCTGGCCCCTCCCCGCTGGGGAGGGGAAGGTGGGTGCGGCGCGGGCTTTCGTGGCGGTGGCCAGGAACGTCCGAGTGCGGAAGGCTCAGCTGATCTTCCCCCGCCTGCGGGGGAAGTGGCCCGAAGGGCCGATGGGGGGCGTGGAGGAAACTCACGACGCCCCCCTCAGGCGCGTCGCGCCAGCTCCCCCGCAGGCGGGGGAGCATGGGTGCGTGGTCGTCGAGCAATCGTCATCTCAATACTTACCGTGTCTGCCCGCCGTCCACGGGCACCACCGCCCCGGTGACGAAGCTGGCGAGCGGGGAGAGGAGGAACGCCGCCATCGAGCCGATCTCGTCGGGGCGGCCGAAGCGCTGCAGCGGCACTTCGCGCTTGATCCAGCGCATCCAGGCGTCGCCGCGCGGGCCCGTCGAGCGCGTCTCCCAATCGCCGCCGGGAAAGATGATGTTGCCGGGCGCGATCGCGTTCACGCGCACGCCCTTTGGCCCGACGATGCGGGCGAGCTCTTTAGCGAGGTGGTTCATGCCGGCCTTCGCCGTGCCGTACGTGACCGGCGTGCCGAGCGCGCCGAGCCCCGCGATGGAGCTGATGAAGAGCACCGATCCTTCCTCACGCGGCGTCATCCGCGCCAGCACCGCACGCGCCAGCCGATAGGCGCTGTCGAGGTTCTGCGAGATGCCGCCGTCCCAGGTCGGGTCGTCGACGTCGAAGCCGGGCGGGCAGGGATGCAGGCCGACATTGGCGACGGCCCCCCAGATCGGCCCGAACTCGGCTTCGATGCGCGCGACCATGGCGTCGATCGTCGCGCTGTCGCGCAGATCGCCGGCGGCGGCCCACAAGCGATCCGCGCCGTACTGCGCCGCAAGCCGCGCGCGCGTCGCCTCCAGCGCCTCGGCCCCGCGCGCCGCGATGGCGACCTTCGCGCCCTCGGCAAGGCACGCCTCGACGATGCCGAGCCCGATGCCGCGGCTCGCGCCCGCGACGAACACCACGCGATCCTTCAGGCCGATGTCCATGGGTGGTGCTTCTCCTGATCTCGTGACCGTCGGCGTTTCGCCGCGCTCAGGTCGGGCCGTAGCTTAGATCGGGCGGCGACGCCATGTCTTGTCCCGCGCGACGGGCAGACGGTCCAGCAGCATCATGCTAGTTTGCCGGAGTATGAGGTGCGCATCATGAGCCGTCCGCCACGCAAGTCCATCGGTCCCGCCCTTGGCCAAATCTCTGCGTCGATCTTCGCGCTCGTCATGACGCTGTCCACGTCGCCGACCGCGGCCGCTGCGGAGTATCAGAGTCCGGTTGTCGGTGGCCCCGGTGGCAGGGCCTTTTCGCTGCGCTGCGCGCCCGGCGATTATCTTGTCGGCCTGGCGGGGCGACACGGCGCTTGGGTCGACGCCGTAGCGCCCTTGTGCGCCAACTGGGACGCCAAGGCCCGCACGTTTCTGCCGCCCGGCGTCGGTCCGATGCAAGGCGGCGGCGGCGGCGCCCCGGCGCAGATCGCCTGTGGGCCGCGCGCCCTCGTGGTGTCGCTGCTGGTAGATGGCGCGCGCAACGACGACAAGACGGTTGCGTTCGTCTCCATCACCTGCGCCGATCCGCTCACCGGCAAAAAGGAGCGCACCGCCACCGCGCTCACCATGCTCGGCGCCTCGCCCTATGACGTGCCCGATTCGGGCGGTGTCGGCACACAGACCACGGTCGACTACGACTGGCGCCGCATGCCGCACTGCGCCGAAGGCGACGTGGCCGTGGGCATTTTCGGCGCCTCGGGAAAGTATCTGGACCGCATCGGCCTGATCTGCGCGCCGGCGCCGCGCGCGATCGCGGCGCCCGTCGTCCCCAAGCCCGTAACGCCGATCGCGCGGCCGAATGTCGGCGCCGTCGCCCGGCTCCCGAATTCGACCTCGCCCGTCGTCGATCCGGCGACGTGCCTCGGCGGCTATGTCTGGCGCGAGGCGCGCGCGGGCGACACGGTCTGCGTCCCGCCGGACTCGCGCCGTCTCGCGCGCGCTGAGAACGCGGCGGCGGCGTCGCGGGTCGATCCCGCCGGCGCATATGGGCCGAACACGTGCGTGGCCGGCTTCGTGTGGCGGGAGGCTTTCGCCGGCGATCTGGTGTGCGTCACGCCCGAACGCCGCGACGCCGTGCGCGCGGAGAACGCCGCGGCGGCGAGTCGACGCGTCGGGCCATAGGCGGCGCTGAAGCGAGTGTCGCGCAGGGTCGGCGACGCCCAGAACGGGCGACGACACGACGCCGATCGCGGCGACGACGGCAGACACTCGCCGCCGTCCATGACACTGTCCTCGATCGAAAGCGGGCGCCGGGATCGAGGCAGGGCGAAGATGCTGTCACTCACGCATGTCCGTCGGGCGATGATTGGATTGATCAGTGTGCTGATCGCTGCGCTCGTCGCGGGGGTCGTTGGTGTTTCGTCGGCTGCAGCGCAACAAGATTCCGGGTGGGGCGGTCAGGACTACCTCACGAGGGCCATCCCCGGTTTGCCGTTAAATGGAAACCCCTTTTCCCTGCGATGCGCGCCCGGCGACTATCTCGTCGGGTTATCAGGGCGCAGCGGCAGTTCGGTCGACGCCGTGGCGCCGCTGTGCGCCAATTGGGATGCGGTGGCGCGGACGTTTCTGCCGCCCGGCGAAGGACCGATGCAAGGGGGAGGCGGCGGCGTCCCGATCAAGGTTGCATGCAGTCCGCGCGCCCTGGTCATCTCGATCGTCGTCGATAGGAATCAGCGAGAGGAAACAGTCGCCGATTGGATCGGGGTCGTCTGCGCCGATCCCCTTTCCGGCAAGACGGAACGCCCCGCCACGCACTTTGCATCGCTTGGAGCAAATCGGGGCAGATGGCTCGAGGGGGATGGCTACACTCGACGATGGGACTTTTATGATCCTGATATCAACTTGCGGTGCGAAAGAGGCGATGTCGCGGTGGGAATCCACGGCCGCGCGGGCCGGCTCGTCGATCGCATCGGCCTGATCTGCGCGCCGGCGCCCCGCGCCGCGCCGCCGCCGCCGCCGAAGGTCGTTCTCGACAAGAGTGTGGGCGTCGTGGCGAGCCAGGCGCCTCACATTCCGGGCGCCCGGCCCGGCGCGCCCGTCCTCGCGCCTGGAGCCGCGCCGGTCCTCGCCCCCGGTATCGCGGCCGCCATTGGGGCCCCTGGCGCCGTGGCAGCCATCGCCCCCCCGGGCGCTGCCGTCGCGGGTGACCGCGACGCCTGCAAAGACGGCTTCGTTTGGCGCGAAGCGAGGGATGGCGATCGGGTGTGCGTCACGCCCGAGGCGCGCACGCTCGCCGCCCTCGAGAACGACGTCGCCGCGTCTCGTGTCGATCCGGCCGGCGCCTATGGCCCGTCAACCTGCAAGTCCGGCTTCGTCTGGCGGGAAGCTGCGCCCGGTGACGTCACCTGCGTCACGCCCGAACGCCGCGACGCCGTGCGCGCGGAGAACGCCGCGGCGGCGAGCCGGCGCGTCGGGCCATAGCGCATGCGGGGCGCACGATCGCGCGCGCACGCCTGGGGCCCGCGCATTGGCGGCGCCGGATTTCCGGTGCGAAGGGCGAGGAGGCGAGCCTCCCGCTACCCCACGAACGCCTTCTCGATCACGAAATCGCCCGGCTCGCTGACCGCGCCTTCCCTGAGGCCGGCGGCGAGCATCAGCGCCTTGGTGTCGAGCGTCATCTGCAGAGAGCCGCAGATCATGGCGCGGTCGGTGGCGGGATCGAGCGGCGGGACGCCGAGGTGCGCGAACAGCTTGCCGCTGGAGATGAGGTCGGTGATGCGGCCCATCAGGGGCGTCGTCTCGCGCGTGGTGGTGGCGACGCGGCGGATCTTGCCGCCGGCGACTTCGCCCACGAGCGGATCCTCCACCAGGCCGCCGATCAGTTCGGCGCTGTAGGCGAGCTCGGCGGCGTCGCGGCAGGTGTGGGTGACGATCACCTCCTCGAAGCGCTCATACGTGGCGGGATCGCGCGTGAGGCTCGCGAAGGGGGCAAAGCCCGTGCCCGTCGAGAACATGTAGAGGCGCCGGCCGGGGGTGAGCGCGTCGAGCACCAGGGTGCCCGTCGGCTTGCGGCCGAGCAGGATCTTGTCGCCCGGCTGGATCCCCGCGAGACGGGAGGTCAGCGGCCCGTCCGGCACCTTGATCGAGTAGAACTCCAGCTCCTCGTCCCATTCCGGCGAGGCGACCGAATAGGCCCGCAGGATCGGGCGTTTGTCGTCGCCCAGAAGGCCGATCATCACGAACTCGCCCGAGCGGAAGCGCAGGCTCGCCGGTCGGGTGACCCGGAACTTGAACAGGCGATCGGTGTAGTGCTGGACGCTGAGGACCGTTTCGACCGTCGGGCCGTTGGGCGAGGGCGTGTAATCGGCGAGAGACATGGCGTCCACTTAAGGACCGGCTTTCGCACTTGCAACCAAAGCGGGGGCGGAGGGGGCGGTTGGACCCAAGTCCCTCGAACTCGAAGGCGTCGTCCTCGTCGCCGCAGGCGACGGGGACCCAGAGGCTCCAGGCTCGGTCGCCTGGATCCCCGGCCTCGCGGCGCTCGGCCGAGGATGACGGCGCCGCCGCGCCCCCGTCACCCCTTCTGCGCCGCTTTCGCCCGCTCAAACCCCTCGCGCGCTTGCAGGCGCGCCCAGTACGCCGCGATCGGCGGCGTGAACGCCTCGTCGAGCTTGAGGCTCTTCGCCAGCAGCAGCGCGTATCCCACCGAGATGTCGGCCGCCGTGAACCGCCCGGCGCACAGCCAGTCGCGGCCGTCGGCGAGCGCGCGGTCCACGCCGCGCAGGCGCGCGGCGAACCAGCGGGCGTAGTCGTCCGCCGCCGCCTCGGCGCGACCGGGCTCGAAGATCCGGTACCGGAGCACCAGCGTCTGCGGAAACGTGAGCGTCGCTTCCCCGAAGTGCAGCCAGTTCAGCCAGGCGCCGAACGCGGGATCGTCGGGCGTCACGTTGAGATCGTTCGGCGCGTAGCGCGTGGCCAGATACTGCGTGATCGCCGCGGACTCGGTCATGAACGTCGCGCCGTCGCGCAGCGCGGGAATGGTGCCGAGCGGATTGACCTCGAGGAATTCTTTCGCGCGCACGCGCGGCGGGAACGGCAGGAGGTGCAGCGTGTAGGGCAGGCGCAGCTCTTCCAGCGTCCACAGCACGCGGAACGAGCGCGCGTCGGCGCAGTGATAGAGCTCGATCATGGCGTCTCGCCTGGGATGCGCGCGGCGGCGGTGCGTGATCCGCGCCGCCGCCGCGTCGTTCGGGTCCGCGCCCCTCAGAGGAAGCGGGTGAGCCGTTGCTGGATGATGCTTTCCGCCTCGGACATGATGCGGTCGATCAGTTCCTTGCAGGTCGGGATGTCGTGGATGAGGCCCGCGACCATGCCGCACGACCAGGCGCCGGCGTCCATCTCGCCGTCGGTCATGATCTTCGGATAGACGCCCGCCACTTCCTCGATGATGTCCTCGAACTTGATGTTGGAGCCGAGCTCGCGCTCCTTCACCAGCAGGCGCTCGACGGCGGCGTTCGTCAGCACACGCTCGGTGTTGCGCAGCGGGCGCATGACGAGGCGGGTGTCGAGTTCGCTCGCGGCGACGATCGCGCGCTTCACGTTCTCATGCACCGGCGCTTCCTTCGTGGCGATGAATCGCGTGCCCATGTTCATGCCCTCGGCGCCGAGCGCGAGCGCGGCGACGAGCGAGCGCCCGTCCGCCATGCCGCCGGAGGCGACGAACGGGATTTTCAGCTCTTCGGCCGCGCGGGGCAGAAGGATGAAGTTCGGCACGTCGTCCTCGCCCGGATGGCCGCCGCACTCGAAGCCGTCGACGCTCACCGCGTCGCAGCCGATCGCTTCGGCCTTCAGCGAGTGGCGGACGGACGTGCATTTGTGGATGACCTTGATCCCGGCCTCCTTGAGCACGGGAAGCCACTTCGCCGGGTTGTTGCCGGCCGTTTCGACCGCCTTCACGCCGCCGTCGATGATCGCCTTGATGTAGCCCGGATAATCCGGCGTCGACAGCGAGGGCAGGAAGGTCAAGTTCACGCCGAAGGGCTTGTCCGTCATCTCGCGGCAGCGGCGGATCTCGTTCGCGAGCAGCTCCGGGGTGCGCTGCGTCAGGCCCGTGATGATGCCGAGGCCGCCCGCATTCGACACCGCCGCCGCCATCTCGGCGAAGCCCACATAGTGCATCCCGCCCTGGATGATGGGGTGCTGGATGCCGAACATTTCGGTGATGCGGGTCTTCATGGGCGTCTCCTCGTGCGTTTCCGTATCTGCCATCCGGCTGTGGTTCACCCCTCATCCGTCTCGCGCGCTGCGCGCGCGATCCACCTTCTCCCACAAGGGGAGAAGGACCGACGCGGCGACCTTCTCCCCTTGTGGGAGAAGGTGGCGCGGAACGCGCCGGATGAGGGGTGAACCACCCCCGAACGGACACCTTGTCTCGGGTGCCTCGTCTCGGATCGCCTCTAGCATGCCGCCGCGCCACGGTCGCGGGGGGACGTGACGTCAGCGACCGCCCCGGCGCTTTGCCAGAAGGGCGAGTACGATTTCCGCGGCCCGGTCCGTCTCGCGCAAGGGCGGGTAGCTCCAGGTCTCGAGCGCCCCGACGTGCCACCGCGCCGCGCCCTGGGCGGTGAGCGCGTCGTGGAACCGGGCGAGCTTGCCGGCCTTCCCGTCGACCGGGAGCAGCAGGATCGGCTTGCCGGTGGCGGCGGCCTCGGCCGCCATGTTCACGCTGTCGGCGGTGACGAAGATGACATCTGCGGCCGCGAGCATCGCGAAATAGGGGTTCGGCCCTTCGCCCTCGAAATAGAGCGCGGCGTGCGGCTTCAGTGCCGCCTCGAACACCTTGCGCGCCGCCGGCCCCGTCCGGCGCGACAGGGTGACGAGCAGGCTGCCGCCGGTCTCTTTCTGGAGCGCCACAAGGTCGGTGGCGATCGTGCGTGCGCGCCGGGCCGAGATGTCCTGGCGCTTGCTCTTGCCGCCGATCAGCACGGCGAAGCGCGGGCCGGGCAGGGCCGGCAGGATGCGCGGATACTGCACGGCCTCGGCGGCGATGCGCTCCGGCGTCACCCGGTGCGGCGAGCCGATCAGGGGGGCGACGTTGGGCCCTTCGAGCCCGTCATGCTCGGGCGGGAAAACGAGATCGAATTCGCGCGGGTTCACGCGCGGGTCCTGCACCTGCACGCTGAGCGTCTTGCCGCCCGACCATTCGCGCACGCCCATGGCGAACGGCACGGAGGCGCGGCCGCAGCCGATGAAAATGTCCGGCCACGGACGATCTATGGCGTCGGAGGTGTCGGTGAGCGCCTGGCGCGGCCAGGGGATGAAGCCCGGCGGCAGCCACGACCAGGGGGAGCGCAGGCGCACGTGCTTGCGCACGATCCGCGCGGGCGTGCGCCGCCCGATCGCCTCGGCGAGACCAAGCGCCTGGTTCTCGATCCCGGCCCGGCCGTCGCTGACGGCCCAGATCTGGATCAGATCGGCCGGCTGAAACCCGACGGACTGCATGGCCGACCGCCTGGGGTCACTTCCATTCCAGCTTGAGGATTTCGTAGCTCTTGGCGCCGCCCGGCGCCGCCACTTCCACCACGTCGCCGACTTCCTTGCCGATCAGCGCGCGCGCGATCGGGCTCGTGATGGAGATCTTGCCGGCGCGCACGTCGGCTTCGTCTTCGCCGACGATCTTGTAGGCGGCCTCGTCCTCGGTGTCCTCGTCGAGGACGGTGACGGTCGCGCCGAACTTGACCGTCGACCCGGACAGGCGCTTGACGTCGATCACCTGGGCGCGCGCCATCTTGTCCTCGAGCTCGGCGATCCGGCCTTCGATGAAGCTCTGGCGCTCCTTGGCGGCGTGATATTCGGCGTTCTCGGACAGATCGCCATGCGAACGCGCTTCGGCGATCGCCGCGATGACGGCGGGCCGTTCCTCGGTCTTCAACGTTTTCAGTTCGGCTTCGAGAGCAGTATAGCCCTCGGCCGTCATCGGCACTTTTTCCATGTCTCAGGGACTTTCCGTCAGTCGCCTAAAGGCGGCAGTCGCCTTGGGGAAGGATGAACAGGCGCAGGGAAGGCCGTCAAGTATAGGCCTGGAGGGGCCGTACGTCGAGGCTTCCGGTCTTCAGACGCCGGATCGCCTGGACGGTCGCCCGCGCTCCGGACACCGTCGTGTAGTACGGGATGTCCTGCACGAGGGCCGTCCGGCGGATCGAAAAGCTGTCGCGATAGCTTTGGGCCCCTTCGGTCGTGTTGAAGACCAGCTGGATGTCGCCGTTCTTCATTGCGTCCACCACGTGGGGGCGGCCCTCGGCAACCTTGTTGACGCGCTGGAGCTGGACGCCCGCCGCGGCCAGGTGATCGGCCGTGCCCGCGGTCGCGACCACGGTGAAGCCGAGCGCGATCAGGTCGCGCGCGATCTCCACCATCGCCGGCTTGTCGCTGTCCTTCACCGAGATGAAGACGGCGCCGCCGGTCGGCAACGCGTCGCCGGCGGCCATCTGGGCTTTGGCGAAGGCGGCGGGGAAGTCGTTGGCGAGGCCCATGACTTCGCCCGTCGAGCGCATTTCCGGCCCGAGGATCGGATCCACGCCCGGGAAGCGCGCGAACGGGAACACCGCTTCCTTCACGGCCACGTGGCCGCCTTTGGCGGGGGACGTGTCGAAGCCGGACAGCGGCTCGCCCGCCATCACCTTGGCCGCGATCGCCGCCACCGGCCGGCCGATCGCCTTCGCCACGAACGGCGCCGTGCGCGACGCCCGCGGGTTTGCTTCGAGCACGTAGACTTTCGAGTCCTTGATCGCGAACTGCACGTTCATCAGGCCGCGCACGCCGAGCGCCAGCGCGAGCTTCTTCGTCTCGGCTTCGATCTCGGCGATCAACGCCTTCGAGAGCGTGTAGGGCGGCAGGGCGCAGGCGCTGTCGCCGGAGTGGATGCCCGCCTCTTCGATGTGCTCCATCACGCCGGCGACCCAAACGTCCTTGCCGTCGCAGACCGCGTCGACGTCGACCTCGATCGCGTCGCGCAGGTAGCGGTCGATCAGCACCGGCGTTTCGCCCGAGGCCTTCACCGCCTCCGTGACGTAGCGCATCAGCCCGTCGTCATCGTGCACGATCTCCATCGCACGTCCGCCGAGCACGTAGGAGGGGCGCAGCACGACGGGGTAGCCGATGCGGCGCGCGCCTTCGAGCGCCTCTTCGGGCGAACGCGCCACGGCGTTTTCCGGCTGTTCGAGCCCGATCTTGCGCAAGAGCGCCTGGAAGCGGTCGCGGTCCTCGGCGAGGTCGATCGCGTCCGGCGTGGTGCCGAGGATCGGCGCGCCTTCGCGTTCGAGCGGCAAGGCGAGTTTCAGCGGCGTCTGTCCGCCGAACTGCACGATGAGGCCGAGCACCTCGCCGTTGGCCTTCTCGGTTTCGAGGATTTCGAGCACGTCCTCGGTGGTGAGCGGCTCGAAATAGAGGCGGTCGGAGGTGTCGTAGTCCGTCGAGACCGTCTCGGGATTGCAATTGATCATGATGCTTTCGACGCCGATGTCCGCGCAGGCGAACGCGGCGTGCACGCAGCAATAGTCGAACTCGATGCCCTGGCCGATGCGGTTCGGCCCGCCGCCGAGAATGATGACCTTGCGGCGATCGCTCGGCTCGGATTCGCACTCCGGCGCGCGCCCGTAGAGGCCGGTCTCGTACGTCGAGTACATGTAGGGCGTGGCGGCGCGGAACTCCGCGGCGCAGGTGTCGATGCGCTTGAACTGCGGGCGCACGCCGAGTGCGCGCCGCTTGGCCCGCACCTCGCGTTCGCCGAGGCCGGACAATTTCGCCAGACGCTGATCGGAGAAGCCCATCGCCTTGAGCGTGCGCATCGCGTCCGCGTCGGTCGGCAGGCCTTCGGCGCGCACGCGCGCTTCTGCTTCGACGATCTCGGCGATCTGGCGCACGAACCAGGGATCATAGTGCGAGGCCGCGCAGATCTCCTCCACGGTGAGCCCGCGCCGCAGCGCCTCGGCCACCACCAGGAGACGATCCGGACGCGGCGTGACGAGGCGCGCGCGGATCGCGGCCTTGCCCGAGTCCGCGTCGCCTGCGCCGGCGAACTCCACTTCGTCCAGGCCGGTGAGCCCGGTGTCGAGCGAGCGCAGCGCCTTTTGCAGGCTTTCCTGGAACGTCCGGCCGATCGCCATCGCTTCGCCGACGGATTTCATCGACGTCGTGAGCGTCGGATCGGCGCCGGGGAAGCGTTCGAACGCGAAGCGGGGGATCTTCGTCACGACATAGTCGATCGTCGGTTCGAAGCTCGCGGGCGTCGCGCCGCCGGTGATGTCGTTTTTGATCTCGTCGAGCGTGTAGCCGATCGCGCATTTCGCCGCGACCTTGGCGATCGGAAAGCCCGTGGCCTTGGAGGCGAGCGCGGAGGAGCGCGACACGCGCGGGTTCATCTCGATGACGACCATGCGGCCGTCTTTCGGGTTGATCGCGAACTGCACGTTGGAGCCGCCCGTCTCGACGCCGATCTCGCGCAGCACCGCGATCGAGGCGTTGCGCATGATCTGGTACTCGCGATCGGTCAGCGTCAGCGCCGGGGCGACGGTGATGCTGTCGCCCGTGTGCACCCCCATCGGGTCGATGTTCTCGATCGAGCAGATGATGATGCAGTTGTCGGCGCGGTCGCGCACGACTTCCATCTCGTACTCTTTCCAGCCGATGATGCTTTCCTCGACGAGCACTTCGCCCACCGGAGACGCCGCGATCCCGCGCTCCACGATCTCCTTGAACTCTTCCATGTTGTAGGCGACGCCGCCGCCCATGCCGCCGAGCGTGAAGGACGGCCGGATGATCGAGGGCAGGCCGACGAACTCCAGCGCTTGGATCGCGGCGTCGAGCGTCTTCACGAGGCGCGAACGGGGCGAAGCAAGCCCGATCTTGTCCATCGCGTCGCGGAATTTCAGGCGGTCTTCGGCCTTCTCGATGACGTCCGCCTTGGCGCCGATCATCTCCACGTCATATTTGGCCAGCACGCCGGAATGGAACAGCGCAAGCGCGGTGTTGAGCGCCGTCTGGCCGCCCATCGTCGGCAGAAGCGCGAAGCCGCCCTTCGTTCCGGGCCGCTCCTTGGCGATGATCTTCTCCACCGTGTCGGGCGTGATCGGCTCGATATAGGTGGCGTCGGCGAGGCCCGGATCGGTCATGATCGTGGCCGGGTTCGAGTTCACGAGGACGACGCGATAGCCTTCGGCTTTCAGCGCCTTGATCGCCTGCACGCCGGAATAGTCGAACTCGCACGCTTGCCCGATCACGATCGGGCCGGCGCCGATGATCAGGATCGTCTCGATGTCTGTCCGTTTCGGCATGCGCACGCCCGCCGTGTTCCGGCGGTCCCCAAATCAGTATGCGGGAGCAAAATCGCGCGTGGTTACCGGTTAGGGGCCCCCCGCGCAAGGGCGGGATCATCGGCGGGCCGAGAGGCGGTCACGAACAGCGCCGTCGCGACGAGGCCAATCGCCAGCGCGGCAAGGCCGCCAAAGCCGACGATTCCCATCCACGGATAGGCCGGCGCGGGCAGCGCGAGCAGCGTCACGCCGGCGAACGCGTTGCTCGCGCCGTGCAGGATCGCGGGCGCGGCGGTCGAGCGGCCGCGGTCCCGCACCAGCGTCATGAGCGGCGAGAGTAGGACGCAGAAGACCACGAACGTCGCCACGCCCTCGATCCTGTGGTCGGGATAGTTGTGGCCGAGCAGCAGGATCGCCGGCGCGTGCCAGAGGCCCCACACGACCCCGGTCGCGAGCGAGCAGCGCCAGAACCCGGCCGGCCGCCAGAGGTGGTGCAGATAGCCGCGCCAGCCGAGCTCCTCCGTCACGAGCAGGATCGGCGCATTGATCAGGCTCCCGATCACCGCCTGCAGCGCGATCGTCCACACCGCTGCGTCACCGGTCGGCAGGTGCGCGGCGGCGTCGGGCGCCACGGCGGCGACCGTCTCCCGCAGGCGCTGCGCCAGATCGGCCGGCGCCAGTCCGAGCGCCAGGAGCGTGATCGCCACGGACCCCGCCGAGATCAGCGCGGCCGCCGCCCAGGCGATCGCCCACCACGCGTTCGGCCGCAGGCTGAGCCCGAGGGCGGCCCGCCGCGCGCCGCGCTCGAAAGCGAGCGCACAGGCCACGGCGGCCACGGCCGGGCCGGCCATCGACAGCGCCAACGCGAGTGTCCGCATCGCGCCGTCGTCGTGTCCCGCGAGGTACGCGCCGCCGACCACGGCCCAGCTGAGACCGAATGCGCCGGCCAGGAACAGCGCCGACTTGGCGCGCGGGCCAGCGGTCATGACGGATCCTCCGGGCCCGTTGGCGCAGGCGGCACGCCGCGCGCCTTTAGAGCCTCCCGAAGCAGGATCTCGATCTGCGCGTTGACGCTGCGCAGTTCGGCCGAGGCCAGACGCTCCACGGCCGCGTGGACCGCCGGCGACAGCCGGAGCGCAAACGCCTTGCGCTCCGGCCGCCCGGACGGGCGAGCGTCTTCGGGGGGCGGGGCGGACGCCACGACACGCCTACTGGTAGATCGTGCCGGTGTTGACGACGGGCTGCGCCTCGCGGTCCGCGCACAGCACCACGAGCAGGTTCGACACCATCGCCGCGCGGCGTTCGTCGTCGAGCTGCACGATCTCGCGTTCGGAAAGCTGGCGCAGCGCCGTTTCCACCATGCTCACCGCGCCCTGCACGATCTTGGCGCGCGCCGCGAGGACGGCCTCGGCCTGCTGACGTTTCAGCATCGCGCCGGCGATCTCGGGCGCGTAGGCGAGGTGCGAGAGCTTGGCGCCGTCCACCTGCACGCCGGCGACGGAGACGCGCTCCTGCAGCAGCGTCTGCAGGCGCGAGGAGACCAGGTCGGCGTCGGCGCGCAGCGTCGGCTCGTGCTCTTCCGAGTGGTCGTAGGCGAAGTGCGAGGCGATGTCGCGCAGGGCGGTTTCGATCTGGATGTTCACGAACGCCTCGTAGTTGTCGACGTCGAACAGGGCCTGGGCCGTGTCCACGACGCGCCACACGATGACGGCCGCGATCTCGATCGGGTTGCCGCCCTTGTCGTTCACCTTGAGCGTCTGGCTCGTGACGTTGCGGACGCGCAGCGAGATCTTTTTGCGGGCGTACCAGAACCAGTTCCAGCGCAGGCCGGCGGTGGTGTCGGTGCCTTTGTAATTGCCGAACAGGGTGATCACCGCGGCCTCGTTGGGCTGCAGCGTGAAGAAGCCGGCGAAGGTGAACGCCACGAGCGCGATCCCCGGGACCAGCAGCGTCAGCGCGATCAACTCGCTCTCGCCGAACGAGATGAACCCGTAGATCAGGCCGATCAGCGCCATGACGGCGACCAGCAGGATTAGGCCGCCGTTCATCGTCGCGGCGCGGCGCTGCCGGCTGCGGATGATCGGGGCCGGGTCACCGGTGGCGGGTACGGTTGTCATATGGTTCTCCTGTCAAAGTGATATCATTTTGACAGAAGAGAGCGGGGGCGTCAATGCCCGCTCGCGCCGCAGGAAGGCCCATGGTTTCCAGCGCTTAACCACGTTCGCGCACCGATCCTAAACCCAATTTGGGGATAACAACGGGTCAAGACGCTTCAAAGAAGGCTGGGGTGATGAGCGGGTTTGGAGCTACGGAACAGCAGATCCGCGCGATGATGCGCGATCGGTCCGGCAACGTCGCCATGATGTGGGCCGTGAGCGCCCTGACCTTGTCTGGTCTCGTCGGCCTGTCGATGGACTTCACGCGGGCCTATTCGGTGCGTGAAAAGCTGCAGAACGCCGCCGACTCCGCAGCCCTGGCCGCGCAACGCGCCGTTGCGAAGTCTCTCGATGAGCGCGCCGAAATCGCGCGTCGCGCCTTCATGGCCAACATGGGCGAGGTCGAGGGCATCTCCGGCGCAGCGGTGAAATTCACGCCGAAACAGGACGGCACCAACATCACCGCCTCCGCGAACGTGAAGCTGCTGATGGGCAGCCTGGTCGGCTTCAAGGACGACTGGAAGGTGAACGTCTCGGCCGACGCCGACTCCGGCCAGGCCGTGCCCGTCGAGATCGCGCTGGTGCTCGACAACACCGGCTCGATGCGGAACGACATGGTCACGCTGCGCAAGGCCGCGGGCGACCTCGCGACGACCGTCTTCAATTCCGGCAGCCCCGACACGCTGAAAGTCGCGGTCGTGCCGTTCGTCAGCGCCGTGAACATCGGCAACGGGTCCACGCAGATGGCGTGGATGGATACGAACGCCCAGAACGTCTACCACGGCTTCTTCCTCGAGAACCGGACGCTGGGGGCCTACAACACCGGCGTCTGTTCGCCGCCTCCGCCGCCTCCGCCGCCGCCTCCGCCTCCGCCGCCGCCGAAATCGCCGCCTCCGCCTCCGCCTCCGCCGCCGCCCCCAGGCGGCGGGACCGGCGGTACGGGCGGTACAGGTGGCACGGGCGGCACCGGTGGCACCGGCGGCACTGGCGGCACTGGCGGCACTGGCGGCACGGGTGGCACGGGTGGCACGGGTGGCACTGGTGGCACGGGTGGCACTGGTGGAACCGGCGGCACGGGCGGCGTCTCGCCGCCTCCGCCGCCTCCGCCGCCGCCGCCGCCGCCGCCGCCGCCGCC
>JAGWZE010000066.1 GCA_018969015.1 Alphaproteobacteria bacterium
AGCGCTCGACGCCCGCCGTCCGCGCGCGCCGAAAGCGGCGCCACTGGCGGATGCGCCGGCGGTCGCCGTGCTTTACACCACGTGTGACGATTTCGTGGAGCGCTCGGCCGAGTCCTGCGTGGCGCTCGATTATCCGAACTTCCACGTCTATCTGCTCGACGACAGCCGCAGCGAAGCGGCGCGCGCGCGGGTCGATGCGTTTGCGGCCCGCCACCTCGAGAGCGTGACGGTCGTGCGTCGCGCCGATCGCCGCGGCTTCAAGGCCGGCAATCTCAACCACGCGCTCGAGAACGTCGCGGCCGAACCTTTCTTCGCCGTGGTGGACGCGGATGAGATCCTGCCGCCGAACTTCCTCACGGACCTCGTCCCGCACCTCGTGCGCAACGACAGCTGCGGCTTCGTGCAGGCCAATCACCGCAGCCGCCCGGACTCCGAAACCCGCCTCGCGCAGGACCTCGGCGTCGGGATCGACATCCACTGGAAATGGTACCAGCCGCTGCGCAACCGCTACGGCTTCGTGATGTTCCTTGGCCACGGCGCCGTGCTGCGCCGCGCGAGTTGGGAGGCCGTCGGCGGGTTTCCGGAGCTCGTGAGCGAGGATCTCGCGTTCGCCATCGCGATCCGCGAACACGGCTATCATGGCCGCTTCGTGGAAGACGTCGTCTGTTTCGAGGAGTTTCCCGAGACGGTGCGCGCGTTCCGCGTGCGCCATGTCAAGTGGACGCGCGGCACCTGCGAGTTCCTGCAGCACTGGATGTCGCCGCTGTTGCGGGCGAAGAAGATCACGACCGTCGAGAAGCTCGACATCCTGTTCCCGACGCTCAATCTGCCGCTGACGTTCTTCTTCTTCCTGTTCATGATCAACGCCGCGGTGTTCCTGCCGCTCGCGCTCGGGTCCGTGCGCCCGGTCACCTTCGTACTCGCCGGCCACGAGCTCGCCATGCCGGTTCTCACGTTCAAGCCGGGCGTGGAGCGCATCTTCGGAACCGACTTCTACCTCATCACGCTGATGACGATCGTCGCGCCGATCCTGTGCTTCATTCTCGACCTGGCGCGAAAGCCCGTTCGTCTCGCGCGCTTCCTGGCCGACTCGACTGCGCTCTACGCGGCGCTGAGCCCGCTCACCTTCATCGCGGTGCTCGGCTACGTGTTCACGCGCAAGGCGCAGTTCCTCGTCACCGGCTCCACGCACGGATCCAGCGCACGATTGGCGACGAGCGCGCGTGAGTTCTGGTCGCGGACGCACCCCGACTATGCCGGTGTGAAGGCGTTCGAGATCGCGATGGGCGCAGGGTTCGTCGTCACGGCGCTCGCCACGTTCCAGATCAGCTTCGCAGGCGTCGCGCTCGGCTTCATGGCTCTGCCGCTGATGCACGGCGACGGCTGGAAATCGGGACCGACGGCGCCGATCGTCTGGGCGCCGTTCGTGCTGATGATGGCCGGCGTCGCCCTCGGCGCGACGAGCGTGCTTGGCCTGCCCTCCGTGTTCTTCGGGTTCGGCTTCCACTTCTGAACGGCCGCACCGGCCGAAACCAAGCGCCGCATGGGTGAATGAAACTCATCCATGCGGCGCCGATTTCATGCGAACTCGTCCTGCGGGCGCGCATAGCCTGCCTTACTCCCGCGGCTGGCGCGGAGGAGCACGGGGCGCGCATGACGGACTGGATCACTCGCCTGGGCCTTGGCGTCGACACCGCGGGGGCGGGCGCGCGCATGCGGCGCTTCCGCGAAGGCTGGCCGGCGAAGGCCTCGCCGGACGTGGCGTTCCATCGCTCGCCCAATGTCCAGTTTCGCTACCGCGCCGCAGGCTCTGGTCCGACGATCGTCTTCACCGCCGATCCGCCGATGTCGCTCGAGACCTATGACGCGGTGATCGCGACGTTCGCGGAGCGCTTCCGCGTCGTCGTGCTCGAACTGCCGGCGATGGGATTCTCCGCCACCTCCGAAAGGTTCCGGTTCGGCTTCCGCGAGACCGGCGACGAGATCGCCCATTTCCTGCGCGCCGTCTGCGGGGAGGGCGCGATCCTCGCGTTCTCCTGCGCGGCCGGGCTCTCGGCCATCGACATCGCTATGCGCGCCCCGGACCTGTGCTCCCGCCTCGCGCTGATCCAGGCCGGCGACGTCGCGGCGTTCGAGGTGTGGAAAGCCGGCCGCGATCCTAAGGGCATTCTGGCCAAACCCATCGTCGGCCAGCTCGTCATGCGCCGGCTCGCCGCCAAGCGCATGCCGGACTGGTACGCGCTCTCCGTCGGCAAACGGGACATGATCGCGCCGTTCTGCGCCTGCGCGGCGACGTCGTTCGACCACGGGGCGATGTGGTCGCTCGCCAGCGCCTACCAGTGCTATCTCGATCCGCGCGTCACGCTCGCGCCGCCGCGCCAGCCGGTCTTGTCGATCTGGGGCGAAGCCGACAGATCGCACCCGCCGCAGAACCGGCACAGCCTCACGCGCCTCGCGCCGCAGACGCAGTGCGTCACGTTCGCGGATCTCGGCCACACGCCCGAGCTGGAGGACCCCGCGCGCGTGTTCGCCGCCATCACGGCCTTCCTCGACGCGCGCGCCGCCGCATGAGCGAGCCGTCGCCCATTCCGGAAGGCTTTTCGCCGCACGACCGCAAAAGCCCCGTCACCGATCCGTGGGAGCCGCTGTTCTCGCGTCGTCGCGACGGGGTGGTGGAGATCGGCGTCGCGCTGCGCGCGGCGCACGCCAACAGCCGCGGGTTCGCGCATGGCGGCGTGATCGCGGCGCTCGCCGACAATGCGATGGGCTTGTCCTATGGCGCAACGCTGCTCGCCGCGAACCCTGACGCCGCGCAGGGCGGGGGCGCGGTGACGGTCAGCCTGACGCTCGACTATCTCGCGACGGCGCGCGTCGGGCAGTGGCTGCAGATCACGCCGCGGGTGTTGCGCGCGGGCGGTTCGATGGGGTTCGTCGACGCCCTGGTGACCGCGGACGGCGCGCCCGTCGCGCGCGCGAGCGCCACATTCCGGCGCGTGTAAGGCCGGGAAAGGCCTCACGATTTCGTGTTCGCGCGCCGGAGGGGCGAGCGCGCAGGCGGCAAGGCGCAGGCCACGCGGTGGCCAATCACCTTCGCGCCATGGCGCCGCGACATTTCATCTCTCGCCCGCTCCGTTGATTTCAAGCGTCTCAGCAATACTTTGCCGGCAACGACTCCGTCCGCGCAGCAGAGGGGCCACGCGCGACGATCCGGCTGGTGGTCGGCGCTGTCCTCCGCGGGACGCGCGGCGCCGGGCCAGTCTGGGATCTCCGGAGCGGGAGTGAGTGCATGGACGATACCCTGGTCCTCTCGCGCCCGCAGTTCGCGGCCAACATCTCGTTCCACATCCTGTTCCCGTCGATCACGATCGCGCTCGGGTGGATC
>JAGWZE010000003.1 GCA_018969015.1 Alphaproteobacteria bacterium
CTGTCGGAGCGTGGCGCAGCCCGGTTAGCGCACCAGTCTGGGGGACTGGGGGTCGTGGGTTCGAATCCCGCCGCTCCGACCACTCACTTCATCGCCAACGATCCTGCGATGGCGGGCGCCCGGCTGGGAGATCCGCCATCGGATCAGTGGGTGACGTGCGGGTGACGCCGCGAGGATTGACCCGCGCGGCTTACGGCGTTTTCGGATCGAGCTCGAGCTTGTCGGCGGGGATGCGCTGGGCGGTGGGTTCTTTCGCCTTGAGGGCGTCAAAGAACACCTTGGCGTCGCCCGCCACGATGACGGTGGCTTTGGCCGGATCGTAGAGGCGTGCGGCGGCGGCCTGGGCCTGCTCGGGGGTGACGGCGTCGATGTCGGCCACGCGGCGCGAGAGCGTGCTCGTGGGCAGACCGAAGCTTGCGGCCTCGCTGATCTCGTCGGCCGTGCCGGCATTGGTTTCGACGTCGCGGCCGAAGCCGCCGATCAGGGTGGCTTTGCGCGCGGCGAGTTCGTCTGCCGGCGCGGGCGTGGCGCCGAGGCGCGCGAGTTCCGCCTTCATGAGATCGAGCACCTCGACGGCGCTTTCGTTCTTCGTCTGCGCCGACGCCATCACCCGCCCCCTGCCCTTGAGGGCGGAGAGACTGGCGCTGGCGCCGTAGGAGAGGCCGCGCTTGATCCGGATCTCCTGGTTCAGGCGCGCCGAGTAGCCGCCGCCGAGCACGGTGTTGGCGACAAGCGCAGGGAAAAAGTCCGCATCCGTGCGCTTGAGCGCGCGCGCGCCCATGGTGACGGCGGCCTGCCCGGTTCCGGGAAGATCGATGACGAGGACCTGGCGTGCCGGGCCGGCGGCGTCGAGATCCTGCGGGGCCGGCGGCGCGAGGGCCGCGGGGGCGGACCAGTCGCCGAACCATTTCTGTGCGAGCGCAACGCCTTCCTCGGGCGTGATCGCGCCGACGATGACGAGATGGGCGCCGTCCGGGCGCCAGCCGGCGCGGTGGAACGCCACCGCATCGGCCGCGGTGATCGCCGCGAGGCTCTTGGGCGTGGCGACGCCGCCATAGGGCCCCTCGCCGTAGATCGCGCGTTGCATCGCCATGCGGGCAAGCGCGCCGGGCTGGCGCATCGAGACGGAAAGACCATCGAGCGTCTGGCGCCGCGAGCGATCGAGTTCGGCGGCGGCGAAGGTCGCGTTGCGGGCGCAGTCGGCCATGATGGCGAACGCATCGTCGGCGCGGTCGCTGCGCGTGGTGAGCGAGAGCGTCATCCCGTCGGCGCTCGCGCCGGCGCCGAGCGTGGCGCCGAGCGCCTCGATCTGGCGGGCGATGTCGGGCGCGCCGCGCGTTGGCGTGCCCTTGGTCAGGAGATCGGCGACGAGGTCAGCGAGGCCGGCCTTGCCGGCGGGATCGCGGGCGTCGCCGGCCGCGACGCTGAGGCTCGCCGCGACGAGCGGAACGCCCGGGCGTGGCGCGACGAACACCTTGAGGCCGTTCGCGAGCGTTTTCTCCGTGATCGGAGGAATGCGCGCCGAGACCGGCGCAAGCGGCGCCGGCGGGCGCTGGCGTTCAGCGGCGCTCGCGAGCGTGAAGACCGGGGCGACGCCGGGCGCCTTCAGCGGCGGCGCGACGATCGTCTTCGCGGAGGCGATGACGTCGCCCTTCACGCCCGGCGGCTTGTCGGCGGCGGAGAGGTATCGGATCGTCAAGCGGCGCTGGTCGTTCAGCCAGGCTTTGGCGACGCGCTGAACGTCGGCGGGGGTGACGGCCTGGATGGCGGCGAGCGTCTTGTCGGCCGCGCGCGGATCGCCCATCACGGTGGCGGCGAAAGCGAGCTCGAAGGCGCGGCCGAAGGCGGTTTCGCGTTCGCCGAGACGCTCGGCGAGGATCTGGTTCTTCACCTTGTCCAGTTCTTCCGCGGAGACCGGCGTCGCGCGCAGCTTCGCGATCTCGTCGGCGAGCGCCTGCACGCCGTCATCGGGCTTCTTGCCCTCCGAGAGGATTGCGGCGGCGCTGATCGTGCCCGGATCCATGCTGGGCGTGAGATCGGTGAACACCTCGGTGGCGACCTGCTTGGTGTAAACGAGCGACTGGTGCAGGCGCGAGCTGTCGCCTTTGCCCAGCAGGGCCGAAATCACGGTGAGCGTCGGGAAATCCGGATGCGTCGCTGCGGGCACGGGATAGTTGAACACGATCGCGGGCAGCGGGGTGTTGTCCTCATAGACCGTCAACACGCGCGGCGCGCGGCGCGGCGGCTCCACGGCCTTCACGCGCGGCGTGGCGAAGCGCGGGCTTTTCAGCGGGCCGAAATACTGATCGACCCAGGCGTCCAGCGCTTTCTGGTCGAACCGTCCGGAGACGACGAGGATCGCGTTGTCGGGCCGGTAGTAGGCGTAGTGGAACTGGCGGACGTCGGCGAGCGTGGCGGCGTTGAGATCGGCGATCGAGCCGATGCCGGGGCGCCCATAGGGGTGCACGGAATACGCCGCCTGCGACAGATAAAGGCCGAACAGCTTGCCATAAGGCTGGGCCAGGATGCGCTGGCGGTACTCCTCCTTCACGACGTCGCGCTCGGATTGGAAGAACTCGTCCTGCACGACGAGCGAGCCCATGCGCTCGGCCTCGGCCCACAGGATGCGCTGCAGATGATTGGCGGGGACGACGGCGTAGTAGTTCGTGAAATCGTCCCATGTGGAGGCGTTGTTCATGCCGCCCACGTCTTCGGTGAGCCGGTCGAACGTTTCGGGCGGCATGTTGCGCGTTGCCTTGAACATGATGTGTTCGAACAGGTGCGCAAAGCCCGAGCGGCCGGCGGGATCGTCCTTGGAGCCGACGCGGTACCATACGTGCACCGCCACGTTGGCGGTGTCGGGATCGGGCATCGAATAGACCTGGAGGCCGTTCGGCAGCGTCCGGGCCGTGAAGGCGAGCGGCGCGACCTCGGCGGGCTTGGCCATGGCCGGCGCGGCGAACAACAGGGCGAGCACGAAGACGAAGAACCGCATGGGGCATCCTGTCGAGGGCGACGGCGAAACGACGGCGGCGACGTTAGAGAGACCGTGGCCGCGCCGAACTGCGGCGCCCTGTCGCGGGGTCTTCGCGCCATGAGGGCAGCTTCGACGTGCGGCGCCGAGGGCGACATCGCGATCGGGCGTTGCTAGAGCAGGCCATCATGGATCCGCTCGACATCGCCTTCGCCGAAGTGCGCCGCTTCCTTGCGACGCTCGACACCCGCCCCGCCGCCTCACGCGGAACGCCGCAGGAGATGCGCGCGCCTTTGCCCGCGCGTCTTCCCGACACGGGGCTGCCGGCCGACGCCGTCGTGCGCGCCATCGCGGCGGCGGCCGAGCCCGGCCTGACGGGCAATGCGACAGGCCGCTTCTTCGCCTGGGTGAAAGGCGGCGCCCTGCCCGCGTCGCTCGCGACCGACATCATGTGCTCGGGCTGGGACCAGAACGCCTGCCTCGCCTCGACGAGCCCGGCGGGCGCGGTGCTGGAGGAAGTGGCTGGCGCCTTCCTGCTCGAGGCGCTGCGCCTGCCGCCCGACGCGAGCTACGCCTTCGTCACCGGGTGCCAGATGGCGCACACGACCGCGCTCGCCGCGGCGCGCCATGCGGTGCTGGCGCGCGCCGGCTGGGACGTGGAGGCCAAAGGGCTGATCGGCGCGCCGGCGATCCGTGTGCTCGCCAACGCCCACCACCACGGCTCCGTGACGCGCGCGCTGCGGCTCCTGGGGCTGGGCACGGACTGCATCGTCCCGCTGCGCGGGCCCGAGCCGGGCAAGGTGGGCGCCGACGATCTGCGCGCGGCGCTCGCCGCGGCGCCCTGCGCGCCGACGATCGTCATCCTCAACGCAGGCGATCTGAACATTGGCGCGTGCGACGACTTCGACGTTCTCTGCCCGATCGCGCACGCCGCCGGCGCGTGGGTGCACGTGGACGGCGCCTTCGGCTTGTGGGCCAACGCCAGCCCGCGGTTTGCCCCGCTCGTCGCGGGCGTCGATCAAGCCGACAGCTGGGCAACGGATGGCCACAAATGGCTGAACACGCCCTATGATTGCGGGATGGCGATCACGCGCGATCCGCAGGCGCACAGCGCCGCGATGCGCCACACCGCCGCCTACCTCACGACCGACGGCCCCGTCCGGGATCCTATGGCGTTCACGCCGGAATGGTCGCGTCGGGCGCGCGCATTGCCGGCGCTTGCGGCGATGATGGAGCTGGGGCGCGACGGGATCGCGGCGCTCGTCGAGCGCTGCTGCGCGCATGCGGCCGCGATCTATGACGGGATCGCCGTACTGCCGGGGGCGACGGGCCTCGCGCGGCCGATGCTCAACCAGGGGCTCGTGCGGTTCGAGAACCGGCGCGGCGAGGTCATCAGCGACGCGGTGATCGCCGCCATCAACGCAAGCGGCGAAGCGTTCGTCAGCGGCGGGCTCTGGGACGGCGCGCGCGTGATGCGGATCAGCGTGTGCGGATGGAACACCACGGCCCGGGACGTGGAGCGCACCATCGCGGCGACGGCGGCCGCGCTCGAAGCTTTGCGGTAGGTGCTAATCGGCGCTCACGCACGCAACGCGGCGGCGAGGTCTTTCGCCGCGGCGCTGTCGAAATACTCGCGCACGTCGGTCACCTGCCCATCCTTTACGTCGGCGACGACGCAAACGGTGAGGTCGAAGGTCTTTCCGCCGGACAAGGCGCCGCGCACGGCGTGCTCTTCGACGAAGCCGGCCGGCGTGGCGGCGCGCACGGCGTTCTCGTAGCGGAAATCGCGCACCACCCGACCGACGGCGGCATTGAAGGCGAGCAAAGCGTCGAGGGACATGGGCGCGCCGCCATTCTGACGCAGGCGGAAGGTCGGCGCGCACAGGCGACGTACGGCGGCCTCGTCTTGTCCGGCGAGCGCGGCGAACAGCGCAGCGGCGATTTCATCGTTGGTCATGCGGGCCTCCCGGGCGTCTTGCGCGCCGATGCGCGCGGCCATCGTTGCGCATCGAAGGACCGATCGCCAGCGGCGTCTCGCTTCATCGGCAAGGCGCCAACGGTCGACGGGCTGAGTTCGGAGCGTTAGGGTGCGGCCCGGGGCAGCAAGAGGAATGGGCATGCGGCGGATGATGGCGGCGATCGCCGTGGCGACGATGGCCGCGGCGACGATGGTGATGGGCGCGGCCGGCGCGAGGGCGCAGGAGCGCGGCGGCGCAGCGGCGCTCGCCGCACGGGCGCAGAACGTCGAGATCGCGCGCGACGTCTGGGGCGTTCCCCACATCACCGGCAAGACCGACGCCGACGCCGTGTTCGGCATGATGTACGCGCAGGCCGAGGACGATTTCCGCCGCGTCGAGATGAATTATGTGCGCGCGCTCGGCCGGCGCGCGGAGATCGAAGGGGCGCCTGCGATCTGGGCCGATCTGCGCGCGCGCATGTACAATGGCGAGGTCCGGCTGAAGGCGCTCTACGCCACCTGCCCGCCCTGGCTGAAAGCGCTGTCGCAGGCCTGGGCGGACGGGCTGAACCATTATCTCGCCACCCATCCCGAGGTGAAGCCGCAGGCGATCACGCGGTTCGAGCCCTGGATGACGCTCGCCTTCACGGAAGGCTCGATCGGCGGCGACATCGAATCCATCGATCTCGACGATCTGCGCCGCTTCTACGGGCCGGACGCCCCGCGCGCGCAGCGGGCGGAAAGCGCGCTCGCTTTGTCCGAACAGGGCTCGAACGGGATCGCGATCGCCCCGAAGAACACGAAGAACGGCCACGCGCTGCTGCTCATCAACCCGCACACGAGCCTCTATTTCCGCTCCGAAGCGCAGGTGACGAGCGGCGAAGGGCTGAACGCGTACGGCGCAAGCACGTGGGGGCAGTTCTTCGTCTATCAGGGCTTCAACGAGAAGGCCGGATGGATGCACACGACGAGCGGCCTCGTGCGCGTGTCGCGGTTCGTCGAAACCGTCTCGATCCGGAATGGCCGGCACTTTGCGCGCTTCGCGGGCCGCGACGTCCCGATCGCGACGGAGACGGTGACGATCCCCTACCGCGTGGGCGATGATCCGCGCGGCGGCGCGCGCACGTTCACGATCTACCGCACGACGCATGGGCCGGTGATCGCGCGCCAGGACGACGCCGCCGGCGGGCGCGGAACCGGCGCGGCGCAGCGCTGGATCAGCTTCTCCATGATGAACCGCCCCGTCGAGGCGCTGCAGCAGTCGTTCCTGCGCACGAAGGTGCGCTCCTATGCCGAATTCGAGAAGGTGGCCGCGCTGCAGGCCAACTCGTCGAACAACACGATCTTCGCCGACGCCGAGGGCGCGATCGCGCTCGACATGCCCCACTTCATCGCCAAGCGCAGCCCGACGCTCGACTACACCGCGCCGGTGGACGGGAGCGATCCCGCGGCCGCGTGGCAAGGCATGCACCCGCTCGCGGAGGTCCCGCGCGTGGTCAATCCGGCAACGGGCTTTGTGTTCAACACGAACAACTGGATCTGGTCGGCGGCGGGGGACGCCACCCCGCCCGCGCGCGGCTTCCCGCGCTACATGGATGCGGCCGGCGAGAATGCGCGCGGGGTGCAGGCGCTGCGGCTCCTTTCGGAGGGGCGCGCGTTCACGCTCGAAACGCTGCGCGACGCGGCGTACGACACCTACCAGCCGGCGTTCGCGGCCCTGATCCCCGGCCTCGTCGCCGCCTACGATCAGGCGCCGGCGTCGTCGCCGTTGAAGGCGCGCCTGGCCGAGCCGATCGACGTCCTGCGGCGGTGGGATTTCCGCTCGTCGACCACGTCCGTCGCGATGTCGCTCGCGCAGGTGTGGGGCGACGAGATCTGGAGCGGCCTCGAGGCGCGCTATCCCAAGCGGCCGAACGCGATCTTCCTCAACGCAGCGCGCGACGTCTCGGACGAGGCGCAGCTTGCGACGCTGTCGCGGGCCGTGGAGCGCCTCGAGCGCGATTTCGGCACGTGGAAAACGCCCTGGGGCGAGATCAACCGATACCAGCGCCTGACGCCGGAGATCGCGCAGCGCTATGACGACGCCGCGCCGAGCCTGCCGATCGCGTACACGAGCCAGAGATGGGGCGCGCTGCCGGCCTTCGTGACGACGCCGCGCGCCGGGACGAAGCGCTACTACGGGGATTCCGGAAACAGCTTCGTCGCGGTGGTGGAGTTCGGCCCGCGCGTGCGCGCGATGGCGCTGACGGCCGGCGGCCAAAGCGGCGATCCGGCGTCGCCGCATTTCGCCGATCAGGCCGCGCTCTATGCGCGCGGCGAACTGCGGCCGGTCTATTTCTATCCGGACGAGCTCGCCCCTCACGTGACGGCGCGCTACCGGCCCGGCGAACGCGCGCAACGCAAGTGAGCCGCGCCGTGCCGGGCGCCTAGTCCTCGGGCGACCAGCCGCCGGCCTGCTTCTTCTTCTTTTTCGGCTTGGGGCCGACGGCGGCGGCCTTGCCCGTGGGTTTGTACGCGGCCTTGCCGGCGCCAGGGCCACCGCGTTGTTTCGGGTGCGGGGCCGCGGCGGCCGTCGCCGCCGCGTACGCCTCGCGCTTTTCGCGGCGCGGCGGGGCGGGCGCGGCGGCGGGCGCTTCGTCCAGGCGACGCACGAAGATCGATTTTTCGAGACGCCCGCCCTCCCCGACGCGCGCGAAGAAGTCGTCGATCGCGGCGGCGTCGATCTCGACGTGGGTCTCGGATTTGTGGATGCGGATGGCGCCGAGCTGGCGCTTGGTGAGGCCGCCGGTCTTGCAGAGCATCGGGATGAGCCAGCGCGGCTCGGCCGATTGCGCACGGCCGACCGAGAGCGCCACCCAGGCGCCGCCGGTGAAGGGCGCGCCGTCGTCCGCGTGCGCGCGCGCCCGTTCGGCGCGCTCGGGGCGCTCGGGGCGCGGCGATCCGGGTTCGCGGCGCGTTTCGCGGATGTCCTGGACGGGCGCGAGATCCTCGGCGGGCGCCTGTCCGCGGCGCGCCAGCCGTACGAAGGCGGCGGCGATGTGGGCGGGGCCGTGCCGCTCGAGCAGCGCGGCGATGATTTCGCGCTCCGCCTCGGTGGGGGCGACCTCGAGCGCGGGATCTTCAAGGAGGCGCGCATCGTCGCGCCGGCGGATCGCCTCGGCGCTCGGCGGTTCGCCCCAGGCCGCGGCGACGCCGGCGTCGCGCAGGAGGCGTTCGGTGCGCCGGCGGGCCGAGTACGGCACGATCAGTACGCTCGCGCCCTTGCGGCCCGCGCGCCCGGTGCGGCCGCTGCGGTGGAGGAGCGCTTCGGTGTTGCGCGGGAGATCCGCGTGGATGACGAGATCGAGATCGGGCAGATCGATGCCGCGGGCGGCGACGTCGGTCGCGACGCAGACCTGGGCGCGGTGATCGCGCATCGCCTGCAGCGCACGGGTGCGCTCGGTTTGCGTGAGTTCACCGGACAGCGCGACGACGGAAAGGCCGCGATTGCCGAAGCGGCTGGCGAGGCGCGTCACGGCCGCGCGGGTGGCGCAGAAGACGATCGCGCTCGCCGGCGCGTGGTAGCGCAAGACGTTGAAGATCGCGCCTTCGACCTCGTGCGCGGCCGCCGTCAATGCGTGGTACTCGATGTCGGCGTGCTGGCGGCGTCCGGCGAGCGTGTTCACGCGGCGCGCGTCGCGCTGGTAGGCGGCGGCGAGCGCCTCGATCCCGCGCGGCATGGTGGCCGAGAACATCAGCGTGCGGCGCCCGGCGGGCGCGGCCTCGAGGATGAATTCGAGCTCTTCGCGGAAACCGAGATTGAGCATCTCGTCGGCCTCGTCGAGCACGACGGCGCGCAGCGCGTCCATCTGCAGGGAGCCGCGGCGGATGTGGTCGGCGACGCGCCCCGGCGTGCCCACCACGATGTGTGCGCCCTGGCTCAGCGCGCGGCGTTCGTCGCGCATGTCCATGCCGCCGACGCAGCTCGCGATCCGCCCGCCGGCGGGCGCATAGAGCCAGCCCAGCTCGCCCCTCACCTGCACGGCCAGTTCACGCGTCGGCGCGATGACGAGCGCAAGCGGCGCGTCGCAGGGCGGCAGCGTCGCGTTCTCGCCCATGAGGGCCGGCGCGAGCGCAAGCCCGAAGGCCACCGTCTTGCCCGAACCGGTCTGGGCCGAGACGAGCAGATCGACCCCTTCGGCGTCCGGCGTGGCGACGGCCTCCTGCACGGCCGTGAGGCCTTCGAAGCCGCGCGCGGCGAGCGCCTCGGCCAAGGCGGGGTGAACGGCTGCGAACGGCGATGGGGTGGTCAAGGGCGTGTGGTCCGGAAAAGGGGAAGCCGGCGGGAACCGGAGCGCCGCCACGATGGTGAACGCCGGCGACGAAACCTTCCGCCAATCCTGCCGAGCCTGCCCCATACGCCATCGGGGGCCCGCTGGCGACTGTTGAAGACGATCTGGCGAAAGAAAGCCGCGCCCGGGACTGCCGTCGCCCGGCGTGCGCGGCCCTGTGGGTGGGTGCGTCCGCGTCCGTTTGGCAGACATCCGGCGCCGCGTGTACAACGGTCGGCAAAACAGCCGAAACGGCGCGCCTTCGGGCAGGGAGGACAACATGTCGGATGCAGGCGCCCCTGGCGGGACGCACGATGTCGTCGTGATCGGCGCGGGCATGTCGGGGCTTTACCTGCTCTGGCGGCTGCGCCAGCTGGGCGTCTCCGCGATCGCCTACGAGGCGGGCGGCGACGTCGGCGGGACGTGGTACTGGAACCGCTATCCCGGCGCTCGCGTCGACATCGAGAGCCAGGAGTACTCGTTCTCCTTCTGCGCCGATCTAGAGCGCGAGTGGCGCTGGAGCGAGCGCTACGCCCCGCAGCCGGAGATTCTGGCCTATGTCGGGCATGTCGCCGATCGGTTCGACCTGCGCCGCGACATACAGTTCAACACGCGCGTGACCGCCCTCGCCTGGGATGACGCCGCACGGACATGGGCGGTCACGATCCAGAACGTCACCACGAAGGACGAAACGGTCGTGACGGCCCGCTTCGTCATCGCGGCCACGGGGTGCCTTTCGGTTCCCAACGAGCCGGCCTTTCCCGGCCAGGAGACGTTTGCGGGTGCGACCTATCACACCGGGCGCTGGCCGCACGAAGGCGTCGACTTCACGGGCAAGCGCGTGGCGGTGATCGGCACGGGGTCTTCGGCGATCCAATCGATCCCGCAGATCGCGCGTCAGGCCGCCGAGCTGATCGTTTTCCAGAGGACGCCGAACTACAGCGTGCCGGCCCACAACGGACCGCTCGAACCCGCTGTGCGCGACGCCTGGCTCGCCGAACGCGAAGCCAACCGGGAGGCGCAACGCATGTCGCGCGGGGGCTTCCTCCATTCGGCCCCCGGCGAGGGCCGCGCGCTCGACGCGGGCGACAACGAGCGCACGCGCAGGTTCGAGGAGCGCTGGCAGATCGGCGGCTTCGCGATCGGCACGGCCTTTGAGGACCTCCTCGTCGATCCCGCAGCCAATGAAACCGTGGCCGAGTTCGCGCGGCGAAAGATCCGCGAGACGGTGAAGGATCCGGTGGTCGCCGAGCGTCTTGCGCCGAAGGACTATCCGTTCGCGACCAAGCGCCTGTGCGTGGACATCGGCTACTACGAGACCTTCAACCGCCCCAACGTGCGCCTCGTCGATCTGCGCGAGACGCCAATCGACACGCTGACGCCGCAGGGCGTGCGCACGACGCAGGAGTCCTACGAGGTCGATGCGATCGTGTTCGCGATCGGGTTCGACGCGATGACCGGCGCGCTCTCGCGCATCGACGTGAAGGGCCGTGACGGCGTCGCGCTCCGCGCGGTGTGGAAGGACGGGCCCGTGAACTATCTCGGGCTGATGGTCGCGGGCTTCCCCAATCTGTTCACGATCACCGGGCCTGGCAGCCCGTCGGTCCTGTCCAACATGATCGTCTCGATCGAGCAGCACGTGGACTGGGTGACGACGCTGATCGGGCAGATGCGTGACGGCGGGCTTTCCGTCGTCGAGGCGAAGCCGGATGCGCAGCAGGCGTGGGTCGAGCACGTCAACGAGCGCGCGGCGTCAACGCTCTACGTGCAGGCCAACAGCTGGTATCTCGGCGCGAACGTGCCGGGCAAGCCGCGCGTGTTCATGCCCTATGTGGGCGGCGTGGGCGCGTACCGCACGCTGTGCGCCGCGGTGGCCGAAAACGGCTATCTCGGTTTCCGGATGAGCGCATAGGCGCCGCTCTGGCGTCGGAGGAGAAAATCGATGGACCTCGGATTGAAGGGCAAAAAGGCGCTGGTTCTGGGCGGCACGCGCGGGATCGGCCGCGCGATCGCCGAAACACTGGCGCGCGAGGGCGCCGATGTGGGCGTGTGCGCGCGCAATCCGGCGCAGGTCGAAGAGGCCGTCGCGGCGCTGAAGGCGCTGGGCGTCAAGGCCACGGGCGGTTCGGTCGACATCATGGACGGCGCAGCGCTGAAGGCCTGGATCGCGCACGCGGGCGCCGAGCTCGGCGGCGTCGACGTGCTCGTCTCCAACGCCGGGGCGATGGCGCAAGGCGCGGATCCGGCCTCGTGGGAGCAGAACTTCAAGCTCGACGTGCTGGGCGCCGTGAACGCCTTCGATGCGGCCAAACCGTTCCTCGAGGCCGGCGCGGCCAAGCACGGCGACGCGGCTTTCATCCTGATCTCGTCGGTTTCGGCGGCGGTGGCGGAGAATGCGAGCTCGTACGGGCCGGTCAAAGCCTCGCTGATCCATCTCGCCAAGGGCCTCGCGCGCGAGAACGCGCGGAAGCGCATCCGCGTGAACGTCGTCTCCCCCGGCATGGTCTATTTCGAGGGCGGCGTCTGGAACATGATCGAGACGAACATGCCGGACTTCTTCAAATCGGCGATGGCGCGCAACCCGACGGGCCGCGCCGCGACGCCGCAGGAAGTGGCCAACGCGGCGGTGTTCCTGGCGAGCCCGGCCTCGTCCTACACGACGGGCGTCAACCTGCTCGTGGACGGCGCGGTCTCGAACCGGGTGAATTTCTGACGCCGCCGCACGATGAGGGATCGGTTGGCCACGCGCGCGCGCTCACGCGTCGCGCGTGCGCAGCCGGCCCTCGTAGTCCCGCTTGCCGATCGGCGCGCCGCGCGACCGCAGGATGTCGTAGGCGGTGACGGCGTGGAAATGGAAGTTGGGCAGCGAGAACGACAGGATGAAGGTCTCGGCCGTGAAGGCGAGACGCCGCGTGCCGATCGTCAGATCGAGATGCCGGCCGGCGTGGGCGTCGATCTCGTCGCGCCGGACGGCCGAAAGCGCGGCTTCGCCCGCCGCGATCATCGCCTGAAGCCGCGCGAATGGCACGGCGCCTTCCAGCGGCGGCGGGGTGAAGGCGCCGGTGCGCAGGGTCTCGACGCCCCAGACCGCGTGATGCCAGGCGGCCTCGATCTGGAAGTGGAGCGGCGCCATGTCCTCGATCAGCCGTGCGGTGACGACCGAGTCCGGATCGACGCCCTGCCCCGCGAAATGGTCCCCGGCGCGCGCCAGGACGCCGCCGAGCGCCTGCATCGTTTGCAGGAAGGTCGGCACGGAGAGATCGTAGAGGGATGTCGACATCGCAGGCTCCCTGGCGGGACGCGCGGACCCGCTTGACGACAGGACGTAGCGTTCGCCGGCCGCCTCGCGTAGCGGGGGAACGCGTTTGCATGCGTTCAGTCCCCGTGATCGGGTGCGACGCTGGGGTGGGAGCGCATGATTGCGCGCGGTAGCCCCCCGGTTGACGAAGGTGCGGGCAAGACCACGGGCATGATGGTGCGGTCGTTCAGACTGTCCTTGAAGACGGCGTTCGCCGCGATCGCGCTCTTGGCGATCGCGCTGCGCGCGGTCGTGCCCGCGGGGTACATGATCGCACCGCGCGCCGAGGACGGCGCCGTCGTGATGGCGCTGTGCTCCGAACACGGGACGACGCAGGTGCGCATCGATCTGCGCACGGGCGAGGTCCTGGCCGACGCTGCCGGCAAAGGCGCTGCGCAGGACGGTGACGATCCCGTATCGAAGAAGTGGTCCGCGCCCTGCGTGTTCGCGGTGGCGGCGACGCTGGCCCCGCCGGAGTTCGGCCCCGGCGTGCCGCACCGCATCGACGCGCCGATGGTTGCGGCGCACGTCGTTGCGCATCTGGCGCCCGGACGCGGCCTTGCTGCGCCTCCGCCCTGGTCGACAGGTCCACCCACCCCGCTCGTCTGAACGCTCTCCGGCTGGGCTGGAGGGCGTGTTCGCGCGTCTTCCCTTCCCTGCTGCCGATTTCGCGCCGCCGCAATGCGACCCGGCGCGTTCCGATGAGCATTTCCATGACCCGTTTCCGATTTGCGGCCCTTTCCGGGGTCGTTACCGGCGCCCTCGCCGCCGCCGTTGCGCCCGCCGCCCATGCCGCCGCCCCGGCGCCCCCGCCCGTCGCCTTGGACGGGGACATCATCGTCACCGGACATCGCGAGGTCGTGCTCGAGTCGCGTCCGAATGTGAGCCTGACGCGCGACGCCGAGGCGCTCGCGACGACGACGCACATCGTCAACCCGGAAGACGCGCTGCGGTATTTCCCGAGCATCCTGGTGCGCAAGCGCAATGTCGGCGACACCCAGGCGCCGATCGCGACGCGCACCTCGGGCGTCGGCGCGAGCGCGCGCAGCCTGATCTATGCGGACGGCGTGCTGCTCTCCGCCCTGATCGGCAACAACAACACCAACGCCTCGCCGAAGTGGGGCATGATCGCGCCGGACGCGATCGAGTCCGTGACCGTGCTCTACGGCCCCTATTCGGCGGCCTATGCCGGCAACTCGATCGGCGCCGTGGTGGAGTTCACCACGCGCATGCCCGACAAGCTCGAAGCGACCGCGAACGTCGTCGGCTCCCTGCAGCGGTTCGAAGAGCTCGCAACCAAGGACGACTACGGCGCATGGCAGGTCGGCGGTGTCGTCGGCCAGCGCTGGGGCCGCTTTGCGGTGCGCCTCGCGGCGCAGCAGACGACGAGCGACAGCCAGCCGGTGGTGGTCTCCACGTTGAACCGGCCGGCGACGCCGAGCGCCTCGGGCGCGCCCCTCGCCGGCGCGATCGCCTCCTCCAACCGCCTGGGCCAGCCGATCGCCGTGGTGGGCGTGGGCGGCCTCGAACACAAGGTGCAGGACAATGTGAGCCTGCGCGCAAGCTATGACGTGACGCCGAACACGACGCTGGTCGTCAGCCTGGGGCGCTTCGGCAACGACACGGAGTCGGACGTCGCCTCCTATCTGCGCAACGGCGCGGGCGCGACGGTTTATGCCGGCGGTCCCTTCAACATCGGCGGCTACGCCTACACGATCGCGCCCAGCACGTTCTCGAACAACATCTACACGTTCGACGAAGAGCAGCTGATGCAGAGCGTGACGCTGAACCATCACGGCGACGCGTTCGACTGGCGCATCGTGGCCTCGACCTACGACTATGCGCAGAGCGAGCAGCGCCTGCCGTCGGGCGCGCTACCGGGCGCCTTCGCGGGCGGCCCAGGCTCGATCGCGCGCTTCGACGGCACGGGCTGGCGCACGCTCGACGCCAAGGGCGTGCTGCGGACGGCCGGCGACGGCGAGCTGAGCTTCGGCGCGCACTGGGACCAGTACGAACTCGCCAACAACCGTTTCGCGACGACCGACTGGCGCAGCGGCGCCGCGGGCGCGCTGACCGCCGCCTCGCGCGGCCAGACGCGCACGGCGGCGCTGTGGGTGCAGAACGTCGCGACCGTGCGCGAGAACGTGCGCATCACGACGGGCCTGCGCGCCGAATCCTGGAAGGCGCAGGACGGCCTGAATTTCAACGCGGCGCCGGCGCTGAACGTGCGCCAGCCGGAACTCACGGCGGAGAAACTCTCGCCCAAACTCTCGCTCGAGTGGGCGGTCGCGCCGGGTTGGACCGCGCGCGGCTCCGTCGGCCAGGCGTACCGCTTCCCGACGGTGGGCGAGCTCTATCAGGCGGTGACGGTGGGGGCCACGCAGACCTCGCCCAACCCGAACCTGCGCCCGGAAAGCGCGGTGTCGTCGGAATGGTCGCTCGCGCGCCGCGACGACAAGGGCGAAGTGCGCCTGTCGATCTTCACCGAGGACATCACCAACGCGCTCGTTGCGCAGACCGCACGCCTCGATCCGCTGACGGTGACGCCCGCGCTGCCGCCGAGCACGAACGTCTCGGTGTCGTTCGTGCAGAACATCGCCAAGGTCGAGAGCCGCGGCGTGGAGCTCGCGTTCGACCGCAAGGACGTGCTCCTCGACGGCCTCGCGCTCGCCGGCAACGTCACCTACGTGGATGCGAAAACGGCGCGCAATCCCGCCTTCCCCGCAACGATCGGCAAGCGCATCCCGCAGTTGCCGGACTGGCGCGCGACGCTCGTCGCCACCTACACGCCGAGCGATCGCTGGGCGTTCACGGTGGCGGGCCGCTACAGCAACGAGATGTTCGGCACGATCGACAACGCCGATACGATCGCCAACACCTATCAGGGCTTCCAGCGCTATCTCGTCGTCGACGCGCGCGCGTCGGTGAAGCTCACGAAGAACTGGACCGCGGCGCTCGGCGTCGAGAACCTGAACAACAACAATTACTATCTGTTCCACCCCTTCCCGCAGCGCACGGCGACGGCGGAGCTGAAGTACAAATATTGAGGTCTGGGTGGGGGACGCGCGCGCCTGGGTGCGCAGGCGCGCGCGTCACGTCCTGACCTCTCACGCCGCGGCGAGATTGGCGCGCACCCGCGCGCTGTCGATCAGCATCGCCGCCACCGTGACGAGATAGACGCCCGCGACCGCGGCCGGCAGCAGGGTCAGGCGCGCGTCGGGAAGCGCGGTCCAGATCGCCAAGACCAAAGCGGCGCGCACCACCGCGTGCGCGGTGAAGAGCCCCGAGCGCGCGTAGCTCCAGCCGATCACCGGCCAATGGATCGACATGCCGATGGCGAGGATCAGCGGGCCGAGTTCGGGCGCGGTTTGAAGCGCGGGGATCAGCATCGGCCAGAAAAGGAACATCGACGCGAACGTCGGGAAGAGCAGATCGCTCGTCGCGGTGCGGTCGCGCATGAAGTCGCAGCGGAAGATCGCGGCCAGGAGAAGCGCCAAGGGGAAGATCGCGCCGCTGCCCCACATGGCGATGGTGATCCAGCCGCGCAGATCGAGCATCGTGCCGGCGCCGGCGAGGACGGCCCAATAGGCCGCGCCGGCGAGCGGGATCGGAAAGCCGCCGCGCAGGCGCGCATAGCTCGCCAGGCGATCCGCGTGCAGGGCGGCCTTGAGGGCGTCGAGCGTGGCGGGGGCGGCGTTTGTTTCGGGCATGGAACGATCTCCTGTGGTGGCCCGCATCCTGGCGCGCCGCCGGCGGGCGGGGATGTGGCGGGCGTCAGCGCAGGCGGGGTGACAGATGTCAGGGTTGGCGCGGCAGGCGGGGCTTGTAGGATCGCAGCCCGACATGACCGCACCCGATCCCCCCCTCCCCGCGGCGGCCCGCGCCGCGCCGTTCCGCTGGGTCTGGCTCGTCTTCGCGCCGGGCTTCTTCTGGCCGTGGCTCGCCGCGCCGCCGACGCCGCCGGCCGCGATCGGCGCCGTTGCGGGGACGATCGTCTATGTGGCGCTCTACCTCGCCCACCCCCGTCTCTCCGTGCGCGGACAATGGATCGCCGTCGCGGCGGTCGCGGCTCTTTCCGTCCTCATGGCCTTCACGGGCGGTGTCTGGCCGCTGGTGGCGGTCTATGCGGCCGCGATGGCGGGCGAGACGCGGCCGACGTCGCGCGCACGGCCGGTGACGCTCGCGTTGGCGGCGATGGTGGGCGGCGTCGGGCTCGCGTTCGGCCTGCCGGCGTTCGTCTGGGCGGCGGGCGCGTTCTTCGTGGTCATGGTCGGTTTCGAGAACGCCAGCCGCACGGCGATGCAGGACCGTATCGTGGAGCTTGCGGCGGCGCGTGACGAAGTGCGCCGTCTCGCCGCCGCCGCCGAGCGCGAACGCATCGGGCGCGATCTGCACGACCTCCTCGGCCGCACCTTGACGCTCGCCGCGCTGAAGGCCGACCTTGCCTCCAGGCTCGTGCGCCGCGATCCGGACCGGGCCGACCAGGAGATGCGTGACGTCGCCGCGGCTGCACGCGGGGCGCTCACCGAAGTGCGCGCGGCCGTCAGCGGCATGGTGGGCGCGAGCTTCGCGCGCGAGATCGAGGCGGCGCGCGCGGCGCTTACGGCCGCCGGTGTCGCGCTCGACGTGGACGCGCCGGACGACGCCGCGCACGCGTCGCTCGACGGCGTGCTGGCCATGGCGCTGCGCGAGACCGTGACGAACGTGGTGCGCCATGCAGGCGCACGGCGCTGTTCGATCACGCTGCGCCGGGAGGGCGACGGCGTGGATCTCAGCGTCAGCGACGACGGCGACGGCGCCGACATCCGCGAAGGTTCGGGGCTCACGGGGCTGCGTGCGCGGATCGCCGCGGTCGGCGGCGCGGTGTCGATCAAGGGCGACGCGCGCGGCGCAACTGTGCGCATCCGCGTGCCCCTGCCGGCGATGGCGCCGTGATCCGCGTCGTCCTCGCGGAGGATCAGCTTCTCGTGCTCGGCGCGCTCGCGGCGCTCCTTGCGCTCGAGGACGACATCGAGGTCGTCGGCCAGGCGCGGGACGGCGCCGCCGCGCTCGACCTCGTGCACACGCTCGCGCCGGATATTCTATTGACCGACGTCGAGATGCCGGGCTTGAGCGGGCTCGACGTGTGCGAGGCCATCGCCGCCGAGAAGCGCGCGACGCGCGTGGTCATCGTGACGACCTTTGCGCGCCCGGGCTATCTCCGGCGCGCGATGGAGGCGCGGGCGGCGGGATACCTTTTGAAGGACGCACCGCCCGACGTGCTCGCCGCCGCCGTGCGCACCGTCGCCGCGGGCGGGCGGGCGATTGCGCCCGAGCTTGCGGAAGCGGCGTGGGACGCCGCGCCCGATCCCCTCACCGACCGCGAACGCATGGTGCTGCGCCTTGCCGACGAAGGGCGCTCCAACAAGGAGATCGCCCAGCGGCTTGGCCTCTCGCCGGGCACGGTGCGCAACTATCTCGCCGACGCCTCCGCCAAGCTCGGCGCGTCGGGCCGGATCGAGGCGGCGCGCATCGCGCGGCGCAACGGCTGGATGTGAAGGCGGCGCGGCGCGCCGCAGCGTCATGCGGGCGCGAAGGACTGCGCCAGGACGTTGCGGTGGATTTCGCTGGAGCCGGAATAGATCGTGGCGGCGCGGACCGCGAAATATCGGGCGACGGCGCCCGCCGCGGGATCGTCGGGGTCTGCCTGAAGGGACGGCGCGCCATGCGGCGCGGCGAGTTCGGCGGCGAGTGCGGTGACCCGCTGATGAAGTTCCGTGCCGATCAGTTTCAGCATTGACGGCGCTGCCGTCGCGCCGGCCCCGGACGGATCGGGACGGCCGCCGGGCAAGGCCGCGAGCTCGAGCTCGGCGAACGCCTCCACCTCGATCGCGAGCATGGCGAGACGCGCGGCTATGTCGGCGTCGTGGAGGACGCCAGCGTCTTCCGCGGCAAGGTACGCGCGCCGCAGGCTGCGCCGCACGAGCGCGGACGGCGTGTTGTTGGCGCGCGCGAGCGCCATGAGGCGCTTGGCGATCGTCCAGCCCTCGTCCTCCGCGCCGACGCGGTTCTCGACCGGAACCTCGACGCCGTCGAAGAAGACCTGGTTGAACTCATGGTCGCCGCAGAGATCGTGGAGCGGCGCGACGGAGAGGCCCGGCGTCGCCATGTCGATCAGCAGAAAGGTGAGGCCTTCCTGGCGGCGGACGCCGGATCGCGTCCGCACGAGAGCGAACATGCGGTTGGCGAGATGCGCGCCCGTCGTCCAGAGCTTCGATCCGGTGACGACGTAGTGGTCCCCGCGGCGTTCGGCGCGCGTCGAGACCGCGGCGAGATCGGATCCTGCGCCCGGCTCGGAGAAGCCCTGGCACCAGAGATCGTCGCCGGACAGGATCGCGGGGATGTAGCGCGCGCGCTGCGCGTCCGTGCCGCGTTCGATCAGCAGCGGCCCGAGGCTGCGCAGGCCGCCGGCGAACAGCACCGGCGCGTCGTTGAGGGCGCATTCGCGCTCGAACAGGAAGCGCTGGCGCACGCTCCAACCGGCGCCGCCCCACTCTTTGGGCCAAGCCGGCGCGATCCAGCCGCGCGCGGCGAGACGACGGTGCCAGATGCGGCAGGCCTCGATGTCGGAATGGACGCCGCGCGTGCGCCGGCCAGCGGCGCGCAGATCGGGGGTGAGCGCGGTCGAGAAGAAGGCGCGAACTTCGGCGAGGAAGGCGGCGTCCTGCGCGGCCGGGGAGGATGCGGGCGGTGCCATGAAGGGATGGGGCCGCGCGGGCGCTTCAAGGTCGAGAGGGCATGGCGTCACGCGGCGAAAGTCGTAGGCGCCCTTACCCTTCCCCCGCCAACCGCTCATGCATCACGAGCCCCTGGTACAGCGTGTCCGACAGCGCCTTCATGTGCGCGCCCTGCTCCGCGGAGAGCACACCCAAGCACGCCATCTGGATCGGCACGTGGGCGGCGCGGGCGCGGAGCGCGCGGCCTTTGGTGGTGAGGGTGACGAGGCGCACGCGGGCGTCGTCGCGCGCGTGGGTTTTTCGCACGAGGCCTTTTGCGGCGAGGCGGTTGACGAGCGGCGTGACGGTGCCGGTGTCGAGGCGGGTGCGGGCGCAGAGATCCGTCACGGGCGCCTCGTCGCGCTCCCAGAGGGCGAGCATCACGAGGTACTGCGGATAGGTCAGGCCGAGCGGGCGCAGCAGCGGCCCGTAGGCGCGCACGAGCGCGTTGGCGGCGGAATAGACCGAGAGGCAGAGCTGACGGTCGAGACGCAGATGCTCCGGCGTGGACATAACGGCGTGGCCCTGGTGGCGCGTTGCGCGCGCTGCGTTGGGATCTGGCGGAATGCGGCGACGAAGCGAACGCCTGCCGCCGCGAGAGCTTGACCGCACCAGTCTACGCGACATTATATTGCGCGCAATATATCTCGGGAGCGCTCAGCATGCGGAAACAGGGTTTGATCGGCGCGCGGTGGCGCGCCGCGGCGCTTGCGGGCGCGTTGACGGCGCTCGCCGGGTGTTCGGGCCCTGCCCCGGCGGCGAAAACCGAGGCGCCGCCCGCGGCCGCAACCGCGCAGCCGACCGCGCTCTCCATCTCGGCCGCGACGTTCGGCTGCATCCGCGACATGACGCCTGTCGGGCGGTTCTACGTGGGCAGCCTCACCGGCCAGCTCGATGCGGCCGTGGCGGTCGCGCAATCGAAGGACGGCGGCGTCTTCCCCGCCGGCTCGATCGTGCAGCTGGTGCCGGGCGAAGTGATGGTGAAGCGCGAAGCCGGCTTCAATGCGCAGACGAAGGACTGGGAGTTTTTCGAGCTCGACGTGGCGCCCACCGGCACGACGATCCGCAAGCGCGGGCATGTCGACGTCGTCAACCGCTTCGGCGGCAATTGCCTCACCTGCCACGAAAAGGCGGAGGCGAAGTTCGACATGATCTGCAGCACCGATCACGGCTGCGATCCCATTCCGCTCACGGACGACATGATCCGCGCACTGCAGAAGACCGATCCGCGCTGCCCCACGGCCGTCGAGCTGACGAAGGCCGAGAAGGAGGCGCTGGAGTTCATCCGCGCGGCGACGCCGCCGGCTGACGACGCCGCCAAGGCGACCGGGAGCCCGTCATGACGTTCGAGCTTTATGCCGCCCTCCTCGTCCTCGCGCTCGGCGTGCTGCAGGTGATCCTGCAGGCCGGGGAGTTCCGCCGCGTGCATGGCGTGGCCTACGCCAACACGGCGCAGGACACCGCCCCGACCCAGCCGGACTCCGTGCTGCTGGGCCGGCTCACGCGCGCGCTGCGCAATCTGCACGAGACGCTGCCCTTCTTCCTGGGCGTCGTGATCATCCTTGCGATCGCCGGCGTGTCGACGCCGACGACGCGCTGGGCGGCGGCGATCTTCGTGCTCGCGCGGATCGTCTATCTGCCGCTTTACGCGCTCGGCGTGCCCTATCTCCGTGGGCTGGTGTGGACCATCTCGTTCGGCGCGCTCATCGCGCTGATCGGCGCGGCGCTCGCCGCGTTCGATCCGGTGACGATGCTCTCGATCCTCGGCTGAGGACGCGATTTCGCCGGCCGCCTCACTTGGGGCGGCCGGCGAAGCCCGCTGCGGCGCGCAGGGCGTCGGCGTCCAGCATCTTGCCGCCGAGCATGACGATCCGCGTCTGGCGCAGATCGCCGATGCGCGTGGAGGGATCGCCCTCGACGAGCACCAGATCGGCCGCCTTCCCCACCTTGATCGATCCGGTCTTTGCGTCCTGGCCCACGAGCTTCGCCGGCGCGATCGTCGCGGTGGCGAGCGCATCGGCCGGCGACATGCCGGCCTCCACATAGATCTCGAGCTCGTGGACGAGTTCGATGCCCGAACCGTCGGTGCCCGCCACGATCGGGATGCCGGCCTTGTGCATACGGCCGAGGAGTTCGACCATCTTGGCCCAGCTCTTGAGATAGTCCGCGCGCGTGAGGTCCTTCGGCACGGCGAAGCCGCCCTGCAGAAGGGCGCGCTCCGTCGTCGCCGGCATCGTGCCGACGAAAGGCGCATAGGCCGGCGAGATCTTGCCGCCTTCGGCGACATAGATGCCTTCGAAGGCCACCATCGTCGGATCAGACGCGATCTGCTTGCGCGCCATCTCGGCGAGCATCCCCTGCATCGGCGCGGCGTCGAGATCGACGTCCTTGGCGTAGCGGCCGGGCCCCTCGAAGCGCGCGAAGCCGTTGGAGACCTTGATCACGTCGTCCGGCATCGCCTGCATGATGATCCAGTTGATGTGGGTGATCTCGTCATACCCGTCGGCGATCGCGTCCATCGGCCTGATGCCGGCGGGGATGTGGCCGTGCACGTGCAGGCCGAGGCGATGGGCTTCCGCGATCGCGGGCTTGAGCCAATCGGGATTGAGCGTGCCGTAGAACTTCACGCCGACGAAGCCGTTGTCCTTGGCGCGCCGCACGAGCGCAATCGCCTGCTCCTGGCTCTCCGCGACATTGGCGACCTGCGCCGTATAGGGCCCTTTGCCGTCGATCAGCGAGGATGCGTAGACGTTGGGAAAGAGAAGCTCGCCTTTCGCCGCGCGGGCGCGGCGGTCCATCGTGCGACCGTCGTCATTGCCGGGATCGCGCACGGACGTGACGCCGAGCGACAGCTCCTGGATGCCGGTGAAATCGTCGCCCACATGCATGTGGCAGTCCCACAGGCCCGGCAGCAGCGTCTTGCCGGCGCCGTCGATGATCTCGGCGCCCTTCGGGATGCGCACGAGGCCCGCGCGGCCGACTGCGGCGATCTTGCCGTCGCGCACGACGACGGTGCGGCCTTCGCGGAACGCGCGCGCGTCGGCGTCGTAGAGGCGCACGTTCTTGAACACGACGGGCGCCGTGGGCGTGCGTGCGAGGCGGCGCGCGAGCTCGGGCATGCGCGCGGCCAACGCAGCCGCCTGCGCATCCTCGAGCCGCTGCGTATCGCCCTGGTAGCCATCGGGCAGCCAGGTCAGCCCCTGGGCGAGCCCGAAGAACGTGTTGTCGGCATTCGCCCACACCACGATAGGCGACGGCGAGAGGCCCGTGAGCGCCCAGGCGGTCACGGTCTTCTTGGCGGAGCCGGCGCCGACCTCGATCGAGGTGAGGCGATCCGCGGCGAGCGCGCCGCTCGGCAACAGCTTGAGCGTCTTGTCGGGGCTCGCGAGCACGCGTTCGAGCAGCCAGGCGCTCGTTGCGGCAGGACCGCCGAGCGCGACGTAGAAACGGGGCTCAGCAAGCGCCGTCGCGCCCGTGTCGACGGGGCTTTTCCAGCGCGCCTGGGCGCCGTCGAGCGCGAAGGTCTCGGCGGCGTCGCCTTGCGGCGTGACGCCGCGCACGTCGAGTGTGCGGAGCATGCCGTTGGCGTCCTGCACGGCGCGCGCGTCGGTTTCGAACACCTGGCCGCGCAGGTTCATGCTTTCACGGCCGCGCAACGCGCCGTCGGCGTCGCGCCAGATCCAGCTTTCGCCGTGGCGTCCGCCGGTGGAGGTGATGAGAAAATGCTGCGCGCCGGGCGGCGGCTTGGCGAGGTCGGCGACGGGGGTCTGTGCGGTCGCCGCCTGAGCGAGGGCCGCAAACGCACACAAAGCTGCGCCGATGATGTTCCGCATGCACATTCCCCGGATTGCCTGAATGTCGATGGAGGACGCTACGCCCGCCAAGCGGTCAGCGCCAGCGCAGGGCCATGCGCCGGGCGCGCGCCCATTCCGCTTCGGGCGCGACGCCGCTAGCGTGGCGGTCTCAGCGGAGGAGAGCCCAATGTCGTCGCCCGATCGCAGCACCAGCCACCTCGTCGATCCCGAACTCGCGCCGATGTTGCAGATGTTCCCGACCGTGCCGTTGTCGGACGAGGTGCTGCCGGCGATGCGCGCGCGTCCCCCCTGGGCGCCGGTCGATCCGGCGGACCGCGAACGCACGGAACTCATCGTCCGCACGATCCCCGGCCCCGCCGGCGCGCCCGACGTCGAGATCTACATGTACCGCCCCCGGACGTTCACCGCGCCGATCGGCTGCATTCTGCACATTCATGGCGGCGGCTACGTCGCCGGCGACGCCAAGGGCATGGAGGGCGTGCACCTCATGCTCGCGGCGGACCTCAATGTCTGCATCGTCTCGGTGAACTATCGGCTGGCGCCGGAGACGCGCTTTCCCGGCGCCGTCGAGGATTGCTATGCCGCGCTGAGCTGGATCATGAGCACGGCGCATCATCTCGGCGTGGATCGCACGCGCGTCGGCGTGATGGGCGAAAGCGCCGGCGGCGGGCTTGCGGCGAGCCTCGCGCTGCTGGCGCGCGATCGCGGGGAGCACCGCCTCGCCTTCCAGCATCTGATCTATCCGATGATCGACGACCGCACCTGCGTCACCGCGGATCCGAACCCGACGACCGGTGAATTCATCTGGACCCCGCACAACAACCACTATGGCTGGAAAGCCCTGCTCGGCGCCGAGCCCGGCGGTGCGGGCGTCTCGCCCTACGCCGCCGCCGCGCGCGCGGAAAGCCTCGCCGGCCTGCCGCCGACGTTCCTCGCCACCGCCGCGCTCGACCTCTTCCTGGACGAGAACCTCGTCTACGCGCACCGCCTCTCGCGCGCCGGCGTGCCGGTGGAGCTGCACGTCTATCCGGGCGCGTTCCACGCCTTCAACGCCTGGCCGCACTCACAGGTCGCCAGCAACGCGCGGCGCGACAGCAAGGACGCGCTGCGGCGGGCGCTGGGGGGATGAGGGGGCGCCGAGGGACATGACGCAGCGCGCGCCGTCTCCCCCGTCCGAGGCCGCCGTGATCGCGGCGATGTATGCGGCCATTGGCGCGCCGGCGACGTGGCCTGACGTGCTCGAACGTCTCGGCGCGCGGCTGGGCGCGGACGCCGGCATGATGGTGGCGCCGGCGGTGGCGGGGCTTGCGCCGGTGCCGTTGTGCTTCTTCGGCCTGGATCCGACGCCGATCCTTTCGACCTATCCGCGCTACGCCGGGCGCGCGGAGTTCACGGTGCGCGCGCTCGCCACCGGGCGTTGCCCCGGCGCGTTCCTGCTCGACGAGCTCATACCGCCGCAGGAGCAGGCCGAAAGCCCGTACTGGCGCGACATGGTCGCTGCGATGGGGATCACGAGCGGCGTGTTCCTCGTCGTGCGCACCCCCGACGAGGCGCGTCGTCCCGTGGTGATCAATCTGTTCCGTAGGGGCGCGCGGGCCCCCTTCACGCCGGCCGACGTCACCGCCGCCGCGATCTTCATTCCGCACCTGCGCCGCGCCTTGTCGGTGGCGCTGGATGGGCCGCCCGCGATCCCGGCGGCGACAGGCTACGAGGTCGGCGCGCCGTGCTTTCTGCTGGGCCCCGACGGCGCGATCCTGCACCGGAACCATGCCGCCACGGTGATGCTGGGCGCGCAGGACGGCGTCGCGGACGTGGGCGGTCGCATTCGCTTCCAGGACCACAACGCGCAGCGCCTGCTCGACGCCGCGATCGGCAGCATCGAGCGCGCGGCGTGGAGCGTGCGCTGGCGCTATGGCACGGAGTTCCTCGCCGAGCGGGCCACGGGCGGCGCGCCGATGGTGATCGTCATGCTGCCGCTCGGCATGGAGAACCCGATCGCCACCGTCGCCACGCAGGCGCGGTGCGCGGTCTACATCCTCGAGGCGCCACTGCGCGCGAACTCCGTCGTGCCCGAGCGGGCGCGGCGGCTGTTCGGCCTGACGCGCGCGGAGACCGACATCGCGCTCGCTGTCGCGGGCGGCGCCACGCTCAAAGAGATCGCCGACACGCGCGGCGTCACGATGGCGACCGTGAAGGCGCAGCTGCGCGCGGCTTTGGCCAAGACCGGCGCGCGGCGGCAGGCGGAGCTGAGCGCGCTGTTGAACCGGTTGCGATTCTAGGGGATGCGGCGCGGCCGCGGTCCATGAGCGGTGCGTTCCCGATACGCCTCCGGCCGCGGATGGCCGCCGCGGCGGCCTCTTCATACCGCTACGTCACATCGGCTAAACCCATTCCCGCGACGCGCCCAAAGCGCGCGCCATGGAGGACCCCGCATGTTTTCCCACATCATGATCGGCACGAACGATCTCGATCGCGCCAAGAAGTTCTACGACGCCGTGCTCGGCACGCTCGGCGTGCCGCCGGCGATGGTCGATGGCCACCGGATTTTCTACATCACGCCGACCGGCATCTTCTCCGTCTCCAAGCCGATCGACGGCAAGCCAGCGACGGCGGCGAATGGCGGCACGATCGGCTTTGCCGCGAAGTCGCCGGAAGAGGCGGACGCCTGGCATGCGGCGGGCGTCGCGAATGGCGGCGTGACCTGCGAAGAACCGCCGGGCGTGCGCGCGGGCGGGATGGGCAAGCTCTACCTCGCCTATCTGCGCGATCCGGACGGCAACAAGCTCTGCGCCCTGCACCGCATGGGCTGAGATCGCACCGCTCCCTTGAAAACGATCCGGCCCCGGCGATGTCGCCGGGGCCGGTTTTCTTTTCAAGGTGTCGCGACGGGCCAGACCTTACGACCCCGCCCGCGGCGCCTTCTTCTTTGCGGGCTTCGGCTCTTCCAGGAACCCGCGGTTGCGCAGCAGCGGCTCCACGCTCGGCTCGCGGCCGCGGAAGCCGACATAGGCGGCCATCCCGTCGCGCGAGTTTCCGGCGGAGTAGACGTACTGGTAGAGCTTCTTGGCGACCTCGGGATTGAAGACGTCGCCCGTCTCCTTGAAGGCGTCGAAGCCGTCGGCGTCCAGGATTTCCGACCACATGTAGCTGTAGTAGCCGGCCGCGTAGCCGCCCGCGAAGGTGTGCGAGAAGTGCGGCGGGCGATGGCGCATCACGATCTCGTCCGGCATGCCGATGCGGGCGCGCGTGGCCTTTTCGAAGGCGGTGGCGTCGAGGTTGGCGGGCACGTCCTTGAGGCTGTGGAAGTCGAGGTCGACGAACGCGGAGGACACGAACTCCACCGTGGCGAAGCCCTGGTTGAAGGTGCGCGAGGCGATCAGGCGATCGACGAGCGCCTGCGGGATCGGCGCGCCGGTCTCGTGGTGGCGCGCGAAGCGACCGAGGATCTCCGGCGTGAGCAGCCAGTGCTCGTAGATCTGCGCCGGGAACTCGACGAAGTCCGTCGCGACGGCCGTGCCCGAAAGCGTCGGGTACTTCACGTTCGAGAGCAGGCCGTGCAGCGCGTGGCCGAACTCGTGGAACATCGTCTCGGCGTCGTCATACGAGACGAGAGTCGGCGCGCCCTTCGACACGCTCATGACGTTGACGACGATCGGCGTGACAGGGCCATCAAGCCCGCTCTGGCGGCGATAGCTGCTCATCCACGCGCCCGATTGCTTGTTCGGACGCGCGATGTAGTCGCCGTAGAACAGGCCGACATGGCGACCGTCCTTGTCCTTCACTTCCCAGACGCGGACGTCGGGGTGATAGACGGGCAGATCCTTGCGCTCGGCGAACTGCAGGCCGAACAGGCGCTCGGCGGTATAGAACTGCGCCGCGATCATCTGGTCGAGCGAGAAATAGGGGCGCAGCTCGGCGGCGGAGAGATCGTAGCGCTGCTGGCGGACCTTCTCGGCATAGAAGCGCCAGTCCCACGCCTCGAGCTTGAAGCCGCCGCCTTCGGCGTCGATCAGCTTCTGCATGTCGGCGCGCTCCTGCAGCGCGCGCTTCAGCGCCGGGCGCCAGACGCGCTCCAGAAGGTCGCGCGCGGCCTCGGGCGTCTTGGCCATGCGGTCGTCAAGCTGGAACTCGGCGAACGTGTCGTGACCGAGCAGCTTCGCCGCTTCGTTCCGGAGACGGACCATCTCGGCGATGATCGCAGTGTTGTCTTCGGCGTCGCGGTTGTCGCCGCGGGCGGCCCAGGCCTTGAAGGCCTTCTCGCGCAGATCGCGGCGGGTGGAGAATTGCAGGAACGGCTCCACGGAGGAGCGCTGCAGCGTGATCATCCATTTGCCGTCCTGGCCCGCGGCCTTCGCCGTTTGCGCGGCGGCGGCGATCAATGCGGGCGAGAGGCCGGCGAGATCGGCCTCGCTGTCCAGCACCATCGTCCATTGGCGGGTGTCGGCGAGCACGTTCTGCGAGAACTTGGTGGAGAGCACGGCCAGGCGCTCGTTGATCTCGGCATAGCGGACGCGCGCCGGCCCTTCGAGCTTCGCGCCCTGACGCACGAAGCTCGTGTGGTAGCGCTCGACGAGACGCAGCTGCTCCGGCGTGAAGCCGAGCTGGGCGCGGCGGGCGTGGATCGCTTCGATCCGCGCGAACAGCGCCGGATCGAGCGCGATCGCCGCGCCGTGCGCCGCGAGCTTCGGCGCGAACTCACGCTGGAGCGCCTGGATCTCGTCATTCGTGTTGGCCGAGGCCATGTTGCCGAACACCGCCTGCGTGCGCGCGAGCAGCGCGCCCGCGCGCTCGAGCGGCAGGATCGTGTTCTCGAACGTCGCGGGCTCGGCGTTGGCGGCGATGCGGCTCACCTCTGCGCGCTGTTCGGCCATGCCGCGCTCGAGCGCTTCGCGGAAATGCGACGGCTGGATCTTGTCGAACTGCGGCGCGCCGAACGGCAGCGGGCTCTCGACGAAGAACGGATTGGCGGCGGCGGCCGGTGCGGGCGCAGGCGTCGCGGCGGCAGCGCTTGCGCCGGCGGTTGGGGCGGGCGTCGTCGTCTCCATCGTCGCGCATCCCATCAGGAACAGGACGGGCGCAATCGCCAGCCCGAACTTCGAAACCGTCGTCATAGCCTACACGCTCCTCGCGCCCGAACATCCATGTGAACGGGCGGCTTGCCGAAGCGGCGGAGGCTAGTTTCGGGGGCTCGTGACGCAAGGCGGCGACGTCCGCAGGGCGGCAATCCGGCGATCACGATTGCGTGGCGCGTCAAGGCGTTCGGTCGCCCAGGCGCCGCGGCTTCGCCCGCTCAGCCTTTGCGCGCCGCGTCGATGGCGGCGACGTCGATCTTGCGCATGGCCATCATCGCGGCGAACGCGCGTTGGGCCTCGGCGCCACCGGCCGCCATCGCCTCGGTGAGCGTGCGCGGCGTGATCTGCCAGTTGAGCCCCCAGCGGTCTTTGCACCAGCCGCAGGCGCTCTCCTGCCCGCCATTGCCGACGATCGCGTTCCAGTAGCGGTCGGTCTCTTCCTGGTCGTCGGTAGCGATCTGGAAGGAGAATGCCTCCGTGTGCGGAAAGATCGGTCCGCCATTGAGGCCGATGCACGGGACGCCGAACACCGTGAACTCGACCGTGAGCACGTCGCCCTGCTTGCCGGATGGAAAATCCCCCGGCGCGCGATGCACGGCGGTGACGGCGCTGTCGGGAAAGGTTGCGGCGTAGAAGCGCGCGGCGTCTTCGGCGTCGCCCGCGTACCAGAGGCAGAGCGTGACTTTCGCCGCGGTCGAAGCGGCGTGATCGGAGGCATGAGCGGACGGCATGACGTGTCCTTCAGCGCGCTGTCGCCGTGTGCGCGCGCGCCAAGGAAGGTCGTCTGGAGAACGTCTTTGCTGTCAAGCCGCAGCGGCGACGGGCGCGTCCTTGCGGCCCCGCCTCAGCCGGCGCGGGCAGCGGCGCGGCGCTTCACGAGGCCTTCGAGTTCGACAAGGACCTGGGCTTCGGCGTGTTCGTTGCGCGCTGTGGCGTCGAGGAACAGCGTGATGGCGTTCAGGTGCGCGGTCGCGACGTCGCCCGCGAAGGAGTCGGTCGCGCCGACGGCGTGCACGTAGGAGACGAGCGAGGCCGCCGCGTTGCGCATCGATGTGTCGCCCGCGCGTTCGGCGGTGCGCTGGATGTCTTCGGCGATCGAGGCAAGCGCGCGCAGCGCCGTGCGATTGCCCGGGCCGCCCTTGGCCGCTGCGAGCATCGCGCGCGTCGTCATGTCTTTCAATCGGACACGATCGGCCTGCGCGAGCCCTCCTTGTGTTTCGTCATCCACCAGCCGCCGGGAGGGGCCATCGACCCCGGCCGCCTTCGGACGACGGCGCCGGCACGGGCCCGTGTACTCCACCGCCGCGACGAACGGGCGCCGGCGCTGGACGATGGCCTCGAGCCGCGCCTGTACGGCCCCAAGCGAAAAGGGCTTGCCGACGAACTCGTCGACGCCGGCCTGCTGGGCCGACATGACGGCCTCGGCGGTCGCGTGGCCCGTCATCAGCAGGATCGGCACGGCCGGATCGAACGGCGTCTGGCCCTTGCGAATCTGGCGGGTGAACGCGATGCCGTCGAGGTCCGGCAGGATCCAGTCGCACAACAAGAGGTCGGGCTTGAAGCCGGCCGCCAGCCCGACGGCTGCGGCCGCGGTCTCTGCGGTCTCGACCCGGTTGAGGCCGAGCGTGCGCAGCGTCTCGATCGCCATGCGCCGGTGGAAGGCGCTGTCGTCGATCACAAGGACGCGCAAGCCGGTTATCGAGACACGGACCGTCATACGACCAGTCAGTACTGTGGTTCGCTTAAGGCCCGGTGAACACGGCCACCGACCGGGCGCGTTAACGCGTTCATGCGTGAATTCGAGATGATTTTCGTCGCGCCGGAAGGCGATCCGCGGAGATCGGACCGACTTGAGCCTTCGCCCGTGGTGCGCCACGGTGCGGACATGCGCCGCGCTGGCGCGCGCCCTCCGGAGCCTCCGATGCGTTCTAACGCCCCCCTCGCCGCCTTGGCCGCCGTCGCACTCGCGCTCCTGGCGGGCCCCGCAGCCGCCAAGCCCGCCGCCGCGCCGCCGGACGGCACGAGCGCGCTCCCGGCGGCCTGGCAGACGCAGGCGCGCGGCTTCCTGAAAGAGGCGATCGAGATCCCGACCGTCGCCCACCGCGGCCAGGTGCCAGCTTTCGCCGAAAAGATCGCGGTGCGGCTGCGCGCGGCGGGGTTCCCGGCCGATGCCATCGATATCCGCCCGTACGAGGGCCTTCCCGGCGACAAGACCGCGGCGCTGATCTTCCGCTGGAAGGCCGAAAAGCCGGCGAAGAAGCCGATGCTGATCCTCGGCCACATGGACGTCGTCGAGGCCAAGCGCGAGGACTGGCGCGACGACCCCTTCGTGTTCGCCGAGAAGGACGGCTATTTCTATGGCCGCGGCGCTTCCGACATGAAGAACGGCATCGTGGCGACCGTGACGGCGCTCGCCAAGCTCAAGGCGGCCGGCTTCAAGCCGCGGCGCGATATCGTGCTGTTCCTGACGGGCGACGAAGAGACGATGCAGAACGGCGCCCTGCTCGGGACGACGACGTGGCGCAAGGATCTCGACGCCGAGTTCGCGCTCAACGCCGACGGCTGGGGCGGCGGCTTCGACGCCAAGGGACGCCCGCTTGGCTTCTCCCTCAGCGCCGCGGAAAAGACCTATCAGAGCTATTTTCTGACCGTGCGCAATCGCGGCGGCCATTCGAGCCGTCCGCGTCCGGACAATGCGATCTATGAGCTCGCCACCGCCTTGAAGAAGCTCGAGGCCCACCGCTTCGCGCCGCAGCTCAATCCCACGACTCGCGCCTATTTCCAGGCCCGCCAGGCGCAGGAGAAAGGCGCCCTCGGCGACGCCATGCGCCGTTGGCTGGCCGATCCCAATGACGGCGCCGCCGCCGACGCCATCGAGGCTGACGAGGTCGAGGCGGGCCGCACGCGCACGCGCTGCGTGGCGACGATGCTCGCCGCCGGCCACGCCGACAACGCGCTGCCGCAGATGGCGCGCGCCACGGTGAACTGCCGCATCATGCCCGGCGTGGAGCCCGTCACCGTACAGGCCGAACTGCAGGCGCTCCTGGGCGCGGGCGTCGAGATCACGCCGGACCCGGCCTTCATCGGCCGCCCCACGCCCGTTCTGCCGATCCGGGAGGACGTGCTCGCCGCCTACACGCAGGCCGTGCGCGCAATCCACGGCCCATCGATGCCGATCATCCCGACGATGGACACGGGAACCACCGACGCGAGCTTCTTCCGCGCCATCGGCGTCCCCGCCTACGGCGTCGACGGCGGCTGGGGCGTCGTGCCGGACGACGAACGCGCCCACGGCCTCGACGAGCGCATCCCCGTGCGCGCGCTCTACGACGACGTGCTGCACTGGGAGATCATGGTGCGCGCGCTGGCGAAGTAGGACGCCGCCGGCGGGGCAACCTTGCCAGCATCACGCCGCCGTCATCCTCGACGCGCCGGAGGCGCGGCGGAGATCCAGACGTCAGCGCCGCCGCTCTGGATCCCCGCCTCGCACAGGGTGCGAGGCGGGGATGACGGAGACGGTGGTGGCAAGATCCGTCACGCCGCCTGCGCGAGTCGCACCACGTCCGCCTGCGCGTCGACGCCGATCGCGGCGAGCATCTCTTCGCGGTCGGGGCCGGGCTTGGGCGGGTAGGCCTTCGCGTTGGCGCGTTTGCCGCGCGCCCATACCAGCAGCACCTTGGCGAGATTGTTCGGGCGGCCGAGCCACTTCTCGGGATCCTCGAGCATGTGGAAGCCGCGCATCGCCTCGCGGAGCAGATTGACGTCGCTGCGCACGGCGATGCGCACGCCGTCTTCGACGAAGCTTTCCATCAGCTTGCTGCGGAGCGTCCGTTTGGCGCCGGGCGTGAGGGCGAAGCGGGCGCGCTTGATCGCGGAACGATCCTGCCGGCGCTGGCTGAGATAGAACGGGCGCAGCTCGGCGTAGAGCTTCTCCTGGAACGCCACGAGGCGCGCCGTCGGATCGGCGGAGGCGTCGAGCGCCTGGCGCAGCGCCTGCGCGCTCACCGCGGCGAACGAGCAGCCGCGCCCATAAAGCGGGTTGGTGCGCACGAGCGTGTCGCCGAGCGCGAAATAGCCGCGCGCGGCGGGCTTTCCTTCGACGACGAGATCACGCCAGCGGCTGACGAGATCGCCCATGCCGTACACGCGACCGACGCCTTCGGACCGGCCCTCGTTCGTCCAGGGCTCGAGGCCCGGCAGCAGCAGCGTGATGCGGTGGAAGACGTCCGGATCGAGGATCGCCTTGCGCAGCTCCATCTCGACTTCGGGGATCGCGATGGTGATCGAGAAGCAGCCGTTGTCGCCCGGGAACACGCCGAACTTCAGGAAGCCGAGATCGCCGGTGCCGGGCGGCGCGCCGGCGCGCGGCGGCTCCGACATGCCGGGCCGCAGGCGGTAGTGGCGCGTGAAATAGAGGATGCCGGCGGGCTCCGCCTCTTCGGCGATCGTGGCGCCCTCCTCGCGCAGCTGCTCGAGCGTGAAGCCGGACTTGCCGGAGCTGTCGACGACGATGTCGGCCGAGAGCGTCACGGGCGCGCCGGCGCGTTCGCCCTCGATCCCCGTGACTTCGATGACGCCGTCTGCACCCTTCTGCGTGACGAGGCGGCGCACCAGCAGGCCCGTCTCGATGGTGACGTTCGGCAGCGACTGGACGTAGCGGCGCATGGCGAGTTCGAGCGTCGTGCGCCGGCTCGTGATGATGGTGAGATCTGCGTCTTCCGGCGCAGGGGTGTAGCGCGGGCGCTGGAGATCGGTGAGCATCGCGTCGAAGGGCAGCTCCCGCACGCCGAGCGCGAGCAACTCGTTCAGCAAACGCGGATGCTCGGATTTGATGATCGTGCGCAACCGCGCGAGGAACGCGTGGCTCTGGCGCAGATGGCTCACGCCGGTGTGGCGCCAGTCCTGGAACACGGCGTCGGGATCGTCGCTCGCGGGCGCCTCGTCGCGGTCGACGAGCGTGACGGCGCGGCCCGTGGGCGCGAGCGCGAGCGCCGTGCACAGCCCGCCGATACCGGCGCCGATGACGAGAACGCGTTCGCTCATCCGTCGATCTCCTTCAGGAACGCGAGGATCGCCTCGTTGACCGCCTCGGGCGCCTCCTGCTGGGTCCAGTGGCCCACCCCCGGGATCATCTTCGTGAAGCGCAGATCCTTCACGAAATGCGGCATCGCCTGCAGCGCGGCGGCGGCCATCATGATGACGCCGTCGCGATCACCGGCGACGAAGAAAGCGGGCTGTTCGATCGTCGTCGGTGCGCCTTCCGTGAGTTTCCACGTCAGGTCGTGGTTGCGGTAATAGTTCAGCGGCCCGCGCATGCCCGACGCGCCGAACTCCGCGGCGTAGAAATCGAGATCGGCTTCGCTCAGCCAGGCCGGGAGCTTCTCCGGGTTTGGCAGGCTGGAGAGCAGATCATCGCCCTCCTTCTTCGGCGGCAGCGCAGCGAGATCGGTTTCGCCGCCGGCCATCACCAGAAATTTTTTCAGGCTCGTGCGGATGTCGGCCTCGAACTCGGCTTCCGCCACGCCGGGCTCGAAGAAATAGAGCTGGTAGAAGAACTGACCGGCGAACATCGCGCGCATCAGCGCCATCGGCGGCGACGGCGCGCGCGGCATGAACGGAACCGAAAGCGCGCCGACCGCGCGCACGTTCTTGGGATGGTGCAGCGCCGTGGCCCAGGCGGTGGGCGCGCCCCAGTCGTGCCCGATCACGACGGCGGTCTCGTAGCCGAGCGCGCCGACGAGGCCGATCACGTCGTTGACGACCTCGACTTGATTGTAGGCCTCGATCGCGGCCGGTTTGTCGCTCTTGCCGTAGCCGCGCATGTCGGGCGCGACGACGTGGTAGCCGGCGGCCGCGAGCGGCGCGAACTGATGGCGCCACGAGTACCAGGACTCGGGGAAGCCGTGCAGCAACAGCACGAGCCGCTTCTGCCCCGCGCCGGCCTCGGCGATGTTCAGCTCGACGCCGTTGGTGCGGACGCGCCGCTGCGTGACGCCTGGCCAGCTCATGCCGCGACCTTCTCCGCAGTGGGCCCCGGCAGGATCGCGCCCTGCGCGTCGAGATAGCCGTCTTTCGCCGTCCACGCGACCGCGCCGCCGACGATGACGGTGTCGACGCCCTGGGAGTCGCGCACGTAACGCCAGCCGCCGCCCGGCACGTCGCCCACGAAGTTCTCGGGGCCGCGGCCGATCGTGGCGGCGTCGAACACGACGATGTCGGCCGCGAAGCCGGCGCGCAGGTGGCCCCGATCGGAGAGGCCCCAGATCGCCGCGGTGTCGGCGGTGAGCTTCTTCACGGCCGCTTCCAGGCTCAGCATCTTCCGCTCACGGACGAAGTTGCTGAAGAGGTAGCCCGTGTCGCCATAGGTCGAGAAGGACAGGATGTGCGCGCCGCCGTCGCTCGCGCCGATATGCACCCGCGGATGGGCGAGCAGCGCGCCAACTTCGGCGTCGTCATTGTGGCCCATGTCGGCGGAGAGGAAGTGCGCGTCGAGGTCTTCTTCGAGCGAGATGTCGATCATCGCTTCGATCGGCGTCACGCCGCGGTCGCGCGCGATCTCCTTGAGCGTCTTGCCGATCGCCTGGACGTTCGCTTCGGTCTTGGCGTGGCGCAGCACGAGGCGTGGCCACAGCGCGTCGAAGGGAGCGGCTTCCGCGATGAGTTTCGCGCGGCGCTCCGGATCGCGGAACGCGGCGGCGACCTCCTCCGGCGCGCTGAAGCGCATGAGGCGATACCAGCTCGGGAAGCGGATGAAGAGGAGGCTCGGCACCGCGAAGCAGAAGCTGAGATCGATGGGGCGCGTCTGCACCTGCGGCCACACGCGCGCGCCGCGGGCGAACTGCTCGTCGACGCGCGCCATCACGCGGCGCACCGCCGCGATGCTGTCGGCGCCGACGAACAGCGGCGAAAAGGTCGTCGGGATGTCGTGCTGCAGCGAGAGCTCGGCGAGCTGATCGAGGCGGGCGATCGTGAGGTCCGGGTCGTAGAACTCGGGCACGATCTGCAGCACGCGGCCGTATTCGCCGAGGACCGCAGCGAGCGCGTCGACTTCGCGCGCGTCGGCATAGCGGCTCGGCACCGGCTGCAGGCGCTCGTCCATGTCGACATAGCTGGTGGAAAGCCCCACCGCTCCGGCCTCGAGGCATTCGCGCAGAACGCCCTGCATCGCTTCGATCTCGGCGTCGGTGGCGGTGCGCTCCATTGCGGCGTCCCCCATCACCCACAGGCGCAGCACGCTGTGGCCGACGAGCGGCGCCACGTTGATCGCGAGGCCCTTGCGGATGCGCGCAATGTATTCCGAGAACGTCTCCCAATCCCACACCACACCGTCGCGGAACGCCTTCAGCGGCATCTCCTCGATCTGGTTGAACATGCCGACGAGCTTCATGCGGTGCTCGGCGCGCAGCGGCGCGAGCGACAAGGAGCAGTTGCCGGGCACGATGGTCGTCACGCCGTGCGCGAGCGCAGGCTTGGCGTAGCCGTCCCACAGGAGCTGAGCGTCGAAATGCGTGTGCGGATCGATGAAGCCGGGCGAAACGACCTTGCCGCCCGCGTCGATCTCGCGCGACGCGGCGCCAACCACACGGCCAACCTTGGCGATGCGCCCGTCCTTCACGGCGACGTCGCCGCGATACGCGGGCAGGCCGGAGCCGTCCACGATCATGCCGTTTCTGATCACGAGGTCGTACATGCGTGGTCCTCCGGAAATTCGTTTCTGTCTTATGCGGGCGGCGCCGTCATGAAGCGCTGCGCGGCGGCGGCGAGCGCATCGCGCACGTGTTCCCAGCCCTGGCCGATGAGCGCCGCGGGATCCTGCGCGCGGCAGGATTCCATCAGGACGCTCGCGGCGGCGTGGTCGAGCGCCACCACCGACTGCCCGCCATTCTCGAACCGCAGCGTAACGACGAGTTCGGCCTCGCCGTCATGGGCCGCGCCGAGGCGGACGTCGCTGATGACGGCGGAGCTCATCGAGGGGCCTATGCGGGCTGTGCGAGCGGCGGCTCGACGAAGATCACGTCGCTCGGAAGGATCGGCGTCGCCACCCCGCTGATCCGCGCGGTCGCCCGCATGAAGACGTGCAGGTTCCAGCTCTGGAGCTTCGAGACGGCCTCGCTCTCGGCGAGCTCCGGCAATTCACGGCGGGCGATCTCGGCCCAGCCGTCGCCGGGCTGCGGCAGGATCGAACGGCGCACGCGGGACAAGGGCGCAGCGGCCATCGGCGTCTCCTTCAAGGCTGCGAAGTAAGCCGTGTTCGCCGCCCGGCGACAATCGTGACGTGACGGCGCCGCCGATCACGCCCCTGCGACGACGCCCGTCCGGGCGTGACCATGGGAGAACGCAAGGGCGGCAATGGCCACGCTTCGACCGCCCCTCGACGCCGCTCCCGCGGCGCGGCATGACTTCGCCATGACCGAGACGCCCCGCGCCCCCGCCCACCCGATCGATCCGCTGTTCACGCGCCGGTGGTCGCCCCGCGCGCTGGATGGCGCCCCGATCGCCGAGGCGGAGCTCCTGACATTGCTCGAGGCGGCGCGGTGGGCGCCCTCCGCCTACAACGCCCAGCCCTGGCGCTTCCTCTACGCCCGCCGCGACACGCCAGCCTGGGGGCCCATGTTTTCCGCGCTCGTGCCGTTCAACCAGACCTGGGCCCAGAACGCGGCGGCGCTGGTGGTGGTGCTGTCGCGCACGATATCCGGCCCCGCTGGCCCCGACGCGCAGACGAACCGCTGGCACGCGTTCGACGCCGGCGCCGCCTGGGCGAGCCTCGCGTTCCAGGCCGAACTCTCCGGCCTCGCGGCACACGCCATGGCCGGCTTCGACGCCGAGGCGCTGCGCGCCGCGCTCGCCGTGCCCGCGACCTACGATCTGCACGCCGTCGTCGCCATCGGCCGCCGCGGCGACCCCGCCCAATTGCCCGATCCCCTGCGCGCCCGCGAAGCGCCGAACGGCCGCAATCCGCTCTCCGCCATCGCCGCCGAGGGCGCATTCCGCTTCGAGGAGTAGGCGTGGCCGAAACCATCCGCCGCGCGACGCTCGCCGACGTGCCGGCGCTCCTGCGCCTGGAGCGCGGACCGGGCTATGAGCGGCATGTCGGCCGGTCCGACGCGACGCAGCATGCGGCCTGGATCGCGGCGCCCGATTGCGCCGTGTGGATCGCCGAAACCTCCGAAACCCTCGCCTTCGCCCTGCTCACCGGCATCGGCGACGTGCATTCCGGCGTCTATCTCAAGCGGATCGCCGCCCATGCGCCGGGCACGGGCGTTGGATCGCGGCTCCTGGCGCACGTGCTGCGCTGGACGTTCGAGGAGGCCGGCGCGCCGCGCTTCAGCCTCGACGTGCTCATCGAGAATACGCGCGCCCGCAGCGTCTACGCGCGCGCGGGCCTGCGCGAAGAAGGCGTAATGCGCGGGTCCTACGCCTTGCCGGACGGCGCCCGAACGGACCGCGTTCTCATGGCGGTGCTGGCGGAAGAATGGCGCGCCCGCACGCCCACCGCCGGATCCGAGAGCAGCACGAACCGGTAGCCCTGCGCCGTCAGGCCATCGAGCACCTGCGGCAGCGCGTCGGCGGTGTGCACGCCGCGCCCATTGATGTGGAAGATCAGCACGTCGCCGGGGCGCGTGCGGGTCAGCGTCTGGCGCACCAGCGCCCGCGCCGACACGTGCGGGTCGGGATCGCCCTCCGGCCAGCGCCAGTGCACCACGCGGTAGCCGAGCCCTTCGACGACGCCGACCGTGCGCGCGTCGGCATTGCCGCCGGGAAAGCGGAACAGCGTCGTGCGCCGCCCGGTGACCGTGAATATCTCAATCTCGGCTTTCACCACCTCGGCTGTGACGCCGGCGTCGTCGAGCGTGCGCATGTCGCGGGGGTGCGACCAGGAATGGTTCTCGATCTCGACACGGGGATCGCGCGCGAGCGCGGCCACTTCGGCGGCGTTGTCGCGCGCAAACCGGCCGCCCATGAACACCGTGTACGGAACCCCGCGCGCCGCCAGCAGATCGACGATGCGGCGGTCGAGCGTCGCGGGCGCCCGCGCCTCGCAGGCGTCGAACGTGAGCGCGACGACGCGCTCGGCGGTGGGCAGGCGGGTGACGATCTCGGCGCGCGCCGGCGTCGCGTCCCAGACGGCGCCCGCGAACGCGGCGGCGACAAGCGCTCCCCTCCATCCGTACGAACGGCGCATCACACCCACCTCGTCGCCTGCCGGCCGGGATCGCCCGCCGGTCGTGCACGCCCTACCGGCTTACGCCCGCCGTCGCCGCGGACGCAACGAGACCCGGCAGGCCCGAACGCCGCAGGCCGGCTGTGGCCGGAGAGCGATGATCTCCGGTCGCGCACGCCGCCGCGACGCCCACGAACGCCCGCGCCAGCAACGCGCCCATTTTGGGAGATAACCACGTTCACCTGAGGCCGCTTTCGATTGTGTGGGGAAAACCAACCTGCGATTTTCCCCCAAGAGGTTGAGATGTCAGCGCCTATTTTGCTTCAAATGACGTGCACCGAACTTGGTCTTTACAGGCTTGATCTTTTCGGTCGCCCACCGGAAAGCCAGGATCATCACGTGAGCACCGAGTTGGCCATGGCGGAAGCCCTGTGCGCGGCCGTGAACGCCGGCGTCGCGGACGAAGCCGTCTTCCAGGCCCTCAACGCGCTGATCGACGTGGTCGACGCCCCGGTCGAGCCCCGCGCGGCCCGCGCCTCGGGTTGACGGGCCCTGGATTGGGGTGCCTCGGGCGCGCCCGCCCCTATTGCCCCCCGCACGGGTTCGCCGTATAGGCGCAGGCTTCGTGACCGGCCCTCACCGGCCGACGCGCCGCCTTAGCTCAGTTGGTTAGAGCGCCGGATTGTGGATCCGGAGGTCCCTGGTTCGAACCCTGGAGGCGGTACCATCTCGCGCGCGGGAATCCCGGCGTCGCGGGACGCGCCTTCACCGCAAAACCGGGCAGCCAAAACCGGGCACGCCAGAACAGGGCACGCCAGAACAGGGCACACCATAACCGGATCAGGCCTCATGGCTCCATGGCGACGACCGCGCGCAGAGCGCCGCCACGCCATGACGCGTTAAGCCGGATTTACCGCGCGGCTTAAGCGCTTTCCAACATTCCCAGGTTAGCTGTACCCCTCTGTCGAGCGGCGATGGCGGACTTTCTCGATCAGTTGCGGCGGTTGAGCCTCGTCGTCGTCGACGACAACGCCACGCATCGGCTGATCGCGGCCGAGGCGCTGCGCGGGTTGGGCGCCGGGCGCGTCCACCATGCCGAAAACGCCGCCGCCCTGTTCGATGTCGCCCGGGCCGCACCGATCGATCTTCTGCTGTGCGACTGGCAGATGCGTGACGTCGACGGCATCACCCTCACCCGCCAGATCCGCGCCGGCGAGACGCCGCTGCCGCGCGACATCCCCGTCGTGATGGTCACCTCGCAATCGACGGCCGGCGCGGTCGCGCGCGCGGTGCAGGCCGGCGCCGACGAGTTCGTCGCCAAGCCCTACGCCGTCGCCACGCTCGCCGCGCGGTTCGAGGCGGTAGTGATGAACCGCCGCCCCTTCATCCGCGCCGCCGCCTATGTCGGCCCGTGCCGGCGCCGCCGCGAGAGCCTCGAGCCGACGCTGCGTCGCCGGCTGTTCGACGACGCGCCTCAGGCGCCCGCCACGGCGCCGTGGGCGCAGGCGCTCGAAGCCACGCTCGTCGAAGTCCGCAGCCTTGCGCGCACCGCCGTGGCGCGCGACCGCGCCACGATCCGGCGTTTGCACACCCTGATCCACGGCGCCGGCGCCGATGCGCGGGCGCACGCCGACCCCGCCACACGCGCCGCGCTCGAGGGACTGCGGCACTATATCGACGGTGTCGGCGCAAGCGCCGCATTCGAAGGGAAAGTGATCGAGACGCACGCCGCCGGCGTCATCGAGATGCTGCGGCACGCAGACGCCGCCACACGCGCGCGCATGGCCGAAGCCCTGGGCCACATGGTGCGAAAACGCCTTGTGCGTGCGGCCAGCTGACGCAGCTTTCGCAGCGTCCGCACATCACGAACTTGCGAGTTCGTTAACCCGAGGGGCTGACGGTGCGACCGTCAAGTCGAGGTCGCCCCCATGGTCGGAAAACGTGTCTCCATCAATACCCGCGTGCTGCAAGCGGCGGGTCTCGTCGCGACGGGCGCCGCGCTCGCCGGCGGCGCTGGTCTTTGGGCGACGTTTCATCTCGACGCCGCACTCGCCCAGGACGAGCGCAGCGCGGCGATCCTGCGCAACCACATGCAGGCCGACATGATGCATGACGCCCTGCGCGGCGACGTGTTGACGAGCCTCCTCGCGGCCGAAGGCGCCGGCGGGTTCTCGGTCAAGGACGCGCGCGACGACCTTTCCGAGCACGCGACGACCTTTCGCGCCATGATCGACGAGAACGCACGGCTCGTGGACACGCCCGAGGTGAGCCGGCTTCTCGAACAGATCCGGCCCGCCTTGCAGGCCTATCTCGACGCCGCCGAGCGCCAGGTCGCGCTCGCCGGCTCCGATCCCGCGGAAGCGCGCGCGCAGATGCCGGCGTTCCTGAAGGCGTTCGCGGCGCTCGAGACCGAGATGGGCGCGGCGTCGGATGCGATCCAAAAACAGGCGCAGGACCGGGCGCTCGCCGCCCAGGCCGACGCCGGGCTCGCCAAGATCCTCATGGGAATCGCGATCCTTTTGTCAGGGGCGGCGATCGCGGCGACGATCATTGGCGCGCGTCGCCTTCTCGTCACACCGCTCGGCGAAATGACGGCGGCGATGCGCCGTCTCGCCGCCGGCGACACCGCCTCCCCGATCCCGACGGCCGCGCACGACGACGAGATTGGCGACATGGGCGCCGCGCTTGCGGAGTTCCGCGCCAACGCGATCGCTCGTCAGGAGCTCGAAGCCGCGCAGGACGAGGCGCGCCGCGCCGAGCTCGCACGTGCACAGCGGCTGGCGAGCCTCTCGCAGACGTTCTCCGCTGCGCTCGGCGATGCGCTCGACGGGCTTGGCCAATCCACCCGCGCGCTCGACGGCGAAGCCTCCGCCCTCATCCAGGCGGTCGATGGCGCGGCGGCGCAGGCGCAGGACGCCAATCGCGCGGCGGCGGACGTCTCCGACACCGTCACGGGCATTTCCTCGGCGACGACGGAACTCAGCGCCTCGATCGACGAGATCGCCGGCCGCATGCGCCAATCGGCGCATGCGATCGAGACCGCCGTCGACACCGGCGCCACCGCCGACGGCGTGGTGCAGGAGCTCGCCGCGCTGACCGATCGCATCACGGGCATCGTGTCGGTGATCGGCGACGTCGCGGCGCAAACGAACCTGCTCGCGCTCAACGCCACGATCGAAGCGGCGCGCGCGGGCGAGGCCGGCCGCGGCTTCGCGGTCGTGGCGGGCGAAGTGAAGTCGCTCGCGAACCAGACCTCGAACGCCACCGAGGAGATCTCGGCCGAGATCGCACGTGTGCGCGAGGTGAGCCGCCAGGCCGTCGACAGCGTGCGCGCCGTGATCGCCGAGATCGGCCGGATGCGCGACATCACCGCCGCGGTCGCCTCCGCCGCGGATCAGCAAAGCACGGCGACGACGGAGATTGCGGCCAACGTGCAACGCGCGGCGGTCGGCGCCGATCGCGCCGCCGAAGGCGTTGGCGATCTCGAAAACGCCACCCAGGCCACCGGCGCCGTTGGCGCGCGTGTGCGCGAGGAGGTGGCGCGGCTTCAGGCGCAGCGCGACCGCCTCTCCGAAGCGGCCAACGTGTTTCTGGCGGGGCTGAAAGCGGCCTGAGCCCGCCCCCTTCAGCGTGAGGTCAAGATCAGCACGGTCGTGAGGCTCATCGCGATCGTGACGAACACCGACGTCCAGAGCACCACCATCGCCGTCTTTTTCTTGCGGGCCGCGTCGTCCGGCGCTGAGCCTTCGCCATTCGTGGTCATCGTCGTCCCCATGTGGTCGGAAGGCGGGTCATCGCCTCGGACGCAATGGCCCGTGCCATAGCGCCGCGGCGGCCGCAATCGCGTCCGCCTCGCGCACGGGCAACCCCATCGATGTGCGCCGCCGAGGTTGCCGCGGGGCGGCGGACCCCTTAAGCCCCGCAACCGGGCGCGCGGCGCGCCAACGGCGGGAGCAGTCATGAGCCGGACTATGGCGGCGGTCATCGAAGCGCTGGCGGAGGGGCTCAACGGCCTGCAGCCAGACCGTCAGCGCGGCAAGACGCGCGCGCTCCTGATGGAGCGCTTCGAGCGCCGCGGCGCGATCACGGTCACCACGCCCCGCGGCCCGCTGAAGTTTCTCGCCTCGCGGGGCCACCACGCGATCGGCATGGCCGAGCGCATGCTGGAGGACGAGCCCGAAACGGTCGAGTGGATCGAGACCTACGTGAAGTCCGGCGACGTTCTGTGGGACGTAGGCGCCGCGATCGGGGCGTACGCGATGTACGCGGCGCGCGGCGGCGCGACCGTCGTGGCGTTCGAACCGAAGGCCACGAGCTATGGTCTGCTCACGGAGCATCTGCATCTGAATGATCTCGGCGGGCCGGTGGCGGCCTATAGCCTCGCGCTTTCGGATCGCACGGGCGCGACGCGCCTCGAGCTCACGGAAATCGCCCCGGCCGGCGCCATGAACGCGCTGGCCGGCACGCAGACCCAGTTCGGCGGCACGCCGACGGCGTTCTCGCAGGCCATCGTCGCCTACCGCATGGACGACGCCATCACGGGCCTCGGCCTGCCTGCGCCGACGCACCTGAAGCTCGACGTCGACGGCGCGGAGGGGATCATCCTCGCGGGCGGCCCGACGACGCTGAGGAGCGTGCGTTCCGCGATCGTCGAGGTCGAGGGCCGCAATGCCGACGAGGCCGAAACGCGCATCGCCGCGCCGCTCGCCGCCGCGGGGCTCATCGAGGACGAAAGCTGGCGCACGCGCGGCTCCAAGCGCAATCGCCTCTACGTGCGCAAGGGCTGATCCGATGGCGATCGAAACGCTCCGCATCGCCGCCAACGGGCTCGAGTTCGCCGTCGATCAGGCCGGCGCCGGCGATCGCCTCGCCTTGTGCCTGCACGGGTTCCCCGAAAGCCGCTTCTCGTGGCGCCATCAGCTGCCCGAGCTCGCGCGGCTGGGCTTTCGCGCCTGGGCGCCGGACCTGCGGGGCTACGGCGACACCGAACCGAAGCCGCAGTCCGTGCACGCCTACCATATCGACACGCTGTGCGCGGACGTCGCCGCGCTGATCGACGCCAGCGGCGCCAAGAGCGTCACGCTCGTCGCGCACGACTGGGGCGCCATCATCGCCTGGACGTTTGCGGCGCGCCGCATCCGCAAGCTCGATCGGCTCGTCATCATGAACGTGCCGCACCCGGTGTGTTTCGCCGAAGCGGCCAAACGCTCGCCGGCGCAACGTAAGCGCAGCTGGTACGTGATGTTCTTCCAGCTGCCCTGGCTGCCCGAGCGCATGCTCACGGCGAACGATGCGCGCGGCGTCCGGCGCGCCTTCTCCGAGATGGCGATCGACAAGAGCCGCTTCCCGCCGGAGGTCCTCGACCACTACGCCGCCAATGCGCAAAAGCCCGGCGCGATCCGCGCGATGGTGAACTACTACCGCGCCGCGTTCCGCGCGCGCCGGGCGTTCGATGGCCCCTGGCCCGTCATCGAGACGCCGACGCTGATCGTGTGGGGCGAAGAGGACGCCGCGCTGGGCCTCGAAACGCTCGACGGCACGGAGACGCAGGTGCGCGACCTCACGATCGAGCGCCTGCCCGGCGTGTCGCATTGGGTGCAGCAGGAAGCGCCGGAAACGGTGAACGCAATCCTCGCCGGCTGGCTCAACGCGCCCCGGCCGCGTTGACCTCAGGAGCGCGAGGCTACGCCCACGTCCTGCGTCGCCGAGCGGTCATGGCGGGCGATCTCGACTTCGAGCGCCGTCAGGCGATCCTCGTTGGCCGGATGCGTCGACAGGAATGCGAGCCGATGGGGGCGACCGGCGTCGAGCTCGATCATCCGGGTCCAGAACGTTGCGGCGGCGCGCGGATCGTAGCCGGCCCCCGCCATGAAGCGCACGCCCAGGCGATCGGCTTCGAGCTCGTGGGCCCGCGAATAGGGCAGGATCACGCCATAGGTAATGCCGACGCCGAGCATGCCCGCCACGTCGTCGGCGCGGCTGCCAAGTTCGCCCGCAAGCAGGAGGGTCATGGCCTGCACGCCGAGTTCGGCCGCCATGTGCTGGCTGACGCGCTCGGCCGCATGGCGCGCGGCGACGTGACCGACCTCGTGGCCCATGACCGCGGCGATCTCGTCGTCCGATCCCGCCCGCTCCATCAGGCCGCGGAAGAACCCGACCTTGCCGCCCGGCAGGACGAAGGCATTGACCTCCGGGCTTTCGAACACGACGAACTCCCAGTTGCGGTTCGCGAGGCCCGACGCCTCGGCCATCCGCTCGCCGATGCGCGTGAGCCGGCGGGCAAGGGCGGCGTCTTCGGTTACGGGCACGCGGCGGCGCATCTCGAGCCAGGTGTCGCGGGAGAGCTTTTCGAGCTGCGCGTCGTCCACCACCATGAACTGCGCCCGCCCCGTGGTCTCGTTACGGCTGCAGGCCGGCGCGAGCAGCACGGCGCCGCCGGCCGCGGCAAGGGAGAGCCAACGGCGGCGCGACAGGATCGGCTCGGGGGCGGCGACTGCGGGGCTCGTCATGCCGGCAGAGGTACGAGATCCGCGCGCCCTTGTCCGCGCCCCTCACGGTAACGTGCGCAGAGGGGGCGTCACGACCGTGTGACGCTCGCGGCGGTTGGATCTTCCATTCAGACCGTGTATACTCGTATATATTTCCAGAGAGTCGCCATGCCAATCGCCCGCACCCGCACGTTCAGAAGCGGCAACAGCCAGGCCGTCCGGCTGCCGAAGGATGTCGCCTTCGGCGACGACGTCGAACTCGTGGTCGTGCGGTCCGGAGACGTCATGACGATTTATCCCGCGCAGCTGAGCGTTCCCGAGATGATCGCGCAGTTGCAGGCCATGCCGTCCCCGCCCGATGTCGAACGGCGCGACGACGCGGCGATCCCGGAGCGCGAGCGCCTTTGACATGGCGTTCCTGATCGACACTAACGTGGCCATCCATCTGCGCGACGGCGATGCGGGCATTACGGCCCGCATCGGCGCTCTCGATGGAGCGATCCTCATGTCGATCGTCACGCGCGTCGAGTTGGAGGGCGGCGTCTACCGCGAACCGGCGCATGCCCCGGTGCGCCGCGCGCGCCTCGACGTCATCCTGAAAGCCATACCCCAACTGGTCTTCGACACGGCCGCGGCAGAGGCCTATAGCGCGATCGTCGCCAACGCAGGCTATTCGCGCCGAAAGCTGCTCGATCGGATGATCGCGGCACAGGCCCTCGTGCACCGCGCGACGCTCGTGACGACCAACGGCGAAGACTTTGCCGACGTGCCAGGGCTTGCGCTGCTTACGTGGTAGGCGCGACGGGCGTGCAGCGCCCTCGACGCTCCGCCTCGCCTCACACCTGCGCGTAGCCGCGGGCGTTGATGTAGGCGCGCAGCGCCTCCATGCGGTTCGCAGGATCGGGGTGCGTCGAGAGGAATTGCGGCGGCCGCGAGCCCCCGCCCGCTTCCATGCGCTTCCAGAACACGAGCGCCTCGCGCACGTCGTAGCCGGCGCGGTGCATGTAATCGATGCCGAGGCGATCGGCCTCGCTTTCCTGCTCGCGCGAGAACGGCAGCAGCACGCCAACCTGCACGCCGAGGCCGAGCGCGGCCATCGCGAGCTGCCGGTTTTGGCCATTCTGCGTCGAGGCGCCGATCGCGGCCGTGCCGAGCCCCAGGCCGAGCTGGGCGGCGGCGTTCTGGCTGAACCGCTCGGCGGCATGACGGCCCGTGACGTGGCCCACCTCGTGGCCGAGGACACAGGCGATGTGGTCGTCCTTGTCGGCGATTTCCATCAGGCCACGGTAGAAGCCGACCTTGTTGCCCGGCAGCACGAAGGCGTTCTTCTCCGGCGTGTCGAACACGACGAACTCCCACGGCTGCGCGCCACGGCCGGAAGCGTCGGCGATGCGCCGGCCGACGCGCGTCAGGCGCGCATTCAGGCCCGGGTCACGCGAGACCGGCGTTTTCTTCTTCTGCTCGTCCCACGCCGACAGCGACATCTGGACGAGCTGCCCTTCGTCCACGAGCAACAGCTGGGAACGCCCGGTTTCGGGGTTTGTGGCGCAGCCTGGAGCGGCGAGCGCAATCGTGCCCAGCGCCAAGCCGCGGATCAGATCGCGGCGCGGCAGCGTCGTGAGATCCACCAGCCGCGGGCGGGCGTCTTCCGCCGCCTGCGCTTCGACCGACGCCAACTCATGCGAATGATGGGTGCACATGCGCGAACTCCTCCAGGCGGTAGGTTTACCACGCCGGGCGCGGACGCGACATCTGCAGACGCCGCCGGTGAACCGCGGCTGAACCGCCTCAACGGGCGCGGGGGCCGTTGATGCGTTCGCGCAGTATCTGGGAGGGGCGGAACGTCACCACGCGCCGCGGGGTGATCGGCACTTCCTTGCCCGTTTTCGGGTTGCGGCCGACGCGTTCCTTCTTGCTGCGGACCACGAAGTTGCCGAAGCCGGACAGCTTCACGGTGTCTTCGGCGATGATGGCCCGCTCGAGTTCATTGAGCATCGCCGTCAAGAAGGCCTGACACTGGGGCTTGGGGACCTTCGTACGCGCGTGCAGCTCGTCGACCAGATCCTGCCGAGTGATCGTCCGTGAAGTCATGGCGATGTCACCCTCCATCAAGCCCCGCCTTCCAGGCAGGCTCACGCTAGGGCGTTGCTAAACGCTCGTCAAATCGCCAATTTTTTACTTAATCCCGAGCCTAAATCCGGGCCAGCGCCGCGCCCCAGGTGAGCCCGCCGCCCATCGCTTCCATGAGCACGAGGTGGCCAGGCTTGATCCGCCCGTCCCGCACCGCGACGTCGAACGCGATCGGAACGGAGGCCGCCGAGGTGTTGCCGTGATCCGCCAAGGTCGAGATCACCCGGTCCGGCGGGATCGAGAGCTTGCGGGCGACGCCGTCGAGAATGCGCTGATTGGCCTGGTGGGGCACGAACCAGTCGACGTCGGTCATCTTCACGCCGGCGCGGGCCACCGCCTCGATCATCGCTTCGGAGATGTGGTCGACGGCGTGGCGGAACACCGCCGAGCCCTGCATGCGCAAATGGCCGACGGACTGCGTCTGCGACGGACCGCCATCGACGTACAAGAGATCATGGAAGCGGCCGTCCGTGCGCAGATAGGTCGACAAGATCCCACGGTCGCCGACCGTGGCGGCGTCCGCGGCCTTGAGAACCATCGCGCCGGCGCCGTCGCCGAACAGCACGCAGGTGGTGCGGTCCGACCAGTCCAGTATGCGCGAGAAGGTTTCGGCGCCGATGACGAGCGCGGTTTCGGCCTGCCCGCGCACGATCGCGTTGTCGGCCATCGTGAGCGCGTAGATGAAGCCCGAGCACACGGCCTGCACGTCGAACGCGAAGCCGCGCGTGACGCCAAGCGCGGCCTGGATGCGCGCGGCCGTGGCCGGGAACGTGAGATCGGGCGTGGCCGTCGCCACCACGATCATGTCGATCTCGCCCGCATCGACGCCCGCGGCCTCGAGCGCCTTGCGCGCGGCGGCGATCCCGAGATCGGAGGTTTTCTCGCCGGCCGCCGCGATGTGGCGGCGACGAATGCCCGTGCGCTCGACGATCCAATCGTCGCTCGTCTCAACCTGTTGCGCGAGATCGGCGTTGCTCACGACCCGATCCGGCAGATGCGCGCCAATGCCCGCGAAGACGGAACGCCGCGCGATCACGACGCCTCGCGTTCCGACGTCGCCGCCGTCGGCGACGTGCGACCGAGCTGCGCGAGATTGGCGGCGACTTCGTCGCGGAAATGGCTCTGCGCGAGCCGCACCGCCACGCGCACCGCAGCCGCAAAGCTCGGCCCGTCGGCGCTGCCGTGGCTTTTCACGACGAGCCCGTTCAGCCCGAGGAACACGCCGCCATTGACAGTTCGCGGATCCATGCGCTCACGCAGGCGCATCAGCGCAGGCCGCGCGATCGCGGCGCCCAGCATCGCGATCGGGCCGCTCGTGAGCGCCTCTTTCAGGAACGCCGAGACGAGCCGCGCGGTGCCTTCGGCGGTCTTGAGCGCGATGTTGCCGGTGAAGCCGTCGGTCACGACGACGTCGACGGTGCCCTTCGAGATGTCGTCGCCTTCGACGAAGCCATGGAACGAAAGATCGACGCCACTCTCGCGGATGAGTCGCGCGGCGGCGCGGATTTCCTCGTGGCCCTTCTGATCCTCGGCGCCGACATTCAACAGGCCGACGGTGGGGCGGCTCACGCCATAGACGGCGCGATGGAACGCTTCGCCCATGATGGCGAACTCGACGAGCTGGGACGCGTCCGCGGCGACGTTCGCGCCGACGTCGAGCACGGCGGCGAAACCCTTCATCGTCGGCCAGCCGGCGACGAGCGCGGGGCGGTGCACGCCCGCCTGCAGCCGCAGTCGGAACATCGCGATCGCCATCAGCGCGCCGGTATTGCCCGCCGACACGACCGCATGCGCGCGCTTTTCCTCGACGGCCTGGATGGCGCTCCAGAGGCTCGTGCCCTTGCCCTGACGCAGCGCCTGGCTGGGCTTCACCTCCATGCCGATGACGCCCTCGGCGTCGACGATCTCGGTGACGCGCTTGGCGTTCGGGAACTGGTCGAGCAGTGCGGCGATCTGCGCGCGCGGCCCATGGATCAGGAAGCGCACGCCGGCATGCGCCTGCGCCGCGACGTCCAGCCCTTCGACGACGCTTTGCGGCGCATGATCGCCGCCCATGCCGTCGATGGATATGACGAGCCCGTCCGCCATCGCCTCCGATCTCCGCCGCCCGAAATGCCCCAAACGGCGCGGACCATAAGCCTCGGAACCCGAAAAGCCAAACGGCGACGGCGCCCGCCGTCACGCGGCGCGGCCGCCCCTGCGTCAGACGCTGCGGGGCGCCGGCGGCCAGCGATCGGAGTCGAGCAGCGCGGTCGCGGGCGCGGCCGCAAACGCCGCGGCCGTTTCGCGCATCCAGGCTGCGAGCGCCGGCGCGAAGGGCGGCGCCGGCGTGCTCCAGACGTTGCGCGCCAGGGCGTCGGCGAGCGCGGCCGGGTCCGGATCCGCCAGCGCGTCGGTGTAGGCCTGGACCCGTCCATAGACCCGGCGCGCCAGCGCCTTCATCTTTTTCGGCACCGAAAGATCGCCGACCCCCGCCTCACGCAGGGCGTCGTCCAGGCCGAGGAACAGGCGGTCCGCGAAGTCCTGGCCGAGCCGCCCCGTCTCCGGCGCCGCCTTCAGCCGCATCATGGCGAGGGCGGCGACCGCGGTGATCAGCTCGAACCGGCCGTCGAACGTGTCCGGCGTGCGCTCCGGTCCATAGAAGCCGGGGCGGCGGGCGACGGCCAGCACCGCCATGTACAAGGTCTCGGCATCCCGTTCGGAACGGGACGGGCCGAAAAGACGGAACGCGAACGGACCCATGCATCCCCCTCTTGCCGCAATCGGCGGGCAGGCTTAGTGCAACCTAGTCGTCTGGTGCGTGAGGTGAAGCATGTCCCGTTCCTCTATCGGCGCGTTTGCGGCCCTCGCGGTGCTTGCCGGCGCCGCGGCCTGTGCGCCGACCGTGGACCGCCACGGCTTCATCGCCGACAGCGTGGAAGCGCTCGACGTCAAGGCCGGCGTGGACACGAAGGCCACCGTGCTCTCCCGCCTGGGCACGCCGTCGACCACCGGCACGTTCGACCAGGAGGCCTGGTACTACATTTCCTCGGCGCAAAGCCGGATCGCCTTTTTCGACCCGAAGACCACCGAGCGTTCGGTCGTCGCGATCCGCTTCGGCGAGGATGACGTGGTCTCGGCCGTCGAGAAGTTCGGCCTCGAGAAGGGGCGCGTCATCGCCTACAACGACGACAAGACGCCGACGCGCGGCCGCGAACTTGGCCTGATCGAGCAGCTGTTCGGGAATATCGGCCGCACGCCGACCGCCATCAACGATCCCGAACAGGAGCGCGGCCGCCGCGGGCGGTGAGCGCTCTCGTGTGACCTGCGTCACGTCAGCCGGCGCCCCTGCCCGGTAAGGTCTCTCCATCGAACACGGCTCTGACGCGCCTTCGACCGGAGAGACCACCATGATCCGCTTCGCTTCCCTCGCCGTCGCCGCCGTCGTCTTCAGCGCCGCGGCCCTGCCGTTCCTGACCAAGGCCGCGATGATCGTGGCGTGAGGTCGAGGGCGCAGACCCGCGCGCCTTGTCTGCAAGGGGCGTCGTTGATATCTACCACGATAGATACCATCGATCGCCGAGGCCCCATGACGGGCGACACAAAGCCAGACACCGCCAAGCTTTTCATGCACGGTCGTAGCCAGGCCGTACGTTTGCCCAAGGCGTACCGCATGCCCGGCACAGAAGTCCGTGTCCGTCGCGACGGGGAAATGGTCATCCTCGAGCCGATCGCCGCGCCGCCGGTCGACTGGACGGTGCTCTGGGCGCGCATCGACGCAATCGGCGCAGACTTTCCCGAACCTGGCGACGACGATCTCGCGCCGCCGCGCGACATCGATTTCGACGAATGACGGTGCTGTGCCTCGACACGAGTATCGTCATCGCCGCACTGAATAGCCGGCGGCCAGACGTGCGCGCGCGGCTTGCAGACCACGCCGAACAGCAGAACGCCTTCACGCTCTCCGCCATCGCACTTCACGAGTTGCAGTTCGGGATCGCCGCAAGCGCCCGGCCTGACCGAAACGCCGCAGCTCTCGCCGAGTTCTTGCGCATCGGCGTCGCGATCCTCGACTTCGATACGGAGGACGCCCAGGAGGCCGGTGCAATCAGGGCCCACCTGAAACGCGCGGGCACGCCGATCGGCGCGTTCGACATGCTCATTGCCGCCCAGGCGCGCCGCCGGGAGGCGACACTCGCCACGCTCAATGGTCGCGAATTCGAGCGCGTGCCCGGGCTTCGCGTCGCGGATTGGAGCGCCGCGTCGAAGGCGTGACCCACGTCACACCGGCCCGCCCAGCGCGCCGGTAAGGTCTCTCCATCGAACACGGCGCTGACGCGCCGCCAACCGGAGAGACCACCATGATCCGCTTCGCTTCCCTCGCCGTCGCCGCCGTCGTCTTCAGCGCCGCGGCGCTGCCGTTCCTGGCCAAGGCCGCGATGATCGTGGCTTGAGCATCATGCGGGAAATGAGCCGGCTCCCTGAGGTCTGAGCCGCACGGCATGTCGTTCGTTGCGCCCTAACGCCATGCGACTTCAGGTTCAGCCGAAACCGCGCAAGCCTTACGGTGGCGCCGGATGTGCGCCGTCGCTATTCTCGCCGCGATGAGCACGACCTTGACGATCTCTGACGAACTGGCGGCCGCCCTCGAAGCGAAACGCCAGCAAACAGGACTTCCGACGCTCGATGCGGCGGCCGAGGCGCTGCTCGCGGACGCCATCGCCTCGGACTCCGCCGACATCGCCGGCTTAGGACTTTCGGACGAGGCGCTCCGTACGTGGATCGCTGTTGGCGAGGCCAGCGGCTCTGCGGTCGCTTGGGACGCCGCCACGGTTCGAAACGAGGTTCGCCGCCGCTTTGCCGCGCGCGACTGAGTTGTCAGCCCGTGCGCGTGCTTCGACGGCCAGCGTTCCTGGACGACCTTTCCGAAGCCTACGCATGGCTCGCGCCGGAAAGCGCCCAAGCAGCCGAACGTCTACTCGACCGTGTGGACGCAACGGTTGCGCGGCTCACGGACTTCCCGCTTATCGGCCTACCGCGGGAAACGATTGGCCCCGGCCTTCGGTCCATTCGCGTACGGCCGTTCCGACACCTGATTTTCTACCGGGTCTCGGGCGATGAACTCGTCCTCGTGCGTCTCCTTCACGGCGCGCGGCAGCTGAACGTTCAAGATGACGAACCCTAGGCGCGCGTGAAAACGCCCGGTCCCGACAAACTGGTCTCGATGAGGCGGGCCGATCCCGCAGTGTGACCCGCGTCACACCGGCCCGCCCAGCGCGCCGGTAAGGTCTATCCATCGAACACGGCGCCGCCGCGCCGCCAACTGGAGAGACCACCATGATCCGCTTCGCTTCCCTCGCCGTCGCCGCCGTCGTCTTCAGCGCTGCGGCGCTGCCGTTCCTCGCGAAGGCCGCGATGATCGTGGCGTAAGAAAAACGCCCCGGCCTTGCGACCGGGGCGTTTGCAGTCAGACCTGCGCTTTGGCTCAGCCGCCGCGCGTCGCCAGCACCGCCAGCAGCAGCAGCGCGACGATGTTGGTGATCTTGATCATCGGGTTCACGGCGGGGCCCGACGTGTCCTTGTAGGGGTCGCCGACGGTGTCGCCCGTGACCGCCGCCTTGTGCGCGTCCGAGCCCTTGCCGCCGAAATGGCCCTCTTCGATGTACTTCTTGGCGTTGTCCCACGCGCCGCCGCCCGAGGTCATCGAGATGGCGACGAAGAGACCCGTCACGATCACGCCGACGAGCAGCGCGCCGAGCGCGGCGAGCGCATCGGACTTGCCCGCGATCGCCCAGACCACGCCGAACAGGACGATCGGCGCCAGCACGGGGAGCAGCGAGGGGATCATCATTTCCTTGATCGCAGCGCGCGTCAGGATGTCGACGGCGCGGCCATATTCCGGCTTCGCCGTGCGATCCATGATGCCCGGGATCTCGCGGAACTGGCGACGCACTTCCTCGACGACCGCCTGCGCAGCGCGGCCCACGGCCGTCATCGACCAGCCGCCGAAGAGGTACGGCAACAGGCCGCCGACGAAGAGGCCGACGATCACGTAGGGGTTGTTGAGCGCGAAGTTCGGCACGACGCCGTCGAAGAAGGCGTACTCGCTCGAATTGGCGGCGTAGTACTTCAGGTCTTCGAAATAGGCGGCGAACAGCACCAGCGCGCCGAGACCGGCCGAGCCGATCGCGTAGCCTTTGGTGACGGCCTTCGTCGTGTTGCCGACGGCGTCGAGCGCGTCGGTCGTGACGCGCACTTCCTTCGGCAGCTCGGCCATTTCCGCGATGCCGCCCGCATTGTCCGTGACCGGACCGAAAGCGTCGAGCGCGACGATGATGCCGGCGACCGAGAGCATCGAGGTCACCGCGATGGCGATGCCGAACAGGCCCGCGAACGTGTAGCAGGACACGATGCCGCCGACGATGACGAGCGCCGGCAGCGCCGTGGCTTCCATCGAGACCGCAAGGCCCTGGATGACGTTCGTGCCGTGGCCCGAGCGCGACGCTTCCGCGACGCTCTTCACCGGGCGGAAGTTCGTGCCCGTGTAGTACTCCGTGATCCACACGATGAGACCCGTCACCACGAGGCCGAGGGCGCCGCAGATGAAGAGGTCCATGCCGGTGATCGTGGCGAGTTCCGGATTGGCGCTGTCCGGCGCGATGAGGCCGAAGCCGCCATTGATGATCTGGATCGCGCCGGCGAGACCCACGATCGAGAGCGCGCCCGCAGCCCAAAGGCCCTTGTAGAGCGCATTCATGATGTGGTTGTCCGGCCCGAGGCGGACGAAATACGTGCCGACGATCGAGGCGATGATCGCCGCGCCGCCGATGGCGAGCGGCAGCATCATCAGGCCCTGCACGGCCGCGCTGTCACGGAACAGGATCGAGGCGAGCACCATCGTCGCCACCGTCGACACCGCATAGGTCTCGAACAGGTCGGCGGCCATGCCGGCGCAGTCACCGACGTTGTCGCCGACGTTGTCGGCGATCGTGGCGGCGTTGCGCGGATCGTCTTCCGGGATGCCGGCTTCGACCTTGCCCACCATGTCGCCGCCCACGTCGGCGCCCTTGGTGAAGATGCCGCCGCCGAGACGGGCGAAGATGGAGATCAGCGAGGCGCCGAAGCCGAGCGCCACGAGCGCGTCGACGACTTCGCGCGAGATCGGGTTGAGCCCGAAGCCCAGCGTCAGGATGGCGTAGTAGACGGCGACGCCGAGGAGCGCGAAGCCCGCGACGAGCATGCCCGTGACCGCGCCGGCCTTGAACGCCATGCCGAGGCCTTCGCCCAGGCTCTTGCGGGAAGCTTCCGTCGTGCGGACGTTCGCCTGCACCGAAACGTTCATGCCGATGAAGCCCGCGAGGCCCGAGAGCACCGCGCCGACAACGAAGCCCGCCGCCACCAGCGGTCCGAGCAGGACGCCGATCAGCAGCGTCACGGCCGCGCCCACATAGGCGATGGTCATGTACTGGCGGTTCAGATAGGCGCGCGCGCCTTCCTGAATGGCCGCGGCGATCTCCTGCATGCGCTCGGAGCCGGCCGAGGCGCGCTGGATCGACTGGCTTTGCACCCAGCCATAAAGGCCGGCCAGCGCGCCTGTCGCGATGACGGCCATAAGAACGATACTAAGATCCATGACGACGTCCTAATCGGGCCCGCGGCGGAAACTCCCGCATCGGGCGAAAAGGGGGCGAATGCCCGTCTCCGCACGCGCACCGCGCGAAAATCGGACGTTCCCCCCGCCAAAGTGGCGCGGACATTGCCAAAGCGTCACCGCCGGTGCAACGCCTCCGCCCCTGAAAGGCGACCCAAATCCTTGGCCCGCCTGCATTTCACAGCTCAATTCAAGGATTGGACGGCGGTGATCGACACCGCCTTGACCCCGTTGGCCCCGAGCGTTTCGACGGCCGCGGCGCGGAACGCGGCCAGGGCCGCCGTCTGGTCGAGTTTGCGTTCGTCCTTGGCGTCGGAGAGCGACGCGCGATGCGTGGCGCGTAGCAAGGCGTCGCGCAGGAAGTGGGACCGCGCCCGCAGCTTCCAGACGTCGCCCTGGTCCGGCAGGTCGACGCGCACCGTCACGAACAGATAATTGGTGAGCCGCCCATTGCGCAGCACGGGCGTGATGATGTGTTCGGCTTCGATGAAGCGCTCGGCGTCCGGCTTGGCGTCTTTCGTTTCGCCCCCGGCCGCGTAGGCCGGCGGCGCGACCGCCAACGGCGCGAGGCTTGCCAGCGCCAGGGCCACGGCGCCCCACAGGATCCGCATCCTCGTCCCTTTCCGAACGGGCGCGCTGCGCCCCTCGATCTCAGCGCGGACGATGACCGGCGATCCTTACCCGTTCGTTACCAATCTAGGTGATCATGTTCGCCCGAGGCGGTGCGCGTAGCCCCCGGACGCGATCGCGAGCGGGCGCCCGTGCTGGAGAACGCGCAAGCCCTGCCCGGCGCGCACCTCCCCGATTCGGACCGCCCGCCCCTCCAGCGCCGGGCGCGCGGCGGGCGGCGCGGTGAACAGGATCTCGTAGTCGTCGCCGCCGATCGCGAGCAGCAGCCGATCAACCTCACCCGGCGCAAACCAGTCTGCGGCCTCTTCAGGCGTCGGCATCCGATCGAGATCGATCTCGACTTCGACGCCGCTCGCCGCGGCGATCTTGGGCGCATCGGCCAGGAGACCGTCGGAGATGTCCATCGACGCGTGGGCGTGGGCGGCGATCAAGGCGGCGAGGTCCGTGCGGGGCGTCGGGGTGCGATAGTGGGCAAGGAGCGCGGCCGAGGCGTCTGCGGGCAGATGCGCCGGAGCGCGGCCGCGCGCAACGTCGAGGCCGAGGCGCCCCCGCCCGATGGGGCCGGTCACCCAGACGTCGTCGCCAGGCCGGGCGTCCGCGCGCGACGGCGTGCGCAGGGTCAACGGCCGGCCGAAGGCGGTGATGGTGATCGTGAGCGGGCCCGGCGTGGCGGTGGTGTCGCCGCCCAGCAGCGTCGCCCCGAACGCGGCCTGATCCGCCGCGAGCCCGGCGGCGAAGGCCTCGATCTCCCACGCGGGTCGCGTGGCGGGCCACGAGAGCGCCACGAGATAGTGTGAAGGCGCAGCGCCCTTGGCGGCGAGATCGGAGAGATTCACCCGCAGCGCCTTGCGCGCGATGCTGTCGATCGGATCGGTCGGGAGGAAGTGGACCCCCTCGATGATCGTGTCGACGGTCACGACGAACGCACCCGAAAGAAGCGCTGCGTCGTCGACGAGGCCCCGCGCTTCGGGCGTGGCGGCGAGCGGCGCGAACCAGCGCGCGATGACGGCGAACTCGTCGCCTTCGGCGGCCGCGTCTGCGGCGGAGGCGGGGCCCTCAGGCGCCCCCAAGCCCTTCCTCCCGGATGGCCTTCGCACACCCGTCGAGCGCGCCGTTGATGAAGCCCGGCTCGGCGCCTTCGAAGAAGGCTTTGGCGATCTCGACATATTCGTCGATCACCACGGCCGTGGGGATGTCGTCGCGGCGCCAGAGCTCCACCACGCCGGCGCGCAGGATCGCGCGCGCGACGGAATCGAGCCGCTCAAGGCGCCAGCCTTCGGCAAGCTTGCGGGCGATCATGGTGTCGACCGGCCCCTGCTGCGCCACGGCGCCCTCCACGATCGTCCGGAACAGGACGATGTCGGCGTCCTGATCGATCGGCCCGCTTTCGGCAAGCGGCAGGCGGCCGTCCAGAAGATCCTGGGCCACGGCCTCAGACGACGCGCCCGAAAGCTCCATCTGATAGAGCGCCTGGACGGCGGCGAGCCGCGCGGCGCGGCGGGCTGCGGGGGAGACGTTCTGCGACATGATCAGGCGCGCAACGCGCGGGCGAGCGCGACGATGGTCAAACAGGCGCGGGCCGCCTCGCCTCCCTTGTCGCCGCGGGCGCGGTCGGCGCGGACCTCGGCCTGGGCGAGCGTCTCCACCGTGAGAATGCCGTAGCCGATCGCGACCTTGTCGCGGATCGACAGATCCATCAGACCGCGCGCGCTCTCGCCGCAGACATAGTCGTAGTGCGTGGTCTCGCCACGCACTACGCAGCCGAGCGCCACGAACCCGTCATAGCGATCCGCCAGATGTGCGATCGCCGCCGGCGTCTCGAACGCGCCCGGCACCTCGATGACGTGCGCCTCGCCGCCCGCCTCGGCGATCGCGGCGCGCGCGCCTTCGATCATGGCGTCGACAACGTCGGTATAGTAGCGCGCCGCGATGATCGCGATGCGCGCGCCCGGAACGCGCGGCGTTGGCGCCTTGTGATCGGTTCTCATGACTCAGGAATCCTTCTTGAACGAGCGCCAGCCCGTCACGGTCAGGCCGTAGCCGTCGAGGCCGATGATCTTCTGCGGGTGATTGGAGAGCAGCTCCATCTTGCGCACGCCGAGATCGCGCAGGATGTGCGCGCCGACGCCGTATTCGCGCAGCATGCGCGCCTCGGGCTCGGGATCGGGCGCGACTGCGCCGAAGCGTTTGCCGAGGGCGGCCGGGTCGGGATCGCGGAGAATGACGACGACCCCGCCATCCGGCTCGGCCGAAATTTCCGCGATCGCCTTGCCGATGATGCCGGCGCGCCCGCCGCTTTCGCCCATCACGTCGGCGGCGAAATCGAAGCGGTGCATCCGCACGAGCGTCGACCGGTCCTTGTCGATCCTACCTTTCACGAGCGCGACGTGCTCCACCCCGTCGAGCACGTTGCGATAGAGCACCATGCGCAGGCCATCGCCATGGACGCTCCCGAACGGCGCCTCGTAGCGGCGCTCGACGATGCGGTCGTTCGCGCGGCGATACGCGATCAGATCGGCGATCGTGCCGATCTTCAGCCCGTGCAGCTGGGCGAAACCGACGAGATCGGGCAGGCGCGCCATCGAGCCGTCATCGTTCATGATCTCGCAGATCACCGCCGCCGGGATGAGGCCCGCCATGCGCGAGATGTCGACGCTGGCCTCGGTATGCCCGGCGCGGAACAGGACGCCGCCGTCGCGCGCGATCAGCGGGAAGACGTGGCCCGGGGACACGATGTCGTCGGCGTGCTTCGTCGGATCGATGGCGACCGCGATCGTGTGCGCGCGGTCATGCGCGCTGATGCCGGTGGAGATGCCTTCCTTGGCCTCGATCGAGACCGTGAAGGCGGTCTGGTTGCGGGCCTGATTGCGCGTCGTCATCGGCGAGAGGTGAAGGTCTTTCGCGCGTTCGGACGTGATGGCGAGGCAGATCAGGCCGCGCCCGTACCGCGCCATGAAATTGATCGCCGCGGGCGTGGCGAACTGCGCGGGGATGATGAGATCGCCCTCGTTCTCGCGGTCCTCCGCATCGACGAGGATGTACATGCGCCCGTTGCGCGCCTCTTCCACGATCTCCTCCACAGGGGAGATCGCGCGCTTGATGTCGTCGAGGGAGAGCTGGCCGTCCATGGTCCGATGTCCGTCTATCGTTTCGCCTCGAGCAGCCGCGCGACGTAACGCGCGAGCATGTCCACCTCGAGATTGACCTTCGCGCCCGCCGCCAGGCGCGACAGCGTCGTCACCTGCCAGGTGTGGGGGATGATGAGCACGCCGAACGTGTCGCCTTCGACCTCGTTCACGGTGAGCGACACGCCGTTGATGGCGATCGAGCCCTTCTGCGCGATGAGCGGTGCGAGCGTCGGCGGCGCCTTCACGCGCACGCGCCAGCCCTCGCCGTCGGCTTTCACCGAAACCACTTCGCCGAGCCCGTCCACGTGGCCCGAGACGATATGGCCGCCGAGCTCGTCGCCGAGTTTCAGGGAGCGCTCCAGGTTCACGCGGTCGCCGACGCCGAGCCCGCCGAGCGTGGTGAGCGCGAGGCTCTCCGCGGCGATCTCGACGACATAGGCCATGCCGCCGTCGCGCGCGTGCTTCTCGACCACCGTCAGGCAGCAGCCGTCGTGACAGATCGAGGCGCCGAGATCGACGCCTTCGGCCGCGTACGGCGCGCGCACGGTCAGGCGCAGGAGCCCGTCCCGACGCTCCGCCGCTTCAACTTCGCCGATGGCCGTGACGATGCCCGTGAACACTCAGCGCTCCCGCTCGTATCGTTCCCAAAGATCGGGGCCCACTGCCTCGACCGACCGCCGCGCGAAGCGCGGGGCCGCCGCCAAAGGCCCCTCCGGCAGCGCCGCGATGGCCGGCCGCCCGGCCCCGCCCAGCACCATCGGCGCGCGAAACCATTCGAGCGCATCGACGGCGTCGAGCGTCAAGAATGACGCGGCGACATGCCCGCCGCCTTCGACGAACAGGCGCCGCACGCCGGCGGTCCCGCTGAGATGGGCCAGCGCGGCCGGAAGGTCCACCCCATGCGGAGTACGGGAAACGCGCGCCACCGCCACCCCGGCGGCTTCGAGCGCAGCGGCGCGGGCGGGATCGGCGTCCGTCGCGCCGAGTACGAGCACGGGCCCGAGCCCGACCGTCCGTGCAAGGCGGCTCGTCGGGGAAAGTCGCAGGCGGCTGTCGAGCACGATGCGCAGCGGCTGCGTCGCCGGCGCAGGATCGGTGCGGGCGGTGAGTTCGGGATCGTCGGCCAGCGCGGTTTCGGCGCCGACGAGGATCGCGTCATGCGCGGCGCGCAACCGGTGGACCTCCGCGCGCGCCGCCGCGCCCGTGATCCAGCGGCTTTCGCCGGCGGCCGTGGCGATGCGCCCGTCGAGCGACGTGGCGAGCTTGAGCGTAACGAAAGGGCGCATGGCGCGGGGGACCGGGGCGACGCGGATCAGCGATCCGGGCCGCCCTCGCCCGGCGCGCGCGGCAGCACCTCGCCGAGGAAGCGGCGGAAGTCCCCGGCCTCGCGGAAGTCCTGGTAGACCGAGGCGTAGCGCACGTAGGCGACGGGATCGAGATTGGCGAGCGCCTCCATGACCATCTCGCCGATGACGCCGGACGCGATCTCCGTCTCGCCCAGGCTTTCGAGCCGCCGCACGATCCCCGACACCATCTGCTCGATCTGTTCGTCCTCGACCGGGCGCTTGTTGAGGGCGATCTTCACCGAGCGCAGGAGCTTGTCGCGCTCGAACGGCACGCGCTTTCCGGTCGAGCGCTTCACCACCACGAGCTCGCGCAGCTGCACGCGTTCGAACGTGGTGAAGCGCGCGCCGCATTTGCCGCACTGCCGGCGACGCCGGATGCTGGCGCCGTCCTCCGTCGGACGGCTGTCCTTCACCTGGGTGTCTTCGTTCTGGCAGAACGGGCAGCGCATCGGCGTCCTTAATAGATCGGGAAGCGCGCGGTGAGCGCCGCCACTTTCGCGCCGACGGCCTTCTCGACGGCGGAATTGTCGCCGTTCGATTTGGCGAGGCCCGCCAGCACTTCGATCATGAGATCGGCCACTTCCTGGAACTCGGCGGGGCCGAAGCCGCGCGTCGTGCAGGCCGGCGAGCCGACGCGGATGCCCGACGTCACCATCGGCTTTTCCGGATCGTTCGGGATGCCGTTCTTGTTGCAGGTGATGAACGCGTGCTCGAGCGAAATCTCGGCGGCCTTGCCGGTGACCTTCATCGGGCGCAGGTCGATCAGCGCGAGGTGGCTGTCGGTGCCGCCGGACACGACCGCAAGCCCGTTGGCCTTCAGCCGGTCCGCCAGCGCGCGGGCGTTGTCGACGACGCGGCGGGCGTAGAGCTTGAACTCCGGCTGCAGAGCCTCGCCGAACGCGACGGCCTTGGCGGCGATCACGTGCATCAGCGGGCCGCCCTGCAAGCCGGGGAACACCGCGGAATTGAACTTCTTCCCAAGCTCCTCGTCGTTCGACAGGATCATGCCGCCGCGCGGGCCGCGCAGCGTCTTGTGCGTCGTCGTCGTGCAAACGTGCGCGTGCGGGATCGGCGAGGGATAGACGCCTGCGGCGATCAGGCCGGCATAGTGCGCCATGTCGACCATCAGATACGCGCCGACGCTGTCGGCGATCTGGCGGAAGCGGGCGAAATCGATCACGCGAGAATAGGCTGAGCCGCCGGCGATGATGAGCTTCGGCTTCTCGCGCTCGGCGATGCGGGCGACCTCGTCATAATCGATCAGGTGATCATCCGGACGCACGCCATAGGACACCGGGCGGAACCATTTGCCCGATTGGTTGGCCGGGGCGCCGTGCGTGAGGTGCCCGCCCGAGGCGAGGTCCATGCCGAGGAACGTGTCGCCCGGCTGGAGGAGCGCCAGGAACACCGCCTGGTTGGCCTGTGCGCCGGAGTGCGGCTGGACGTTGGCGTAGGCGGCGCCGAACAGGCGCTTGGCGCGCTCGATGGCGAGCTTCTCGGCGACGTCGACGAACTCGCAGCCGCCATAGTAGCGCCGCCCGGGATAGCCCTCGGCGTACTTGTTGGTCAGCACCGAGCCCTGCGCCTCGAGAACCGCGCGCGAGACGATGTTCTCCGATGCGATCAGCTCGACCTGGCGTTGCTGGCGGCCGAGCTCATCGGCCACGCTGCGGGCAAGCTCGGGATCGGCGTCGGTGAGGCCCGTGGTGAAAAAGCCGGAGGCGTCGCCGCGGGAGAGCGGGCTCGTGGTCATGCGGAAATCCCTATCGAAAGCGCGGGGAGGGTCGCTCGAGAGTCGCAACTGCGCGTCATGATAGGCCGCGCCACACCGCGACGCAAAGCGCAGGGCTCTGCACGCGTTCAGAAGTCGTTCCCAAGTGATTGTCCGAACTATTTGTCGCCTTTACACAATTCTTTTGTTGAGCCACACACGTCCCTAACGCTATTCGACAAGTCGGGCTGGGTGATCCGTCGGTACGCGAAGGTATTGGAATGCGCGACGAGAACAGTGACACCCCTGTCGGCGTTGAAGACACATTGAGGATGACCTCCGATATCGTGGCTTCCTTCGTGGCCAACAACAAAGTGGCGGCCGAACAGCTTCATGACCTGATCCGCACCATCCACAAGACTGTCGCGAATCTGGCGGCAGGCGATGATCTTCGCGCCGCCGAGAAGCCAAAACCGGCCGTTCCGGTGAACAAATCCGTCCACAACGAGTACATCATCTGCCTCGAGGACGGAAAAAAGCTCACGATGCTGAAGCGGTACCTGCGCTCCACGTACGGCATGACGCCGGACGAGTATCGCAAGCGCTGGGGCCTGCCCGCGGACTATCCGATGGTGGCGCCGGCCTACGCCGCCCAGCGATCGGCGTTCGCCAAACAGATCGGCCTTGGCCGCGGCGTGCGCCGCAAGGAGACCTGAACCGTCCAGACGTCACACGTCAGGGGGCATTTTCGCGGGTCAGGGGCGTCAAGCCCAGGTCCCCGGCCCCCGTTTGGGCGGCGGTGGCGGCGGGTCTTCGCTCTCGGGTTTCGCGCGCAGCCGCTCCAGTTTCGCAAGCGCCAGCCGCTCGAGATCAGCCCGCGCCGCCGAGGCCGGGCCCATCACCACGGCCTCGATCCCCGTCTCCGGACAGATCGCCGCGACGCGCACGGCGTCGCCCACCGCCACGAATTCGAGATAGGCCGGCCGCTCCACGGGCCTCAGGCCGCCGAGGCGACGAGGTCCTCGCGGGTCCACACCGCCTGCACCGCCGCGACCAGCGCCTCCATCAGCGCGTCGTCATGGAAGGGCGACGGCGTGAACCGCAACCGCTCCGTGCCGCGCGGCACCGTGGGGAAGTTGATCGGCTGGACATAGACGCCGTGGTCGTAGAGCAGCGCATCCGAGATGCGCTTGCAGCGCGCGGCGTCGCCCACGAGAAGCGGCACGATGTGCGTGGTGGAGCTCTCCATCACCGGCAGGCCCGCCGCCTTGAACATCGCCTTGAGCTTGGCGGCGCGCTCGGCGAGGCGATCGCGCATGTGCGGGCAGCGGCGCACGAGACGCACGCTTTCCAGCGCCGCCGCGGCGATCGAGGGCGCGAGCGACGTGGTGAAAATGAAGCCGGGCGCGGTGGAGCGGATGGCGTCAATCGCGGCGCGCGGGCCGGTGACGTAGCCGCCCATGACCCCGAACGCCTTGGCCAGCGTGCCTTCGATGAAGTCGACGCGGTGCATGATGCCATCGCGCTCGGCGACGCCGCCGCCGCCCTGGCCGTAGAGGCCGACGCCGTGCACTTCGTCGAGATAGGTCATCGCGCCGTATTTCTCGGCGAGGTCGCAGATGTCGGCGATCGGCGCGGTGTCGCCGTCCATCGAGTAGACGCTCTCGAACGCGATCAGCTTGGGCGCGCCGGGGGGCGCTTCCGTCAGCAGGGACTCGAGGCTCTGGAGATCGTTGTGGCGAAACACCCGCTTCTCGCACTTGGCGCGGCGGATGCCCTCGATCATCGAGGCGTGGTTGAGCTCATCGGAGAAGATCCAGAGATCGGGAAAGAGCTTCGCAAGCGTCGACAGCGTCGCCTCGTTGGAGACGTAGCCGGAGGTGAACAGCAGCGCGGATTCCTTGCCGTGCAGCTGGGCGAGCTCGGCTTCGAGGTCGACGTGGTAGCTGGTCGTGCCGGAAATGTTGCGGGTGCCGCCGGATCCGGCCCCGACGTCCTCGACCGCAGCGTGGAGCGCCGCGATCACTTCCGGGTGCTGGCCCTGGCCGAGATAATCGTTCGAGCACCAGACCACGATCGGCTTTTCGGAGCCGTCGGGCAGGCGCAGGCGCGCGTGCGGGAAGCGGCCCTTCTCGCGCTTGATGTCGGCAAAGACCCGATACCGGCCCTCGTCCTTGATCGCCTCGACGGCGCCCTCGAAAACGGCCGCGTCTTCCTGTCTCATGTGTCCCGACCGGTCTTGGCCCCAGAAAAGGAACCTGTTTCCGCCTGATACGCCGGAATCCGGCGCTTGGGTCGATATAGCGCGCATTGGGCCCAAAGGCTAAGCGCGACGAAGGTCTTGGCCGTTCACGTCTGCGACGGTCGCTGGAGAGCGTTTCATGGTTGGTTTCGACGGTCGTCACCCGCTGCACCGCCCCCGCCGGATGCGCCAGGCCCCCTGGATCCGCGACCTCGTCCGCGAAGCGGTCGTGACGCCGGCCGATCTGGTCTGGGCGATGGTCGTGCATGCGGGGCCGCAGCCGCGCATCCCGGTCGCGGCCATGCCGGGCGCCGACCGCCTCGCGGTCGAGGCCGCCGCCGAGGCCGCCGTCGCCGCCCGGGCCATGGGCATCCCGATGATCGCGGTCTTCCCCAACGTGGATGGGTCGCTGAAGGACCCGGAAGGCTCGGAAGCGCTGAACCCGGACGGTCTCGTCCCCCGGGTCGTGCGGGCCATGAAGAAGGCCGCGCCGGAGGTGGGCGTCATGGTGGACGTGGCGCTCGATCCGTTCACGGATCATGGCCATGACGGCGTGATGATCGGCGACCGCATCGCCAACGACGAGACCGTCGAGCGCCTGTGCCGTCAGGCCCTGCTGCTGGCCGAGGCCGGGGCTGACGTCATCGCCCCCTCCGACATGATGGACGGCCGCATCGGCGCGATCCGCGGCGCGCTCGAAGGCGCGGGCCACCGCGACGCCCTGATCCTCAGCTACGCCGCCAAATACGCCTCGGCGTTCTACGGCCCCTATCGCGAGGCCATCGGCGTCACCACCCTGCGCGGCGACAAGAAGACCTATCAGATGGACCCCGCCAACGGCGCCGAAGCCCTGCGCGAGGGCGCGCTCGACGTGGCCGAAGGCGCCGACATGCTGCTGGTGAAACCCGGCCTGCCCTATCTGGATATCGTCCGCAGACTGAAGGACGCGTTCGGACTGCCCACGCTGGCGTTCCAGGTGTCGGGCGAATACGCGATGATCAAGGCCGCCGTCGCCAATGGCTGGCTCGACGAGAACCGCGCCATTCTCGAAACGCTGACCTCCTTCAAGCGCGCCGGCTGCGACGGCGTGGTGACGTACTTCGCGCCGAAAGCGGCGGAGTTGCTGCGGCCGTGAGCGTCGACGAACGCCTGGCGACCTATGGAACCCTGGCGCCCGGCCGTCCCAACCATCACCAACTCAGCGGCCTGCGCGGGCGCTGGATCCTCGGCACGGTGAAAGGCCGGCTCGTGCAGCGCGGCTGGGGCGCGGCGCTGGGCTATCCCGCCCTGATCCCCGCGGAGGACGGCGACGACGTCGAGGTCCACGTGTTCCTGTCCCCGGACCTGCCGGAACATTGGCCGCGTCTCGACGCGTTCGAGGGGGCCGAGTACCGCCGCGCCACCATCCCCGTCCACACGCGCGAAGGCGTTCTGGAGGCCTGGATCTATCTGGATGCGCGCCCCACCACGGGGTAACAGGCCCTGGGGACGCCGAACAATGTCGTGACGCCGCGGCGCACATCGTGTATCATTACGCCCTTAATGATAGGGACCGCCATGCCGCAGGTCGTGACCATCAACCGCCCGGACGTCGTAGCGCTCATTGAAGCGGCCGCCGAGAAATTGACCCACGGCAACAAGACGGAAGCCGTCGCCCTGGCCATGAAAACGCTGCTGGAGGCGGATGCGCGGACCAGTCCCTTGTTCGGCGCACATCGCGGCTCAGTGCGGACCCTACCCGGCGTCGACCTCACCCGGCCCACCCTCGAGACTGAGCCCGACGCGCAATCAGGACGCGAACTCGAACATTGAGCCGATCGCGTCTTCTTCTCGACACCCACATCGTCCTTTGGCTCGATGCAGGCGACGCCGCGCTTCGACAGGACACGCGCGATCTCCTGGAAACCCATTGGCGCTCGGGCGGGAAGCTGTGTTTGAGCGCGATGACCGCTTGGGAAATTGCGCTCCTTGTCGATTCCGGGCGCGTCGAACTCGATGTGACGCCGGACGAGTGGCTCGCGCGCTTTTGCGCGCGCCCTGGCATCGAGATCGTCGAGCTTTCGCTGTCGGCTGCGCTTCGCGCCTACCCACTGACGGGGCTCCCGCAGCGCGACCCGGCTGATCGCCTTCTGATCGCGACGGCAATTGAACTCGGGTGTCCGCTCGTGACGTATGACGCGCGCATCCTCGCGTTCGCAAAGGACCACGGCGCCGCGATCGGCTTGGCAGCCATCGACAGGGACAACGTCTAGACCCGCGCGCTCCAGACGCCGCCTAGTTCATCGCCGCCGCGCGACGGGGCGCGGCGCGCAGCTCTTTCATGGCCGCGTCGATCCGCGCTTCCAGCCCGGCCCGCTCGGCGGGCGCGGCGAACGCCAGAAGCATCAGGGCCGCGCCATACCGCTGCTCGGCGGCCATGCGCAGGGCGGTGATGACGTGCGCGGTCCAGTCGAGATACGCGCCGCGGAACAAGTGGGCGAGCGCGGCGCCGAGTTGTTCGGGATCGGCCGTCGCGCGCAGACGCTTCTCCGCGACCGCCGCCGCCACGCGGGACTGCCAGTACGCTGCGCGCGGCTCGTCGATCGCGGCGCGCATTTCCAGGGTCGGCGACCCGGCCCGCGCCATGTTGCGATAGAAGACCGGCTCGCGCTGGTAGAGGGCGGCCGCCAGATCCATGGCCACGAAGATCCGATCGAGCGCGTTGGCGGCCGGCGCGGCCTCGACGTCGCGCTGATAGGCGGCGAGGTCCTCGTCATAGACCTCGCGCAGGATCGCGTCCTTGGTCTTGAACAGGTTGTAGAGCGTGGCGGGGCTGACATCGGCCCGCTCGGCGATCTCCACCATAGATACGGCGTCGACCGACGTGGCCCGCGCCAACGCGGCGGCCGCGTCCACGATGCGGCGACGCCGCTCGGCCTTGCCCAGCTCCCGACGCGACGACACTCCCTGATCCGACATTTTTTGCCCGCCAAACTTGGAGTGCTCTCTAAAGTCACTTGACTTGTTAGAGCGCACTCTAATCAATGTCCACCATCCCGTGACGAGACCTCAAGGCGCAAGCCGGGACGGCTAGGCCCTAGAGCCGGCCGGGACCAAGATGGAGGAACACGCATGACCACTCGCCTCGAGGGCGCGCGCATCGCAGCCGCCTATTCGATCGGCCAACTCTGCCGCGAGTTCGATCTCACCCCCCGGGCGCTCCGCTTCTACGAGGAGCAGGGCCTCCTGAAGCCCGATCGTCAGGGCCAGATGCGCGTCTATTCGCACCGCGACCGGACGCGCCTGGCGCTGATCGTGCGCGGCCGCCGCGTCGGGCTCTCCGTGGCCGACATCCGCGACATCCTCGACACCTACGACAAGAACGGCGAAGCCGCGCAGAACGCCAAGGCGCTGCAGGTCTTCACCAAGCGCATCGAGGCGCTCGAGGCCCAGCGCAAGGAAGTCGAAGAGGCGCTGCAGACGCTGAAAGGCGCCGCCGCCCGCCTGACCCAGTCCCATTCCACCGCCGGCATCGCCGCGGAGTAACAGGCGCCGCGCGCGCCCGAGCCTGGAGCGTTCCCCATGAGTGCAGCTTACATCGTCGCCGCCGCGCGCACTGCCGGCGGCCGCAAGGGCGGTCGTCTCGCCGGATGGCACCCGGCCGATCTCGCCGGCAAGGTGCTCGACGCGCTCGTCGACCGCTCCGGCGCCGACCCGTCCGCGATCGAGGACGTCGTGCTCGGCTGCGTCGGCCAGGCCGGCGAACAAGCCTGCAACATCGCGCGCAACGCGGTGCTCGCCTCCAAGCTGCCCGAAAGCGTGCCGGGCACGTCGGTGGATCGCCAGTGCGGCTCCTCGCAGCAGGCGCTGCACTTCGCGGCCGCCACCGTGATGAGCGGCGTGATGGACGTGGTCGTCGCCGCGGGCGTGGAAAGCATGAGCCGCGTGCCGATGGGCCTGCCGATCGCGCTGCCCTACAAGAACGGCATGGGCTTCTACGTGAGCCCGGCGATGGCGGCGCGTTATCCCGGCATCCAGTTCAGCCAGTTCGCCGGCGCCGAGATGATCGCCAAGAAGTACGGCTTCACGCGCGACCAGCTCGACCGCTTCGGTTACGAGAGCCACAAGAAGGGCGCGGCCGCCATCAAGGCCGGCGCGTTCGGCGAAGAGATCGTGCCGATCGAGATCACGCTCGCGGATGGCGCCAAGGACACCCACCTCGCCGACGAAGGCGTGCGCTATGACGCCACGCTCGAAGGCATGGCGAACGTGAAGCTCCTGGCGGAAGACGGCGTCATCACCGCCGCCACCTCGAGCCAGATCTGCGACGGCGCCTCGGGCGTGCTCATCTGCAACGAAGCGGGCCTCAAGCGTCTCGGCGTCGCGCCGATCGCGCAGATCCGCTCGATGACGGTCACCGGCGGCGACCCCGTGATCATGCTCGAAGAGCCGCTGTTTGCCACCGACAAGGCCCTGAAGCGCGCCGGCATGAAGATCGACGACATCGATCTCTACGAGGTCAACGAGGCGTTCGCCCCCGTTCCGATGGCGTGGCTGCGCCACACGGGCGCGGATCCGGACAAGCTCAACGTTCATGGCGGCGCGATCGCGCTCGGTCACCCGCTCGGCGCCTCGGGCACCAAGCTGATGACGACGCTCGTGCACGCGCTCAAGCGCCACAACAAGCGTTATGGCTTGCAGACGATGTGCGAAGGCGGCGGCCTCGCCAACGTGACGATCGTCGAGCGGGTGTGACGCGAAGCGGATGACCCTCTCCCCTTGTGGGAGAGGGTGGATCGCGCGCGGCAGCGCGCGAGACGGGTGAGGGGTGTCAGCGCGATCGTTTGCCGACTGAGGTTCACCCCTCATCCGGCGCTTCGCGCCACCTTCTCCCACAAGGGGAGAAGGACTCTCACCCCTCGATCGGAATGCCCTGCTGTTTGAAAAAACTCAGCCGGTCGAAATAGCCGCGCTGAAAGACGATCGCGCCGTTGCGCACCTGGAAGAACCCGCAGCCGCGCAGGCCGAGCGGATCGCGCCACTCCAGGATCGCCCACTCGCCGTCTTCAAAGAGGTTCTCGGGGATGCAGGTCATCGTGGCGCGCGCGAACTCCATCTCGAACAGGCCGCGGATCGCCGCGCGCCCCTCGAGCGGTTCGTAGGCGACCTGATGATTGACGGCGTCCTCGGCATAGAGCGCCGCGAGGGCGTCGAGATCGGCGCGGTTGAAGGCGTCGATCCAGGCGCGGACGACGTCCTTGGGGCTCAAGATTTGCCCTCGAGCCGCGCGATCAGGCTGGACGTATCCCAGCGCCGGCCGCCCATCGCCTGCACTTCCGCGTAAAACTGGTCGACGAGCGCGGTGACGGGGGCGCTGGCGCCGTTGCGGCGGGCCTCGTCGAGCACCAGGCCGAGGTCCTTGCGCATCCAGTCGACGGCGAAGCCGAAGTCGAACTTGCCGTCCACCATCGTGCGCCAGCGGTTCTCCATCTGCCAGGACTGCGCCGCGCCTTTCGAGATCGCGCCGATCACCACCTCGGGATCGAGCTCGGCCCGCTTGGCGAAATGCAGCGCCTCTGCGAGGCCCTGAACGACGCCGGCGATGCAGATCTGGTTGACCATCTTGGCCAATTGTCCGGACCCGGACGGCCCGATGCGCGTCACGGCGGCCGAATAGGCCGCGAGGAACGGCCGCACCTTCTCCACCGCGGCCTCCTCGCCGCCGGCCATGACGGTAAGCCGCCCCGCTTCGGCGCCCGCCTGCCCGCCCGAGACCGGCGCGTCGACGAAGGAGAGCCCGCGCTCGGCAGCCGCAGCCGCGAGCGTGCGCGCGATCTCCGCCGACGTCGTCGTGTGATCGACGATCACCGCGCCCGGGGGCAATGCGCTGGCGCCGGCCGCAAACACGCCCGCCACGTCGCGATCGTCGCCGACGCACAGAAACGCCGCCTCCGCGCCCGCGAACGCCTCCGCCACCGAAGCGCAGGCCCGCCCGCCATGCTCGGCGACCCAGGCGAGCGTCTTTTGCGGCGAGCGGTTGAACACCGAAAGCTCGTGCCCGGCCCGGGCCAGATGCCGCGCCATCGGCCCGCCCATCACGCCGAGCCCCACGAACGCAAGCTTCGCCATCGCCTAGACCTCCGGTTGCGGCGCGCGCCCGTAGCGGCCGCGGAAATAGGTCAGCCCGTCGCCGGTGCGGACGTCGAAGCCCACGACCTCGCCGACGACGACGAGATGATCGCCCATGGTCGTGGTCTTCCAGGTGCGGCAGGCGAAATGCGCAAGCGCGCCCGGCAGCAGCGGCGCGCCCTCCGGGCCGTCCAGCGTCTCCCCCGGTTCGATCGCATGCCCGCCCTGCCGCGCGAGGCGGCTGGCGATTTCCTGCTGGTCGGGCGCGAGCACGCTCAGCCCCCAGACCTTGGCCTCGGAAAAGGCGGCGTAGCGGTCGGAGCGATCGTCCAGACACCAGAGCACCAGGCGCGGCGCGAGCGACACCGAGGTGAACGAGTTGATCGTGATCCCGCTCACCGCCTCGCCCGTCCGCGTGGCGACCACGCAAACCCCGGTCGCGAAGCATCCGAGCGCCTGCCGATAGGCTTTGTCGTCCATTCCATCCTCGTCGCACGCGTCGCCCGGTCCGGGCTCGGACACGTGATGTTAACGGCGCTGCGCCATTGTCCGCCTGTCCAGAACGGATCGAGCGAATATGGCTGCCGGCGCCAATACGGCCCCCATCGTCATCAAGAAGGTCAAGAAGGTATCCGGGGGCGGCCACCATGGCGGCGCCTGGAAGGTGGCTTACGCCGACTTCGTGACCGCCATGATGGCGTTCTTCTTGTTGATGTGGCTCATCAATACAACCAGCCCAGAACAAAAACGCGGCATCGCCGACTTTTTCGCCCCGGCCAGCGTCTCGCAGACGACCAGCGGTTCGGGCGGCATTCTCGCCGGCACGGCGCTCGCTGAATCCGGCGTTCGCCATGGCGAGGGCGCGCCCGTCGTGATGCGGTCCACCGGCCCGAGCGAGGCCGAAGACCCCGCCGCAAAATCCAATCCCGAACAGGCCTCCGGCCAGCTCGAGCCGAGCACGGACGCCCTCTCCCGCGCGAAGGCGCTCCGGGAGGACACCCAGTTCGACAAGGCCGAGCAGTCGATCCGCCAGGCCATCCAGGACCTTCCGGACATCGCCGAGCTCTCGAAAAACGTCCTCATGGAGAAGACGCCCGAGGGCCTGCGCATCCAGATCGTCGATCAGGAAGGCCGCTCGATGTTCTCGCCTGGCGAGGCGCGGTTGACCGAACGGGCCCAGCGCCTGATCGCCGCCGTCTCCGGCGTGATCCTGGACATGCCGAACCGCGTCTCGATCAGCGGCCACACCGACATGAGCGCCCCGCCCCGCAAGGGCTACTCGAACTGGGAGCTGTCCTCGGACCGCGCCAATTCCGCGCGCAAGATCCTGTCGGCCAACGGCGTGCCGGAAGACCGGATCTACCAGGTCTCGGGCAAGGCCGATTCGGAGCCGCTGTTCCCCGATGACCCCACCGCGCCCGGGAATCGCCGCATCTCGATCACGCTTCTGCGCGAGGCGCCGGCCCTGCCGCCCGGCCACGGGCTCTGAGGAACCGCCGTTTGGCCGCTTTGGCCCGCCCGCTGTGCGCGATCTGCGCTCCTGAGGGGAACGACGCTTGACGCGGCGGGCACGCGCCTGGGAGCATGGGCTTCCCGGCGTGAGGCGAACCTTGACCCGCCAGTTCTCGAGCAAGCAGCTGCGGTTCTACCTGACGGCCCCGTCGGCCTGCCCGTATCTGCCTGACCGGAAGGAACGCAAGGTGTTCACGAGCCTCGATGGCCCGGACGCCCTGGCGCTCAACGACGCGCTCACCCATGCCGGCTTCCGTCGCTCGCAGAACATCGCCTACCGCCCGGCGTGCGAGGGCTGCGACGCCTGCGTCTCCGCCCGCATCCCGGTGAAGGCGTTCGACCTGACGAAGCGCTGGCGCCGCGTGCTGACGAAGAACGGCGACCTCACCCGCGCCATGCGCCCGCCCGAGGCGACGGAGGAGCAGTTCTGGCTCCTGCGCCGCTACCTCACCACCCGCCACGCCGGCGGCGGCATGGCCGACATGACCCTGCTCGACTACGCGGCGATGGTGGAGGAGACGTCCGTGCGCTCGCACGTGATCGAGTATCGCCGCGCCGGCGCCGACCCAAACGGCGTCGAGGGCGAGGACGACCTGATCGCCGCCGCCCTGGTCGACGTGATCGCCGATGGACTCTCCCTCGTCTATTCGTTCTTCGACGTCCGCGAGAACGCCCGCAGCCTCGGCTCGTTCATGATCCTGGACCACATCGCCCAGGCCGCCGCCGCGGGCCTGCCCTATGTCTATCTCGGCTACTGGGTCCAGGGCTCGGACAAGATGGGCTACAAAGGCGACTTCCGCCCGCTGGAGCTGCTGCGCGGCGGGGAGTGGCGGCGGGTGGAGGACGCGGGCTGAGGTCACAAGTCCAGCGTCGGCGTTCGTCTCTCAGGCTCCCGATCTCACAGCGGCGTCCTCGATGCCGCCGAGCCCGCGCCTGATGACGTGACGCCACGTCGCGAGTAAAATGCCGTCCTCACAAGGAAGCGCCCCATGAGCGACGCCGTCGGTCCCGACGATCTCGTCCTGTGCGTCAACGCCGCCCCGAACCACGTCACCGGCGAGCCGGTGCCGCTCGTGGCGGGCGAGACCTACCGCGTGCTCGACGTCCTGCCCTTCGCCTGCCCCTGCGGCCGGGGCGACGCCCTGCTCGACGTCGGCATCGCCTTCGCCTGGTGCCAGACGCGGTTCCGCCTTCTGCCGAAACCGAAGTTCAAGGCGAAAGAGCGCGAGCTTTCGACGCCGAAGGAGATCGTGAAGGTGCGCTGAGTTGCGACCTTCCCGAAAGAGGATCAGCCCCAGGGGCCCGATCGCGGCGGCGCGGATACGGCGGCGGGCGCCGGCGCGGTCGCGCCCGAATCCCTCCCGCCCGCATAGGTGACGAGCGCGGCGATGCGCTTCTCGATCGGCGGGTGCGTGGCGAACAGGTCCGCGACGCCCGCCGAGGCGTTCTCGATGAACATCTCGCGCACTTCGGACGGGGCATTCTCCATCCGCGCATTGCCGGAGATCTTGCGCAGCGCGCGGATCAGCGCGTCGGGGTCTTTCGTCAGCTCCACCGCGCCGGCGTCGGCCAGAAACTCGCGGTTGCGCGACAGCGTGAAGCGGATCACGACCGCCAGCGCATAGGCAAGCGCGATGCAGGCGAGCGCCACGACGATCGCGATGATCGCCGCCCCGCCCCCGCCGCCGCCGCTGCTCGAATTGCGGTCCGAGCGGCGCGACCCGCCGCCCGACCATCCGAACCCGGAGCGAAACACGCCCCGGAAGATCAGCTCGAACACGAACGAGAAGATGCCCACGAAGATCACCGCGATGACGAGCATGCGCGCGTCCTTGTTGCGGATGTGGGTGAGTTCATGCGCGAGCACCGCCTCCAGCTCGGCGTCGTCGAGGGTCTCCATCAGGCCGCGCGTGACGGTGACGGTGTAGCGCCCCTCGTGCAGGCCGCTGGCATAGGCGTTCAACGCCCCGGTCTCGATGATGCGCAGCGTCGGCGTGCGCAGGCCACGCGAGATGCAGAGGTTTTCGAGGAGGGTGTAGAGCCGCGGCTCGTCCGTGCGCTCGACGGCGTGCGCGCCAAGCGAGGCGTCGAGCATCGTCTGGTAGAACAGGAAAGCGATCCCGAACCACACGGCCGCGCCGACGATCGCCCAGGGCCAGGCCGTCGTGAGCGCCTGGGCCGCCCACACGAACGGCGCCGAGATCGGCGCGCCGTCGTCCATCGCCAGCGCCGCGAAGCCCAGGGACAGGCCGTAGGTAAGCAGAGCAAGGAGAACCGGAAACCCCGCCAGCAGGAAAAGCGAGCGGAGATTGTTGTTCCAGATATGAGTGCGGAGGCCGTAGGCGCGGAACATCGCGGCGCCCCTTCAAGCCGCGCCGGAGCGCGGCGCGCTTAGCCGAACTTCACCTGCGGCGCCTGGTCGAGCGTCGCGCGGCCTTCTTCGCCGACGTCGAAGAACTCCTTCTGGCCGAAGCCCATCGGGCCCGCGATCAGAACCGCCGGAAACTGCTGGATGCCGGTGTTGTACTCGCTGACGGCGTTGTTGAAGAAGCGACGCGCCGCCGCGAGCTTGTTCTCGACGTCCTGCAACGAGGCCATCAGCTGCTGGAAGTTCGTGTTGGCCTTGAGGTCCGGATAGGCCTCCGCCACCACCATGAGCCGGCTCAGCGCACCCGTGAGCACGCCCTCGGCCTCGGCCTGCGCATGCACGCCGCCGCGCGCCGAGACCGCCTGGTTGCGGGCCTGGATCACCGCGTCGAGCGTCTCGCGCTCGTGCGTGGCGTACGCCTTCACCGTCTCGACGAGGTTGGGGATCAGGTCGTGGCGCTGCTTCAGCTGGACGTCGACGTCGGCGAAGGCCTGGTTACAGGTCTGCCGCAGGGCGACCAGCCGGTTGTAGATGCCGACGATGATCAGCAAGCCGACGACGAGAACGATCAGGACGATGACGCCCAGGGTCATGGAAGCTCTCCGGTTTCCCGCCTTCTAGCCTGCTTTGGCCCAGCGGTCATCCTGAGGCGTGGGTGCGGCGCAATAGAGGCGGGCGGCGGGATGGCGAAGCATCATAGCCCTCCCCCAGCGGGGGAGGGTTGGGAGGGGGAGACGGACGCGTCTTCGGCATGACGGAAGGCGACGCGAACCGGAAGTCGCCGTGCGTGCTCTCCCCACCCCTTCACCCCTGCCCGCTGGGGAGGGGAACTTTGGCGCTATTCGCCTCGGAAACGACCCGACCGGGCAAAGCCGCGCGGCGCGACGAGGCCCGCTCCGGCCCGCTTGCCGAGATAGTCCCGCCACTCCGGGATCGTCCGCGTGCGGCCCGATCCGTCGAGCCAGGTCAGGCCGTCGGTAGCGGCGAACGTCACGGCGTCGGCGAGGCCGCCATCCTTGAAGCTCTGCAGCTTGACGCCCTTGCCCCGCGGCATCTCCGGCAGCTCGTCGCGCGGGAAGACGAGGATCTTGCGGTTCTCGCCGATCGTGGCGACGTGGTCGCCCGCGACCTGCACGCACACGAGCGCCTCGCTGTCGGCGACGTTGAGCACCTGCTTGCCGGCGCGCTTGGTGGCGACGAGTTCGTCCTCGGAGACGATGAACCCATAGCCGTCGCGGCTCGCGAGCAGGCGCTTCGCGCCGGGTTTCAAGGCGAAGAGTTCGATGATCGCGGCGCCCTCGTCGAGTTCGATCATCAGCCGGATCGGCTCGCCCATGCCGCGCCCGCCGGGCAGCTTGTCGGCGCCGAGCGTGAAGGCGCGGCCGTCAGCGGCGAAGGCGATGATCTTGTCCGTGGTCTCCGCCTTCACGACGAACGCGGCGGCGTCGCCTTCCTTGAACTTCAGGCTCGAGATGTCTTCCGTGTGGCCCTTGAGCGCGCGGATCCAGCCCTTCTCCGAAAGCACCACGGTGATCGGCTCGCGCACGATGAAGGCTTCGATGTCGATCTCGGGCGCGGCCGGCGCATCGGTGAGCGTGGAGCGGCGCGCGCCCCATTTGCTGGCGGGGCCGAACGCCTCGCGCGCGGCGCGCAGCTGATCGGCGATCTTGGCCCACTGCTCCGCGGCGCTCGCGAGCAGCTTCTTGAGCGCGCTCTGTTCCTTCTTGAGCGCGGTTTCCTCGCGCCGCAGCTCCATCTCCTCAAGCTTGCGCAACTGGCGCAGGCGCGTGTTGAGGATCGATTCCGCCTGCGTCTCGGAAAGTTCGAACCGCTCGATCAGCTTGGGCTTCGGCTCGTCTTCCGTGCGGATGATGCGGATCACCTCGTCCAGATTGAGGTAGACGATCATCAGGCCCGAAAGCACTTCGAGGCGCGCCGCGATCTTCTCCAGGCGGAAGCGCGAGCGCCGTTGCAGCACAACGCGCTGGTGATCCAGCCACGACTGCAGCGCCTCTTTCAGGCTCATGACGCGCGGAATCTGGTGCGCGTCGAGCACGTTCATGTTGAGCGGGATGCGCGTCTCGAGTTCCGAGAGCTTGAACAGGCTCTCCATCAGCACGGCGGGCTCGACGGTGCGGCTCTTGGGTTCGAGCACGATGCGCACGGTCTCGGCGCTCTCGTCGCGCACGTCGCCCAAGAGCGGCGCCTTCTTCTGCTCGATGAGATCGGCGAGTCCCTGGATGAGCTTGGCCTTCTGCACCTGATAGGGAATTTCCGTGACGATCACCCGCCACTGGCCGCGGCCGAGGTCTTCGGTCTCCCAGCGCGCGCGCACGCGGAAGCCGCCGCGGCCCGTCGCGTAGGCCTCGCGGATGGAGGCTTTCGGCTCGATCAGAAGGCCGCCCGTGGGAAAGTCCGGACCCGGAACATGCTCGAGCAGATCGTCGACGGTGGCGTCCGGCTTCTCGATCAGCAGCAGCGAAGCGTCGATCAGCTCGGCGGCGTTGTGCGGGGGGATGGACGTCGCCATGCCGACCGCGATGCCCGCGGCGCCGTTGGCGAGCAGGTTCGGGAACGCCGCCGGCAGGACGACGGGCTCCTTGTCGAGGCCGTCATAGGTGGGGCGGAAATCGACGGCGTCCTCGTCGATGCCGTCGAGCAGCGCCTCGGCGGCGCGCGTCAGCCGGCTTTCGGTGTAGCGCATCGCCGCCGGGTTATCGCCGTCGATGTTGCCGAAATTGCCCTGGCCGTCGATCAGCGGGTAGCGGACGGTGAAGTCCTGCGCGAGGCGCACGAGCGCGTCGTAGATCGCCGAATCGCCGTGCGGGTGGAAACGGCCCATGACGTCGCCGACGACGCGGGCGCACTTCTTGAACGCCGAATCCGGATCGAGATTGAGCTCGCGCATCGCGTAGAGCACGCGCCGATGCACGGGCTTGAGGCCGTCGCGCACGTCCGGCAGCGCCCGGCTCGTGATCGTGGAGAGCGCATAGGCGAGGTACCGCTTCGACAGCGCCTCGTCCAAGGTCTCGTCGATGATGCGGCCCGGCTCCTCGCCGCCTGGCGGGTCGAGCGTCAGATCGTCGGCCATTCTGGCTCTCCTTCAACCGCGGGGACATAGGCAGAGTCGGGCGGCTGGCGCTAGGGCCGCGGCGCAGCGGCCGCGACGGAGCCCACGAGTCGGCTGCGCCCGGACGCCCGTTGAGCCCCGTGCCGCCTCGGCGCATGGTCCACGCAGCGGCGGAGGCGCGCGATGCATCAGGGGCTGGGCCCGAAAATCGGCGACGGCGCGACGGCTGACGTCCATGCCTGGGCATCCGGCCAGATCGTCAAGCTGTACAAGCCCGGCGTGCCGCGCGCCGTCAGCATCCACGAGGCGCGAATGACGCGGGCGGTTCGCGCCGCCGGCGTTCAGGCGCCGGACGTGATCGACGACGTGACGATCGATGGGCGCATCGCCCTGGTGATGACGCGCTTCGACGGGCCGACGCTGATGCAGCTCACCAAGGACAAGTCTGTCTCGTACGCCGAGGCCGGCGACGTCCTCGCCGCGTGCCTGCGCGCGGTGCACGCGGCGGCGCCGCCGCCCGATGTGCCGCGCCTGCGGGACTACCTGGCGCACACCCTGCGCCACGCCCGTGCGCCGCTGCCGCCGCGCATCGACTCCGGTCTCCTTGCCCTGATCGATGATCTGCCGCCGGACGCCGGCCTCTGCCATGGCGATCCCAATCCCGGCAACGTCATCATGACGCCGGACGGGCCGCGGCTCATCGACTGGGTCGCTACGGTGCGCGCCGAGCCGGCCTATGACCTTGCCAGCGCGCAGGTGCTGTTGACGGAACTCGCCCCGCTCGTCGCTGACGATCCGGAGCGCCCCCGCGCGGTGAACGCGGCGCTGCAGTCCGCTTATGCGCGGCGATCGGGCATGACGCCTGAGGCGCTGGCGGCGGCGATGACGCCATTCCTCCCCGTCGTGCGTGCGCTCGCCCTGCTGGGCGGCGCGGTCCCGGCGCTGGCGGCGACGCTGACGGCGCGGTTGGAGCGGGATTTCCCCGAGTAGCGCCGCCAAGGCCAAACCGCGCTCCGACACCCCGCGATGCGGCGGCTTCCGCTCCCTTCTCACGCGGCGCGCCCGGTCCCCGCAGGGCTTGACGTAATTATTGTGGGACAATAATTTTTTTTCGAGTTGCTTGAGGGGACCCGTCCATGACCGATGCCATCGCCGTCCCACTCGCACGCGCCCAGACCCTGGCGGCCGGCGCCGCGACCGTTGCGGTGGTGGGTGCGGGCCTCGTGGCGCTCGGTGCGTTGGCCGGAGGGAGCGCGCCCCTCGTCACGGCGCTGCGCACCCAGGAGGTCACGCTCGACCTGAAGGGCATGGCGGCGTTCGCAAGCGCGATCGGCGTGTTCACGCTGCTGGCTCTGCCTGGGCTTCTGCTGGCGGGCGCACTCCTGGATCTCAGCAAGGTGCTCGACGACTTCGGCAAGGGGCAGGTCTTCACGCTGACGGCGAGCGCACATTTGCGGAAGGCGGGCGAAGGCGCGCTCTGGGCGCTGGCGTTCAAGGTCGTCGCCACACCGACGATCGTCAGCTGGATCACCCACGAAGGGCGCGGCGTCATCTGGAAGATCGAGGCGTTCGACATCGGCCTCATCGCGTTCGCCGCCGCGATCGTGGTGCTGGGACGCGTGCTCGAGGCTGCTGCGCAGATCAAGTCCGACAACGATCAGATCGTCTGATGCGCATCGTCGTCACCCTGGACGTCATGCTCGCGCGGCGCAAAATGAAGGCGAAGGACCTCGCCGAGCGCGTCGGCATCACGGAAGCGAATCTCTCGCTCCTGCGCACCGGTAAGGTGAAGGGCGTGCGGTTCGAGACGCTGGCGCGGGTGTGCGAAGCGCTGAACTGCAAGCCTGGCGATCTGCTCGATCTCGCCGAAGGCAGCGCCGAACCCCACTCGACGATCGTCGATCTCTAGCCCGGCGCTGCTGAAGGCAATCGCTGCGCGGTTCTCACAACCGCCCCTCGCGCCCCCACGTTTCGATCAGCCGTCGCCGCGCGTCGGGCATGCCGACGCCTTGACGGTCGAACACGCGCCGCTCCAGGAACCAGCCCGCGAGCGCGAAGGCGTCTGCGACGTCGCCGCTTTCGATCGGCGCATCGGAATCGGTGAGGAACGGCGGAAGCCGGAGCAGTTTGTCGGCATAGGGTTCGCCCGCCGCCGCGCTCGCCGCGCGCCCGGTCTTCGGGCTGACGAAGGCGAGCCCCTCGGCCGCGCCCGTGACGGCGCAGCGCGTGAGATCGAGGCCGTAACCGACCGCCGCGAGCAGGCCGATCTCGAACCGCGTGTAGAGCGCCGGCGCGATCTCGCGCTCGGTCAATGCGGGGACGAGCAGCATGAGCGCGTCGTAGAGCGCCGGATAGGCCTGGCGATCGGCGGTGCCGGCGCGCACGAGCGCGACGGCGGAGGCGAGCGCGGCGAGCGCGCCAGCGTCGCTCATCAGCACGGCCGCGTGCGGCTCCACGAGTTCGACGGGCGCGTAATGGCCGAGCTGATCCCCGGTGCGCGCCTTCCATGTCGCGCGAACGAGGTTGCCCTGCTGCAGCACCGGCTGCATCCGCCGCGACGCGCCGCCATGGACGTAGCCAGCCACACGCCCGTGCGCGCGCGCGAACAGCTCCGCCACGGCGCCGCTTTCGCCATGCGGCCGGGCGCCGAGCACCAGCGCGTCGTCGATCCATTCGAGCATCGTGGGATGGGCTTACCCAAATATTCGACGCCGGGACAGGGCGGCGCCCTGCCAAACGTCCGCCCGTCATTCCGGGGCGGCCGAAGGCCGAACCCGGAACCCAGGTGTCTTAGTGAAGCGACGGACATTGCGCCCGGTCTCCCGGGCTCCGGGTTCGCGCTTTGCGCGCCCCGGAATGATGGACCGACGGGCGGGTGTTCGTTGTGTGGCGCCGCGCGCGATCGCTAGGCCCGCGCGGTCTCGAGCAGCATGCGCCCGACGACGCGCCATGCGCCCTTTTCTTTCGCGAAGGTGAGCACGTCCTGGCCCGAGGCGGCGTGGAAGCCGTCGTCGTCCGTCCAGGTCATGTCCCAGGCGTAGCTCGCGACCGCGGTGTCGGTCCATACGCCGATCCAGGCCGGATCTTCCGAATACGTTTCAATGACCGTACGTTCGGTGAAGTCGCGATACGTGTCGATGCAGGCCTCGCGTCCCTCGATGAGCGTCATCGTCTGGCCCGGCGCGCCGATCACCATGTTCTCGTGGAAGATCGGCTCGAGCGCCGCATAGTCGCCTGTGCGCCATGCCATGGTCAGCTTTCGCAGCAGATCGGAAATGACGGCGCGTTCTGACGCTATCGACATCGCAAGACCCCTCATCTGTGTGCCCGACGAGGGAAGAATGACGCGGCCCGCGCGCGAAAGCGACGGAAATGCGGCGCGCTGCGCGTTACGATGCGGTCATGCCGCTCACTTCGGGGGCCGTAGCGATCTCGCTGTGCGCTCACGCGTCGTAGTCGAGGCCACGCGCAGCATAGAGCGAACGCTCATCGGCCCAGCCTTCCCGCACCTTCACGTGCAGGAAGAGATGCACCGGTCGATCGAACGCGGCGGCCATCTCTGCCCGCGCGGCTTCGCCGATGGCTTTCACCGTTTGGCCCTTTTCGCCGATCGCGATGCGGCGCTGGCTGTCACGCGCGACGAAGATCGTCTGTTCGATGCGCACCGAGCCGTCCTTGCGCTCCGTCCAGCTCTCGGTCTCGACGGTGGTCTCGTAGGGCACTTCGTCATGCAGGCGCAGCATCAGCTTTTCGCGCGTGATCTCCGCCGCCAGCACGCGCGCGGGCGCATCGGCGGCCTGGTCTTCGGGATAAAGCCACGGGCCCAGCTTCGCCGCGGCGCACAACGCCGTCGCGAGCGCCTCGACGCCATCGCCCGTCTGCGCGGAGATCATGAAGACGTCGCCATAGGCGCCCGTCTCGTGCAGCGATTTCGCCACCGCCAGTAGCGCCGGCCGCGGCATCGCGTCCACTTTGTTGAGCGCGAGAGTTACGGTCCTGCCCGTCGCCTTGAAACCTTCGGTGATGCGCGCGACGTCCTGCGCTGTCTTGACGTCAGAGGGCGTCGGGCGGCCTTCGAGGCTGCGCGCATGCGCGGGCGCATCGACCAGATGCACGACAGCGTCCGCATCCTCCGCCGCGCCCCAGGCCGCACGCACCATCGCGCGATCGAGACGCCGCTTCGGCGCGAACACGCCGGGCGTGTCGATCAGCACGAGCTGTGTTTTCCCGCGCAGCGCCACGCCGCGCAGCGGGAAGCGCGTCGTTTGGACCTTGTGCGTGACGATCGCCACCTTCGTGCCGACGAGAAGATTCACGAGCGTCGACTTGCCCGCGTTGGGCGCACCCACGACAGCGACGACGGCGACGGCTTCATCCGACATCGGGAGCTACCTTTTCCAGAAGCGCCGCAGCGGCCGCGCGTTCGGCGTCGCGTTTGGAGCCGCCCTCACCACGCGCGGCGCCTACGGCGCCCACGCGCACCTCGACGACGAAGCGCGGCGCATGATCCGGGCCGACGCGGCCCTCGACGACATAGACCGGCGTATCGAGCCGGCGCGCCGCCGCCCATTCCTGCAGCGCGGTCTTGGGGTCTCGCACGGCCTTGGCGCCGGCCGCAAGCGCTTCGCCCCAGGCGCGGATGACGAACGCACGCGCCGCATCGAGCCCGCCATCGAGATAGAGCGCGGCGATCACCGCTTCGCAAGCGTCGGCGAGGATCGTGTCCTTGTCGCGCCCGCCGCTCGCCTCCTCCGCTTTCGACAACGTCAGCGCAGCGCCGAGATCGACGGCGCGGGCCGCGCGGGCGCACGCCGTGCGATTGACGAGCGCGTTGAGACGCAGCGCCAGATCGGCCTCCCGGCACGAGGGATCAGCCGCCCAAAGGTGCTGCGCCACCACGAGCCCGAGCACGCGATCGCCGAGGAATTCGAGGCGTTCGTTCGTCGCGACATCGCGCCGGCCTTCGGCCGCGCTCGCATGGATCAACGCTTCTTCGAGCAGACCGCGCTGCGTGAAGGTCCATCCGATCCGCGCTTCCAGCCGGGACAGATCCGCCGCCGTCAATTCAGGCCCTTGCCTAGCCGGTCCGCGCGCGGGGCAAGACCATCGAACGAGATCACGACGAACTGCGCCTTGCCAACCAGATGGTCGTACGGGACGTAGCCGACGCTGCCGCGGCTGTCGTCGGAGTTGTCGCGGTCGTCGCCCATGAAGAAATAGCGCCCCTCGGGCACGACGAAGACGGGCGTGGTGTCGAACACGCCGGCGCGCTCGCGATCGAACGTGGTGTAGCTGACGCCGTTCGGCAGCGTCTCGCGGAACGCCTGGATGTCGACGACGGCGCCGGTGGCTTCCTTGAACGGACGCAGGCCGAGCGACTCGCGCTGCACCGGCTCGTCATTGATGAACAGCTCGCCGTTGCGAACCTGGATGCGATCGCCCGGCAAGCCGATGAGCCGCTTGATCAGGTCGCGGTCCTCCTGGCGCTCGGGCCGGAACACGATGATGTCGCCGCGCTTGGGCTCGCCCGCGAGGAGCCGGCCCTCGATCGGCAGCACGTCCTGCAGCGGGGTGAACGAGAAGCGGCTGTAGCCGTACGACCACTTGGTCACGACGATGTAGTCGCCGACCATCAAGGTCGGTTGCATCGAGCCAGACGGGATCCGGAACGGCTGGGCGATGACGAACCGGATCACCATGGCGAGCGCCAGGGCGTACAGGATCGTCTTGATGTTCTCCCACAGGCCGGACCCGGCCGAACGCGGCGTCGCGGGCGTGCTGGTCATGGGCGAAAGCCTTTTCCTACCGGCCGGGCGCATCGGGGCGCGCGGAGATCACGACGATCGCCTGGGCCAACGGATGGTCGTCGGTCAGGCTCAAATGGATGTCGGCGACCCACCCCTCGGGCGTCAACTCTTTTAGCCGCGCAAGGGCGCCGCCGGTGAGCGCCATGGTCGGCCGGCCTGAGGAAAGGTTGGTCACGCCCATGTCGCGCCAATAGACCCCCCGGCTGATGCCGGTGCCGAGCGCCTTGGAGCAGGCCTCCTTGGCGGCGAAGCGCTTGGCGAGGGTGTCGGCGGCCTTGTCGGGCCGGCGCCGGGCGCGAGCCTGCTCGGTGGGGGTGTAGAGCCGGTTGAGGAAGCGTTCCCCGTGCCGGTCGAGGACGCGCGCGACGCGGCGGATGTCGATCAGGTCGGAGCCGATGCCGAGGATCATCGCCTAGCTCCGTGCGGCGTCCATCAGCGCCCGCATCCGGCGGATCGCCGCCTCGAGCCCCACGAAGATCGCCTCGCCGATCAGGAAATGGCCGATATTGAGCTCGCGCACCTGCGGGATCGCGGCGACCGGCTGGACGCTGTCGAACGTCAGCCCGTGCCCGGCGTGGATCTCGAGGCCCCGCGCGGCCCCGACGTCTGCCGCGCGCACGAGCCGGTCGAGATGCGCACGCACCGCCGCGGTGTCGCCTTCGGCCGCGGCCTCGCAATAGGCGCCCGTGTGCAACTCCACCACCGGCGCACCGAGCGCCTCGGCGACGGCGATCTGCACCGGGTCCGGCTCGATGAAGAGCGAAACGCGCACGCCCGCGTCGCGCAGTTTGGTGACGATCGGCGCCACGCTGTTGTGGAACCGCGCCACGTCGAGCCCGCCTTCGGTCGTGCGCTCTTCCCGGCGCTCGGGAACGAGACACGCCGCGTGCGGCTTGAAGGCGAGCGCGATGGCGAGCATTTCGTCCGTGCACGCCATTTCCAGATTGATCGGCAGGCTCACCGCCTGCCCGATGCGCGCGAGATCCTCGTCGCGGATGTGGCGGCGGTCCTCGCGCAGGTGAAGCGTGATGCCGTCGGCGCCGGCGGCCTGCGCCAGCTGCGCCGCGCGCACGGGATCGGGATGGGCGCCGCCCCGCGCATTGCGGATGGTGGCGACGTGATCGATGTTCACGCCCAGACGCAGCGGCGAAGACACGGCGCCGGCCATCTCAGAGGCTCCGACTGCCGGGCTTGGTCGCCGGGATCGCGGCGAGTTCGGGCGGCAAGGCGTCCGCCGGATAGGCCGGTGCGGTCACGCGTGCGAGCGCCACGAGCGGGGCGCCGATGTCGGCCGTCCCGCCGGAGCGGTCGATCAGGCAGGCCGCGCCGATGAGCGTGCCCGGCAGGTCACGGATCGCGGCCAGGCACTCGCGCGACGACAGGCCCGTTGTCACGACGTCCTCCACCATCAGCACCCGGGCGCCCGGCTCGATCGTGAAGCCGCGACGCAGGCGGAACTGCCCCTCCTCGCGCTCGACGAAGACCGCCTTGGCCCCCAGCGCCCGGGCGGTCTCGTACCCCGGAATGATGGCCCCCACGGCCGGCGAGACGACGACGTCGATTGCGCCGTAGGCGGCCTGCGCCTTCGCGGCGAGCGCGCGGCAGAGCTTCTCGGTGCGCGCCGGGTCCTGGAAGACGAAGGCCTTCTGGAAGAAGATCGGGCTGTGCAGCCCGGACGACAGCACGAAATGGCCTTCGAGCAGCGCGCCGGCGGCGCGGAACTCCTCAAGGACCTGGGCTTCGGTCAGGGCGGCGGCGGCGAGAGAGGCGCTGGTCATGGCGGCTACATAGCGCCATCCCCGGCCCCCGCGGAAGTCCGGCTGCGTGGGCGTTTTGCGGTTCACGGTGCGGGCAGGTATGCTCCCCGCAGCCTCGATGCGCCCTCGGCGTCCCGTGGCGGGTTGAGAACGCCATGCAGCAATTCAGGCGAACGCTCGCGGCGCTTGCCGTTGCGGCGACGTTGCCGACCATCGTCCTTTCCGCGGTTCAGGTCACGCTCGCGCTCAATGACGAGCGGCGCACGACCGAGCGCGAGATGATCGACCGCGCGCGGCGTATCTCGCTGATGGTGGACGCCGAGGTCCAATCCGACGTGACCGGCCTGCGCGCTCTCGCCACGGCCCAATCGCTCGCCGAGGGTCGTTTCTCGGACTTCAGCGAGCGGGCCCGCGGCGCGCTTTCGCTCGAGCCGTCATGGCGCGTCATCCATGTGGTCGATGCGCGCTCCGGGCGCACGCTCTCGTCCATCGCGGCCGATGCGCAATCGGCCGTCGGCGCGCTGGAGTCCCCGCCGCCGAGCGTGGATCCGCGCCGCGCGCACCCGGTTCTCTCCGAGGACGGACGATTGCTGTTCGTCAGCGTCGCGCCGCAACCCCACGCCGGCCCGCCGCGCTACATCGTGACGCTCGGCAAGGACACGCTCGTGTTCCAGCGCACGCTGCAGGCCAACGCCTCGCCCGGCGAGCTTGCCGCGCTGGTGATGGCCGATGGCCGCTTCCTCGGCCGCACCATCAATTACGAGCAGCGACGCGGACGCTTCGCCACCTCCCATCTGCGCGAGGCCATCGCGAGGGGCGAGAGCGGCGTCTATCGCGGCGTCACGCTGGAAGGCATGAGCAACTACACGGCGTTCTGGAAATCGCCGGCCACCCGGATCTCGGCCCACATCGCCACGCCGAGTTGGAGCATCGACCAAGCGCGCATCGGCTCCGCCCTCATCGCGATCGGCGCCTCGTTTGCGGCCCTGGCGATCGCGGTGGCCCTGTCCTGGCTCGTCCTGCGCGAGCTCGCGGAACGGCGCGCGGTCGATACGGCGCTGGCGCAGGCGCAGAAGATGGAGGCCGTTGGCCGGATGTCGGGCGGCCTCGCGCATGACTTCGCCAACATCGTCGCCGCGTTCGGCGCGGGCCTACGGCTGCTGTCGCGTGAACCCGGCTTGTCCGAACGCGGCAAGACCGTGCTGGGCGAACTCGAAGGCGCGGTGGATCGGGCGCTCGCCCTTTCCCGCCGCCTGCTCGATTTCGCGCGCGTGCAGGACGTCGCGCTCGAGACGGTCGACGTGCCTTCGGCGCTGAAGACGATCGAGGACCTCGTGCGCCACACCGTCGGCCCCGGCATCGAGGTTCGCTACGACATCGCCGCCGAGGCCGGGGCGGCGCTCACCAATGCCCACGAATTCGAGATGGCGGTGCTCAATCTCGCCGCGAACGCGCGTGACGCGATGCCGGGCGGCGGTCTCCTCACGATCAGCGCCGCGCCGTCCCAGACCAAGCGCCCGATGATCGACATCAGCGTCACGGACACCGGCGAAGGCATGAGCGACGAGGTGCGCCAGCGCGCGCTGGAGCCGTTCTTCACCACCAAGCCGGCCGGCCAGGGCACGGGGCTCGGCCTTGCGCAGGTCGTGTCGCTGGCGCGCCGCTCGAAGGGCGACGTGGAGATCGAAAGCGCGCCCGGCGCCGGAACGCGCGTTGTCCTGCGCCTGCCGCGGGCGTCCTAGAAGTCAGACGAGCTGGGCGCGCGCGTTGAGCCGCGCGACGACGTCCTGAAGCGCCTGATCGAAGGCCGTCTTGTCGAAGCGAGCTGGCGGAATGAGGCGGCGCGCCTCGGTCCGCAGGCGTTGCGCGGGCGCATAGAGCGCGGCGTCGCCGGAGGCGCGCGCCGCCGCTTCGAGATCGGTGACGATTTCGAGGAAGTCGCGCCGCTGCTCCACGGGCGCGGTTTCGATCGCGACGACCGCGCACATCATGCGCCGGTGGAGCCGCGGCAGCATCGCGGGCGAAACGTCGCCGAGCTGGTCCACGCGGCTGCGGCGCGCCACCTGCTTCTGATCGGTCGCGCGGCGCGCGTGCAACAGGAACATCGGACGCCGCCGGCGCCGGCACGGCCCGATATAGACGGTGCTGACGACCCAGGGCGGGCTCTCGTGCAGCGCCTCTTCGATGACCTCGATCTGCTTGGCGTGCGAGTGTTCGCCGCGGATCGGCAGAGCGCCGGCTGCGAGCCAATCATCCACGTCGCTGCGGGCCGCGCCCACCACGATCGCGGGGGCGAACCGGATCGCGCCGTTGTTGGTGCGCCGCAGGGTCATGAGTTCGTGCGGGCCGAAGGCCTCGTCGTTCGCGCCGGACAGGATCAGCGGCACCGGCTTCGGCAGCTGAAGCAGCAGCAAAGGCGAGATGCGGCGCACGAGCGCGGACGGCGCGTGCTCGCGAATGGCGGTCAAGAGCCCGCCCTTCAGCTTCGCATCCACGACCCAACGCATCGAGAGACCGCCACTCCTCGCCAAACCAGTCCGCACACACGGCGCGGAATTCTAGCGGCTGCTTTTACGCGAGAGGCGTTAATGGCGCGTACACGATGAAGGTTAATCAACATCATTTGGGGAGTTGAGCCGCTCTTGCGTGACGTCATCCGCGGCGCGCCAGAGGCGCGTCGGGATCCAGGACCGCGCCGTGGTGGTCTGGATCTCCGACCTCGCTTTGCTCTGTCGAGGATGACGGCGGCGCCTCGCCGGCCGGCAGGGCCGGAGGGGCCTAGCCTCGGATCCGGTTCGCCTCGCGGACCACGCGGCAAGTCCGCATGGCGGCCAGAACGTGCGCCAGGTGGCGCGTGTCAGCGACCTCGATATCGAACGCGATGTCGTAGAAGTCCTGATGACGGCGCAATGTCTGCACGCCGAGGATATTGGCCTCGTTCTCGGCGATCACCTTGCAGATCTGCGCCAGCGCGCCACGCGCGTCGTGAACGGTGGCCTGGATGCGGCTGATGGCGAGCGCATGCTCCTTGGCCTCGTCCGTCCAGGCGAGGTCTACCCAGCTGTCGGTCTCGGCCTCGGCAAGACGGTCGCAGTCGATCGCATGCACGACGATGCCCTTGCCGGGTTCGTGCACGCCGACGATGCGATCGCCGGGGATCGGCGAACAGCATGGCGCGAAGTGCAAGGACACGCCCGGCGTGAGATCGCCGCCCTGCACGTAGAGCCGCGCCTTGCGCGCCTCCATCGGGCTGCGCTCCTCGTCGATGCGGATACGCTCGGCAAGGCCGGGGAATGCGGCCGCCGCGACCGCCGTGCCCTTCAGCCGGCCCTCCCCCACCTCGAAGAAGAGATCATCGACGGACTCCATCGAGAGCCGCGTCGCCGCCTCGTCGAGATCCACGTCGGCGAGCGCCTGGCCATAGCGATGAAGCGCGGCGTCGACGAACTCGCGCCCGATGCGGATGAATTCCTCGCGTTTGGCGATGCGCTCGAGCCGGCGTTGCGCGGATTTCGCGCGCCCGGTCTTCGTCAGCGCCGCCCAGCCCGGCACCGGCGCCGCGCGCGGGCCACATACGACCTCGACGACGTCGCCATTGGTGAGCGTGGTGCGCAACGGGCGCTCCTCGCCGTTGACCACCGCGCCGATGCAGGTATCGCCGATGTCGGAGTGCACGGCGTACGCGAAATCCAGCGGCGTCGCCCCATGCGGCAGCGCGATCAGCCGCCCCTTCGGCGTGAAGGCGAACACGTGGTCCTGGTACATTTCGAGCTTGGCATGCTCGAGGAACTCCTCGGCGTCCCCGCCATGCTCAATGATGTCCATCAGCGAGCGCACGGCCTCGCGCGGATCGAGCCCCTGGCGCGCGGCGCCTTCGGCGTCGAACCCGTAGCTCTCGTTCTTGTAGCGCCAGTGCGCCGCGACGCCGACTTCCGCCGCGTAGTCCATCGATTCCGAGCGGATCTGCACCTCGACGCGCACGTTGCCGGGGCCGATCACCGTGGTGTGGATCGAGCGGTAGCCGTTGGGTTTCGGGTTCGAGACGTAGTCTTCGAACGCTTCGGGCACGCAGCGCCACGTGCGATGGATGAGACCGAGCGCCTGGTAGCACTGGTCCTCGTTCTGCACGATCGCGCGGAAGGCGTAGATGTCGGCGAGATCGGAGAACTGCACCGATTTGCGCTGCAGCTTGCGCCAGATCGAAAAGGGCTGCTTCTCGCGGCCATAGATGCGCGCCGGCGGATCGAGCGCCTGCAGCTTTTGGTCGAGCTTCTCCGAGATGATGCGGACGTTTTCGCCCTTCTCCGAGCGCAGCGATTCCAGGCGCGCGATGATCGCGGCGCGCGCCTCGGGATAGGCCTCGGCGAAGGCGTATTCCTCGAGCTCGCGCGCCATGCGGTCCATGCCGATCCGCCGCGCCAGCGGCGCGTAGATGTCGAGCGTCTCCAGCGCGATGCGCCGACGGCTCTCCGCCTTCGGATGGTAGGACAGCGTGCGCATGTTATGCAGCCGATCCGCCAGCTTCACCAGCAGCACGCGTACGTCGCGCGACATCGCCAGGATGAACTTCTGGAGGTTGGCGGCCTGCTTGTTCTCGCCGGGCGCCAGCTCGAGTTTGGAGAGCTTCGTTACGCCCTCGACGATCTCGGCGATCGTGGCGCCGAAGCGCTCCCGGATTTGTTCGGGCGTGGCGTCGGTGTCTTCGATCGTGTCGTGCAGGAGGCCCGCGACGATCGTGGCGACGTCGAGCCTGTACTCGGTGAGGATGCCGGCGACTTCGATCGGATGGGCGAAGTACGGGTCGCCCGAGTGGCGCTTCTGGCTGCCGTGCATCGCCGTGGCGTACACGTAGGCGCGGTTGATCAGGCCTTCGTCCGCATTCGGATCATAGGCGCGGACGCGCTCGACCAGCTCGTACTGGCGCAGGAACCGCGCGCGCTGGGGTTTGCCGGTTCCCGTCTCGGGGGCCGGGGGGGCCACGTCGACGGCGCCGGTCGCCCCGCCGTCCATCGGTCAGTAACGGTCTTCCCGCTGCGACGCCTCCTGCTCGGCCTGCAGCGCGCGAAGGACGTCGTCCTCGCTGTTGGAGACCGGCGCGGAGAGGGCGAGTAGGTCCTGCTCGTCCTCGGCGCGGGCCGAGGGCTGCACGTCCTGGAACTGCGAGATCAGGCTTTCGCGGATGTCCGTCGGGCGGATGGCCTCTTCCGCGATCTCGCGCAGGGCGACGACCGGGTCCTTGTCGCGGTTGCGCTCGACCAGCGGCGCGGCGCCGGCCGAAATGGCGCGGGCGCGGTGGGCGGCCAGAAGCACGAGATTGAACCGGTTCGGCACTTTGATGACGCAATCTTCGACGGTGACGCGAGCCAAAGGAGGACCCTTCGTATGTGAGCAAGCGCACAATGTAGCGCGTCGGGACCTGCGCCGCAACGCGGGAGGACGCCGCCGACCGGCCGGGCGGCGCGCAGCGCCCTAGCCCAAGGCCGCCAACAACTCCGCCGCCGTCCGTCCCAGAACGGGGTGGACCCAGCCGGGCGCAACCTCGGCCAGGGGCGCCAGGACGAACCGCCGGTCGGCCATTCTTGGATGGGGCAGAACCGGATCGGGCCCTTGGCGGACAAGACCGTCCAGATCCAGCAGATCGAGATCGAGCGTCCGCGGCGCGTTCGCCGCCCCGCGCACCCGGCCGAACCGCGCCTCGACGGCGAGAAGCGTCGCCAGCACCGCCTCCGGCGTCCGCCCGCCCGCGTCGACGACCGCCACCGCGTTCCAGAACGCAGGATCCCGAGGATCCGGCCAAGCCTCGGTCATGATCACGCCGGAGGTCCGCAGACACGGCAATCCCGCCTTCGCCAGCGCCGCCAGCGCGGCCCCGCGGAGCGCTTCGCCCAAAAGGCCACGCCAGGGCAGGTTCCCGCCAAGCGCGATCAGCGCTATGCCCGGCCCCTCGCCCGTTTCCTGTCCCGAAGGATCAGACATGGCTCCGCCGGCTCCTTCCTCTTCCGCCGCCCCGACGTCCGCCGCGCCGCCGGCCGCCCTCGCCCGCGCCATCCGCCCCGACGAACGCATCGCGCTGTTCATCGACGGCGCGAACGTCCACGGGGCCGCCCGGGCGCTCGGCTTCGACATGGACTATCGCCGCCTGCTCGAGGCGTTCCGCGCCTGCGGCCGGTTCGTCCGCGCGTCCTATTACACGGCGCTGATCGAAGACCAGGAATTCTCGCCGATCCGTCCGCTCGTCGACTGGCTCGACTATAACGGGTTCAAGGTCGTCACCAAGCCGGCGCGCGACTACACCGACGCGACCGGCCGGCGCCGCTGGAAAGGCGACATGGACGTCGACATCGCCGTCGACGTCATGGAGGCCGTGCCGGGGGTCGATCACGTCGTGCTGTTCTCCGGAGACGGCGATTTCGTCCCACTCGTCGAAGCCGCGCAGCGCCGAGGCGCCCGCGTCACGGTAGTCTCGACCGTGCGCACCAGCCCGCCGATGGCGTCCGACGAGCTGCGCCGCGCCGCCGACACCTTCCTCGACCTCGCCGATCTTTCCGACGTGTTCGGACGTCCCCCGCGCGGGGACGCGCCGTGAGCGCCAGATCCGCAGCCGCACCTTCGGCAAAGGCTGGCGGCGTCGCCGAGCCCGCGCGCGATTGCCCGCTCTGCCCGCGCCTCGTCGCCTACCGCGCCGAGAACCGCGCGAGCGCGCCGGACTGGTGGAACGGCCCCGCGCCCTCGTTCGGCGACGCGCAGGCGCGGTTGCTGATCGTCGGCCTCGCGCCCGGCCGCACCGGCGCCAACCGCACGGGCCGCCCCTTCACCGGCGACTATGCCGGTGATCTGCTCTACGGCACGCTGTCGAAGTTCGGCCTGGCGCAAGGAATTTATCGCGCCGATCCGAACGATGGTTTCACGCTCGATGGCGTGATGATCTCCAACGCGGTGCGCTGCGCGCCGCCCGAAAACAAGCCGACGCCGGCCGAGATCGCCACCTGCCGCCCGTTCCTCGCTGCGCGCATCGCGCAGCTCCCGCGCCTGCGGGTGCTGCTCGCGCTCGGCGCCATCGCGCACGACAGCGTGCTGCGCGCGGAAGGCGTTCGTCCGTCTTCGGCCAAATTCGCCCATGGCGCGGAAGTGACGCTGCCGTCCGGCCGCACGCTCGTCTCGAGCTACCATTGCTCGCGCTACAACACGCAGACGAACCGCCTCACCGCGGCGATGTTCGAGGCCGTCGTCGCGCGCGCGAAGGCGCTGGCGGAGGCCGCTTAGCCAAAGGCGCGCCGTCATCCTCGACCGAGCGCAGCGAGGTCGGGGATCCAGAGGTTCGCGCCGGCCTTCTGGATCCCGTCGCCAGCGGCGACGAGGATGACGCCAGATCTTACCCGTCCTCTCTCACCCCCGCCAATACGCGTACGTATAGGCCTGCGCGAAGCCGAGCTGGCGGTAGAGCGCACGCGCCGGCGCGTTGCCGGCCTCGACCTGCAGATAGAGCCGCCCGGCGCCCTGCGCCTGCGCCGCGCGGGCCGCCGCGATCACGATCGCGCGCGCGCAGCCACGGCGACGCGCCGCGGGCGTCGTGCGCATGCCGTGCATCCCGGCCCAGCCGCTTTCGTCGACCGCACCGACCCCGACGGCCACGATCTCGCCATCCAGAATGACGCTGTAGAACGCCGAATGCGTCGCGCGGCGCAGCGTCAGGAGACGCAGGCGTTGCAGCGGTTCGGGCTCGTGGCTGGCGGAGAGGAACACCGCGAGCCAGTCCGCGCCCGGCGTGGTGTCGCACCGCACGTCATGCGCAGGCCCGCCCGCCGCAAGCACGTCCTCGACGTCGGCGGTTTCCACGGCGGTCTCCTCGTCGGCGACGAAGCCGCGCGCGGCAAGCCGGGCCGCGAGATCCTCCGGCCGCGCGAACGGCGAGACGCGAAACGTCGGCGTCAGCCCGCGGGCGCGGTAGAAGGCGATCGCGCGATCGATCTTGGCGTCGAGCGGATCGACGCCCGCGTGCAGCGGCGTCACGCTGTTGGCCCGCCCCATCGCGCCGGAGTTCGCCGCGAGCAGCCAGCCGTCGTCGTCGAGGAGTTCGCGCGGCGGGACGGCGGCGAGCGTGGCGCGCTCGATGGCGCGGGCGTCCGCCGCGGAGATCATCCGCGGTCCCTGAGGAGCCGCGCCTGCTGGCGTTTCCAGTCGCGGTCCTTCGAGGTCGCGCGCTTATCGGCGACCTTCTTGCCCTTGGCGAGCGCAAGTTCGAGCTTCGCGCGGCCTTTTTCGTTGAAGTAGAGCTTCAGCGGCACGATCGTGCGGCCTTCGCGATCGACGGCGATCATCAGCTTGCTCAACTCGCGCTTCTTCACGAGCAGCTTGCGGGGCCGGCGCGGCGGGTGATTGAACTGCGACGCCGGGCCGTATTCGGGGATGTAGCTGTTGATCAGGAACAGCTCGCCGCGCTCCGGGCTCGCATAGCTTTCGGCGATGTTGGCGCGGCCGGCGCGCAGCGCCTTCACCTCCGTGCCAGTGAGCACGAGGCCGGCCTCGAGCACGTCCTCGATCATGTAGTCGAAGCGCGCGCGGCGGTTCTCGGCGACGAGCTTGCCGACGCTCATGTCAGCCCCGCATGCGCAAGCGCCGCCTCAACGGCCGTCCGCGTCGCCGCGCCGACCTCGACCATCGGCAGCCGCACCTCGGCGCGGCAGAGGCCGAGCACGGAGAGGGCGTACTTCGCCGGCGCCGGGTTCGGCTCCGCGAACAGCGCGCGCGCGAGCGGGGCGAGCTTCAGATTGATGGCGCGCGCGGTGTCCCAGTCATTGGCGCGCAGCGCGGCCTGCATCTGCGCGCACGCCTTCGGCGCGACGTTGCTCACCACCGAAATGCAGCCGACCGCCCCATAGGCCGCGAACGCCAGCGCGAGATTGTCGTCGCCGGCGATGTTGAGGAAATCAGGCCCGATCAGTTCGCGATGCCAGGCGGCGCGGGAGGGATCGCCCGTGGAGTCCTTTACGCCGATCACGTTCGGCAAGGCCGCGATCCGCGCCATCGTCTCGGGGCGGATATCGACCACCGATCGGCCGGGAATGTTGTAGACGACGATCGGGATCTGGACGGCGTCGTTCAGCGCCTTGAAGTGCTGGAAGAGGCCTTCCTGGTTCGGCTTGTTGTAATAGGGCGCGACGGAAAGGACGGCGTCGGCGCCGATTTCCTTTGCATGGCGCATCAGATCGATGGCCTCGGTCGTGGAGTTCGAGCCGGCGCCCGCGATCACGGGAACGCGACCAGCTGCGATCTCGACGCAAAGGGCCACGACTCTGCGATGCTCGTCATGGGACAACGTGGCCGATTCGCCCGTCGTGCCGCAGGGAACGAGGACGTTCGCGCCCTCTGCGATCTGCCGCTCGACCAAGGCGGAGAAGGCCTTTTCGTCGACGAGGCCGTCCCGAAAAGGCGTGATGAGGGCCGTCATGGAGCCGTGGAGCATGGGCCTGCTATATGTTCGCCGCGACGGCCCTTGGGCCCGGGGCAACCTGGACCGAAAGGGACGCGCCGCGTGTGGCTTCGACTGGACCGGAGTTACGCGCCGCTGCGGTGCATTGGCAAGCGGAGGCTGAGGATGGACGATTGGCGATCGGCGTTCATGCACGTCCTCAAGCCGCGCCTTGCGGCGGCGGCGGCCGTTCTGCTTGTCATGCTCGGCGCCGTGGCGCCTGGCGCGGCCGCGGCGCAGACGCCGCTCGACTCCGCGTCAGCGAGCGCCGCGCAGGCTGGCGCGTCCCTGCCCGCCTGGGAAATGGACCGCATGCGCAACGCGCTGGCGGCGGCGCGTTTGGGCGCCTGGGACGACGTGCGCGCCTATCGCGCCGCAGCCGTAGATCCGCTGGCCCGGCGCATTCTCCTGTGGCGCCTCGCCTCCGACCGCGACGCGCCCGCGACGTTCATGGAGATCGACCAGGCGTTGAAAGAACTCTCCGGATGGCCGGGCCGCGACACGATGCGCCGGCGCGGAGAGCAGGCGATTCTCGACTCGGGGCTTTCGGCCGCCGATCGCATCCAGTGGCTCACCGCCGACCAGGGCCCCGTGAGCGGAGACGGCCAGGCCGCGCTCGCCAGCGCCTACGGCGCGGCTGGGCGCCGCGCGGAGGCGGTGGAGCTCGCCCGCTCGACCTGGCGTGAACGGACTTTGACGCCGCGCGCAGAAGCGCTCCTGTTGTCCGACTTCGGCGGCGTGCTGACGGCCGATGATCACGCCGACCGCGTCGAAGGCCTTCTGTGGCGCGACGACCGCGCCGCCGCACAGCGCATCCTGCCACGGCTGCGGCCCGCTGATCGCGCCGTCGCGCAGGCGCGGATCGCGCTGCAGCAGCGGCGCGCCAAGGGCCTCTCCAAGGTGCTCGCCGCCGTGCCCGCCTCGCGCCGCGACGACACCGGCCTCGTCTATGACCGCATCCGATACATCCGCCGCGACGGGAGGCCGGAAGACGCCGTCTCACTCGTCCTGCAGCTCCGCGCCGCGGATGCCCCCTCGTTCGCGCGCGAAGCGATTGTGCAGGAACAGCGCCTCTTCATCCCGCGCCTGTTGCGCTCGGGCCAGCGCAGCGCCGCCTACCGCATCTCGTCCGAACACGGCCTGAGAAGCGGCGAAACCTTCGCCGACAGCGAATGGATGGCGGGCTGGCTGCAGCTGCGCTTCCTCGGTGATCCGGCCAAGGCCGAGGCGCATTTCGCGCGGCTTGACGCGAACGTGCGCACGCCCGTCAGCCGCGCGCGCGCGCTCTATTGGCGCGCGCAGGCGCTGAAGGCGCTCGGGCGAACCGAAGACGCCACGGCCCGGCTGAGCGAAGCCGCCGATCTGCCCTTCACGTTCTACGGCCAGCTCGCCGCAACCGAACGCGATCCCGCCGCCATGATGTCGCTCGGCGATCCGCCGGTGATCGACGATGCGGTGCGCGCCGCCTTCGAGGAGCGCGAGCTCGTGCGCGTGCTGCGCGTGATGGCGGTCGCGGGGACCCGGGCGGACTTCGAGAACGTGTCGTTCGCGATCGATGATCAGCTTTCGTCCGCCGCGGATCACGAGATGCTCTCGGCGATCGCACGCTCCTATGGCTACTACCGCACCGCCGTGCGCAGCGCGAAGGCGGGCATGCGGCGCGGCATCGTGGCGAAGGAAGCGGCCTACCCGCTGCTGACCCTTCCCGAGGATGCGCGCCTGCCCGGCCGTCCGGAGCCGGCGCTGGTGCATGCGATCACGCGCCAGGAGAGCGAATTCGACACCCAGGCGATCAGCCCCGTCGGCGCGCGAGGCCTCATGCAGCTGATGCCCGCGACGGCGCAGGCGACCGCGCGCATGATCGGCATGCCATATGACCGCGCGCGCCTCACGGACGACGGCGTCTACAACCTCACCCTCGGCGCCGCGCACCTCGAAGAGCTGATCGAGGAGTTCAACGGCTCGTACGTGATGGCGATCGCGGCCTACAACGCCGGCTCCTCGCGACCGCGCCAATGGAACGCAGATTGGGGCGATCCGCGCAGCGGCGCCCTCGATATCGTCGACTGGATCGAGCTGATCCCGTTCTCCGAGACGCGCAACTACACGATGCGCGTCATGGAGAACCTGCAAGTCTATCGCTACCGCATCGCCGGAACGCCCACGCCGATCGGCCTGCGCCAGGACCTGCGTCGCGGCTTCTACTGAGCCGCGGGCGGCGTCAGCCGAGCCTGGCCAGCGCGCGGGAGAAGGTGGCGGTGTCGACGCCGCCGCCGCTCGCGACCACGACGACCGTCTTGCCTTTGACGTCGACCTTGCCGCTGAGCACGGCGGCAAGTGCGGCCGCGCCGCCCGGCTCGATCACGAGCCGGAAGCGCTGGAAGCCGAGCGCCATCGCGTCGAGGATCTCGTCGTCGCTCACGCTCAGCGCGCCCGCCCACAACCGCCGCCCGATCTCGAACGGGATCTCGCCCGGCGTCGCGACGAGAAGCGCATCGGCGATCGAGCGCACGCCCGGCGCGTTCGCCACACGCGCGCCGGCGGCAAGGCTGCGCGCCAGATCGTCATGCCCGACAGGCTCGACGGGATAGACCTTCGCGTCCGGCGCCTGCGCCTTCACCGCAACGGCCACGCCCGCGGCGAGCCCGCCTCCCGAAGCGCAGGCGAGCACGATGTCCGGCGTGACGCCCAGGGCCGCAAGGTCCTCGACGATCTCCAGCCCCACCGTGCCCTGCCCGGCGATCACGCGCGCGTCGTCGAACGGTTTGACCATCGCGAGCCCGCGCTCCGCTGCGAGCGCCGCGCCGATCGCCTCCCGGTCCTCGGTCGCTCGGTCATAGGTCACGACCTCCGCCCCGAGCGCGCGCGTCTGGGCGAGCTTGGCCGCGGGCGCATCGGCGGGCATGACGATCACCGCAGGCACGCCGAACATGCGCGCCGCCGCCGCCGTCGCCGCCGCGTGATTGCCGGACGAAAAGGCCACGACGCCCCGTTTGCGCGCGTCCGGCTCGAGCTGAGCAACAGTGTTGTAGGCGCCGCGCAGCTTGAACGACCCGAACCGCTGCAGACACTCGGCCTTGAGATAGAGCCGCGCGCCGAGCTGTTCGTTCACGAAGTCGTCGGTCAGGAGCGGCGTGCGGCGCACCACGGGCGCAAGGCGCGCGGCGGCGGCGCGGATGTCGTCGATGGTCACGCTCATGGTGGTCTCCTCTTTGCCGGCGCCTCAGGGGCGCGGCTTGGCGCGGCGCGTCGGCTCCGCGATGGTGGGATCATCCGGCCACGGATGTTTCGGATAGCGGCCGCGCATGTCCGCGCGGACCGCGGCGTAGGAGCCGCGCCAGAAGCCCGGCAGGTCGCGCGTCGTCTGGATCGGGCGTTGCGCCGGCGACAGCAGCACGACGGTGAGCGGCGCGCGCCCCTGCACGACGGCCGGGTGCACGGTAAGCCCGAACAGCTCCTGCAGCCGCACGGACCAGGACGGCCCGCCATCTGCGGCGTAGTCGATCGCAATGTCGGAGCCGGCCTGCGTCCGCATGCGGGCGGGCGCAAGCTCGTCGAGGCGGCGGCGCTGCGCGTAGTCCAGCGTCGCCTCCAGCGCGGCCGCGACGTCGACCTCCGCCAGCGTCGCAGCGCCAAGCAGCGCAGGCGCCAGCCACGCCTCGAGATCGCCGAAGAGGGCGTCATCGCTCCAGTCCGGCCAGCCGCCTGCGGCGTCATGCGTGCGCAGAAGCGCGATGCGCGCGCGCAGCTGATCGGCGCCAGCCATGTCGAGGTGCGCGAGCCCGCCTTCGCGCACGGCCTCCAGGAGCGCGGCGGCGCGAACGGCGGGCGTGAGCTTTTCCCCCGGCCCCTCGCTCAGCACGATGCGGCCAAGGCGGCGCACGCGGCGCGGCCGTACGGCGCCGGTCGCGGAATCGAACACCGCATCCTCGATCCGCTCGATGCGATCGGCGAACAGCGCCTCGACGTCGCGCGCCGAGATCGGCGCAGCGAGCACGATGCGCGCGCGTTCTGCCCGCCCCTGCGCCTCGGCGACGACGAGAAACGGCGCGCGCGCGAGTGCGTCCGTGGGCTCGAGCGCGGCGGCGCGGCCGTTGGCCATCACGAACTCGCCCGGTTTGCCCTCGCGCGCCTTGGCGACGCGATCGGGAAAGGCGAGCGCCAGCGCAAGGCCCGCCGCGTCGGGATCGACGGGCTCGTCGCGCGGCGCGCCCGCACGATCCGCGAGGCTCTCGGCCATGCGCAGCGCGGCGCGCACGCGCGGGCCGCCGTCACGGGATAGCGCGGCGAGGCGCGTGCGGATGTCGGTGTCGCGCCCGCCGAGACCCTGTTCCGTCAGCGCCATCGCGAGCCGCGCCGCAAGACGCCCTCGCCCCTGCGCGGACGCAGCCAGGATCATGTGGGCGACGCGGGGCTCCTGTCCGAACGCGGACAACCGCTTGCCGTGCGGCGTGATGCGGCCGTCGCCGTCCAGTGCGCCCAGCTCGCGCAGGCCCGCGCGCGCCTCCGCGAGGGCGGCCGCCGGTGGCGGATCGAGAAAAGCGAGCCCTGCCGGATCGGCGACGCCCCACTCCCCGAGATCGAGTGCGAACGACGCCAGATCCGCCTGCAGGATGTCTGGCGGATCGAACGGCGCGAAGGCGCGCGTTTCGCCTTCGTCCCAGAGGCGCACGCACACGCCCGGCGCAGTCCGGCCCGCACGGCCGGCGCGCTGGGCCGCACTCGCCTGGCTGACGCGGCCGGTCACGAGGCGCGTCAGTCCCGTCGCCGGCTCGAACAGCGGACGCCGCGCAAGCCCGGAGTCCACCACGATCCGCACGCCGTCGATGGTGAGGCTCGTCTCCGCGATCGACGTGGCGAGCACGATCTTGCGCCGCCCTGGCGGCGGCGGCGCGATCGCGGCGTCCTGGGCGCGGGCGTCGAGCGCGCCATAGAGCGTGTGCAAATCGACGTCGCGCGGGAGCGTGTCGCGCAGCGCTTCCGCGGTGCGTTCGATCTCGCGCGCGCCGGGCAGGAAGGCCAGCACCGAGCCCTCGTCCGCCGCCATCGCGCGGGCGATCGACTTCGCCATCTGCGGCTCGATCGGCGCGTGCGGCGTGCGCCCGACATGGCGCAGCGCGACGGGATGCATGCGCCCCGGCGCCTCGATCACCGGCGCGCCGCCGAGCAGCGCCGCCACGCGCGCAGCGTCGAGCGTCGCCGACATCACGAGCAGGCGCAGGTCCTCGCGCAGGCCCAGCTGGGCGTCACGCGCGAGCGCAAGCCCAAGATCGCCTTCGAGGCTGCGCTCGTGGAATTCGTCGAAGATCACGCACGCCACGCCCTCGAGCGCGGGATCGGCCAGGATCATGCGCGTGAACACCCCCTCGGTGACGACCTCGATGCGCGTGCGCGGGCCGATGCGGCTCTCCAGCCGGACGCGAAAGCCCACGGTTTCGCCCACGTTTTCGCCGCACTCTGCGGCCATCCGGGCGGCGGCGGCGCGGGCGGCGACGCGGCGGGGCGACAGGAGGATGATTTTCCGCCCCCGCGCCCAGTCCGCCCGGGCGAGCGCGGGCGGCACGCGGGTCGTCTTGCCGGCGCCCGGCGCCGCCACGAGCACCGCGGCCGCGCCCGCCGCGAGAACGCGGTCGAGGTCCGGCAGGACGGCGTCGACGGGATAGGTCGTCTCAGATTGGGGCATCACGATCGGGACATCACGGGCACGTGCGGTTTATGGCGCGGGCGGCGGCGAATTGGTAGAACGCCGCCCCGGAAGAGAGGGACGAGTATGCGCACCACCGGTGTTGTGATCGCGGCGGCAAGCCTCCTGTTGAGCGCCTGCGCGCATGGCGGCGACAAGGCGGCCGCCCCGCCGCCCGAGGACAAGACCTCGATGGGCGAGCGGGTGGATTCCGCGCGCAAGGGCATCGGCGAAGCCGCGATCACGCCGTTCAAGGACGTGGGCCTCGTCAAACCCGAGGTTCCGCAAACGCTCGGGGCCATCAAATACCCCTACGCCGTGACGACGCTCGGCGGATCGTGCGCGGAAGTCACCTACCAGTTGGGCGCCCTCGACGCCGTGCTAGGCGTCGAGGACTACCGGCCCAAGCGCAAGAAGGACCTCGGCGAGAAAGGCGCGGACGCCGCCGAGAACGCGACGGTCGACGCAGCCCAGGGCGCGGCCGAGAGCGTCATCCCGTTCCGCGGCTGGATCCGGCGCGCGAGCGGCGCGGACGCCGCGGCCCGGCGCGTGGCCGCCGCCGTCGAGATGGGCCAGACGCGGCGCGCCTTCCTGCGCGGCTATGGCGCTGCGCTCGGCTGCCCGGGCGTGCTGCCGCCGCCGCCCGAACCGCAGGCCGCAACCGGCACGCAACTCGTGCGCCCGCCGCTGCCGAAATGAGCGCCTAGCTCTCGCGCAGCCCCGCACGGAAGATGCGCGCGAACTCGCCGAACGTTCCCGCGGCGATCGCTCCGCGCATGCGCGCCATGAGGTCCTGGTAGTAGGCCACGTTGTGCCACGACAGGAGCACCTGCCCGAGCAGCTCCTCCGCACGCACGAGATGATGCAGGTAGGCCTTCGCGTATTGGCTGCTCGCCGGGCACGCCAGCGACGGATCGAGCGGCGTGTCGTCTTCCTGAAAGCGGGCATTCTTCAGGTTGATGGGCCCTTTGTCGCTCCAGGCCTGCCCGTGGCGGCCAGAGCGTGTGGGCAGCACGCAATCGAACATGTCGACGCCGCGCGCGACCGCCTCGACGAGATCGATCGGCTTGCCGACGCCCATGAGGTAGCGCGGCCGATTGCGCGGCAGCAGAGGCTCGGTCGCCTCGATCGTTTCGAGCATCGCGGCGCGGCCTTCGCCCACCGCAAGGCCGCCGATGGCGTAGCCGTCGAAGCCGGTCTCCAGCAGGCGTTCGGCGCTTTCGCGGCGCAGGTCGGGATAGGTGGAGCCTTGCACGATGCCGAACAGCGCCTGCGTCTCGCGGTCGCCGAAAGCCGCTTTCGAGCGCACGCCCCACCGGGCGGAGAGGCGCAGCGACGTCGCCGCCTGGTCGTGCGTGGCGGGATGCGGCGTGCATTCGTCGAGCTGCATGACGATGTCCGAGCCAAGAAGGTCGGCCTGGATCTCGATCGAACGCTCCGGGGACAGATGATGTTTGGAGCCGTCGAGATGCGAGCGGAACGTGACGCCCTCCTCCTTCATGGTGCGCAGGCCGGCGAGCGAGAACACCTGGAAGCCGCCGCTGTCGGTGAGGATCGGGCCGTCCCAGCGCATGAAGCGATGCAGGCCGCCCAACCGCTTCACGCGCTCGGCCGTGGGGCGCAGCATGAGGTGATAGGTGTTGCCGAGGATGATGTCGGCGCCCGTCTCCCGCACCTGATCGACGAGCAGGCCCTTCACGGTCGCGGCGGTGCCGACGGGCATAAACGCGGGAGTCCGGATGACACCCCGCGGCGTCACGAGCCGCCCGGTGCGCGCCGCGCCGTCCACGCCGTCGAGATGGAAAGGAAACTCAGCCATGTCCGCGCCAGAGCAGCGAGGCGTCGCCGTACGAATAGAAGCGATACCCCTGCGCGATCGCGTGCGCGTAGGCGGCCTTCATCCGCGCCTCGCCGGCGAAGGCGCACACCAGCATGAACAGCGTCGAACGCGGCAGATGGAAATTGGTCCACAGGCCGTCGCACACGTGGAAGCGGAAGCCCGGCAAGATGAAGAGATCGGTGTCGCCCGCGACCGCGCGGATCCTGCCGGCTTCGTCCACGGCGCTTTCGAGCGTGCGCAGCGCCGTGGTGCCGACGGCGATGATGCGGCGGCCTTCCGCGCGCGCGCGGCGCAGCGCCTCGGCGACATCTTCGGAAACCTCGCGCCACTCCTCGTGGATCGCGTGGTCCTTCGCGTCGTCGGTCTTTACGGGCAGGAACGTGCCCGCGCCCACGTGCAGCGTGACGAAGCGGCGCTCCACGCCCAGCGCATCGAGCGCGTCGAGCAGCGCGGGCGTGAAATGCAGGCCCGCGGTCGGGGCCGCAACCGAGCCATCCTTTGCGGCGAACACGGTCTGGTAGTCGTCGTCGTCGGCTTCGTCAGGGGCGCGGCGATCGGCGATGTAGGGCGGCAGCGGCGCGACGCCGGCTTCCGCGATCGCGGCGTCGAGCGCGGCGCCGCTCGCCTCGAAGCGCACGAGGACGTCCCCGCCCTCGCCTTTCTCCACGAGCGTGGCCGCAAGGCCGGCGCGGAAGACGAGCGTGTCGCCGGGTTTGAGCCGCTTGCCGGGTTTGGCGAAGGCGCGCCAGGCGTCGGGGCCGGCGCGCTTGTGCAGATTGAGATGGACCGCAACGTCCTGCCCGCCCGCGTCACGCGCGGGGCGCAAGCCATCGAGCGCGGCGTGGATGACACGCGTGTCGTTGAACACCATCACGTCGCCCGGCCGCAGGAGCGTCGGCAGATCGCGCACGATGCGGTCCTCGAACGGCCCCTCGGGGCGCACGTGCAGCAGGCGCGCCGCATCGCGCGGGCGCGCGGGCCGCAGGGCGATCTGCTCGTCCGGCAGGGTGAAATCGAAGGCGTCGACGCGCATCCGCGCCATCTAGGGGGCGCAGGCGCCCGCGCCAAGCCTTTTCGCTAGGCCGTCGGGATCCGGCCGGCCTCGAGCTCGGCGATCTCCCAGGCGAGATTGGCCCGCGCCGAACGGGCGAACTCCGCTTCGTAAACCATGGTGCGGAACATGCGGGGCTGCGCCAGGACCGTGCGGAGAAAGGCGGCGCGCCCGGCGCAATAGGCGCCGGCCTCCGCGGCGGCGTACTCGCGCCGGATGGCGGCGGCATAGCCGCGATAGATCGGCGCCGGCGCGCCGAGGATGGCGAAATCCATGTCGAGAAACAGCGCCTCGTCAGGCGTCGCCTCGCCCGCGTGATGATCGGCGGTCTTGAGGATCAGATCGCCGACACGCTCGGCAAGCGCGCCGAGCGGCGCGAGCGCCTGGCGGGCCCAGGCCGCGCTTCGGGCCTCGTTGTCCTTGGCGAACGGCACGTAGACCGCATCGTGCATCCAGGCCGCGAAGATCAGCAGAGGCGGCTCGGCGATCAAAGCCCGGCGCCGCGTGATCTCCACCAGCAGGAAGCGGACGTGCGCGAGACCGTGATAGGCGCGGTGCGGTTCGGCGTGCGCGTCGAGCAGCGCCTCGCGCAGAAAGGCCGCGCCGGGTAATCCCGACGCGGCCGCAACTGCATCGAACTCGGCGGCGAGCGCCGCGCGCATGGCGCTTACGCCACCCGCATCGAGACGATCTTGCCCGGCGTGCGCGGCGGCTCGCCTTTGGGAAGCGCATCGACCGCATCCATGCCGGACGTCACTTCGCCCCACACGGTGTATTGGCCGTCGAGGAAGGTGGCGTCGTCCAGGCAGATGAAGAACTGGCTGTTGGCGCTGTTCGGATCCGGCGTGCGCGCCATCGAGCAAACGCCGCGGACGTGCGGCTGCTTCGAGAACTCGGCCTTCAGGTTCGGCAGCTTCGAGCCGCCGCGGCCGGTGCCGGACGGATCGCCGCCCTGCGCCATGAAGCCGTCGATGACGCGGTGGAACACCACGCCGTCATAGAAGCCTTCGTTCGACAGCGTCGTGATCCGCTCGACATGGCCTGGCGCGAGGTCCGGGCGCAGCTTGATGATCACGTCGCCCGTCTCGAGCTTCATCGTCAAAGTAGGGGAATCGCTCGCCACCAGGGACGCTCCTTCTTGTTGTCGTCGGCAGTGCGCGTCACGCGCACCGGAACCTGAACGTCGCAGACCGAGAAATCGGCGCCGCGCGCCTTGCGGGTGTCGTCGATCACTTTGCGGAACGCCGGGCTTTCCGCGCGCATCACATAGATGGGCGCGCGTTCGGCGGCGGGCAGATCGGCGGCGACGCGCACCTGCGTCATCACATCGGGCTTCGCCGGCGGTTCGCCGACGGCGAGCTTCATCACCGCATCCTGGCCCCAGATCACGCGGCCCCAGATGGAGTAGCGCTTGTCGAGCGAGGGATAGGCGGCGCGCATCAGGAAGAATTGCGAATTGGCGCTGTTGGGATCCTCGCCGCGCGCCATCGAGGCGATGCCCGGGCAGTGCAGGCCCCAGGCGCTCGCTTTGCCGTCCTTGGTGATGGCCATCATCTGGTCCGGCTGGCTGACGATCGGCAGCGCCTTGTAGAAGCCGAGCCGCGCGCCGCCCTGGAAGGCGGCCTCGATGAACGGCATGTCCATGCCGCGCCGGAAGATGAACTCGCCGGGGACGTCGGGCAGATCGGAGGCGCCCGTGCCGTCGCCGCGCGGATCGCCGCCCTGCGCCATGAAGCCGTCGATGACGCGGTGGAACTTCAGCCCATCGTAGAACTTGCGCGCGGCGAGCGTCTTGATCTGCTCGACATGGCGCGGCGCGATCTCCGGATAGAGCTCGACGACGACGCGGCCATAGGCGGTGTCGATGTAAAGAGTGTTCTCGGGATCCAGCGCGCGCCAGACCGTGGGATCCGGCGTCTGGGCGAGCGCCTGGGGCGCCGGCGCCGCGGCCAGCGCCGCCACGGCGAAAGCGAAGACGGCGAAAAGCTTTTTCATCACAGCAACCCGTATTTGGTCTTGAGCCGGCGCTCGACCTCGGCCGGCACGAATTGCGAGACGTCGCCTTTCAGGCGGGCGATTTCTTTCACCAGCCGCGACGCGATGGCCTGACAGGTCGGGTCGGCCATCAGGAACACGGTCTCGATGTTCGGATTGAGCTTCTGGTTCATGCCGACCATCTGGAACTCGTACTCGAAGTCCGAAACCGCACGCAGGCCGCGCACGATGACGCTCGCGCCCGCTTCTTCTGCGAACTTCATCAGCAATGTGTCAAAAGGACGGACTTCGATGATGATCTTGTCCGCGAACCGCGCGCATTCGGTCTCGACCATCTCCACCCGCTCGGCCAGCGAGAACAGCGGCCCCTTGTCCCGGTTGATGGCGACGCCGATCACCAGCTTGTCCACGAGCTTCGCGGCGCGGCCGATGATGTCGAGGTGGCCGTTGGTGACCGGATCGAAGGTGCCCGGATAGAGCCCGATGCGCATGGTCATGCGGCGCCTCCCGTATCCTCGCCCACGTCTTCCAGACGCTCGGCGGCGACGACGTGCTCGTCCTCGGCCGTGCGCACCAGGATGACGCCCTGCGTCGCCCGTCCGGCGATGCGGATCTGCTCGACGGGCATGCGGATGAGCTGCCCGCGATCGGAAACCAGCAGAAGCTCCTCGGCCTCCCGCACCGGGAAAGAGGCCGTGATCCGCGCGTCCTTGCCCGAAAGGCGATGCGCGATGAGCCCTTTCCCGCCACGGCCGGTGACGCGGTACTCGTAGGACGAGGCGCGCTTGCCGAGGCCGTCGGACGTGACGGTGAGGATGAACTGCTCGCGTGCCGAGAGCTCCATCTGGCGCTCGAACGCCATCGGGCCGGAGGCGCTTTCGGTCGCGTCCTCCTCGGTCTCGAGGGCGTCCGTCTCTGCGGTCTCCTCGCCGGCGCGGGCGCGACGCAGATACTCGCGCGCTTCGGCGGGCGTGACGTCCACGTGCTTGAGGACGGCCATGCCGATGACGTTGTCGTCGTCCTTGAGGTCGATGCCGCGCACGCCGGGGCTTTCGCGGCCCTTGAACACCCGCACGTCCGTCACCTGGAAGCGGATGCACTGGGCGTTCGCCGTCGTCAGCAGGATGTCGTCGTCCTCGCTGCAGATCTCGACGGCGACGATCCCATCGCCCTCGTCCGGCTTCATCGCGATCTTGCCGGCGCGGTTCACCTGGGTGAAGTCCGACAGCTTGTTGCGCCGCACGCCGCCGGAGCGGGTGGCGAACATGACGTCGAGCCGCGCCCAATCGCTCTCGTCCTCCGGCAGCGCCATGACGGACGTGATGGTCTCGCCCTGCTCGAGCGGCAGGATGTTGACGAGCGCGCGGCCTTTCGAGCGCGGATCGCCCTGCGGCAGGCGCCACACCTTCAACTTGTAGACCATGCCGGCCGACGAGAAGAACAGGATCGGCGCGTGCGTGGAGGCCACGAACAGGCGCGTGACGAAATCCTCGTCCTTCGTGACCATGCCCGACTTGCCCTTCCCGCCGCGTCGTTGCGTGCGGTACTCGGAGAGGGGCGTGCGCTTCACGTAGCCGCCGTGCGTCACGGTGACGACCATGTCCTCGCGCGGGATGAGGCTTTCGTCGTCGATGTCGCCATCGGCCTCGGAGAAGGCCGTGCGGCGCGGCACGCCGAACAGCTCTTTCACCTCGGCCAGTTCGGCCCGGATGATCTGCAGGATGCGCTCGCGCGAGCCGAGTATGTCCAGAAGCTCCTGGATCTCGCGGGCGATCTCCTCGGCGGTCTTGGCGATTTCCTCGCGGCCGAGGCGCGACAGGCGGTGCAGGCGCAGATCGACGATCGCAAGCGCCTGTTCTTCCGAAAGCCGGATCGCGCCGTCGGCGCCGATCGCGGAGCGCGGATCTGCGATCAGCGCGATCAGCGGCGCCATGTCGCCCACCGGCCAGGCGCGATCCATGAGCTTGGTCTTGGCGTCGTCGCGGCCTTCCGATTGCTGGATGAGGCGGATGACTTCGTCGATGTTCGGGATCGCGATGGCGAGGCCGACGGTCTCGTGGCCGCGCCGGCGCGCCTTGGCCAGCCGGAACTTCGTGCGCCGCGTGACCACCGTTTCGCGGAACGACAGGAACGCGTTGAGCAGCGCGCGCAGGCCCATCTGCTCTGGGCGCCCGCCATTGAGCGCGAGCATGTTCACGCCGAACGACGTCTGCATCTGCGTGAAGCGGAACACCTGGTTCAGCACCACGTCCGGCACGGCGTCGCGCTTGAGCTCGATGACGATGCGGATGCCGAGGCGGTTGCTCTCGTCGCGCAGGTCCGAGACGCCCTCGATCTTCTTTTCACGCACCAGTTCGCCGATACGGTCCACGATCGAGGACTTGTTCACCTGATACGGCACCTCGGTGAACACGAGCGCCTCGCGGCCCTTGATTGTCTCGATCGAGTGCTTCGCGCGGATGACGACGGAGCCGCGCCCCGTCAGCAGCGCCATGCGCGCGGCGGTCCGGCCGAGAATCTCGCCGCCGGTCGGAAAGTCCGGGCCCGGAATGATGTCGAGCAGGTCGGCGTCGGAGACGTCGGGGTTGTCCATCACCGCGATCGTGGCGTCGATCACCTCGGAGAGGTTGTGCGGCGGGATGTTCGTCGCCATGCCGACGGCGATGCCGCCGGCGCCGTTGACGAGCAGGTTCGGGAAGCGCGCCGGAAGAACCACGGGCTCGCGCCGCGAGCCGTCATAGTTCTCTTGGAAATTGACGGTGTCCTCGTCGATGTCGGCGAGCAGAAACGTCGCGGCCTTGGCCAGACGGCTTTCGGTGTAGCGCATCGCCGCCGGCGGATCGCCGTCGATCGAGCCGAAATTGCCCTGCCCGTCGATGAGCGGCAGGCCCATCGAGAAGTCCTGCGCCATGCGCACGAGGGAGTCGTAGATCGCGCTGTCGCCGTGCGGGTGGTAGCGACCCATCACCTCGCCGACGGTGTTGGCGCTTTTCCGATACGACTTGTCCGGCGTGTTGCCGGCTTCGTCCATGCCGAACAGGATCCGGCGGTGCACGGGTTTCAGGCCGTCGCGCGCGTCGGGCAGCGCGCGCGAGACGATCACGCTCATCGCGTAGTCGAGATAGGAGCGCTTGAGCTCGTCCTCGATGGCCATGGGCGCGACACCCCGGACGGCGCCGGAGGCGCCGGGTTCTTGGCCGCCGGCGGGCGGATCGTTTTCGTCGACGGGTTCGGTCACGGCGCTTCGATTCGAGGTTGAACGTCCGGAGGAGCTAACATGTGGCGCCCGCGAACGCCACGGGCGGGCGCGCCCGGCCGCCCCCGCGCCGGACTGGGCGGCCGGTCAGCGGGCGAACCGCCGTTCGGCCAAGGCGGCCAGGGCGACGCCCGCGATGGTCAACCCCGCCCCCAGGACGATCTGGGGCGTGATCGGGTCGTGCAGGATCACCACCCCGAGCCCGATCGCCACCACCGGCGAAAGGAACAGGAACGGCGTCGTGCGCGAAACCTCGTACTTCTGGACCATGCGGAACAGCAGCGCGTTGGCGACCACGCTCGAGAACAGCGCGCCGAAGGCGATCGCCGCCCACACCGTCCACGGCGCAGCCGCAGCGCGGGCGAACCCGTCCGGCTCGAGCGCCAGGGAGGCGGGAAACAGCGTCGGCCACGTGGCGGCGGCGATCCAGGCCTGGAACGTCAAGGGGTGGATGGTCCCCGCCCGGCGGACGAGGACGGCGGCCGCCCCGTAAAGGGCGGCGGCGAGGCCGACCATGGCGAGCGGCCCGATCTGACGCAGCACGCTGTCGTCGAACGCCAGGGCGGCCACCCCGGCGAACGCGAAGGCGATCCCCGCCCCCCGCCGCCAGCCGATGCGCTCCTTCAACCACAGGGCGGCGAACAGGGCCGAACACGGAATCCAGAGCTGCATGGCGATGACCATCGGCGTCAGGTCGTGCGCCAGCGCGAGGCCGGCAAACTGGATGCCGAAATGCAGCGGCCCGGACAGGATCGCGATCACCGCCAGCGCCCGCCAGTTCGCCACCGGCTTCAGGAAAACGACGAGCGCCGCACTGACCACGGCGAACCGGATCGCCGCCACGAGCAGCGGCGGCACGTGCTCGACGGCGTATTTCGCCGCCAGATTGTTGATGCCCCAGATGACGGCGATCAGGACCAGCGCCGCGACGTCGCGCGGCGCGAAAGGCTTCACGGGATTTTGCACCTGGGGCGTCTAGGCGCGTCCGGGGCGGCGTGCAACGTGCCGCAAGGGCGCGGAGACGGTTGGCATTTGCCGACCACAGCGGCGCGGCCTAGGGATGGGCCGAACAGAGGAGACGTGGTCGTGAGCGTTCCGCCGGGAAAAGTGCCGATCTTTGAAAGTGTACTGGCTAGCTTGCGCGCCACTGGCCGGCATGCCTCTGCGCTTGTTCCGGCCGCTCTTGCGTCCGCTTTGGTACTGCTGGCGTCTTCGGTTCAACTCGGACAAGCAGTGAAGTCGGCCGATGTTGGCGGCCAATTTCTCGCCCATATCCTGAACGGCCTAGCTCTCGCGCTGTTCTTCGGCCCCGCTTTGTACGCCAACCTTGAAGGTGCGGCACACGTGAACGCCAACGTGCTCCGCCGGACGATAAAGCTCGTTGGCGCTATGAGCGTGATCTCCTTCTTTCTGGGTATTGTGTTCTTCGTCTTGGCCATCCCAGCTTCGGTCATGATGGTGCAAGCGCTCGGCCCCTATGCCGACCAAATAGAGAGCGGTCGCGGCGACGTTGCCGAGGTTCAAAAGGTGGTCCAAGACGCGCTGGCGAAGAACCCGACGCCCTTCATACTGCTTCTCGGCGGATTCGGCCTCGTGTGGCTGTTTCTGACTTCACGCCTGTACCTATGTGCGCCCGCAAGCATCGCCGAAGACCGCGTGGCTACGTTCGAGACTTGGCGGTGGACGCAAGGCAATCTGCTTCGGATTAGCGCGACACGACTCCTCCTGCTTGGGCCGATTTTCATCGCCGTCAACGTTGGAGCATTCGCCGCCGCCGGCTTAATCGAACCTATTGAGGATACTGGCGCGAAAGGTGCTGCGGCCCTCGCCCTAGCGTATTTCAGCGCGCTGATTAACCTGATTGCCTATTCGTCCTGCGAAGCCGCGCTTTCGGCGTATCTCTATCGCGGGCTGAAGCCGCCGGCCTGACGCGGCGCGGCTTCGGCGTCAGCCTTCTTTGGCGGGCGGCGGCGTCGCGGGCGTCGCCGGCGGCGCGGCGCGCGGAACCGGCTCGAAGATGCGGCGCAGAATGCCCGGCGTCAGCGCCGAGAGCGGGTTGACGCCAACGCGTGCGGATTCCGCCGGCCCCTTCACCGAATAGGTGATGCCGACGACGCCCTCGCCGCGGCGCGACGTCAAAAGGCTGCCGAGCACCGGCACGCCGGACAGCATCGAGTTGAGGCCATAGGACGGCACAACGACGCCGTCGATCGCCAGCGCGCCGGTTTCCAGATCGATGCGGCCTTTCGCGGTCAGCCCGAGCGAGGGGCCCGCCATGCGGCACTCGCCCAGCGTCACGCGGCCATTCTCGAAGGTCAGCGGCGCCTCCAGGGAGCTGAACGCGATCCCCTCGCCGTTCATCGTCGCCGCAAGGCCCTGCAGCGACCCGACCGACGACAGCAAGCGCGCCATCACCGGCATGTCGACGAGCTGGAAGTCCGTCATCAGCAGCGTGAGCTTGGCCGTGCCCGGCGCGCCCGGCGTCCAGAGGCCATCGGCCTGGGCCGAGCCGCCCCGCACGTTCGCCTGCCCGGTCACGGCCTTCCAGGCGAAGCCCGCATCCTCGGCGCGGAAGGTGATCTTGCCCGTAGCCGCGCCCGGGCGCGGCGTGATCGAGAGCGTCACCGGCTTGCCGCCCGGATCAGCGCCGTCGATCGCGAGACGCGTGAGCGCCGTGCCGTCTGTCGTCATCGACAAACGCCCGCCGGTGACGGCCGCGTCAGCGTTGAACGCGAGCTTCTGCACGCGCATCGACACGTCCATCGGGAACGGCTTTTCGCGCCGCGGCGCGGGCGCAGGCAGCGCCGCGACCTTGGGATCATCGGCCGGCGGCGGGGTGATGAAGGGGCTGATGTTGAAAAGCGCGCCTTCCGCCGAAATCGCGGCGACACCATCGGGGCGCAGACGCAGCGTCGCGGTTCCCGCCGCACGCCCGTCGATCATCGCGCGTTCGACGCGCGCTTCAGTGACCGCCCCGTCCGCGCGGCGCAGCTTCGCCGAGCCCGCAAGATCGAGCCCGTCGGCGCGCGCCTGCACGCCGTTGAGCGCGATGAAATCGTCCGAAAGACGCGCCACGTCGAACTTCACGTTCGCCGCCTTGCCTGGCGCCTTGCGCCAGAAGTTCGAGGGCAGATAGGCGAGCGCGTTCGTCAGATCAGCCGAGATCGTGGCCGTCTGCACGTCGGCGCCGGCGCCGACGCCCCGCACCGAAACCGCAACCGGCCCGCGCGCAAAGAGCTCGACAGGATAACCGAGACGCTCGAGATCAGCGGTCTGGAACTGGCCGGCGATCGCATATCGCGACGACGTCGGTCCGCCCGTAAGCGCCTGCGTCCACGTCACGTCCGCGCGCGAGGCGCCGACGGCGAGCGGGCCTGCGAAGGTGAGCGCGCGCTCGTCGCCGCTGACGCGCATCTTCCAGTCCGACAGCGCGACGCCGGCCTGCTTGAGCACGCCGCCCACGCCGTCAAAGCGCGCATCGACGGTGAAGCGATAGTCCTTCGCCGGAACGTTGGAGAGCATCGGCCGACGGATCGCGAAATCCGCCCCGCCGACGCCGACGATCGTCGCGGGATCGACGGGCAGCACCTCGTCCAACCCGATCGGCGCCTGCCGCAGCAGATCGACGACGGCTTTCGTCTCGCCGTCGACGCGGCCCGCGAATGTGGCCAGCGCGCCTTTCGGATTGAGGCGCGGCATCTCGATACGGCCGCGGCTGACCGCGAGCGCGCCGATGCGGCCGGAGTCGAGCTGCAACGTGAACGCATTGCCCTGAAGGCGCGCCGTTCCCCTGCCGAGCGTGATCGGCGTCATGCCGTCGACATATTCGACGTCGGCCTCGGTAAAGCGGAAATTCAGATCGAGCGCCGTGTTCGGCACCTCGCCCTTATCGACCATCTCCGGGGTGACGTCGGCCTTGATGGTGACGCCGGTCAGCGCGCCGCCGCGCAGCGCATCATCGAGATACGAGCGCGCGCCGTCGGCCAGCTGCACGGGCCAGAGCTTCAGCACGGAGCGCGGGCCGATCACGCCATCGATTCCGCCTTCGGCGCGCACGCCCGGACGCCAGCGCCCGTCTTTCCCGGCGCGCCAATAGAGTTTGCCGGCGCCGTGCACGGTCGCGCCGTCGACTGCGAAGCGCGCATCGGCGATCGAGATTTCGGCCTGACTGCGCGAAGCGACGCCGCGGGCCCGCACGTCGGTGAGCGCGATCGGCGCGGCGAGCACGCCCGGCATGTCGAGATCGACGCTCTTGAAGTCGAGTTCGAAGGTCGCGTCGGCCTCGGCGCCGGCCCGCATCAGCGTCGAGGCGCGCTCGATCCGCCCCACGCCCTTCACGCGCGTGCGCGATCCGGCAAGCGCCGCCTCCTCGATCACGAGCGCGTCGTCGGCGACGTCGTAGCGGCCGCGGAACCGGCCGCCGTCGATCGGCGCCTTCCCGCCCGGAAAATCCACGGCGCCGCGGCCGATCGCGACGTCGCCGTCGAAACGGTCGACGCCGCGCGTGCGATCGAGGCTCGCGGAGATGGCGGCGGTGACGGGCGCATTGACCGCCGCGAGCGCGGGAAGGCTCGGCGCCAGCGCGGGCATGGGGGCGCCCTTGATCTTCAGTTCGACGGCGGCCGTCTGGAAGGCGGCGTCGGCGGTGATGGCGAGCTCCAGCGGCGTGGGGCCGCGCGCGCCCTCGAGCGGCACGTCGGCGCGGGCGCGCAGCACGTTCTTTTCGCGCGTCAACTCGAACGCGGCGTTGCGTGCGATCCACTGCGCGCCGGTCTTCTCGTCGATCACCGCGACGTGCATGCGCTCGACCCGAAGGCCGCGCAGCGCGCCCCCGGCCCCGAGCGGACGGAACGTCGCCGCCATGCCGTCGAGCATGCGGTTCACGCGCGCAGTCATGGTTTCGTTGTCCGGCGGCGCCGGCAGGACGATGTCGGGCGTGGACCCCGGCGGGCCGAAGGCGATGGCGGCGGAGCCGTCCTTGGCGATCACGAGGCTCGCCTCGCCGCCGCGGAACGTGGCGCGCTCGAGCGCGACCCGCCCCAGAAGCAGGCGCGGAATGCTGACGCCGAGCGCGACCTCGTCGCTGCGCGAGAGGACCCGACCGGCCTTGTCGAGCGCCTGGACGTTGCGCGCGCGCACCTCCAGCCCCCGGCGCTGTGGCGACCAGGCGAGCTCGACATCCTCCAGATGGACAGGGCGACCATCGCGCGCCTCGGCGAGCGCGCCCTCCACGTATTTTTCGAGGCTGGGCAGCGGGATCGGCCCGGACGCCAGACGCCAACTCAGCGCGCCGACCGCAATCATGGCCGCGGCGGCGAGGGCGAGGACGATTTCCAGGACCAGAAGACTGGAGCGGCGAATCATGCGCGCACGACCCTCGACGCCGTCCGATTAAGCCCCACCATCGGCGCGGATACTCGGCGCATCCGACGCGCCGCGCAATCGGCTCCGGGCGCTCGCGCCGGCCCGACGGCGCTGCAAATGAGGACTTCGATGACCACGACGCTCGAACCCGGCTCCCTTGCCCCCACCTTCTCCGCTCCGCTCACGGGGGGTGGGACCATCGATCTGGCCCAACAACGCGGCAAGACCGTGGTGCTCTACTTCTACCCGAAAGACGATACCGCCGGGTGTACGCAGGAAGCGATCGACTTCAGTTCACGAGTTAAAGATTTCGAAGAACTGGGCGCGATCGTCGTCGGCGTCTCCCGCGACGGGATGAAAAGCCATGACCGCTTCGTTGCGAAGCACGGCCTGACTATCCCTTTGGCGCCGGACGAAAGCGGCGCCATCGCCGAAGCTTATGGCGTCTGGGTGGAGAAAAGCATGTACGGCCGCAAATACATGGGCGTCGAAAGATCAACCTTCGTGATCGGCCCGGATGGCAGGATCAAAGCCGTCTGGAGAAAGGTTAAAATCCCCGGCCACGTCGACGCCGTCGTTAACTTTTTGAGGAAGTCTTGACGGCCGCCTGAATCCATTGCGCCCCTTGGCCTTCAATGTTTACGGAGATTACCGCGAACAGGCGCCCAAGATGACAAAAATTAAGGGCTTTGGGCGCCATTGGGCATTGCAATGAATGTCGGTTCAGGTAGGAATGACCCCTGGGAGCGGGGCGGGCCAGACAGGCCCGTGAGGTTGGCGTTAACGAAGGCGGGCGTTGGGACCATGAGCCAGTTCGGAACGCGCGCTCGGACTCTCTTCGAGAGAGCCTTTCCTGAGCGTCAAATTTACCATCGCAGCGGCGGTACGGTCCGCTATGTGTCGCTGTCTCCGTCCAAGCAGGTCCTTCTTGCGTTGGGCGCCGTCGGTATCGCCGGCTGGTGCGCCTACGCCTCCGTCAACGTCTTGATGCGGGGCCAGATTCTTTCGGCGCAAAACGAAGAGATCGATCGCCTCGAGCAGAAGTATCAGCGCTGGCTGCGAGAAAGCCGCGCCCGCGAGGCGGCGGCGGAAGCCCAGCTCCAGGAGCGCACGCAGGCCTTCGAGCGCGCCACCTCGGAGTTCGAGCGGCGCCACGAAACCCTGAAGATGCTGCTGAACTACGCCGGCGGCTCCACGTTCACGGCCTCCACCCGCCCCGTCGAGCGGGACGGCGCGAAGCTCCTGATGCAGGCCTCGATCGAAGAGGCCGATCCCCGTCAGAGCCGCGACCAGCTGGCCATGGAGACGTCTGAGTATCAGGTCCAGAACGTCAGCTTCAAAACCCGTATCGATCGCCTGAAGGCCGAGCAGAACGCCTTCCTGGCCGAGGCGGAAGAGTCAGCCGTCGGCCGCGCGGAGGAAATCCGCGGCGTCCTGCGCATGACGGGCGTCGGGTTCACCCGCCTCCTCAGCGAAGACGACCAGAACGGCCAGGGCGGCCCGGCGGTCGACATCGACGTCAACGCCCTTCTGGGCGACGAAGCCGCCGCGGATCCGGGTTTCGCCAAGCGTGTTCAGCAGGTTGCGGCGCGCGTCGCCGAGACGCGCCGCCTCGAGCAGGTCGCGGGCTCGACGCCGCTGGCCATCCCGGTTGCGGTGGAAAATCGCGAGACGTCGGGCTTCGGCCCCCGCGTCGACCCGTTCGACGGGCGGCCGCGTTTCCACCAGGGCCTCGACCTCGCCGCGTTCGAGCGCGCCCCCGTGGTGGCGACGTCCCCCGGGACGGTGTCGTTCGCGGGCGTGAAAAGCGGTTATGGCTACACGGTCGAGATCGATCATGGCCATGGATTCAAGACTCGTTATGGCCACCTGCGCGATATTCAGGTGAGCCGGGGCGAGCGGGTGGCGATTGGGCAACGGGTGGGCTCGATGGGTTCGACCGGGCGGTCCACGGGCACGCACCTCCATTACGAGGTGTGGTTCCGTGGGAAGGTCTACGATCCCGTCAATTTCCTGAGGGCAGGACGATATGTTCACGAACAAGGGTAAGGCGCCCGACATGCCGGCGATGCCGGACCCGACGCCAAAGCGCGTCACCCCATCGCGCATCATGACGTCGATCATCGCGAATGGCGTGAAGATCCAAGGCGCGATCATCGCCGAGGGCGCGGAAATCCAGGTCGATGGCGAGATCGACGGCAATGTCCGTGGCGGCGCGCTGACGATCGGCGACACCGGGTTCGTGAAGGGCGATCTCGTTTCGGAGAGCGTCACCGTCAATGGACGCGTCGAAGGCTCGATCCGCGCGCGGAAAGTCACGCTCGCGCGCACCGCACATGTGATGGGCGACATCACTCATCAACAATTGTCTGTTGAGATGGGCGCCGTGTTCGAAGGCCAATGCCGCTACGTGCAGGACCCGCTCAAGACCGAGCAGTCCGGCATCGCCGCGGCCGGCCAACTGGCCCCGCCTCCGCTCGAGGCGGCCGAGGATCGCCTGATGGGCGGCGTGGTGCTCACCAGCGCGCCCTGAGGCAAAGTTTGGACGGCCCGTCGCCGTCAAGGTTTCGGACTTCGGTCCAAGTTTGGTTTCGCAAGCGTAACGACTGGCCGGCCCCTCTCGGGCCGGCCATTTTTTTGGCGGTGGCTCCCCCCTCATCCGTCTCGCCCGCGATCGATCCTCCCGATCGCTTGCTCATGCTCGACACCAAGAGGGAAGAAGGTGGTCGCAGTCGCCCATCTCCCCTCGTGAGCCCCCGCGAAATCCGGTTCCGGTGGAATCCCTCCCCCAGCGGGGGAGGGTTGGGAGGGGGAGACGGGAGCTGCGTCGAGGTAGTCTCTCGCCGTTTCAGCGCCGGCGCACACGCTCCCCACCCCGACCTCCCCGCTGGGGAGGGGACTCGCGCCCCACGCGGCCTGTCGCAGGGACCTCCCTTTTGGGAGAAGGCGACCGCATGGGCCGGATGATGGGCTCCGCCCCACGCCCCCTACGCGACACTTGCCCCTCTGGCCCTATATCCACGGCATGCCGTGCTTTCGCTTGCCCGCCGTGCTCCTCTTCGCCGCCCTCGCCGCCTGCGCGCCGGCCGCGCCGGGCGCCGCGTCCGAGTTCCCCGCGCCGGACCGGCCCGTCGCCGCGATCGTCGCGAGCCACTCCAATCCGGAGCCCGAGCGCGACGCCGTGCGGGAGGCTGAGCGGATCGCCCAGCTCATCGGGGCCGGGCCGGGCAAAACCATCGCCGACATCGGCGCGGGCGACGGCTATCTCACCGTCCGATTGGCGCCGAGGCTTGCGCCCGGCGGGCGCGTGATCGCGGTCGACGTGGTGCCGTCCTATCTCGACGGATTGAAGCGCCGTGTGGCGGCGGCCGGGCTCGACAACGTGCAGTTCGTGCTCGGCGCGCCGGACGATGCGCGCCTGCCGGCCGCATCGGTCGACGTCGCCGTGATGGTCCGCATGTACCACGAGATCGAACAGCCCTACGCCCTGCTCTGGCGGTTGCGCGATGCGCTAAAGCCTGGCGGGATCGTCGCCGTCGCCGAGCGCGACCGGCCGACGCGGTTTCACGGCGCGCCGCCGGCGCTGTTGCGCTGCGAGTTCGCGGCCGTCGGCTACCGCCAGATCGCCTTCCACGACCTCGGCCCCGAGACCGGCTATCTCGCGCTGTTCGCGCCGACCGCGCCGCGCCCGGAGCCGGGCGCGATCAAACCCTGCAAAGGCTGAGCGCCGCGCCGATCAGCGCGGCGTTCCGCGCAGCAGCCGATCCGGGCCGCCCCGGCTTGCGACGAAGAGATCGAGGACGCCGTCGCCGTCGAAATCCGCCGGCACGATGTCGAAGCCGGCGGCGACGAGGTCCTTGGGCAGCCACTGCGCCGTGACGTCCTCGAACGCAGCGCCGGTGTTGCGCAAAGCGCGAACGGGACCGGGTCCGATGCGGCCCGGCTCGACCGCGAGGGTTCCAAGCAGCAGATCGCGCCGGCCATCGCCGTCGAGATCGACGGGCGTCGCGCTCACGACGCTCTCCTCGCGCGCGGGCAGCCATTGCGCCGTGGCGTCCGCGAACACGCCCTTGCCGTCGTTGAGAAGCAGCCGGCTCTGCGCCACCGCATTGGGATTCCAGAGACGGACATTGGCGAAGAACAGATCGAGGTCGCCGTCGGCGTCGACGTCGAACAACTCCGCGTCGCGGCTTTCCTCCGGACGCGCGGCGCGCGGCAGCGCCGCGGCCGGCGCCAGCGCGAAGCGCCCGTTACCGTCGTTGAGATAGATCTGGTTTGCGTCCTCGTTGGCCAGCACGAGATCGAGATCGCCGTCGCCGTCGAGATCGCCGGCCGCCACGTCCTGGTTCGCGCCGTAGCGCTCGGGCAGCCGCGCGAAGCTTTCATCGGCGAAGCGGCCGCGCCCGCGGCCCATCAGCAGCGCGGAGACCTTGTCGCCGCCGAAAAAGAGATCGAGCCGCCCGTCGCCGTCGAGATCCCGAACGAGGAGCGCATTGGCCTTCACACGCACGCGCAGGCGCTCGCTGGCGTCGCGGAACTGCCCGCGCCCGTCATTGAGATAAAGCTCCGGCTTCAGGTCGTCCTCGTTGGCCACCGCAATGTCGAGATCGCCGTCGCCGTCGAGATCGACGACGTCGAGGTCTTCGCTGTCGCGCGCCGCGCGCGGGAGGCGATCGCTGGCGTCGGTGAATCGTCCGGATCCGTCGTTCAGCAGAAGCCGGTTCGCGCCGAACTCCATGGCGACGACGAGATCGAGATCGCCGTCGCGGTCGATGTCGACGGCGACGGCGGCCATCGAATGGCCCCGCCCCTCTTTCGGCGGCGCCCGTTCGGACACGTCGACGAACCGGGGGGCCTCGGCGCGCGCGGCCGCAGCGACGGCGAACGCAGCGAAAGCGAGAACGGGGGCGAGTGCAACGAGGAGGCGCATGCCGCCGCTGTGCGCGCCGGCGCGTGCGGCGGCAACTCACGGCGACGTGAAGCCGTGCACGTCGGGCCCGCCGTCACACCAAGCTCAGTCGATGTCCTCGACGGCCGCATCCGTGCCGTTGACGCGCGCAGCGAGCGAGGCGGCCATGAAGGCGTCGAGATCGCCGTCGAGCACACCGCCGGTGTCGCTGGTTTCGACGCCCGTGCGCAGGTCTTTGACCATCTGATACGGCTGCAGCACGTAGGAGCGGATCTGCCGGCCCCAGCCGATTTCCGTCTTCGTGCTTTCGAGCGCCTTGGCCGCGGCTTCGCGCTTTTGCAGCTCGAGCTCGTAGAGGCGCGCGCGCAGCATGTTCCAGGCGGTTGCGCGGTTCTTGTGCTGCGAGCGTTCCGCCTGGCAGGCGACGACGATGCCCGTCGGGATGTGCGTGATGCGGATCGCGCTGTCCGTCTTGTTGACGTGCTGACCGCCGGCGCCGGAGGCGCGAAACGTGTCGACGCGGCAGTCCTTTTCGTTGATCTCGATCTCGATCGTATCGTCGATCACCGGATAGACCCAGACGCTCGCGAAGCTCGTGTGGCGGCGCGCGTTGGAATCGAACGGGCTGATGCGCACGAGGCGATGCACGCCCGCTTCCGTCTTGAGCCAGCCATAGGCGTTCTCGCCCTTGATCAGCAGCGTCGCGGACTTGATCCCCGCGGTGTCGCCGTCCTGGTGCTCCAGCTCCTCCACGCGCATGTCGTGCGCATTGGCCCAGCGCGCATACATGCGCAGCAGCATCGAGGCCCAGTCCTGGCTCTCCGTGCCGCCGGCGCCGGAATTGATTTCCACGTAGCAGTCGTTGCCGTCGGCCTCGCCGGAGAGCAGCGCCGCGAGCTCGGCTTTGGCGGCGCGGTCGCGCGCGGATTCGAGCGCCTTGCGCGCTTCGCCGAGCAGGCTTTCGTCGCCGTCCATTTCCGCGAGTTCGGCGAGCTCGAGCGTGTCTTTCAGATCGGTCTCGAGCGCCTGGATGGCGTCGACCGACGCAGCGAGCTTGTTGCGCTCGCGCATCATTTTCTGCGCCGCCTCGGGGTCATTCCAAAGCGAAGGGTCTTCGGCGCGGGCGTTCAGCTCGTCCAGACGAACGATGGCGCGATCCCAGTCAAAGACGCCTCCGCAACAGGGAGACCGACGTCTCGATGCTGTCGGCGAGCGCGGCAATGTCGGGGCGCATGGGGAACTCCGGGATGCGAGTGCTGGGATTGGCGTTCGAGATGGCGCATCGCGGCCCCCGGCGCAAGGGCGCGGGGGGCGCGCAACGTCGGTGAGCGAGACGCCGGTGCTCCCTCGCTTGCGGGGGAGCTGGCGCGAAGCGCCTGAGGGGGGCGTGGCGGCTCATCACGACGCCCCCCATCGGCCCTGCGGGCCACTTCCCCCGCAGGCGGGGGAAGATTTGAAACGGCCGGCGATCGCACCGCCTCACGCCGGCTCCATCATCCCCCGCACGATCTTCAGCACCTGGCCGCGCGGCAGCATCCGCGCCGCCGCGATCGTGGCCTTGTTGGTCGCGCCCGTGACGACGACGCGCGTGTTGTTGCGGAACGCCGTGTAGGCCATGCGCGCGACGGGCGCGGACGCCATCACCTTGCTGCTCTTCCCGAGCCGCGTGCGCCCGGTGCCCGCGCGCTCGCGGAACTTCGACGCCGTCGGGCCGGGGCACAGGCAGCTCACCTTCACGCCCGTGCCGCGCGCCTCTTCCCAGAGCGCTTCCGAGAACGACAGCACGAACGCCTTCGACGCGTAGTACACCGCCATCATCGGGCCGGGCTGGAACGCCGCGGTGGAGGCCACGTTGAGCACGCCGCCGCGGCCGCGTGCGAGCATGTCCTTCCAGTAGATGTGCGTGAGCTCCGTCAGCGCACGGACGTTGAGATCGATCATGCCGAGCTGCGGTTCGGCCGGTTCCGCGGCGAAGGCGCCCGCATGTCCGAACCCGGCATTGTTGACGAGCACGTCGATCGTGATCCCGCGCGCGGCGATCTCGGCGGCGAGCTTCGCGCCGCCGCCGATGGCGCCGAGATCGACGGCGATCGCCGTCGCCTTCACGCCATAGGTCGACGCGAGGCGTTGGGCAACCTCCTCGAGCGCCGGCGCCGTGCGCGCGGCAAGCACCAAGTCGTAGCCGTCCTTCGCGAAACATTCGGCAAGGTCGATGCCGATTCCTGCCGACGCGCCGGTGACGAGCGCCGTCTGTCCGGCGCCGCGCTTTTTCTTGGCCATGGTGTCCTCCCCGTCGGGGGATCAGGCGACACAGGCGGCGGCGGTGGTTCACCCGGATGAGGACTGAACCACCGCGCGCAGTGCCTGGCGCGCTCCCCGAAGGCGACAACCCTAGGCCGGCGCGCCCCGCCCGCCAATCGGCGGACGCGAGTTTGCTCAGTAGATGCCGTCGGCGCCCTGCTGGACGGGCGGCCGCGCCGGGCCGGTCGCCGGCGTCGTCCCCGGCTGGCCCGGCACGGGCGGCGCCATGCCGCTGTCGTCGGACGTGATGAGCCCTGCGAGATCGCCGAGCCCGTTCGGGTTCATCGACGAGCCTTGGCCGAACACGAACGGCGCGGCGCCATCGCGCACCGGTTCGGTGTCGGGGCGGAACGCCTCTTCGATGATCGACGTCGTTTCCGGGCCGGGCAGCAGGCCCGTGTTGGCGTCGACGCGCACGATGCGCACGCCGGACGGACGGCGGAACGGCGTGGGCGCGATCCCATCGAGCGCTTCGGCCATGAAGTCGCGGAAGATCGGCGCGGCGAGACGACCGCCGGACTCGCCCTCGCCCATCGATTTCGGCTTGTCGAAGCCCACCCACACGCCGACCACGAGATCGGGCAGCGGATCGCGGTTCTTCACCGTGCCGTCGGGTTGCGAGGCCGAGGAGAAGCCCACGAACCACGCGTCCTTGTAGTCGTTCGTGGTGCCCGTCTTGCCGGCGAGCGGCTTGCCGACCGTCTTGATGACGGTGCCGGTGCCGCGATCGACGACGCCTTCGAGCATCGAGGTGATCTGATAGGCCGTGATCGGATCGAGGATCTGTGCGCGGTTGTCGGGCAGCTCCGGCGGCGCGCCGCCGGCCCAGGGGCCATTGCACGTCGGGCAGGCGCGCTGATCGTGCTTGTAGACGGTCTTGCCGGTGCGATCCTGGATCCGGTCGATGAAGGTCGGCTCGACGCGCTTGCCGCCGTTCACGAACGTCGCGTAGCCCTTGACCATGCGCATCAGCGTCGTTTCACCGGCGCCGAGCGCATAGGACAGGAAGCCCGAGCAGGCTTCCGCCGTGTCGCACTTGGGCAGGCTGTCCGGCGCGTAGACGTCGAGATCGCGGCCATACTTGAACACGCGGTCCATCCCCATCTCGTAGGCGAGACGGATCGTCATCAGGTTGCGCGATTTCTCGAGGCCCTGGCGCAGCGTCGTCGCGCCGAAGAACTCCTTCGTATAGTTCTCCGGCGTCCACATCGTGCCGTCGGCCTGCTTGAGCGCGAACGGCGCGTCCTCGACGAGCGTCGCCGGCGTGAGGCCATAGTCGAGCGCGGCGGCGTAGACGAACGACTTGAAGGCCGAGCCCGGCTGACGGCGCGCCTGCGTGGCGCGGTTGTACTGGCTCTGATCGAACGAATAGCCGCCGACCATGGCGAGCACCCGACCGGTTTGCGCATCCATGGCGAGGATCGCGCCTTCGACGTCGGGCACCTGGCGCAGCGCCAGTTTGCCGGTCTTCATTTCCTGCACGTAGATGATCGTGCCGACGGCGAGCGCGCGCTTCTTGTCGCGCTTGGCGCCCTGCGCCACCCAGTCGAGATCTTCGGGCGCGAGGTCGGCCCGCTTGAGCGCGCCGCGCGCGATCGAAGTGGCGTCGATCTGATAGACGACCGAGACCTTCTTCGGCGCCACCGCGATGACGACGCCTTTTTCCCAGCCGCTCGCGCCCGGCGGCTCGGCGATCTTCTCCATCCGCTTCCCGAACTCCTTGTCGAGCGCAGAGAAGCTTGCGGGGGCGTCGGCGCCCGCTTTGGGACCGATCTGGGTCAAGGCGGCGAGCACGTCGCCGTCGAGGTCGAAGCGGTCGATCGGGCCGCGCCAGCCGTGGCGGCGGTCGTACTGGTCGAGGCCGATGCGCAACGCGCGCGCCGCCGCCACCTGCAGGCGCGGGTCGAGCGTCGAGCGGATCGAGAGGCCATCGTCATAGAGCTTCTTTTCGCCGTACTGCGCGGCGATCGAGCGGCGCAGTTCCTCGACGAAGTGCGCCGACACGACGAACTGCGCGCCTTGCAGACGGTCGGTGACGACGAGGTCTTCCTTCTTCGCCGCTTCGGCCTCTTCCGGCGTGATGAAGCCGTTCTCGGCCATGCGGTCGATGACCCAGTTTCGGCGCGTGATCGCCCGCTCCTTGTTGCGGACCGGGTTGTAGTTGGCGGGGCCTTTCGGCAACGCGCCGAGATAGGCGGCCTGCGCGATCGTCAGTTCGTCGAGCGGCTTGTTGAAATAGTTGAGCGCCGCGGCGGCGACGCCATAGGCGCGCTGCCCGAGATAGATCTCGTTCAGATAGAGCTCGAGAATGCGGTCCTTCGTGAACGCCTTCTCGATGCGCTGCGCGAGGAACGCCTCTTTCACCTTGCGGGTGATGGTGCGGTCGCTCGTCAGCAGCATGTTCTTGGCGACCTGCTGCGTGATCGTCGAGGCGCCCTGCATGCGGTCGCCGGTGAAGATCGAGAGGATGTTCACGGCGGTGGCGCGGGCGAGGCCCTGCAGGTCGATGCCGCCATGCTCGTAGAAGCCCTTGTCCTCGGCGCTGAGGAAGGCGTTCTTCACGCGGTCCGGGATCGCCTCGATGGGCACGAAGACGCGCTGCTCGCGGGCGAACTCCGCGATCAGCGAGCCGTCGCCGGCATAGACCCGCGTCGTCACGGGCGGCTCGTACTTGGCGAGCTCTTCGTAGTTGGGCAGGCCCTGGACGGCGAAGCCGATGAACCCGACCAGCGCCAGGGCCAGCACCGCGGCGGCCGCGGCCACCCCGATCAGAACTTTCCTCAGCATCGAACGTCGTCTCCGGCGTCGCGGGTCTCATGTCCCTGCGGCGCGAATATGGCGATACGCCCTCGCGGGGCGCCGTTTGGCAAGCCCGCGCGGCGCCTCAAACCGAGACCGCGCAAACCGTCCGCTCATCGGGCGTCGGCGAGCGTCGTCGGCGCGGCCAGGAACTCCGCCGCCGCATCGGCCAACGCCTCCATCATCACCCGGCGCTGGCGCGCATTGGTCAGGCGCTTCTCGTCCTTCGGATTGGTCATGAAGCCCATTTCCAGAAGGATCGCGGGGATGTCGGGGGCGAGCAGCACGAAGAAGCCGGCGTTGCGACGGGCGTTGCGCAGCAGCGGCGAGACCGGCTCGAGATGGCGCACAGCCACCTGGGCGAACTCCGCCGACTGGTTCTTGGTTTCGCGCTGGGCGAGGTCGAGCAGGATGTCCTGGACCTGGGCGGACTTGGGCGGATCGGGAATGTCGAGGTCCCAGTCCTGCGCCCGCGACACGGATTTGGCGCGCGTGCCCGCCCGCTCCGAGAGCGTGTAGATCGAGGCGCCCTCCGCGGCGGCGTTGGGATTGGAATCGGCGTGCAGCGAGATGAACAGGTCTGCGTTCGCCTCCCGGGCGCGGCGGACGCGTTCGGGCAGCTGCAGGAACTCGTCGCCGTCGCGGGTCAGGACGACCCGCAGGCCACGGGCCTCCAGCGCATCGCGCAGGGCGACCGCGGCGGCTAGGGTGACGTCCTTCTCATAGACGCCGCTGACCCCGACGGCGCCAGAGTCATGGCCGCCATGGCCCGCGTCGATGACGACGGTCTTGCGCAGGCGGCGGGGCGGCTTGGCCTTGGCCGGGCGTTCGGACGCCGCAAGAACGACTGGACGGTCGGTTTCTGCGGGCCGCAGGATCGGGGCCGGCGGGGGGGCGCCGAGCGGCGCGGAGGTCAGATCGGCCGTTTCAGTGACTGTCTGGTCGGTCAAAGTCGGAGCCGCCGCCGGCGCCTGGGTCGTGAAGCTGAGGCGCATCAGGCCGCCGCCCTGGGTGACGAGCTTGGGCGTCACGTCGGGCGCGGCCAGATCGAACACCAGGCGGGCGCCGCCGTTGCGGGGGGCAAAGCGGTAGCCGAGTACCGGGCCGGCGCCAGGGCCTTGGCCGGACGTCTTGCCGCCGATCGTCAGCGGCGCCTCGAAGTCCACCACGAAACGCGGCTTACCCTCTGTAAGAACGAAGGTTTTCACTGCCGGCACGCGGCTGATCGCGATCTCGGCGCGGGCGCTGTTGGCGGCGACGTCGGCGAGGACGCGCACGCGCGCGGCCGATGCGCCCGGCGCATGGGTCGATGCGGCGCCGGCCTCCGCAGGCAGGCAGGCCATGGCGGCGGTGAGCGCGGCCCCGAGAGAGATAAGGACGGTTTTCATCGTCGGATCAGAGCGTGTGTCATCGCACAGGTGCGCTTGCGGAAGTCTTGACGCCCTGCGCTTTTCTTCGCCGCGGAATTGGGGCATGGTCCCTGCAGCGTCCTTCGGGTCGCCCGACTCGCGCCGCCGGCGGAGCGCTTTCATGGCGCACCCCGAAGGCCGGCGCGGATCGCCTCCCTCCCCGATCGCGCACGCCAACCGCGCGCATCGTTACGTCGGGTCGCGCTCGTCCGCGATCTGGCCGGAGGGCCTCGCCGACCGCCTAGCGGTCCCAGCCGATGCGACGCTCACCCGTCGCCGCCGGAGTAAGGCATGACCGTTTCCCCGCTCCCGTCCGCCCCGTCGTGCGCGCTGCGCCCGGCCACGGCGTTCGGCGGCGCGATGACGGCTCGCCGACCGGCTCCAAGCCCCAAGGCGTCACCGCCCAGAACCACGCGACCCGCAGCCGCGCGCTCCCGCAGCGCCGACGGCCGTGCCGGCGTCGCGCACGGAGCATCCCATGGTCAAGAAAATGCTTATCGACGCGGCCCACCCCGAGGAGACCCGGGTCGTCGTCATGGATGGCAATCGGGTCGATGATTTCGACTTCGAAACCCAAACGAAACGCCAGCTTCGCGGCAACATCTATCTCGCCAAAGTCACCCGCGTAGAGCCGTCCCTGCAGGCGGCGTTCGTCGAGTATGGCGGCAATCGCCACGGCTTCCTGGCCTTCGGCGAAATCCATCCCGACTATTACCAGATCCCCTCGGCCGATCGCGAACGGCTGAAAGCCGAAGTCGATCAGGTCGACGACGACGAACCCGCGGCCGCCACCGGCGCGGAAGGCGAAGGCGCCCCCGCCGAGGACGACGAGGACGAACAGGCCGCGCTCGAGGAGCGCCGCCGTCGCATCCTCACGCGCCGCTACAAGATCCAGGAAGTGATCCGCCGCCGGCAGATCATGCTGGTGCAGGTGGTGAAGGAAGAGCGCGGCTCGAAGGGCGCGGCGCTCACCACGTACCTGTCGCTCGCCGGCCGCTATTGCGTGCTGATGCCCAACACCGGGCGCGGCGGTGGCATCTCGCGCAAGATCACCAACAGCGCCGACCGCAAGCGTCTGAAGAAGATCGCCACCGAGCTCGAAGTGCCCGCTGGCATGGGTCTCATCGTGCGCACCGCCGGCGCCAAGCGCACCAAGACCGAGATCAAGCGCGACTACGAGTATCTGATCCGCGCCTGGGAGAACATCCGCGACACCACGCTGCGCTCCGTCGCGCCAGCGCTGATCTACGAGGAAAGCTCGCTCGTGAAGCGCGCGATCCGCGACCTCTACGACAAGGACGTCGAGGACATCCATGTCGACGGCGAAGCGGCGTACCGCGAAGCAAAAGACTTCGTGCGCATGCTCATGCCGAGCCACGCCAAGAAGGTCGCGCACTGGAAAGATCCGACGCCGATCTTCACGAAGACGGGCGTCGAGCGCCAGCTCGAGAGCATCTATTCGCCGGTCGTGAACCTGCGCTCCGGCGGCTATCTCGTCATCAACCAGACCGAAGCGCTGGTCTCGATCGACGTGAACTCCGGCCGTTCCACGCGCGAACGCAACATCGAGCAGACCGCGCTCAAGACGAACCTCGAAGCGGCCGAAGAAGCCGCGCGCCAGATGCGCCTGCGCGATCTCGCCGGCCTCGTCGTCATCGACTTCATCGACATGGAGGAGGCGAAGAACGACCGCCTCGTCGAGAAGCGGATGAAGGATTGCCTGCGCTTCGATCGCGCCCGCGTGCAGATGGGCAAGATCAGCGCGTTCGGCCTGCTCGAGTTGTCGCGCCAGCGGCGCCGCACGGGCATTCTCGAAGGCTCGTCCCACGTGTGCGCCCACTGCCAGGGCACCGGCCGTATCCGCTCCGTCGAATCGAGCGCGCTGCGCCTGTTGCGCGCGCTCGACGAGGAATGCGCGCGCCGTCCGGGCACGGCGTTCGAGGTGCGCGCGCCGGCCGAAGTCGCGCTCTACGTGCTCAACGAGAAGCGCGCGGTGCTCGCGGCGATGGAAGAGAGCCGCAAGGTGCGGCTGCGCTTCGTCAGCTCCGCCTCGATCCTCGCGCCGGATTTCGAGATCGCAGCCACGGGCGAGCGCGTGTTCTTCGGTGACGAGGAACCGGAAACCGCCGATCAGCGCAGCCGCGCGGCCGCGCCGAACGCGGTCCGCATGGCCGACATGGACGTCGCCGACGCCGAGGTCGAAGACGAGGCCGACGTCGAGGACGAAGACGAAGAAACGCCGACGGCCGCGGCCGCCGCCGCGTCTGCGGATGGCGAAGGCGAACGCCGGCGCCGGCGCCGGCGCGGACGTCGCGGCGGCAAGCGGCGGCGCGAGGACGGCGCGGAGGGCGCGAGCCCGTCCGAAGCCGGAAGCGAGTCGGCCCTCGAAGCCGAGCGCGGCGACGCCGAGAGCGACGGCGAGGGCGAAGCGTCCGAAGGCGAGGCCTCGGGTGAGCAAGCCGGCGAAGACGGCAAGGAGCGCAGCGGCCGCCGCCGCCGCCGCCGCCGCCGTCGTGGCGAGCGGGGCGAGCGCGGCGAACGCACCGCTGGCGATACCGAAGCCGGCGCCGAGGGCGATGCCGACGGCGACGGTGATGGCGCCGACGATGCGGTCGCGGCCGAAGCCGAACAGGCCCCGCGCCGCACGCCGACGCTGACGGTCGTGGCCGACAATGGGTCCGCGCCGGACGTCGCCGCCGAGCCGGTCGCGGCCGTGGCTGCCGCTGCCGAAACCGTGCGGGCGCCCGTCGTCACGGCGCCGGCCGCAGCGCCGGTCACGGAGGCGCCCGTCGTCGCGGAGTCGGACGCCGAGACGACCGGCCCGGACGCCGAACCGAGCGCTGAACCCGCCGATGGCGGCGACATCGACTACGCGCCCGATCGTGAGCGCCGGGAGAAGTTCTTCGCCCGGTTGACACGCTGGGGCAAAAAAACGGGCGAATGATCCGGCTTGGTCGGGCGCCCGGTCCGGGCGGTGCGGGGATCCCTCTGCGCCGCCCCTTGGGGCGCCCGGCCTTGATGCCGCCGCAAAGCGCCAGTGTGGTGCCGCGCCGTACGATCAGGAGCGCCGAATGACGCGATTGGACCGAGCCGCGGGACATCGGGACGCCAGGCGGACGCCATCGATCCGCGGCGCGCTCGCGGCGCTGGCGGGTTGTGTCCTCGCCCTGATGCCCGGGGTCGCGTCCGCCCAGTCGATGATCCGCGACGCCGAGATCGAAGAGACGCTGCGCATCTACGCCGATCCGATCTTCAAGGCCGCAGATCTGCAGCCGAAAGACATCAGCATCTATCTGGTCCAGGACCCGTCACTGAACGCCTTCGTGTCGAGCGGGCAGAACGTCTTCTTCCACACCGGCCTCATCCTGGCCGCGAAAGATCCCGACGAACTCAAGGGCGTGCTCGCCCACGAAACCGGCCACATCGCCGGCGGCCACCTTGCTCGCGCGCGCGGCGCGCAGGAGCGCGCGATGGTGCCGGCGATGGTCTCGATCGGGCTCGGCGTGCTGGCGCTCGCCGCCGGCGCAGGCGACGCCGGGGCCGCGCTGATCGCGGGCTCCCAGCAGTTCGCGATGGCGAGCTACGTGCGCCACACCCAGGTCGAGGAAAGCACCGCCGACCAGATGGCCGTGACCTTCCTCGAAGGCTCGGGCCAATCGCCCGCGGGGCTGATCACCTTCTTCGACCGCGAACTGCGCCAGTACGAATTCGCGCAGCGCCGCATGCCGCCCTACCTCATGACGCACCCGCTCACGTCGGATCGCGTGCAGGCCCTGCGCGCCCGCGTCGAGGCCTCGCCAATGAAGGACGCGAAGCAGAGCGCGGACGATCTGCAGCGCTTCGCGATGATGCAGGCCAAACTGCGCGGCTTCCTGAACGAGCCCGGCCGCACGTTCCGCGACTACCCGCCGAGCGACACCTCCCTGCCGGCCCGCTATGCGCGCGCCGTGGCGGCCTATCGCGTGCCCGACACCGGCCAGGCGATCAAAGAGACCAAGGCGCTGATCGCGGCGCAGCCGGACAATCCTTACTTCCACGAGCTTCTCGGGCAGATCCTGTTCGAGAGCGGCAAGGCGCAGGAGTCGATCGAGCCGTATCGCCGATCGACGCAATTGAAGCCCAACTCGCCGCTGCTCGAAGTCGGCCTCGCGCGCTCGCTCGTCGCCGCCAACGGCAAGGCCGGCGCGGACGAGGCGATCGCGGTCCTCGATCGCGCCGTCACCACGGAGCCGGACAATGCCTATGCCTGGCGCGAGATGGCCAACGCCTACGCCGCCAAGGGCGACGACAACATGGCCAAGCTCGCCACCGCGGAAGAGGCGTTCTCTGTGGGGAACTACCCCCGGGCGCGCTATTTCGCCGAAGTGGCCAAGAAGGGCCTGAAAGAGGGCACGGCGGCGTTCCGCCGCGCCTCCGATATCGCGATGGTCGCGGAGAACGAAACCCGTCAGGCCGAACGCGGGCGCGGCGGCCGCAGCTGACGCGGACGGCGCGCAGCGTGACAGGAGGCGCCGGCTTGCCTCCCCGGATCGGGCATGTCTTAACAGCGGCCATGATCCGTCCGTTCCTGAGCGCGCTTGCGCTGGCTTTCGCCGTGTTCGCCGCGGGCTTTGCGCCCGCAAGCCCCCTCGCCGGCGTCGCCGCCGCGCAGCAGGCCGCCCCTGCCGCCCCCGCCGGCAAGGCGCCCTTCTCCCGCGAGGAAGAGGCGCGCATCCGCCAGATCGTGCGCGAGTATCTCGTCGCCAATCCGGAAGTGCTGGACGAAGCCATCGGCGTCCTGCGCGCGCGCCAGGAACAGCAACGCCGCGTGGCCATGGAGACGGACCCGCGCCACTTCGCCGTCGGCCCCAAGGACGCCAAGATCACGATCGTCGAGTTCTTCGACTATCGCTGCCCCTACTGCAAAGCCTCGCTCGACTGGGTGATGAAGACCGTCCGGACCCGGAAGGACGTGCGCGTGGTGTTCAAGGAATACCCCGTGCTCGGCCCCGCCTCGCTCGAGGCCTCGAAGGCGGCCATCGCCACCATCAAGCAGGGCAAGTACCTCGCCTTCCACCAGGCGCTGATGGCCTCCAAGGGCGAGCTGAACTCCAAGCTGATCGACGACACGGCCCGCCGCGTCGGCGTCGATGTCGGCCGCATGCGCAAGGACATGGCCGATCCCGCGATCGCCAAACTCATCGACGACAACCACGACCTCGGCGCCCAGGCCCGCGTCGAAGGCACGCCGGCCTTCATGGTCAATGGCGAGTGGGTGCACGGCGCGGACTTCGCCACGCTGGACAAGCTGATGGCGAGCGGCGGCGCCGGCGGCGCGCCGAAGAAGACGCGGTAAAGGCGGGCATCGGGTCCTTCTCCCCTTGTGGGAGAAGGTGGCCCGAAGGGCCGGATGAGGGGTGAACCCCCACGATCCGAACGGCGCGCTGACACCCCTCACCCGTCTCGACGGCTACGCCGCCGATCCACCCTCTCCCACAAGGGGAGAGGGACCAAGCCCTAGATCAACCCCGCCAACGGGCTGCTGGGATCCGCATAGCGCTTCTTCGGCATGCGTCCCGCGAGATAGGCGTCGCGCCCGGCGATGACGGCGTGCTTCATCGCGCGCGCCATGCGCACCGGGTCTTTCGCCTCCGCGATCGCAGTGTTCATCAGCACGCCGTCGCAGCCGAGCTCCATCGCCATGGCGGCGTCGCTCGCGGTGCCGACGCCGGCGTCGACGATGACGGGCACGCGCGCCTGCTCGACGATGAGGCGGATATTGACCGGGTTCTGCACGCCGAGCCCCGAACCGATCAGCGAGCCGAGCGGCATGATCGCCACGCACCCGGCGTCCTCGAGCTTGCGCGCATAGACGGGATCGTCGCTGCAATAGACCATCACCTCGAAGCCCTCCGCGACGAGGACCCTCGCGGCGCGCAGCGTTTCTTCCATGTCGGGATAGAGCGTCTTCTGGTCAGCCAGGACCTCGAGCTTCACCAGCGTCCAGCCTCCCGCTTCGCGGGCAAGGCGCAGCGTGCGCAGCGCATCGTCGGCGGTGAAGCAGCCGGCGGTGTTGGGCAGGAACACGGTCTTCGCCGGATCGATGTGGTCGGTCAAACGGGGCTGGCTGGGATCGGAAAGGTTCACGCGCCGGATCGCGACCGTGACCATCTCCGCCCCGCTCGCGGCCAGGGCGGCGGCGTTCTCGGCGTAGGACTTGTACTTGCCCGTGCCGATGATGAGGCGGGACTGGAACGTCCGGCCGGCGATGACGAGGGGATCGGAAGGCGCTTCGGTCATGGCCGCTATATGCGCGCGGACGGGCGCGATGTCATGCGGTGCGCGACCGCCGGAGGGGCCGTCAGCCGCCGCCGACGAACTGCACGATCTCGATCCGGTCGCCTTCGGCAAGCGGTGTCACGCCGAAGCGGGAGCGCGGCACGATCTCGCGGTTGCGCTCCACCGCGACGCGGGCCGGGTTGAGGCCCAGCTCCTCGAGGAAGGACATGACCGTCGCGGCCGCGGCGGTCCGCCGGTCTTCGCCGTTGACGGTGATGAGGATCTCAGCGGTCATGGCGCGGAGATAGCCAGCGGCGCGCGCGACTGCAACGGCGCAGGGCGACGCGCGGGTCACCGACCGACTGTCCACCGCCCGCCGGCCTGCCGCCATTGACGAACCGTGCCGCATCGTGGAAAGCCGACCTATGACGAAAACCGTGTTCGTCCTCAACGGCCCCAACCTCAACCTGCTCGGCACGCGCGAGCCGGCGGTGTACGGCTCGGCAACGCTCGCCGACGTGGAGGCCGCCTGCGCGGCCAAGGCGGCGGCGCTCGGGCTCGCCTTGACGTTCCGTCAATCGAACCACGAGGGCCAGCTGATCGACTGGCTGCACGAGGCCGGCCGCGAGGGCGCCGTGGGCGTGGCGTTCAATCCCGGCGGCTATACCCACACGTCGGTGGCGCTGCACGACGCCGTCAAGGCGATCAAGGTCCCCGTCATCGAGGTCCACATCAGTAATCCGGCCGCGCGGGAACCGTTCCGGCACGTGTCTTTCGTGTCGTCGGCGGCGCGAGGAACCATCGCGGGTCTCGGCGTTCTGGGGTATGTCCTGGCGATCGAGGCGCTGGCCGCCTTGAGTGACCGGCCCTGAGCGGGCGGTCGTGAACAAGAAGCCGCAGTCAACGCGGTCTGGAGCAAGAGGCGCATGAAAGACAAGAACGGCGCTGCCGGCATCGATCCCGAGCTCGTGCGCGAGCTGGCGGGCATCCTCAAGGATTCGGGCCTGTCCGAGATCGAGGTCGAGCATGGCGAGCTGAAGCTGCGGCTGGCGCGTGGCGCACCCGTGGCGGCTGCGCCCATGGCCTACGCCCCGGCCCCGGGCTACGCGCCCGCCTACGCCCCCGCGCCGGCCCATGTTGCGCATGCGCCTGCCCCCGAACCGGCCAAGCCCGCGGACCTGCGCGCCCATCCGGGCGCGGTGCTGTCCCCGATGGTCGGCACGGCCTATCTGTCCCCCGAACCGGGCGCATCCGCGTTCATCAAGGTTGGCGACACGGTCAGCGAAGGCCAGACGCTGCTGATCGTCGAAGCCATGAAGACGTTCAATCCGATCCCGGCGCCGCGCGCCGGGAAGGTCACGCAGATCATCGTGACGGACGCCCAGCCGGTCGAGTTCGGCGAAGCGCTCGTCGTCCTCGAATAGGCGCGAGATGTTCGACAAGATCCTGATCGCGAACCGCGGGGAGATCGCTCTTCGCGTGCACCGCGCGTGCAAGGAGATGGGCATCTCCACGGTCGCGGTGCACAGCCAGGCCGACGCCAACGCCATGCATGTGCGCCTCGCCGACGAAAGCGTCTGCATCGGGCCGCCGCAGGCGTCGAAGTCCTATCTGCACATTCCCTCGATCATCGCCGCCGCCGAGATCACCGGCGCCCAGGCGATCCATCCGGGATACGGCTTCCTCTCGGAGAACGCGCGGTTCGCCGAGATCGTCGAGAAGCACGGCCTCGTCTTCATTGGTCCGAAGCCGGAGCATATCCGGTTGATGGGCGACAAGATCACCGCCAAGCGCGCGGCGGCGGAAGCGGGCATTCCCGTGGTTCCCGGCTCGGATGGCGGCGTCTCCACCGACGAGGAGGCCAGGAAGGTCGCCAAGAAGATCGGCTACCCCGTGCTGATCAAGGCGGCCGCCGGCGGCGGCGGTCGCGGCATGAAAGTGGCGCGCACGCCCGAGGCGCTCTCCGAAGCGCTCGCCACCGCCCGCGCCGAAGCGCGCGCCGCGTTCGGTGACGACAGCGTCTACATCGAGAAATATCTCGAAAGGCCCCGCCACATCGAAATCCAGATCGTCGCCGACAGCCACGGCAACGTGGTGCACCTGGGCGAGCGCGACTGCTCCCTGCAGCGCCGCCACCAGAAGATCTGGGAAGAGGCGCCCTCGCCCGCACTCAATCCCGAGCAGCGCGCCAAGATCGGCGAAACGACGGCGAAGGCGATCGCCAAGCTCGGCTATCTCGGCGTCGGCACCGTCGAATATCTGTACGAAGACGGAAAGTTCTACTTCATCGAGATGAACACACGCCTGCAGGTCGAGCATCCGGTGACGGAGATGATCACCGGCGTCGATCTCGTGCGCGAGCAGATCCGCATCGCCGATGGCGCGCCGCTCTCGTTCTCGCAGGCGGACGTGACGTTCGAAGGCTGCGCGATCGAGTGCCGCATCAATGCGGAGAACCCGCAGACCTTCACGCCGAGCCCGGGCCAGATCACGGACTATCACCCGCCGGGCGGCCTCGGCGTGCGCCTCGATTCCGCGATCTACGCTGGCTACAAGATCCCGCCCTATTACGACAGCCTGATCGGCAAGCTGATCGTGCACGGGCGTGATCGCACCGAAGCCCTGATGCGGTTGCGCCGCTCGCTCGACGAGATGGTGGTCAACGGCGTCGACACGACGATCCCGCTGTTCCAGCGGCTCGCGGTCGAACCCGAGATCGCCAACGGCGACTACCACATCCACTGGCTCGAACAGTTCCTGAAGGCGAACGGCTGAGGCTTCGATGAGCGCGCGGTTCGGCCCGGACGAACTCATCGCGTGTTACCGGCGGGGCGTGTTCCCGATGGCCGAGAGCCGCGAGGCCGCGCAGCTTTTCCTCGTCGATCCGGACTGGCGCGGCGTGCTCCCGCTCGACCGCTTCCACGTGCCGCGCCGCCTCGCCCGCACCGTGCGCGGCGACCGTGTGCGCGTGTCCGTCAACGAGGATTTCGCCGCGACCATCGCCGGGTGCGCCGAACAGCGCGACAGCCGCGACGAGACCTGGATCAATCCCGCAATCCAGAACCTCTACCAGGAGCTTCATCGCCGCGGGCAGGCGCATAGCGTGGAAGTGCGCGACGAGACCGGCGCGCTCGTCGGTGGGCTCTATGGCGTGAGCCTTGCCGGCGCATTCTTCGGCGAGAGCATGTTTTCCCGCGCGCGAGACGTGAGCAAGATCGCGCTCGTCCATCTCGCCGCGCGGCTGAAGATCGGCGGCTTCAAACTGCTCGATGCGCAATTCTGGACGGCCCACCTCGCGCAGTTCGGCGTCGAGCAGATTCCCCGCGCGCAGTTCCGCATGCGGCTCGAGCGGGCGCTGGCGATCGAGGGAGACTTTCTGCGCGCGCCGCCCGTCATGACCGGCGCCGAAGCGATGGCGGCGCTGGGCGAGACGGGGTGACTGCGTCATCCTCGGCGCCCCGAAGACGTGCCGGGAATCCAGGACCATGCCGCCGCCCCTGTATCCCCGACCTCGCTTTGCTCGGTCGAGGATGACGGAAGGGCGGGCGCAACGCCCTATCGGCAGTCGATCGCCCACACGTCATAGACCGGATGCTCGAGCGCGTTGAGCGCCGGGCTCGATCCGAACACCCAGCCGGAGAAGATGCGCGTCGGCTTCGGGGGCTCCGCGCCCTTCTTGGGCAGCGGCGTGTCCGTCACTTCCATGAAGACCGCGGTTTCGGGCGCCTCTTCGGCGGCGGACTTCTCGCAGGCGCGCACGGTGACGTCGAGCGTGTGGAACTTCGAGGTCTTGCCCACGGCCGCCTGGAAATCGCGATACTGCCCTGTGACCTTGTCGAGCCCGCGCAGGATCGCGACGGAGCCGGGCGTGCCGCCGAGCCGCGGCGTCGGCGCGGCCGTGGGCGGGGGCGTCGGCGGCAGCGGCGGCGCGGCGCTCTGCGCGACGGCGACGCCCGCGACGGCCAGACCAAATCCAACGGACAGGGCAAGAAAAACAGCGCGCATCAGGGCGTCGTGCCGTCCGATTGGGTCTGTTTTTGGGCGCCGCCGCCCTGGTTTGCGAAGCTCGCGAACAGGGTGATCAGGTCGACCGACCCTTGCGTGTTCTCGAACTGGCCGCCGGCCGGCAGCATATCGGCGGACCCGCCCGGCTCGATCGAGACGTAGGCGCCGCCGAGCAGGCCGTCCGAAGCGATCTTGGCCGTCGAATCGGTCGGCACCTTCACCTTCGGGTCCAGCGCCACCGTGACTTTCGCGCGGTAGTCCGTCGGGTCGAGCGTGACGTCCGCCACCGCGCCCACCTTCACGCCGGACATGCGCACGTCGGAGCCGACGGCGACACCGTCCACGCGGTCGAACGAGCCGACGATTCTGTAGCCGCCGCCGCCCTCGCCTTCGCCGGCGCGCGCGACAGCGAACGCCAGAAAGCCGATCGCGACCACGGCGACGATCGCGCCGACCAGGGTTTCGGCGGTGTCTTCGCGGGCCATGCTTACGACTCCGGTGTCCAGGCCTGATAGTCGCCCGTCGCTTTCTGGCGGTGGCCGCCGCGATCGAGCGAGCCCTGCGGACGATACGCGCCGACCGTGCCCGTCAGATTGGGCTGGTGCGGCTTTTCCCACGCTTTCGTCTTGAAGGGCGCCACCGTCGGCGGGACTTCGAACGTGTGGTGGAGCCAGCCGTGCCAATCGGCCGGCACACGCGAGGCCTCGGCGACGCCGTTGTAGATCACCCACCGACGCGGACGGCCATCGAGGCTCGCCTTGCGCTCCTGGAAGTAGCGGTTGCCCTGCTCGTCCTCGCCGACGAGCCTGCCGCGGCGGCCGATGTCATAGAGCGCGCCCAGCGTTGCGCCGTTCCACCAGGTGAAGATTCGCTTGAGGATCATGTGCGGGAAAGCGCCCCAGTTAGCGGCGTGAAAAGCGGGCGGACTATGCCCCGCGTCGGCGCGGAAATAAAGGCGGCCGGCGCCGCAGGCGACCTCGACATCTAGTAGTCCACCGTTTTTGAGGCGCGAGATGTTGATCCTGGCGCGCGGACCGGCCTAGCCTCGGACGCCGCAAGGAGCACGCCATGAGTCGGGAACTGGCCGAACACGTCGTCGAACGCTGGGATGCAGACGAGACGATCCGCGTGCGCGCGCCATCCGACTGGACGGAAACGGCCTGCGCGGCTGCCCTCGAAGCCGGACTGGCGGCGCTCGTGGACGACGATCTCGCCTGCCTCGAAACCGGCGCGACGCTGATCGCCGGCGAACTGGCCGACTGGGCGGATGATCCCGACATGGCGCCTGCTCTCGCCGCGGCGCTGCTCGCGCGCCAGGTCGCGCTCGACCCGGCGGTCGCCTCGGCGGCGCGGGGCTGTGGCGCGCCATTCTCGGCGCGGCTCCTGGTTTGGCCGGAAGACGGCGACGCGTTCGAGACCGTGATGGAGGGCGCGGCCGCCCTGCGCGGCGGCGCAAGGCTCGGCGTCCTTGGCCCCATCCCTGCAGCCGCGCTGCAGGCGCTCGACGCCGCAGCCCGGCTCGCCCGGCCGCTCGCGGCCGGCGCCTCCGTGCTGGTCAGCGGCGACGCCGACGCGCTGGGCGCCGAGCGCGCACGCGCCGCGGCCCAGGCCGGCGCCCGCCGCATCGACGACGCACTTTCCGCCGCCCAGGGCGCCGCCAGCGGCGCCGAAGCCCGCACCGCCGCCGCCGAGGCGCGCCGTCGCGGCGCACTCGACCGTGACGCCGGCGCGGCCCTGCGCGGCGCCTATTCGGGCCGCGACTCCTACGCCGCGGCCGTCGATCGCGCCGCGCCCGGCGGCGGCGCCGTCGCCGCCAGCGCCTATGATGGACAAGCCCACCGACGCACGCGCGGCGATGCGCCCGTCGATCCCAGCGGCGCCTTCGTGGGCCAGGGCCACGGGCTCGGCGGCGCGGTGAACGTTGCGGCCTTCGTCTCGGAGGCCGGCGTCGACGTGGATGGCGTCGAGGCCGCCACGCGCCTGCTCGTGCGCGCGCTCGACGGCGCGGCCGACCGCTTCAGCGCAACCGGCCCGCGGCGGCTCGCCGTGCGGCTGATGGGACTTGCCGATGCGCTGATGCGCCTGGGCCTTGCCTATGACAGCGACGCCGGCCGCGCCGCGGCGTCGGGTCTCGCCGCGCTCGTCACCGCGGCGTCCGCTGCGGAGAGCGCGCGCCTTGCTGGGGCGAAAGGCGCCTGTCCGACATGGTCGACGTCACGCCGCCATCAGGAAGCGCGCCTGCGCCAGATGCGCGATCACGCGGCGCGCGGCGGCACGCCGGCGCATCGCCGCGCGGCGGCGGTGTTCGCCGAGGCGCTCGGCAAAGGGCGCGCGCTGCGTCATGCGAGCCTGACGGCGATCGCACCCGATCTTGCCTTGCGCAGCCTGCTCGACGCGGCGGACGGCGTCGCCCCCGCGGCGCCGCTTCTCGACCAGACCGCGCCTGGCGCGCGCCTCACCCCGCGCGCGGTGACGGCGATGCGCGCGCTCGGCTACGACGATGACGCGATCGCCACACTGGCGCTCGAAACGCAGGGCCGCCGCACGCTCGCGGGCGCGCCGCGCGTGTCCCTCGACACGCTGGCGCGACGGGGCCTGAGCGCCGCGAGCCTGGATGCGCTCGAAGCCGCGCTCGCGGACGCCTACACGCTCGACGGCGCGGCCCATCCCGCCGTGCTCGGCGAAAGCTACTGCGCCGAGGCGCTCGGCGTGTCCGCCGAGGACGTGCGCAAAAGCGGACTTCTTCGCGCGCTCGGTTTCGGTCCGGACGACATCGCCGCGGCGCAGGCGTTCTGCTTCGGCGTGGCGACGCTGGCGGACGCCGCCGGCGTCAAGGCCGAACACCGCGCCGTGCTGCGCGATGCGATCGCGCTCGACGGCGTCGCGCAGACGGCGATGGCGGAGGCGGTCGCGCCCTTCGTGCTGGGCGGCGTGGCGCTGGATCTCACCGGCGCCGCACCCGAGACGCTGGCGCGCGCCGCTGCGCTGCAGCCGAGCCTGCTCGTCGTGACGCCCGCGCCGCCGCCGCCGCCCGCGGCCGAACCGGTCGCGCCGGAAGCGCCGCCGACCGCCGCCGTGCTGCAGCAGGCCGTGCGCGAACGCGTCGTCGAGCGCGTGGTGGAGCGGCCCGCCGAGCGCCGCCGCCTTCCCGATCGCCGCAAGGGCTACATCCAGAAAGCGAGCGTCGGCGGACACAAGGTCTACGTGCACACCGGCGAGTACGACGACGGCTCCGTCGGCGAGATCTTCATCGACATGCACAAGGAAGGCGCCGCCTTCCGCTCGCTGATGAACAATTTCGCCATCGCGATCTCGATCGGCCTGCAATACGGCGTGCCGCTGGAGGAGTTCGTCGACGCCTTCGTCTTCACGCGCTTCGAGCCGTCCGGCGAAGTGCGCGGCAACGACTCGATCCGGCACGCGACGTCGATCCTCGACTACATCTTCCGCGAGCTGGCGGTGAGCTATCTCGACCGCACCGACCTCGCCCATGTCGATCCCTTCGCCGCGCGCGCGGATGGTCTGGGCCAGGCCGCACTCGACGCCGAAGCGGCGGTGAAGTTCATCTCCAAGGGCTTCTCGCGCGGGCAGGCGCCGGACAACATCATCGTCCTGCCGTCCCGCAAGCCGACGGAGCGTGAGCGCAAGGACGGCGCCGAGGCGGGCGGCGGGTCTGGCGGCCCGTCAACGAAGGCCGCCGGCAGGGGCCAGAGCCTTCACGCGGCCCCGAGCTATCTCGGCGAGGCCTGCGCCGCCTGCGGACATTTCACCCTGCTGAAAGAAGCGTCCGGCGGGGTTGTGTGTGCGGCGTGCGGCGCCCGCCACGGAGAAGGTTAACGTCGGCGGCCACCAGTCAAGCGGCGCCGTCTTTACTTGTCGTGACTGCGGCCGGTAGGCGCCGATGTAGGCGGATTTGCAACGCCCCGCGGAAACCCGCAGCGCCGGTCCTCGCCTTACGTGGTTTTCACTGGCCAAGTTCTTTCGCGCACGGATAGCTCACAGGCATGCATCTGGCACACCGTCCGTCCGTCTTCTGGGCCGCCGCCGTCTCGGTTCTCGCAACCGCGGCGCCGGCAAGCGCCCAGCCGGCGTTCGGGGGCGGGCGGTCCTCCGTCAGCCAGGCCGTGCCGGCGCTGAGCGGCCGCTGCGAAAGCTGCGATCTCGCCGGCACCACGCTCGTCGGCGCGCGGATGACGAGCGGCGTCTTCACGAACTCGGATTTCTCTCGCGCGCGCCTCACGCGCGTCAACGCGGCGGGCTCGGCCTTCGACAAGGCGGACTTCACCCGCGCGGATCTCTCCTTCGCCCGCCTCACCGGCGCGACCTTCCAGGACGCCCGCTTCCCGACGGCGAACCTCGCCCACGCGGACGCCAGCGCCGCCGTGCTGCGCAACGCCGATTTCACCGCGGCCGACGTCACCGGCGCCTTCTTCCAGCAGTCCAACCTCGAAGGCGCGACCTTCCGGAACGCGACGGCCACCGGGGCCCAGTTCCTGCGCGCCAATCTGCGCCGCACCGATTTCCGCAAGGCCGATCTCACCAACGCGAACCTGACGGGCGCGGACGTAACGGGCGCCGCCTTCCAGGGCGCGGTCCTCGCCGGTGCGGACCTCTCGAACCTGCGCGGCTTCTCGCCCAAGCTCCTGAAGGACGCCTGCGGCGACAAGGACACCCGCCTCCCCGCCGGCGTCTCGCTGCGCGCCTGCGCGAAGAAGTAGCTGGCCCCTTAATCTTCAGTCCCGTCCGTCATCCTCGGCTCGCGCTTGCGCGAGACGGGGATCCAGGACGGGCAGCACCAGCCTGGATCCCCGCCACGCCTTCGGCGCGGCGAGGATGACGAGCTGCGGATGCCCCCTCACCCCTTCGGCTGTTCCTGCACCACGCGCAGATGAAGTTCGCGCAGCTGCTTCGGCGTCACCTCCCCCGGCGCGTTCATCATCAAATCCTGCGCCTGCTGGTTCAGCGGGAAGACGATGACGTCGCGGATGGTGTTCACGCCGGCGAGCAGCATCACCATGCGATCGATGCCCGGCGCCGAACCGCCGTGGGGCGGCGCGCCATAGCGGAAGGCGTTCAGCATGCCGCCGAACTTCTCCTCGACGACCTCGGGGCCGTAACCCGCGATCTCGAAGGCCTTCAGCATGATTTCCGGCTTGTGGTTCCGGATCGCGCCGGACGAGAGCTCAACGCCGTTGCAGACGATGTCGTACTGGAACGCCGTGATCGCTTCGATCGTGGCGCGATCGGACGGATCGAGCTTCAAGAACGCGTCGTGGTCGAAGTTCGGCATCGAGAACGGGTTGTGGGAGAAGTCGATCTTCTTCTCCTCCTCGTTCCACTCGTACATCGGGAAATCGACGATCCAGCAGAACTTGAACACGTCCTTCTCGACGAGGCCGAGCTCGTCGCCGAGACGGATGCGCGCCTGCCCGGCGAGCTTGGCGGCCGGGAGCTCCTGATCGCAGGCGAAGAACAGCGCATCGCCGTCGCCCACGCCCGCACGCGCCGCGAGCGTCTTTTGTAGATCGGCCGGGATGAACTTGGCGATCGGGCCTTTGCCCTCGCCGCCCTCGAACGTCACGTAGCCGAGGCCCGGCGCCTTCATGTCCTTGCGGGCCCAGTCGTTGAGCTTGTCGAAGAAGGAGCGCGGCTGCTTGGCGGCGCCTGGCGCCGGGATCGCGCGCACGACTCCGCCTTTGGAAATCACGCCCTTGAAGGCGTTGAAGGTGACGGCGTCGTTCGCGAAAATGTCCGTGACGTCGCAGATCTCGATCGGGATGCGCAAGTCCGGCTTGTCGGAGCCGTATTTCAGCATGCTGTCGCGATAGGCGATGCGCGGGAACGGCGCCGGCGTCACCGCCTTGCCGTTCGCGAACTCCTCGAACAGGCCGCCGAGCACGGGCTCCAGCGCGGCGAACACGTCCTCCTGCGTGACGAAGCTCATCTCGAGATCGAGCTGGTAGAACTCGCCGGGGGAGCGGTCGGCGCGGGCGTCTTCGTCGCGGAAGCACGGCGCGATCTGGAAGTAGCGGTCGAAGCCCGCGACCATCAAGAGCTGCTTGAACTGCTGCGGCGCCTGCGGAAGCGCGTAGAACTTGCCCGGATGCAGGCGCGAGGGGACGAGGAAGTCGCGCGCGCCTTCAGGCGACGACGCCGTGAGGATCGGCGTCTGGAACTCGGTGAAGCCCTGCTCGATCATCCGCCGGCGGACGGACGCAATCACCTGCGAGCGCAGGACGATGTGCTTGTGCAGCGTCTCGCGGCGCAGATCGAGGAAGCGATACTTGAGGCGGATCTCTTCCGGATAGTCCGGCTCGCCGAACACCGGCAGCGGCAGCTCCTGGGCGTCGGAGAGCACCTCGGCCGCGTCGACGCGCACCTCGATGGCGCCCGTGGGCAGCTCGGCGTTCACCGTCTCCGGCGTTCGGGCCACTACGCGCCCGTCAATCCGCACGACGCTCTCGGCGCGGACACGCTCGAGCGCGGCGAACCCGCCGCTGGTCGGCAGGATCACGAGCTGGGTGACGCCGTAATGGTCGCGCAGGTCGATGAACAGGACCCCGCCATGGTCCCGCTTGCGGTGCACCCAGCCGGACAACCGGACGGACGCGCCGACGTGCTCGGCGCGCAGCGCGCCGCACGTATGGGACCTGTAGGCATGCATCGGAGCCGCTCCTGGGGCTTCAGGGAAGCGGGGAGAACCACACCGCACCGGCCGCGATGTCAAGTTGGGCGGTAAGCGGGGCGGCGAGGGTTTAACAGAGAAATGCGGCGCATCCATCTTCGTGTTAACGAATTTAGGAGCGGGCGATGGCGGCCGCGATTCTCACGAGCGATGGCCAGATCAGCTTGCCCCCGGCGGTGCAACAGGCGCTCGGCGTATCGGCGGGCGACCGGATCGAGTTCGTGCGGCAGCCAAATGGTCGTTACGTCATCATGGCGTCGCCAGCGCCGGTTGTGAGGTTGAAGGGGCTTCTCGCCGACCATGGCCCCCTTGTGAGCATCAAGGAGATGAACGAGGCGAATGCCCGCGGAGCGGCGGGCGATTGATCGCTCTCGATGCGGACGCTCTCGTCCGCCTCCTTGTCCAAGACCGACTTCGCTGACGCGCTTTTCGCATGCGCAGGCGAAATCGCCGGCGCGCGTGAGACGCCGACCTTCGACCAGACCGCGGCGGCGGCCTTCGGCATGCGCCTCCTGGCCTGACGGTTCCGCCGCCTGGTTTCCCTTCTCGCACGGCTTCGCTTGCCGGGGGCTTCGCCAAGGGGCAGAACGGCTCAAATGCAGGTGATCACCGAGACTGAGTCGCTCCGGAGTGTCAGCGCGGCTTTCCGCGAACGGTCGTTCGTGGCCGTGGACACGGAGTTTCTGCGGGAGTCCACCTACTGGCCGAAACTCTGCCTGATCCAGGCGGCGGCCGACGGCGTCGAGGCCGTCATCGACCCCCTCGCCCCCGGAATCGACCTCACCCCGTTCTATGAAGTCCTGGCCGACAAAAACGTCCTGAAGGTCTTCCACGCCGCCCGGCAGGACCTCGAGATCTTCTTCAAGGCCATGGGCACGATGCCCGCCCCTGTGTTCGACACCCAGATCGGCGCGATGGCCTGCGGCTATGGCGAGTCGATCGCCTATGACGCCCTGGTGGCCGGCGAACTGAAGCGTCGGATCGACAAATCGCACCGCTTCACCGATTGGAGCCGCCGGCCTCTGAGCCCGGATCAGCTCGCTTACGCTCTGGCCGATGTGACGCATCTGCGTGACCTGCACCCCAAGCTCATGGGGCGGCTCGAGCGCACCGGGCGCGTCGCCTGGGTGGCCGACGAACTGGCCGGGCTCGTCGATCCCGGCATCTACGACACCGAGCCGGAGAACGCCTGGCTGCGGCTGAAACTGCGCAAGACCTCCGGGGACTACGTGCTGGCGCTGCAGGTCGCCGCCGCATGGCGCGAGCGGACCGCGCAGACGAAAGACGTACCCCGCGCCCGCGTCCTGAAGGACGACGCCCTCTATGAGATCGCCGAACAGCGCCCGCGCAACGCCGCCGCGTTCGACCGGCTGCGCGCCGTGCCCAAAGGCTTCGGCAACTCCCGCGGCGGCCAGGAGCTCGCCGCCGCCCTCGACGCCGCCCTCTCCGACCCCGAGCGCAAGGCGCCACTCGTCGATCGTCCGGCGGGCGCCGCGCCCTCGGCCGGGCCGACGATCGAACTCCTGAAGGTGCTGCTGCGCACCGCCGCGGAACGCCACGACGTCGCGGCCCGGCTGATCGCCTCCAGCGCCGACATCGAAGCCATCGCCATGTCGGACGACGCCGACGTCCCGGCCCTGTCCGGCTGGCGCCGCGACCTCTTCGGCGAACACGCCCTCGCCCTGAAGAAGGGCAAACTCGCGCTCAGCCTGGAAAACGGCAAGGTCAGCGTGAAGGCGATCTGAGCCGCGGCGGAGCACAGTCCCGCGCGCCAAAGCGACCGCTCATGCACCGCCCGCTGCGAGGCGTCCGAAAACATCCGGACCCGGACGAAGCCCTCCCCCAGCGGGGGAGGGTTGGGAGGGGGAGAAGACCGGGCGCGCACATAAATTTTCTGCGCGCGGAAGCGGGCCTTTAGCCCGCGCGCGCCGTAAGCCCGAGCAGCGCCGCGACCGGATCGAGCCGCTTCTGCGCCTGATCGGTGAGCAGATGCGCCATGTCCTTGCGGGTGCCGAGCGTCAGGGCGTCGCCCGTGACGCGCAGCGTGAACTCCGAGAGCAACGCCTGGCTGCGGCCGGAGATGTCCGCGCCCAGGCGCAACGACGCCCCGCACAGCGCGGCCGCGCGCCGCTGCGACTCGTCCAGCAGTTTGACGAAGGCCGGCGCGTCATCCGGCGGCGACTTGGTGTAGCGGTGGTGCACCGCGGCCGCGAGGAACGCGCGCTCGGCGTGGTTCAGCGCGGCGAGCGGCGCGCGCAGCACCAGATCGAACATGATCTCGCTGCGCTGGTCCGGGTGCAGCGCGGCCCCGAGATCGGCCATGCGGCAAGCCGCGGCCCACACGAGCGCGTCGCGCTCCTTCGAGAACGCGATCGGCCCCGCCGCGCGCACGGGCGCGATCCAGGTCTCGAGCGTCTGGCCGAACGCGCGTGCGCGCAGGCGCGGGGCGCCAAAGGCCTCCGCCGCCGCAACGAGGGGGTGTGTGGTCAGCACGGTTTCGGGCAGGCGCTCGGCGAGCACGCCCTCGCGCAGCCCGTAGGACGAGAGCACCACGCGCTCGAAGTTGCCCCAGCGCAGCACGCGTTCGAGCACGACGGCCGCATAGGGCAAGGTTTCGGCGCGCTTGGCGGCCGCCTCCTCGAACCGCTCGAGCGACTTCTTGCTCTGCTTGCGCACGAACTCGACGACGCGCAGCGCATCCGCGCGCGTCATCTCATGATGATGCAGCACGCCGATCGGATGCGCCCGCAGCGCGATGTCGATGCGGCCGAGCGCCCGCCACGCGCCGCCGACGGCGTAGAAATCCCCGCCCTGCGCGCCCGCCAGCACGCCGGAGCGGCCGAGCACGGCGTCGGCGGCGGCGGCGACGCGATCGGCGTCGAACGGCCCGGCCGACATCAGCGACAACGGCCCGAGCGCATGGGTTTCGCCCGCGCCCACGCCCGAACGCGCGCGTCCGACTTCAACGAGTTCGAGGCTTGATCCGCCGAGATCGCCAACGACGCCGCGCGCTTCCGGCGCCCCGGTGAGCACGCCCACGGCCGACAGCCGCGCCTCTTCCGCGCCCGAGATGATGCGCAGCTTCAGGCCGGTCTCGCGTTGCGCGCGCGCGACGAAAGCGGCGCCGTCCGCCGCATCGCGCACGGCCGCGGTGGCGACGCCCTCCACGTCAGGCACGCCGAGCGCGTCGAGCAACGTCCGGAACCGGCGCATCGCGGTGATCGCGGTCTCGACGCCTTCCGGCGAGAGCTTCCCCGACGTCCGCAGGTTGCGGCCGAGGCCGGCCATGACCTTCTCGTTGAGGAAGGGCGTCAGCGCCCGTCCGTCGACGCGGTAGGCGACGAGACGGACCGAGTTCGAACCCACGTCGAGAACGGCCGCTTCGCGCACCGGCGCGAGCGTATCGGGTGGTTGGCGGCTCGCCATCCCCTAGCCCGCGCGCGGACCGATGTGGTCGAACGTCGGCGGCACGTCGCCTTTCGAGGCGCGGCCGCGGCCGGACAAAGACGGGTTCGTCATGAAATAAGTGTGCGCGGAGAACGCGTTCTCGAGTTGCGAAGCATCGACGCGGTTATAGACGCCTTCGCCGTCCATGTACCAGCTTTGCGCCTCGTCATTGAGGTTCGCGACCATGATCTGGTCCAGCACCTGCTGGTGCACCGTGGGGTTCTCGATCGGGCACAAAACCTCGACGCGGCGATCCAGGTTCCGCGGCATCCAGTCCGCCGAGGAGATGAACACCTTCGCGCCCGGATGCGGCATGCGCCTGCCGTCGCCGAAGCAGACGATGCGGGCGTGCTCCAGAAACCGCCCGACGATGCTCTTGACGCGGATGTTCTCCGAAAGCCCCGGCACGCCCGGGCGCAGGCAGCAGATGCCGCGCACCACGAGATCGATGCGCACGCCCTCCTGGCTCGCGCGATAGAGTGCGTCGATCACCACCGGATCGACGAGCGCATTGAGCTTGGCCCAGATGGAGCCGGGCCGCCCGGCGCGCACATGCGCCACCTCGGCGTCGATGAGCGCGAGGATCTTGGACTTCAGCGTCAGCGGCGACAGCGCGATCTTCTCCAGCTCGGCGGGCTTGGCGTAGCCGGTGACGAAGTTGAAGACGCGCCCGGCGTCGCGGCCGAACGCGGGATCGGCGGTGAACAGCGAGAGGTCGGTGTACACGCGCGCAGTGATCGGGTGGTAGTTGCCCGTGCCGAAGTGCGTATAGGTTTTCAAGCCGTCCGGCTCGCGCCGCACGACGAGGCTTACCTTCGCGTGTGTCTTGTAGTCGACGAAGCCGTAGACCACCGAGCAGCCCGCCCGCTCGAGATCACGCGCCCAGCGCAGATTGTTCTCCTCGTCGAAGCGCGCCTTGATCTCGACGAGCGCCGTGACGTTCTTGCCCGCCTCGGCCGCCTCTATGAGCGCGGCGACGATCGGCGAGTTCTTCGACGTGCGATAGAGCGTCTGCTTGATCGCCACGACGTTCGGATCGGCTGCGGCCTGGCGGATGAACTGCACCACCGCATCGAAGCTCTCGAACGGATGGTGGATCAGCATGTCCTTGGCGCGGATCGCGGCGAAGATGTCGCCGCCGTGGTCGCGGATACGCTCGGCGTAGCGCGGATCGAACGGCGGAAAGCGCAATTCCGGACGATCGTCGAGGATCAGCTGCGCCAATTCGGAAAGACCGAGCATGCCGTCCGCAATGACCACGTCGTGCGGATCGGCGCCGATCTCGCGAATGACGAATTCGCGCAGATCCTCCGGCATCGCGGATTCGAGCTTGAGGCGGACGATGTCACCCAGCCGGCGCTGCTTCAGCAACGTCTGGAACTCGCGGACGAGGTCTTCGGCCTCTTCCTCGATTTCGATGTCGCTGTCGCGCACGATGCGGAAACAGCCCGACGCCACGACGTCGTAGCCCGGAAACAGGAGATCGATGCAGGCGGCGATCGCCGACTCGAGCGGGACGAAGCGGCGCTCGGGCCGCCCGGCGATCTCGACGCCCGTGGACGGCATTTCGAGGAAGCGGCCCGTCTGCGTCGGCGCCGGAACGAGCGCGTTCATCAGCTTGCCGTCTTCGCGCCGACGAAGCGTCAAGACGATCGCGAAGCCCAGGTTCGGAATGAACGGGAACGGGTGCGCGGGATCGACGGCGAGCGGCGTGAGCAGCGGAAAAATGCGATCGAGGAAAGCCCCGCGCAGCCACGCGCCGTCGGCCTCGGAGAGATCGCCTGCGTCGAGCACGCGCACGCCGACCGCGAACATCTCCGCGCGCAGCGCGCGCCAGCGTTCCTGCTGCTGGGCCATCAGCGCGGTGGCGGCCGCGGTGACGCGGTCCAGCTGCTCGGCAGGCGTGAGGCCGTCCTGGCTCAGGGTGGTCACGCCCGCCTTCACCTGCTCGTGCAGGCCGGCGACGCGGACCATGTAGAACTCGTCGAGATTGTTGGCGGAGATCGACAGGAAGCGCAGCCGCTCGAGCAGCGGGTGGGCGGGGTTCTGCGACTCCTCGAGAACGCGCGTATTGAACGCGAGCCAGGACAGTTCCCGGTTCACGAACCGCGCCGGCTGGTCGAGCGTGTACGTGGCGAGCCCCTGCGCGGCCGCGGGCGCGCCGCGGCGACGCGGTTTTGCTTCACTCATGTGATCTCGCCAGCCTCTTCGTCCTCGAGCGCCCCGCGCCCGTACCCAGCCTTCTCCAGCGCTTTCCGGGCCACCGCCTTGGACACCGGTCGCGCGCCGCGGACGAGGTCCTCGTCCAAAGCGTCGGCCACCCTGCGGGCAGCGCTGAACGACCGTTCCATGTGGCGCCCCAGATAACGCGCCACATCGTCCGACAATTCTATGAATCTTGCGCGACACAGCCGTCGCAAAACGCCCTGCAGGAGCGCTTCGTCCGGCTCGGCGAGGTGCGAAAGCGGCAAAGCAAGGCAGCGGGAGGCCAAATCCGGCGACCGGAACGGCCAATGCGCCGGCGCGGCCCGGCTGGTGAGCAGCACCGCGCCGCCCTGCACCTTCACCAGATCGAGCAGCAGGAAGATCGCTTCGTCGTCCAGCCCGCGGTCGACGTCGTCGATCAGCAGCCGGCCGTTGGAATCGGTGAAGGCCGTCAACGCTTCCTGCGCGCTCGCGGTGGCCGGGAGACGGGTGGCGGCGGCGCGGGCGGCCCAGGCGTCGCCCATGTGCGTCTTGCCGGAGCCTTCCGGACCGGACAGCACCATCGCCCCGCCCGGCCAAGTGGGCCAGCGCTGCACACGGTCCCAGGCCTCGCGATTGCTGGCCGTGACGATCAGGGCCTCGACCGAATGGTCGATAACCGGCCGCAGCGGCAATCGGGGTTGGTCCGCCATATGGGCTCCCTGTTCAGCCCCGAACCCTCAAGGTCATTGTAGCGCCGTCACTGACGGCGTCGACTCCGCTGCGCCCGAACTCCGCCGCCAGTTGCGCCGGGGCGCCGACATAGCTGAACGAAATCAGCGCCCCATCCCTGGCGACGCCATCGATGCGAACATCACTGACGATGGTCGTGGTGGCCGCGCTGAGCGCCCGTTTGATTTGCGCCCACTGCTCGCGCGACGAAAACACCGCCGTGACGGTGATTCGCGTCCGCTGCCCGCCGCCCGAGGCGAGGGTCTGTTTCCAGTCCGCCTGCAGACGCCCGACGACGGCTTCGGCCAGTTTCTGCAGGGCCGGCGACAGCGCCGCGTCGCCCGTCCCGAGCGGCGCCGAGACCTGCCCGCGCTCGGTGCGCGCGCCGCTCGGCCCGACTTCCACGAGATCGGCCACGACCATGCCGGAGGCGGTGCGCGCCGTCGCGAAGATCGCCGACGCCGCGCCCGCGGCGGCGGCGGCCGACTGCGCGGTCGGCCATGCCGGCGGCCCCGTGACGGTGGCCGGCGCGACGGTGACGGGCGCGAGCTCCTGGCTATAGCCGCCCTGTTCGAAGGCCTGACGCCACGCTTCGGAAAGGCCAGGCGCCGCATCGGGCATCTGGGCGACGATCAGCGCCGGCGGCGCGCGCGTCTCGACCAGCGTAAAGCCGGCCTGGGTGAGGTAGGCGCGCACCGCAGCGGAATCGAAATTCACTGCAAGCGTCGCGAGATAGCGCGTGCCCGAGCGCCGCTCGTCGGCGATGTCGATGCCTGAGACCAGGCGGTCGATCGCCACGTCGTCCGGCTTGGGCGCGCCAAGGCGGGCATAGTCCTGATCCGTCACCAGACGGCGCACGAGCCGGTCGAACGCGGCGCGCTGGGCGGCGGCGACGGCCGTGGCGCGCGCCACCTGCGCGTTGGCGGCGGTGGCGTCGGCGCGCACGCCGGCGACGGCGTAGATGTCGTTGCGCCCTGCCGCGCTTGCCGGCGCGATCAGGAAGGCGCAGAACGCGGCGGCGATGGCCGCCAGGCGAATCAAAGCTCGCATGAAGGGGTCCTTTCCGGGCGGCGCGACCCTATCAACCCGGCGCGACGGTCGAAAGGGCGCGTGGCGCCGAGCCCCGCCAGAAGCCCAGACAGAGGCATCGACCGGGGCGATGACCGGGGCCTTGACCGGGGACGTCGCGCCCCCTCCCTTGGCGCAGCGTTTCCGACCGACTCGAACTTCCAGGCTGATGGCATGTCCGAACCTCCTCTGACCTATCGCGGCGCCGGCGTGGACATCGACGAAGGCGCCCGCCTGGTGGAGCTCATCGGCCCCGCCGCGAAGGCCACGGCCCGCCCCGGCGCGGAGGCCGCACTCGGCGGCTTCGCCGCGGCGTTCGATCTCAAGGCCGCCGGGTTCGTCGATCCCATCCTGCTCGCCACCACCGACGGCGTCGGCACCAAGCTCAAGATCGCCATCGAATCTGGCCGCCATGAGACGATCGGCGTCGATCTCGTGGCGATGTGCGTGAACGACCTTTTGGCCCAGGGCGGCGAGCCGCTGCTGTTCCTCGACTACTACGCCACCGGCAAGCTCGACGCGGACGCCGCCGCGGTGGTCGTGAAGGGCATCGCCGAAGGCTGCCGCCTCGCCGGCTGCGCGCTGGCCGGCGGGGAGACGGCCGAAATGCCGGGCCTTTATCGCGAAGGCGATTACGACCTCGCCGGCTTCGCCATCGGCGCGGCCGAGCGCGGCACGCTGCTGCCCCGCCGCGACGCCATGCGCGCAGGCGACGTGCTCATCGGGCTCTCCTCGTCCGGCCCGCACTCCAATGGCTATTCGCTCGTCCGCAAGGTCGTCGAACGCTCCGGCCTCGCCTGGGATGCGCCGGCGCCGTTCGCGCCAGGCCAGACGCTCGCGGGCGCGCTGCTCGCGCCGACGCGCATCTACGTCAAGAGCGTGCTCCCCCTGATCCGCGCCGGCCTGATCAAGGGCCTCGCCCACATCACCGGCGGCGGTCTCACCGAAAACACGCCCCGTGCGCTGCCGAAAACGCTCGCGCCCGCGTTCGATTGGGACGCCTGGGCGCGCCCCGCCGTGTTCGAGTGGCTGGCCGATGTCGGCGGCACGCCGGAAGACGATCTGCGCCGCACCTACAATCTCGGCGTCGGCCTCGTCGCCGTGGTAGCGGCCGCGGACGTTCCGCGTGTGCTCGGCGGGCTCATCGAAGCCGGCGAAGACGCGGTCGTCATCGGCGAGGCGCGCGCCGCATGAGCCGCACGCGCGTCGGCGTCCTGATTTCGGGGCGCGGATCGAACCTGCAGACGCTGCTCGACGCGCAGGCCACGGGCCAGGCGCCCTTCGAGATCGCGCTCGTGCTGTCGAACGATCCGGCCGCCGGCGGGCTCGACCGCGCGCTGCGCGCCGGCGTCGAGACCGCGATCGTCGATCACAAGCCATTCGGCAAGAACCGCGCCGCCTTCGAAGACGCGATGCACGCCGCGCTCACCGAGCATGCGATCGAGTTCGTCGCGCTCGCGGGCTTCATGCGCGTGCTCACGCCCGGCTTCGTCGCACGCTGGGCGGGGCGCATGATCAACATCCACCCCTCGCTGCTGCCGTCTTTTCCGGGCCTGCACACGCATGCGCGCGCGCTCGAGGCCGGCGTGAAGCTGCACGGCTGCACGGTGCATTGGGTCAGCGACGGCGTGGATGAAGGCGCGATCATCGGCCAGGCCGCCGTGCCGGTGAAGCCAGGCGACACGCCCGATACGCTCGCCGCGCGCGTGCTGCGCGCCGAGCACCAGTTGTTCCCGATGTGCCTCGCGCTCGCGGTGCAGGGCCGCAGCGCGCAGGTCCGGGGCTTCGGCCCGCGCGACGACGCGCCGCTGCTGCTCAACGGATGGCTCGCGGACGCGCCATGACGGATCTCGCCGGCCGCACGGTCCTCGTCACGGGCGCCTCGCGCGGCGTCGGCGCGGCGATCACGCGCGAACTCGCTTCCCGCGGCGCCCGCGTTCTCGCGCACTACGGCGCGAACGCCGAAGCGATGCGCGCCGTCGCCGCCGAAACCGCTCTGCCTGCGGATGATCTGTTTGCGGAGGATCTCGCGCAGCCCGGATCCGGCGCCCGGCTTTGGGCAAGGGTGCACGCTCGCGCGGGCCGCATCGACGCCGTCGTGCTCAACGCCGCAATCGCCGAGGCCTGCGCGCCCGACGATGACGACGACGCGTGGCGCGAAACCTGGGCCCGCACGCTCGCCGTCAACGTCGTCGCCTGCGCTGATCTCGCCCGTGCGGCGCTGACCGGCTTCGGCGGCCACGCCGGCACGCTCGTCGCCATTGCGAGCCGCGCCGCCCAGCGTGGCGATCACCCCGAATACATGGCCTACGCCGCCTCCAAGGGCGCGCTCGTCGCGATGATGAAAACGATCGCGCGCGGCTACGCGTCCGCCGGCGTGCGCGCCTACACCATCGCACCCGGCTGGATCGACACCGACATGGCCCCGGCCGACGACGCGGTCCGCGCCCGCGCCATCGCCGAAATCCCACTCGGCCGCATGGCCGAAGCTGACGAAATCGCCCGCCTCGCCGCTTTCCTGGTAAGCGACGCCTGCCCGTCCGCCACCGGCGCGACGTTCGACGTCAATGGCGCGAGCTACGTGCGGTGATCGGATAATCTACCAAGCCGGGCGCCCGCCCACGCGCCGTCATCCTCGACCGAGCGTCGCGAGGTCGGGGATCCAGGGTACTCAAAACGGCCTGGATCCCCGGCACGCCTTCGGCGCGCCGAGGATGACGAAGAGGCTTAGAGGTTAGGCAGCGGCCCCTGAGGACAAGAGCCGCACCCCGGATCAGCCGACGATTTCGTCGTCCTTGAAGAAGAACGCGATTTCCGTCTTCGCGTTTTCCAGGCTGTCGGAGCCATGGACGGTGTTGGCTTCGATGTTCGACGCGTAGCGACGGCGGATCGTGCCCGGCGCGGCGTTGTAGGGGTTCGTCGCGCCCATGATCTCGCGGTACTTGGCCACCGCGTTCTCGCCTTCGAGCACCTGCACGACCACCGGGCCGGACGTCATAAACTTCACGAGGTCCTTGAAGAACGGGCGCTCCTTGTGGACGCCGTAGAAGCCCTCGGCCTGCGCCTGGCTCATGCGGATGCGCTTTTGCGCCACGATCTTCAGGCCCGCGCCCTCGATCACCGCGTTGATTTCGCCCGTGAGGCTGCGCGCCGTCGCGTCCGGCTTGAGGATGGAAAACGTGCGTTCGACGGCCATTTGCAAGGGCTCCGGGGGAAAAACGTTCAGGGGAGGCGCGGCTCTATAGCCTCACCGCGCGGCCCCGCCAAGCGCGGCGTGCGCCCCTTCGGCGTCCGGAATGGCGCAAGACATGGTGAACGGCGCTATTGGCACGCCACCGCCGCCACCTTGCCCTCCGGATCGAGCCGGATCGTCAGACGGTCGGCGGAATAGTCCATCGTCATCGCGCAGTCGGCGCACACGATCCGATGCCGGGCCGGGAGGCTGGCCGGATCGATCGTCGCCGCCGGCTGGCCGATCAGGCGCGCATACGCAACCGCGTCGCAGCTCGGCGCAGGCGTCGGCGGCAGCGGGGTCGAAGGCCCGATGGACGCCTGCGGCGCGCAGCCCGCGAGCGCCACGGCAAGGACGATCATCGCGGTCGTCGCGCGCGCGCTCACTGCTGCTTCTCCCACCGGCCGTCCGGCGTTTCCTTCCAATACGCGAGCGATGCGCCGGCCGCCTTGAACGCCTTCCACTGCGCGCGCGCAGCGGCGAGCGCTGCCTCGTCCCGGCCGTCGAACACCAGCGTCGCGCGCGCAAAAGCGGCGGCGTCGGAGAGATCGGCTCCGTCGAGCGCGAACAGCGCCTGCGCGCCGTTGGGATTGCCGGGCGCGGTCGTCAAAAGGATCGGCTGACGCTCGGGCGCGGCGGCGTCGAGCGCGTGCGGGAGGAAGCTGTCGTCCCGGAACGTCCAGAGCGCGACGTCCAGGCTCTCCAGCCGCTCCCGCAGACCGCCACGCACCAGCGCGCGCCAGCCACGCGCGAGGCACCGCTCCAGAAGCGGCGGCAGCATGGCTTCGAGGCTGGAGCGCTCGAGGTGGTAGAACCACACTTCGCCCGCTCCGCCCGGGCCCGCCCCGCCAGCGCCTGCGGTCTCCGCGCTCACGGTCTGACGCTCATGGCCGCCCGATCACTCTTCGTAGCGGCTGGCGACGAGGCGATTCAGCAGCCGCACGCCATAGCCCGTCGCCCAGGACGGCGAGACCGGATCCTCGTAAGGCCCCGGCTTCCAGGCCGTGCCGGCGATGTCGATATGCGCCCACGCCATCCCCGGCTTGATGAAGCGGCCGATGAACTGCGCGCCCGTGATCGAGCCCGCCGCCGGCTTGCCGGAGATGTTCTTCATGTCCGCCGTGGGGCTGTCCATCATCTTGTCGTAGGCGGGGGAGAGGGGCATGCGCCACACCGCTTCGCCTTCCGCTTGCCCCGCCGAAACGAGCGCCTGCGCGAGGTCGTCGTCGTTGCAGAACAGGCCCGCGTGCTCGTGGCCGAGCGACACGATGATCGCGCCCGTCAGCGTCGCGAGATCGACGACCGCGGCCGGATTGAACTTCTCCTGCGCGTGCCACACGACGTCCGCCAGCACGAGGCGGCCTTCGGCGTCGGTGTTGAGCACTTCGATCGTCTGGCCCGACATCGACACCACGATGTCGCCCGGACGCTGCGCTTCGCCATCGGGCATGTTCTCGACGAGGCCGACGAGACCGACGACGTTCGCCCGCGCCTTGCGCATGGCGAGCGTCTTCATGGCCCCCACGACGGCGGCCGCGCCGCCCATGTCGCCCTTCATCTCCTCCATGCCGGCGCCCGGCTTCAGGGAAATGCCGCCGGTGTCGAACGTGACGCCCTTGCCGACGAGTGCGAGCGGCTGGGCGGCTTTGTTCTTGGCGCCGCGCCAGGACATGATCGCGATCTGCGATTGGCGCGCACTGCCGCGGCCGACGCCCAGAAGCGCATTCATGCCGAGCTTTTCCATCTCGGCCTCGCCCAGGATCTCGACGTCCACGCCGAGCGGCTCGAGCGTCGTCTTGATCCGGGCGGCGAACGCCTCCGGATACAGGACGTTTGCGGGCTCGTTGACGAGGTCGCGCGCCCAATGGACACCGTCGACCACCGCCGCATCGTGCTCGTAGCGCGCCTGCGCCGCAGCCGGACCGTCAGTCACGACCGCGAGTTCGGCGAGCGTGGGCTTCTGATCGGGCCGGAGCTTGGTGCGGTACCGGTCGAAGCGGTAGGCGGCGAGACGCGCGCCGATCGCGGCGCGGGCGGCCGATTCGGCCGCCGTGACCCCTTTGTGGCCGTCCGCGACCAGCGCGATCGAGGTCAGGCCGCTCGTCAGCAGCCGCTTCACCGCATGGCCCGCCCAGCGCTCGATGCTCAGCGAATCGATCTTGTCGATCTGACCCAACCCGACGATCAGGATGCGGCTGGCCTCAATGCCGGCCGGCGCAAGCACCTCCACCACCGCGCCGGAGCCGCCCGTGAAGCGGGCGGCCTGGGCCGCGCGGGTCAAGGCTCCGTTGAGCCGCACGTCGAGCGCGTGGGCGCCGGACGTGAGCGCGCCGCCCTCCGTCGCCATCAGCACGATCGCGTCGCCGCGCACTTCGTTCACAAACCGAACGTCCATTCCAATCACCTCATTGGCGCCCCTGGCGCCGCACCGGGACGCCGCGCGGTGAGCCGCGTGGGCGAGCCCTCTTCTGTGGACCTGCTCAGAGTGGTAGCTGTGCCCGGCGCCGATGAAAAGGACGCCCGCATGCCGAGCGGAGGTCATCGCCTTCGGGCGGGAAATCGGCAAGTGTGCCGCAAGCTCAGCCGAAGGCGCAGCGACGCCCGCGTTCGGCGCAGGGGAGACGCCCGCCGCCCATGTCTTCGCTCCAGAAGTACCTGTTCCGGCAAATTCTTGGGCCGTTCGCTGCGATCCTGCTCGGGCTCGCGGTCGTGGCGATCCTGACGCAAAGCCTCACGCAGATCGACATCATCGTCGATCAAAGGCGTTCGGCCTTCGCGTTCGCATGGGTCACGCTCCTGGCGGTGCCGCAACTCGTCGGCCTCGTGATGCCGCTCGCGCTCTTCTTCGCGGTGGTCTTCGCGATCAACCGGATGCACGGCGACAGCGAGATTGCGGTGGCGCAATCGGCGGGAATGTCGAACGCGCAGATCGCATCGCCGATCCTCAAGCTCTCCGCGCTCGCGGCTCTGTTTCACCTCGCGCTGACCACGCTCGTGGCCCCCGCCGCTTATCGGGAGATCCGCGAGACGGTGTATTCGATGCGTACCGACATCGCCGCCTCCCTGGTGCGCGAAGGGTCGTTCACGACGCCCGCCAAGAACCTGACGCTTTATGCCCGCGAGACCCTCCCGGGCGGCGCCATGCGCGACATGCTGATCAACGACGCGCGCAACGCCAACGCGCCGCTCACCTTCACGGCGCGAACCGGCGTGATCGCCACCATCGACGGCGCGCCGGCGCTCATCATGCGCGATGGCCAGGTGCAGCAGCCCAAAGCGGACGGCTCCTTCGATCTGCTCGACTTCGACCAGTACGTCCTGCAGCTGGGCGATTTCTTCGCCGTGCAAGAAGACCTCTTCTTGAAGTCCTCGGACCGATATCTCGGCGAGCTCTTCTATCCCGACATGACGGCGGCCTTCGACATTGCCAACAGGGATGCGTTCCTGGCCGAGGGTCATTCGCGCCTCGCCTCGCCGCTGCTCAGCATTGCGATGGGGCTGATCGCGGCGGCCGTCATGCTGCGCGGCGACGTGCAGCGCCTGGGCTATGGCGCACGGATCGCGCGGGCGGGCGCCATTGCGCTGGCGGTGCGTCTCGTCGCGCTCGGCATCCAGGCGGCTTCGGGCGACGACCCTGACCTGAACGTCGTCCAGTACATCTTCCCGCTGGCGGTCGCAGGTGTGGCGGCCTGGATGTTCGTGCGGGCACGGTTCAAGAAGCCCGGGCCCGTTCCCGCTGAGCTCGCCGCCGGAGCCGCCTGAGATGCCCGCCCGCCTGTCCTTCTACCTGATCCGCCGGACGCTGATCGGCATCTCCGTGATGGCTGCGGCCGTCACGGGGACGATCCTGCTCGTCGACCTCGTCGAGCAGCTGCGCTCCACGGGCGCGCGAAGCTCCTCGCTCAGCCTGCTCGGGGCCTTGCATCTGACGGCGTTGAAAACGCCGCAGCTTCTCGAACAGACGCTGCCCTTCGTGGTGCTGATCGGCACCATGATGGCGCTCAACCAGCTCAACCGGCGCTCCGAACTGATCGCGATGCGGGCGGCCGGGGTCTCGGCCTGGCGCTTCCTGGCGCCGGTCGTGGGGCTTGCGGTCGCGATCGGCCTGTTCACCGCCCTGGTGCTCAACCCGATCGGCGCCCGCCTGTACTCCACCTATGAGATCGAGCGCGCGATCTACATCTCCGACGATCCCAGCCGCCGCGCCGCGGAGGACGCCCCGATCTGGCTGCGCCAGGGGGACGAACTCGGGCAGGTCGTGATCTCCGCCCGCAGCGTCGATCCGAGCAAGGCCCGCCTCCAGGACGCCGTGTTCTTCTTCTTCGAGCTCAGCAAGGACGGCCAGCTGCGCTTCATGCGGCGGGTCGGCGCCGAGACCGCCGATCTGCGGCCGGGCTTCTGGCAATTGTCGAACGTGGTCGACGCCACGCCGGGCGCACCGCCGCAGCGCTCCGACCGGCTGGCGGTGCCGACCCGTCTGGAGCCCACGGCCCTGCTCGACCGCTACGTGTCGCCGCAGACGCTGTCCTTCTACCGGCTGCCGGGCGTGATCTCGGAAGCGGAGGCCGCGGGCCTGACGCCCACGCGCTACGAGCTGCGCTGGCAGAGCCTTCTGGCTGCGCCGCTGCTGTTCGCGGCGATGGCGGCGCTGGGCGCCGTTTTTTCCCTCCGGTTGTCGCGTCTGGGCAACGGCGCCGTCTGGTCCATGATCGGCCTGGGCTCGGGCTTCTTGTTGTTTTTCCTGGGACAATTGGCGTCGGCCTTCGCCACGGCGCAGGTCGCGCCTGTCTCCATAGCGGTCTGGGCGCCGCCCCTGTCGGGCGTCTTTGCGGCGATGGCGATTTTGGGATACTTGGAGGACGGCTGAGCGCGACTTGTCGTCGGGTGGCCTGGGCGTTTAGGTAACGCGCCGGGGGAGTCGGCCGAAGGGGATTTCATGGTGCGTGCCGAGCCGAACGCCGGTCGCTCCCGCAACGCCGCCTGGCGCCGCGGGGTGGCGATCGCGGCCGCGTTGGTCGCCAGCAGCGGTGCGGCCCTGGCGCAGCCCGCGGCGACGCCGGCTGCGCCCGAAGCCGATGCGGTCGTGCTCGAGGCCGATCAGATCCTCCGGGACACGAGCGACAATCTGATCATCGCGGAAGGCAGCGTCGAAGCCCGCTATGACGGCCGCACCCTGCGCGCCGACCGCGTGGTCTACGATCTCCAGAAGCGCACGGTGCATGCCCAGGGCGGCGTGCAGATCATCGACGCCGACGGCTCGATCCGTACCGCCGAGGAAATCGAGGTCGCCGAGGATCTCGGCGCCGGCGTCGCCACCGGCTTCGGCGCGCGCTTCCCGAACGGCGGCGCCCTTGCGGCCAACTCCGCGATCCGCAACGCCGATGGCTCCTCGAAGCTCGGCAGGCTCGTCTACACGGCCTGCCCCGTCTGCGCGCCGGGGGAGAAGGGGCCGCCGCCGACCTGGACGTTGCGTGCCCGTCGCGCCGTGCAGGATCCGGGCGCGAAAATGATCTTCTACCGCGACGCGCTCCTCAGCGTGCGCGGCGTCCCGATCGTCTATCTGCCGTATTTCGCCCACCCGGATCCGACGGCGGGGCGCCGGTCGGGGTTCCTGACGCCGGACGTCGGATCGTCGAGCAAGCTCGGCGTCTTCTACCAGCAGCCCTATTACTGGGCGATCTCGGACTATTCGGATCTGACGGTCTCGCCGCAGTTCCATTCCAAGGTCAATCCGTTGCTGGCGGTCGAGTACCGCAAGCGGTTCTGGTCGGGCGACCTGCGCTTCGACGTCACCGGAACGCAGGAAAAGGACTTCGACAGCGACGGCAACAAGTTCGGCGACAACACATTCCGCGGCAGCATCTTCGGCCAGGGCCGGTTCCGCCTGAACGAGAAGTGGAACTGGGGCTTCGGGGTCGAGCGCATCTCGGACGACCTGTATCTGCGCCGGTACGACGTGAGCGGCGCAGGCCGTCAACGCGGGCAGTTCATCGGCACCGACACGCGCCTGATCACCCAGGCCGATCTCGTCGGCCAGACCGCATCGTCCTATACGTCCGTCTCGGCCGTGACGTTCCAGGGTCTGCGCATCGCGGACACCTCGGCCTTCCTGCCGATCGTGGCGCCGCTCGCCGAGACCAGCCGCACGCTGCGCGATCCCGTGTTCGACGGCCAGGTGCGCCTGCGGGCCTCCACGGTCAATCTCGTGCGCACCGACGGCGTCGACAGCTCCCGCGCCTCCGTCGGCGGGGTGTGGAACCGCGAAACCATCGTTGGCCCCGGCCTCGTGGTGACGCCGCGCGTCGAGGCGCGCAGCGACTTTTACCGCTTCAACGACAGCGGTCGGAACGACAATTTCGGTCGGGCCGTCGGGTCGACCAGCTTGACCGTGCGCTGGCCACTGGCGCGGCCCGGCAAGACGGCCCTGCTCGTCGAGCCGATCGCCATGGCCGCGCTCGGCTCCAATGGTGGCAACGACCCGCGCATCGTCAACGAGGACAGCCAGACGCTGGAGCTCGACGACACCAACATCTTCGACCCGACCGCCACCCAGAACTACGACCTCTGGGAGGGCGGCGCCCGCGCGAGCGTCGGGCTCCGCGCGACAGCGGCGGTGTCGACGTCGGGAACGGCGTCGCTCGTCGTCGGTCGCCGTTGGCGCGACAAGGCCGACGCCGCGTTCGGCCCGTCGACGAACTTGAACGGCCGCTCCAGCGACTACGTCGCCGCCGCCTCGGCGGATTTCAAACGCTTCGGCGGCACGATCCGCGCCCGCTTCGACGACGAATCGTTGTCCGTCGTGCGCTTGGACGCCGCCGTCCGCGCCGCCGTCGGCCCGATCTATGCCGACGCCCGCTATTTCCAGGTCGATCAGGGGCTGCGCGGATCCGATCCGAGCGAACAGATCCAGGCCAACATCAGCTACGCGCTCACGAAAAAATGGCGCGCCTCCTTCGGCGGGCTGCGCGATCTCAATTCCAACACGAATTTGTCCCAGAGAGCGGCTTTGACTTATCAGGACAACTGTACGTTCTTCGAAGTCGGCTACCGCCGGCAGGACACCCAGGACCGCCGCCTCGGCCCCAATGACGGGTTCGAGATCCGCGTCGGTCTGACGACGCTGGGCATGTTCGGCGGGCAATGACGGGAGCCGTGGGCTTGGTCCCGCGGAAGCAGTGCATGAAACGAAATCTGGTTCTCGTCGCAGCCGCCGCGGCTGCGCTTCTGACGGCAGGACCGGCCCCGGCCGTCGCCCAGCAGGCCGAAGCCGTCGCCGCGATCGTCAATGACGACGTCATCTCGACGTTCGATGTCCGCCAGCGCGCGCTCCTGATCCTGATCTCGTCCGGCATCCAGCCCACGCAGGAATCCTTCCAGCGCGTGCAGAGCCAGGCGCTGCGCTCGCTGATCGATGAGTCTTTGCAGCTTCAGGAAGCCAAGCAGTTCAAGATCGAGATCTCCGCCAAGGAGATCGACAACGCCTTCGCGCAGCTCGCGCGGCAGAACAACACCACCGCCGACGGCCTGAAAGGCGAACTCGCGCGCTCCGGCGTCAGCGCCGCCACGCTCCGCCGCCAGCTCGAGGCCGAAATGGCGTGGCAGCGCCTCGTCGGCGGCCGGTTCGGTTCGCGCGTGCGCATCAGCGACGTGCAGGTGCGCGACACGCTCGCGCGCATCTCCGCCAACGCCAGCAAGACGCAGTACCTGATCTCCGAAATCTTCCTCCCGGCCGAATCCGAGTCCGACGTGCGCGACGCCACCGAAGCGGCGAACCGGCTGATCGAGGAGATGGGCAAGGGCGCGCCGTTCGGCGCGGTGGCCCGTCAGTTCTCGGCGGCGCCTTCGGCCGCCGCCGGCGGCGACATCGGCTGGATCACGCAGGGCGAACTGCGGGCGGAACTGCAGGGCGCCGTCCAGGCGCTGCAGCCCGGCCAGGTGTCGACGCCGATCCGCACGCCCACGGGCATCTACATCGTCGCGCTCCGGGACCTGCGCGCCGGCCAGGACCCGAAAGCCAGCGAACGCGTCGCGCTGCGCCAGGTCACCGCCCCGCGCGGCGACCGCATCGCCATGGAGCGCGCGGTGCGCCGCACGTCCGCCTGCACCGATCTCGAACGCGCGGTGGCCCAGGTGAAGGGCGCCGCCGTCGTCGACCTGGGCGACTCGCCGGTGACGGAGCTCAGCGACGAGGTGACGAAGCGCATCGACGGCCTGAAGGCCGGTGAAGCCTCGGCCGTCTACGACGCCGGCGACAACGTCGCCGTGCTGGTCGTGTGCGCGCGGGAATCCGCCAGCGACGGCCCCTCGCGCCAGGAAGTCGAGGACCGGCTCTACGATCAGGAATTGGCGATGCTGTCGCAGCGCTACCTGCGCAACCTGCGGCGCGAGTCGACGATCATCAACCGCCTGCAATGACGCGCGCGCCGCTCGCGGTCTCGCTCGGCGATCCCGCCGGCGTCGGGCCGGAGCTCGCGGTCTCGACCTATGTCCGCCGCGCCGAGCGGGACACGCCGCCCTTCGTCGTCGTCGGCGATCCCGATGCGCTGCGCCGCGCCGCCCGCCGCGCCGGTCGGGACGATCTCGTCGTGCGCGAGACATCCTCGGCGCATGAAGCGCTCGCCGTGTTCGACGCCGCGCTGCCCGTCCTGCCCGTGCCGCTTGCGCGGCCCGAAACGCCCGGCGCGCCCGATCCCGAAGCCGCGCCCGCCATCATCGGCGCGATCGACGCCGCCGTCGCCGCCGTGCGCGCCGGCGAGGCCGACGCCCTCGTCACGCTGCCGATCGCCAAGGCCTCGCTTTATGCCGCCGGCTTCGCCTATCCGGGCCACACCGAATACGTCGCCCATCTCACGCGCGACATGCCGATGCCCGGCGTGCGCGGGCCGGTGATGATGCTCGCCGGCGCGCAGCTGCGCGTCGCGCTCGCCACGATCCACATCCCGCTGATGCAGGTGGCCGCCGCCTTGAGCGTGGCGCGCATCGTCGAGGTCGCCACCGTCACGGCGCAGGCGCTGGTGCGCGATTTCGGGATCGTCCGTCCCCGGATCGCCGTCGCAGGCCTCAACCCACACGCGGGCGAAGGCGGCGCGCTCGGGCGCGAGGAGATCGAGATCGTCGCCCCCGCGGTCGCCGCCGCGCGCGAGGCGGGCGTCGACGCGTTCGGCCCCGTGAGCCCCGACGCGCTCTTCCACGAAGAGGCGCGCGCCCGCTACGACGCCGTCGTCGCGCTCTATCACGACCAGGGCCTGATCGCGGCCAAGACGCTCGACTTCTGGGGCACGGTGAACGTCACGCTCGGTCTGCCGATCGTGCGCACCTCACCCGACCACGGCACCGCCTATGACGTCGCCGGCCGCGGCGTGGCCCGGATCGACAGCTTCGTTGCGGCGCTGCAGATGGCGCGCGCGATGGCCGACGCCCGCGCGGCGGCGCGGTGACGGGGCGGGCATGACGGACCTCCCGTCTGTCCGCGCGATGCTCGAGCGCGAAGGTCTGTGGGCGGACAAACGCCTCGGCCAGCACTTCCTGCTCGATCTCAACGTCACGCGACGCATCGCCCGGTTCGCCGGCCACGCCAGCGGCGATCCGGCCGGCGGGCTCGACGGCGTCACCGTGCTCGAGATCGGCCCCGGCCCCGGCGGCCTCACCCGCGCGCTTTTGGAAGCGGGCGCGCGCGTGATCGCGATCGAGAAGGACGCCCGCTTCCTGCCGATCCTCGCCGAGATCGGCGCATGGTCGGGCGGGCGGCTCGAGGTGATCAACGCCGACGCGCTGACCGTCGACGAAGCCGCGCTCTGCGGCGGCGGGCCCGCCTCGATCGTCGCGAACCTGCCCTACAATGTCGGCACGCCGCTCCTGGTGAAATGGCTCAAGGCCGGCGCCTGGCGCGGGCCGATGACGCTGATGTTCCAGAAAGAGGTGGCCCAGCGCGTGGCGGCGGCGCCGGATACGTCCGCCTACGGACGATTGGCCGTGCTCGCGCAGGCGGTCACGCACGCGCGCGTGGTCATGACAGTGCCCGCAGCCGCCTTCACGCCGCCGCCGAAAGTCGATTCCGCCGTGGTCCAGCTCACCGCCCGCCCCGATCCGTTCGCCGATCTCGACGCGCTCGAGACGGTGACCGCGGCGGCGTTCGGGCAGCGGCGCAAGATGTTGCGCTCCGCGCTTGCGTCTCTCGGCGATGCGGAAGCCCTGCTCGCGGCCGCCGCCATCGCGCCGACCGCGCGTGCCGAGACTGTGCCGGTGTCGGGATTTCTCGACCTTGCGCAGGCGTGGCGGGCAAGGCGGTAAAGAGCCTGAGCAGGCGGCGCCCCCACCGACATCTGCGTCATCCTCGGCGCGCACCCCGTGCGCGCCGGGGATCCAGAGGCGGCCGCACCGCGCCTGGATCCCCGCCGCGCCTAGGGCGCGGCGAGGATGACGGGAAGGACAAAGCTAAACCAATCCGCTCACGGACGATCGCCCCATGCCCGCGCAAGCAGGGGAGCAAAGGCGCCTCTACGGCAAGCCTCAGGTGTCTTCCTTGAGAAGCGTCTGCACGAACCCCGGCAGCCACGGCTGACGCTGCCGGCGCTGGCGCTCGGCGGAGATGATGGCGCGCAGCTGCGTGTAGCAGGCGTCGAGATCCTCGTTCACGAGCACGTAGTCGTAGCCGTCCCACCGGCTGATCTCGGAATAGGCGTTCGACAGCCGCCGCTTGATGACCTCTTTCGTGTCCTGCGCCCGGCTTTCCAGGCGCGCCCGCAGATCCTTCATCGAGGGCGGCAGGATGAAGACCTTCACGACGTCGGCGGCGGCGGAGTTGGTGAGCTGCTGCGCCCCCTGCCAGTCGATGTCGAACAGCACGTCGCGGCCGCTTTTCAGCGCCGACATCACCGCCGCGCGCGGGCTGCCGTAGAAGTTGTCGTGCACCTCGGCCCATTCGAGGAAGCCGTCGGCGGCGCGGTGCGCGCGGAACGCATCGCGGGTGACGAAATAGTAGTGCACCCCGTCGATCTCGCCCTGCCGCGGCGGCCGCGTCGTCCACGACACCGACAGTTCGACCTCGCTGTCGTCGCGCGTGAGCATGCGCGTGAGCGTCGTTTTGCCGGCGCCGGACGGGCTCGACAGCACCAGCATCAGGCCGCGGCGGCGGCGGGGGCCTTCACTCGACATTGGCGGACTGTTCCCGGAACTGATCGATCGCCGTCTTGAGATCGAGGCCCAGGCGCGTCAACGCCAGATCGTTGGACTTCGAGCACAAGGTGTTGGCTTCGCGGTTGAGTTCCTGCGCGAGGAACTCCAGGCGCCGCCCCGCAGGTTCAGGCGACGCGATGAGCGCGCGCGCTTCGGCGACGTGGGCGTCGAGGCGGTCGAGCTCTTCGCGCACGTCCGCCTTGGTGGCGAGCAGCGCGGCCTCCGCCGCGAGGCGTTGCGGATCGAGCGCCTCGGCCGCGAGCGCGGCGATCTTCTGGCGCAGCCGTTCGGCGATCGCGTCCGGCTGGATGACCGCGAGCGTGCGGGCCTGTCCTGCGGCGCCGGCGATGGTGTCGAGCAGCGCGCCGAGCATCCGCTGCAGCGCCGCGCCTTCATCGGCGCGGGCGGCGGCGAGGGCGTCGAGCGCCGGTTCGATTCCGGTGCGCACGGCCTCGAGGCGGGCGGCGTCGCCGATGTCGGCCATGGGCTCGGCGACGATCGCGCCGCGCAGCGCGAGCAGGCCGTCCCAGCGCGGCGGCGCAACGAGCCCGTCGCGGAGATACGGCGCCGCCGCCGCGATCGCCGCGCGCACGAAGGCGTCATTGATGTTAAGGCCGGTCTCGGCGGCGTCCTGCTTGATGGTGAGGCCGACCTGCAGCGAGCCCCGGCGAAAGCGCGTCTTCGCCGCCTCGCGCACGACCGGTTCGAGCACGTCATAGCCGTGCGGCACGCGGATTTTCAGGTCGAGGCTGCGCCCGTTGACGCTGCGCGCCTCCCAGACCCAGCTCATGCCCGGCGCAGCCCCTTCGGCCCGCCCGAACCCTGTCATCCCCGAAACGCCCACGCCTGCCCCTTCCCGCTGCGCGCCTATTGAGCCCGGCTGCGCTCGATCTCCCGCCAGCGCTGCACGTTGCGCTGGTGCTCCGCCAGAGTGACGGCGAACTGGTGCCCGCCCGTCCCGTCCGCCACGAAGAACAGTTCGTTGGTTTGCGGCGGATTGAGCACGGCTGCAATGGCCGCGCGGCCGGGATTGGCGATCGGCGTCGGCGGCAGGCCGTCGATCTTGTAGGTGTTGTAGGGCGTGACGCGGTCGAGTTCGGAGCGCGTGATGCCCCGGCCAAGCGGCCTGCCCTTGCTGACGCCGTAGATGATCGTGGGATCCGATTCGAGCCGCATGCCCTTGCGCAGCCGGTTCACGAACACGGCGGCGACGCGGGGCCGCTCGTCGGCCAGGCCCGTCTCCTTCTCGACGATCGAGGCGAGGATCACCGCCTCCTCCTTGGTGGAGAAGGGGAGATTGCGGGCGCGCTTGGGCCACAACTCGTCCAGCGCCTCGTCGTGCGCCGCCATCATGGACTTCAACAGCACCGCACGATCGGCGCCGCGGGCGATCTTGTACGTCTCGGGGAGGATCGCGCCTTCCGGCGGCGCGGCGACGAAATCGCCGGAGAGCACGTCGGACGCATTGAGAATGTCGACGACCATCTCGCTGGTCAGGCCTTCCGGCACCGTGATCGGATGCAGGATCACGCGCCCCGCCGCGATCTGCTCGATGACGCTGCGCATCGAGGCGCCGGGCGCGACGCCGTATTCGCCGGCCTTAAGGCTCTTGTTGCGCGCGTAGAACACCGACGCGACGCGGAACATCAGCGCGCTGCGGATGACGTTCTCTTCCTGGAGGTGACGCGCGATCTGCGCCGCGCCGGCGCCGCGCGGGATCACCACGGCCTGCACGCCTGGTCCCGCCGCAGGCCCCGGACGGTGCGCTTCGACGACGACAAGCAGCGCCGCCACGAGCACGGCCGCCGCGGCCGTCGTCACCGCCGACGCCACCCACGCGATCGCAGACAAAAAGCCGTTCTTCCGGCCGCCGCGGCGGTCGGATCGGAAGTCCCTCGCGCGGCGGTCCATCAATCGACCGCGCCGAGAACGACCGCCGCGTTCGTCCCCCCGAACCCGAACGAATTCGACATCGCTTTCCGGATCGTCCTCTTGCGAGGGCTCATCGGCGTCAAATCGATGGAGGTCGTCACGGAAGGCGCTTCGAGGTTGAGCGTAGGGGGGACGATTCCGTCCCGGATCGCCAGAGCGCAAAAGATCGCCTCCACAGCCCCCGCTGCCCCGAGGAGATGCCCGATCGCAGATTTCGTCGAACTCAGCGACAGATTTGCGGCGGAGTCGCCGAACAGACGTTCGATGGCCCGCAGTTCGATCTCGTCGCCGATCGGCGTCGAAGTGCCGTGGGCGTTGACGTAGTCAATGTCGGCCGGCGCGAGCTTGGCGCTCTTCAGTGCGGCGGTCATCGCGCGGAAGCCGCCGTCGCCGTCTTCGGCCGGCGCGGTGATGTGATAGGCGTCGCCCGAAAGGCCGTAGCCGAGGATTTCGGCGTAGATCTTCGCGCCGCGGGCCTTGGCGTGCTCGTACTCTTCGAGCACCACGACGCCGGCGCCTTCGCCCATGACGAACCCGTCACGGTCCTTGTCATAGGGACGAGAGGCTTTGTGCGGCGTCTCGTTGAAGCCCGTGGACATCGCGCGCGCCGCGCAGAAGCCCGCCATGCCGAGACGGCAGATCGCCGCTTCGGCCCCGCCGGCCACCATCACGTCCGCATCGCCGTACTGGATCAGGCGCGCCGCATCGCCGATCGCGTGCGCGCCGGTGGCGCAGGCGGTCACGACGGAATGGTTCGGCCCCTTGAGACCGTAGCGGATCGACACCTGGCCCGAGGCGAGATTGATGAGCGCGCTCGGGATGAAGAACGGGCTCACGCGACGCGGACCGGACTTTTCCAGCAGCAGCGCCGTGTCGGCGATCGCGGAGAGGCCGCCAATACCCGAGCCGATCAGCACGCCCGCGCGCGTGCGGGCCTCCTCGTCCGGCGGGACATAGCCGGAATCGGCCATGGCCTCGTCGCTGGCGGCCATCGCGAAGAGAATGAAATCGTCGACGCGGCGGCGGTCCTTTTCGGACATCGCCTTGTCGGGATCGAACACGCCCGGCTGATCCGGAGACCCGCCCGCGCGACCGTCCACGCGCGGCACGACGCCCCCGATCTTGCAGGGAAGATCGGAGACGTCGAAGTGCTCGATGCGAGACAACCCTGACCGACCTGCGAGCAGGCTCGACCAGACGTGCTCTCGCCCCACGCCGAGGGGCGTCACGAGACCGATTCCGGTGATGACGACCCGGCGCATCGCGGTTCTGGGCTTAGCCCAGCTTGCTTTCGATGAACTTCACGGCGTCGCCAACCGTCTGGATATGCTCGGCGGCGTCGTCCGGAATCTCGATGTTGAATTCTTCTTCGAACGCCATGACCAGCTCGACATTGTCGAGGCTGTCGGCGCCCAGATCGTCGATGAAGCTGGCCTTCTCGACGACCTTTTCCGGGGCCGCTTCGAGATGCTTGATGACGATCGCTTTAACGCGCTCAAAAACGTCGGACATAGACGCCTCACACACAGAAAAACCAGAGAAGACAGAAAGATTTCGTCGGAACCGGCCTAAGCTCGCGACCATCGTTTCGGGCTCTCGCTAACATATAACGTTCACGAGCGCCAGAAGCCCCGCCCAGCGGGCGAGAGGCCTGCTTTTCCTCAGATCATGACCATGCCGCCGTTCACGTGCAGGGTCTGGCCGGTGACGTACGCGGCCTCTCCTGAACTGAGATAAACGACGGCGGAAGCCACATCGTCCCCCGAACCCAGCCGCCCCGCGGGGATGCGGCCGAGCAGCGCCTCCTTTTGCGCCTCCGGCAGTCCATCGGTCATGGCGGACGCGATGAAGCCGGGCGCGACACAGTTCACGGTGATCCCGCGCGACGCCACTTCCTGCGCCAGCGCCTTCGAGAAGCCGATCATGCCGGCCTTCGAGGCGGCGTAGTTCGTCTGCCCGGGATTGCCCATCACGCCGACCACGGAGGTGATTCCGATGATGCGGCCATGCCGGCGGCGCATCATGCCTTTCACGGCGGCGCGCGACAGGCGGAAATAGGCCTCGAGATTGACCTTCTGGACGGTCTCCCAGTCCTCGTCCTTCATGCGGAGCAGGAGCTGGTCGCGCGTCACGCCGGCGTTCGCGACGAGGATGTCGAGCCCGCCGAGCGCGGCTTCCGCCTGCCCGACCAGCGCATCCACCGCGGCCGCGTCGCCCAGATTGCAGGGCGTGACCACATGGTCGCCGCCGAGTTCGGCGCGCAGGGTTTCGAGCGCGTCGGCGCGCGTGCCGGAAAGCGCAACGCGCGCGCCGCGGGCCGCCAGCGCGCGGGCGATCGCGCCGCCGATGCCGCCCGAAGCGCCCGTCACGAGCGCGAGTTTGCCGGTAAGGTCGAACACGCTGGGCCTCCTCAGGCGACGGTCTTGGCGAAGGCTTCGAGATCGGCCGGTTCGTTCAACGCGAGCGCTTCGGCTTCGGGCGCGATGCGCTTGACCATGCCGGTCAAAACCTTGCCGGCGCCGATCTCGACGAAGCGCGCGACGCCCGCGGTATGCATCGCCGTCACCGATTCGCGCCAGCGAACCCGACCGGTCACTTGCTCAACGAGCAGACGACGGATGTCGGCAGGGACCTGCGTCGGCGCGGCCGTCACGTTGGCGAACACCGGCGCGGCCGGCGGCGCGATCACCGCCTGCGCCAGCGCCTCGGCCATTTCGTCCGCGGCCGGCGCCATCAGCGGCGAATGGAACGGCGCGGAGACGTTCAGAAGAATGGCGCGCGCGCCCTTCGTCTTCGCCGCGGCGATCGCCGCATCCACCCCGGCCTTCGCGCCGGAAATGACGACGTTGCCGACATTGTTGTCGTTGGCGACGACGCACACGGCGACCTTCGCGCCCTCCGCCGCGATCTCCTCGGCGAGCGCCACGTCCACCTTGCCGATCAGCGAGGCCATCGCGCCTTCGCCCACCGGGACCGCGCGCTGCATCGCCTCGCCGCGACGCCGCAGCAGGCGGGCCGCGTCGCTGATCGTGAAGGCGCCCATCGCGGCGAGCGCGGAGTATTCGCCCAGAGAGTGCCCGGCCGCGCACGACGCCGACGCCGGCTTCACGCCGAACTCCGTCTCCAGCACGCGCATGGCCGCGAGGCTCACCGCCATGAGGGCGGGTTGGGCGTTGGCGGTGAGGGTGAGCTCGTCCTCCGGCCCCTGCCACATCAGGCGCGAGAGGTTCTGGCCGAGCGCCTCGTCCACCTCCTGGAAAACGGCGCGCGCCGCGCCGAACGCCTCGGCCAGCGACTTGCCCATGCCGACGGCCTGGCTGCCCTGGCCGGGAAAAATGAAGGCGGTGCTCATGGCCGCGCCTTAGCCCGCCCCGTCCCGGCGCGCAACCGCGGCCTGCCCGCGGCCGCAGCGTCTAGTGCGCGATGTCCTCGCGCCCAGACCTTCCAGGGTCGAGACCATAGACCGCCTCCGCCGCCGAAGAGCGGCCACCCTGATCCCCGGCGCCATTGGAGCGCGCCTCTGCCCCGCGCCCCGGCTCGACCGGGCCCAACGCCTGCGTCGCCGCCTGCCGCAGCCAGTCACGGGCGTCGTCGCGCAGCCGGGCGGCCGCAGCCCGCACCCGCTCGTCGCGCCACGCCGCCACCGCCGCCGCCACGATCGCGCCCGCGACCACTTGGCGGCCAAGCGGCGTATCGACCGCCCGGGCGAGCGGGCCCAAGGTCCGGCGCATCCGCTTGGGAATGCGCACGCCGGCGATGCGTTTGGGGGTTCTGGCTTTGCCGTTCTTGGCCATTTGGGAGGCTCCTTCATGGGGGAGCCTGGGCAACGCTGGGCCGGGGCCGGGCGTTCCGGACCGGCCCAAGCCCCCTCGTCATTCCGGGGCGGCCGAAGGCCGAACCCGGAACACAGGGGCCACGGGACCAAGGGCCAAGGGCGTTAGAGGCCCCGGCGCGACCCGGCCTGCCGACGCTCGTGCAGATAGGCCCGGTCTCCTGGGTTCCGGGCTCGCGCTGCGCGCGCCCCGGAATGACGTGGCGGGCTAAATCCAACTCGCCCTTGCCTTTCCGGCCGCGATGCGTATGGTCCCGCGCTCTTCGGGCTGCGGTCCTCGGCGCATGACGCGTGCGGGGATCCACCGTGGGATCGGACCTTCCCCCGAACCTGCGCCGCAACCCGCCGCGGAAGGAAATGGACCGCATGGCGAACGCGCTTCGCACCTACGAGCACGTGCTCATCGCACGGCAAGACATCTCCTCCCAGCAAGTGGACGCCCTCGTCGAGGACGTGACCCGCACCATCCAGAGCCTCGGCGGCCAGGTCGGCAAGACCGAGATCTGGGGCCTGCGCACGCTGGCGTATCGGATCAAGAAGCAGCGCAAGGGCCACTACGCTCTGCTCAACATCGCGCTGCCGCCCGAGCAGGTCGACGAGCTGGCCCGCCGCCAGGGCATCAACGAGGACATCATCCGCTTCAAGACCATCAAGGTCGAAAAGTGGGACGAAGAGCCCTCGCCGATCCTCGCCCGTCGTGACCGCGAAGAGCGCCGCCGCGCCCGCCGCGAAGGCCGTGACGGCGAAGGCGCCGATCTCGGCGCGGACCAGATCTAAGGAGCCCCGACCATGACCATCAAAAAGAAGGGCGGTCGCGGAGACGGCCTGAACATTTCCTCGATCCCGGCCCGCCGCCCGTTCGGTCGCCGCCGCAAGGTGTGCCCCTTCTCCGGCGCCGAGAGCCCGAAGATCGACTACAAGGACGTGAAGCTCCTGCAGCGCTACATCTCCGAGCGCGGCAAGATCGTTCCCGCCCGCATCACGGCGGTCTCCGCCAAGAAGCAACGCGAACTGGCCAACGCGATCAAGCTCGCCCGCGAGCTCGCGCTGCTGCCGTACGCCGTCCAGTAAGGGGCCCGCGTCCATGAAAGTCGTCCTCCTCGAACGCGTCGAGAAACTCGGCGCCATCGGTGACGTCGTGCAGGTGCGCGACGGCTTCGCCCGCAACTTCCTGCTCCCGCAGAAGAAGGCCCTGCGCGCCACCGAAGCGAACCTGAAGGTGTTCGAAGCCCAGAAGGCCGAGATCATCGCCCGCAACGCCGCCGCCCGTGAAAAGGCGGAGCAGAACGCCAAGAAGCTCGACGGCGAAGCCTTCGTGCTGATCCGTTCGGCCGGCGAGAGCGGCCAGCTGTACGGCTCGGTCTCCGCGCGTGACGTCGCCGATGCGGCGGTCGCCGCGGGCCACCCGGTCGAACGCCACGGCGTCGTGCTCGACACCCCGATCAAGACGATCGGCATGCACAAGGTGAAGGTCCGCCTCCACCCGGAAGTGACCGTGACCGTGACGGCCAACGTCGCCCGCTCGCCCGACGAGGCCGAGCGTCAGGCGAAGGGCGAGAACGTCCTGGAAGCCCAGCTGGCCGAAGAGCGCGCCGCGCTCGACGCACAGGCCCAGGAACTCGCCGCGGCCTCGATCGCCAACGAAATGCCGGCGCGCGAGTAGTCCTCGCAAGCAGGCCTGAACACGAAGCCCCGCCGGAAACGGCGGGGCTTTTCTTTTCGAATGACGGTGCTTCACCCCTCATCCGGCCCTTCGGGCCACCTTCTCCCACAAGGGGAGAAGGTCGCCGCAGTGGTCCTTCTCCCCTTGTGGGAGAAGGTGGCGCGGAACGCGCCGGATGAGGGGTGAAGCACCACCGCCCGCCACTTCTCCACAGCCCCCGCCGCGTTTGTGGACATCGGCCTCCCCGCGCTCGCGCCCCCGGTGATTCGCCCCTATCACCGTGCCCATGGGCGCTGACGGATCCAATCTCCCCGCGGACAAGAGCAAAGGGGGCGGCGACGCGCTCGCCCTGCCCGTGACCCCGCATTCGATCGAGGCCGAACAGGCGCTGCTGGGCGCGATCCTGTTCGACAACGAGACCTTCAACCAGGTCGGCGAACTCGTTCGCCCGGATCACTTCTATGATCCGGTTCACGGCCGCATCTACGACATGTGCGCGACGCTCATCAAAGCGCAGCGCCTCGCTGACGGCGTCACCCTGCGCGAGCAGTTCCAAAAGGACGGCGCCCTCGCCGAGATCGGCGGCGCGCAATACCTGCTCACGCTGCTGGAGAAAGCCGCGCGCCTGCAGACGCACGCCGTCGAATACGCACAGCTGATCGTCGATCTCGCGCTGCGCCGCTCGCTGATCCGCGTCGGCCAGGACATCACCGCGCTCGCCATCAATCCGCAGGAAGGCGAAGCCGCCGCCGAGATGATCGATCAGGCCGAGCGCAAGCTGCAGCTGCTTGGCCAGGAAGGCGCGGAATCGCGCGGATTCTCGCCGTTCTCGAAAGCGCTCGCCACCTCGATCGAGATGGTCGCCGCCGCCTATAAGAGCGCCGACGACGTCTCCGGCCTGCGCACCGGCTTCGACGATCTCGACCGCAAGCTCGGCGGCCTGCACAAATCGGACCTCATCATCCTCGCCGGCCGCCCCTCGATGGGCAAAACCGCGCTCGCCACGAACATCGCGTTCAACGTTGCGCTCGCGCGCCACCGCGACCGGCGCGATCCGAAAACGCTGGGTCCGGACGACAAGCTCGCCGGCGGCGTCGTCGCCTTCTACTCGCTGGAAATGAGCGCCGAACAGCTCGCGACGCGTCTTTTGTCCGACTTCGCCGGTATCGAGAGCGATCGCATCCGTCGCGGCGCGCTGCAGAAGAACGAGCTCGCCAAGCTGCGCGACGCCTCGATCGAACTCGAAAAACTGCCGCTCTTCATCGACGAAACCGGCGCCATCTCGATCGCGGCCCTGCAGGCGCGCGCGCGCCGGCTGCAGCGGCGCGAAGGCCTGGATCTCATCGTGGTCGACTATCTGCAGCTCGTGACCTCGTCGTCGCGCAAGAGCGACGGGCGCGTGCAGGAAGTGTCCGAAATCACGCAGGGCCTCAAGGCCCTCGCCAAGGACCTGAAGGTGCCGATCATCGCGCTGTCGCAGCTGTCGCGTCAGGTCGAACTGCGCGAGGACAAGCGGCCCCAGCTCTCGGATCTGCGCGAATCCGGCTCGATCGAGCAGGACGCCGACGCCGTGATGTTCGTGTATCGCGAAAGCTACTATCTCAAGCGCGCCGAGCCGCAGCCGGGCACCGACAAGCACGCCGATTGGCAGAACCGGCTCGAGGCCGTAAACAACGTCGCCGAAGTCATCATCGGCAAACAGCGGCACGGGCCGATCGGGCGGGTGGGTCTGCACTTTGACGAGCGCTACACTCGGTTCGGCAACCTCGCCCAAGGACATCGCTTCGAGTCCGACGAGTGAAACGCGCCTGATGCGCGTCGAGGTCGATCTCGACGCCGCCATCGCCAACTGGCGCACGTTCGCCGCCCTCTCGTCCGCCGAGGCCGCCGCCGTCGTGAAAGCGGACGGCTACGGCCTGGGCGCCGCCCCGCTCGCGCGCGCCTTCCGCGCCGCCGGCGCGACCACGTTCTTCGTCGCCACCCCCGCAGAAGGGGCGGCCCTGCGCGCCGCGCTCGACGCCGAAGCCACGATCTGCGTCCTCGGCGGCTACCGCGCCGAGGACCTCGCAATGGTCCGGGACGCGCGCCTGCGCCCCGTCCTCAACGGCCTCGATCAGGCGCAGGCCTGGATCGCCGCCGGCCGCCCTGGCGACGGCTGCGTCGTGCATGTCGACACCGGCATGAACCGTCTGGGCGCCCCGCTTGCCGACATTGGCGCGCTGGCGGCGCTCGATCTGCGGCCCGCGCTGGTCATGAGCCACCTCGCCTGCGGCGGCGATCCGGGCGCGGCCCTGAACGGGGTGCAGCGCCGCCGCTTCCTCGAAGCCGCATTGGCGTTCCCCGGCGCGCGGCGCAGCCTTTCGGCGAGCGGCGGCGCCTTTCTCGGGCCGGACTACGCCTTCGATCTCGTCCGGCCCGGCGTCGGCCTCTATGGCGGAGCCCCACTCGACGCCGGCGGCGGGCCGCCGCTGCGCGCCGTCGCCCGCGTCACCGCGCCCGTGCTCCAGATCCGGACGATCGAGGCCGGCGCCACCGTCGGCTACGGCGCGACGTTCACGGCGCCCCATCCGATGCAGGTCGCCACCCTCGGGGCCGGCTATGCGGACGGGCTCTTGCGATCCCTCTCCGGGCGCGGGTATGCCGTGCTCGCGGGCGCACGACGCCCCATGCTGGGACGGGTGTCGATGGATCTCATCACCGTGGATGCGACGGGGCTCGCCGTAGCGCCCGGCGACGAGGCCGACCTGATCGGCCCCGGCTTGGGCGTCGACGAGGTCGCAGCCGCGGCCGGCACCCTGGCCTACGAAGTTCTCACGTCGCTGCGCGGGGCCGCGCGCACGTACAAAGGCGGCGCCGCGTGAACCTGTTCGCCCGCATCGGCTATCCGACGATCGGCATGCTGCGCGAGGTCGGCGCGGCAAGCCTGTTCGCCGCGCGCGCCGCACGCGCCTGCTTCGACGCGCCGATGTATCCCGGCCAGATCGCGCGCCAGGTGATGCGCATCGGCTGGCTGTCGCTGCCCGTCGTCGGCCTCACCGCCGTGTTCATCGGCGCGGCGCTCGCGCTCAACATCTACACCGGCGGCGCGCGCTTCAACGCCGAGCAGTTCGTGCCCAACATCGTCGTACTGGGCATCACGCGCGAGCTCGGCCCCGTGCTGGCGGGCCTCATGCTCGCCGGTCGTGTGAGCGCGGGCCTCGCCGCCGAGATCGGCACCATGCGCGTGACCGAACAGATCGACGCGCTGACGACGCTCTCCACCGATCCGTTCAAGTTCCTCATCGCGCCGCGCCTCATCGCCGCCGTCGCGACCTTTCCACTGCTCGTGCTCGTCGCCGACATCATCGGCGTGATGGGCGGCTATCTCGTCGGCGTCGGCTCGCTCGGCTTCAACGGCGCCGTCTATCTGCGCAACACGCTCAACTTCCTCGAAGCCGGCGACGTGATGCTCGGCCTCACCAAGGCCGCCGCCTTCGGCTTCGTGATCGCCGTCATGGGCTGCTATTTCGGCTTCCGCTCGAAGGGCGGCGCGCTCGGCGTCGGCCGCGCGGCGACGAACGCGGTCGTGGTCTCGACCGTGCTGATCCTCGCGGCGAACTACGTCATCACGTCGATGTGGCCGTCATGAGCGTCGCCGGAAAGCCCGCAAACGGGCCGAAGCTCGCCTGGGTCGGCGTCAAGAAGCGCCTCGGCGGCCGCGACGTGCTGCAGGGCGTCGATCTCGACGTCGCCGCCGGTCGCTCGCTCGTCGTCATCGGCGGCTCCGGCGTCGGCAAATCGGTGACGCTCAAAACCGCGCTCGGCATCATCCCGGCTGACGCCGGCGAAATCCGCGTCGACGGCGAGGACGTCACCCACGCCGACACGCGCCGCCGCGCCGCGCTGATGGCCAAGTTCGGCATGCTGTTCCAGGGCGCAGCGCTGTTCGACAGCCTCACCGTCTGGGAAAACATCGCCTTCCGCCTCATCCACGCCGACCGCATGCCCCGCGCCGAAGCAAAAGCCCGCGCGCTCGAGACCATGCGCAAGGTCCGCCTCGCGCCCGAGTTCGCCGAGCGCTATCCCGTCGAACTTTCTGGCGGCATGCAGAAACGCGCAGGCCTCGCCCGCGCGATCGTCTCGCGCCCGGAAATCTTGTTCTTCGACGAGCCCACCACCGGCCTCGATCCGATCACCGCCGACGCGATCAACGACCTCATCGTCGAGATGGTCAAAGACCTCGGCTGCGCCGCCGTCAGCATCACCCACGACATGGCGAGCGCCCGCAAAATCGCCGACGAAATCGCCATGTTGCACCAGGGCAAGATCATCTGGCGCGGCCCCGCCGCCGACATCGACCACAGCGGCTCCGCGCACGTCGAACAGTTCGTCCACGGTCGCGCGGACGGGCCGATCCAGGCGGTGGTGTAGGCGCCGAGGTCGAGGTGCAGGCGCCCGCTGGGGTTCACCCCTCATCCGGCGCGTTCCGCGCCACCTTCTCCCACAAGGGGAGAAGGACCACTGCGGCGCCCTTCTCCCCTTGTGGGAGAAGGTGGATCGCGAGCGAAGCTCGCGAGACGGATGAGGGGTGTCAGCGCTCCCCCTCCGCAATCGCTTGCCGGCCGTCACCCCAACCCTACTGCCCCGCCTTCTCCGTCGCCGCCGGCGGTGTCTGGATCGACTTCAGGTACGCCACCAGCGCGCTCACGCCCTGCGGGTTGAGCTGGAAGCGCGGCATGTCCGGGTGGCCGAGCTTGATGCCGTTGTCGAGTTCCTCTTCCAGCACGTCGGCGCGGTAGCTCGAGAGGATCATGCGCAGCGGCGGCGCGTCCGGCCGCGGGCTGTCGCCATAGGCCCCGACGGCATGGCAGCGGGCGCACTGCGCTTCGGCGATGGCGCGCCCGTCCTCGACGATGCTGGCGGGCGACGGCTCGGGCGCACGCGGCCCGACGCACGCGCCGAGCGACGCGAGCGCGACGGCAAGGAAGACGAATCGGGTGGCGGCGAACGTCATGCCGGCTCCTGCGGTTGGCGCGGCGAAGTCGATCACCTTTGGTTCGGGCCCGTCAACAGACGCGGATGTGACGCGGGCGGGCAAATCGGCGTAGAGCGAAGCCATGGCCAAGTCCGACACCATCTTCATCTGCCAGGCGTGCGGCGCGATCTCGCCGAAATGGGCTGGCAAATGCGAAGCCTGCGGGTCCTGGAACACGCTTCAGGAAGAAACCGTCCGCGCCGTCGTTCCCGGCGCGCTGGCCGCGCCCACGGGCAAGCGCGGCAAGGGCCTCGCCTTCGCCGACCTCGCCGGCGAATCGACGCCGCCCGCCCGGTTCCAGAGTGGCGTCGCGGAATTCGATCGCGTCTGCGGCGGCGGCCTCGTGCCTGCGAGCGCCGTGCTGATCGGCGGCGATCCCGGCGTCGGCAAATCGACGCTGCTGCTGCAGGCCGCAGCCGGCCTCGCCCGCGGCGGCGCGACCGTCGCCTATGTCACGGGCGAAGAAGCCGAAGCCCAGGTGCAGGACCGCGCGCGGCGGCTCGGCGTCGCCGACAGCGCGGTGCGCCTCGCCGCCGAGACCGACCTGCGCCAGATCCTCGACGGGCTCAAATCGCTGAAGCCCGACGTCGTCATCATCGATTCGATCCAGACCCTGTGGGCCGAAGGCGTGAACGCCGCGCCCGGCACCGTCGTGCAGGTGCGCGCCTGCGCCCACGAACTGGTGCGTCACGCCAAGAAAGCCGGCTGCGCCATCCTGCTGGTCGGTCACGTGACGAAGGACGGCCAGATCGCCGGCCCGCGCGTCGTCGAACATCTGGTCGACGCCGTGATCTATTTCGAAGGCGAGCGCGGCGTGCCGTTCCGCATCCTGCGGGCGGTGAAGAACCGCTTCGGCGCCACCGACGAAATCGGCGTGTTCGAGATGGTCGAGAAAGGCCTGCGCGAAACGCCCAATCCCTCCGCGCTCTTCCTCGGCCCGAGCGGCCGTCGCTCCAGCGGCGCGGCGGTGTTCGCGGCCGTCGAAGGCTCGCGCCCGATGCTCGTCGAGATCCAGGCGCTGGCCTCGCCCGCCGCCTACGGCACGCCGCGCCGCGCCGTGGTGGGCTGGGATACGTCGCGCCTCGCCATGATCCTCGCCGTGCTGGAAACGCGCTGCGGGCTTGGTTTCGCCGGTCGGGACGTGTACCTAAGCATCGCCGGAGGCCTGAAAATCACCGAGCCCGCCGCCGATCTCGCGGTCGCGGCGGCTTTGATTTCAGCGCTTTTTGACGAGCCCTTGCCGGACGATTGCGTCGTTTTCGGCGAGGCGGCTCTCTCGGGTGACGTTCGCGCCGTCGGGCGGACGGAACTGCGCCTGAAGGAAGCCGCGAAGCTCGGATTTCGGCGGGCGCTCGCTCCCGTGGGGGCGGAGGCGAGTGTCGGCGTGAACGTGCGGGAACTCGCGAGATTGACCGATCTCGTCGAGACGATCGCACCGCAAGCGCAGCGCGGCGGCTAGCCGGCGGCGCGAAGTCTTCCGGCGGCCGAAAGCCGCTGTTCGAAGGGGGTGGAGACGGCGATGGACGCGATCGGGTTGAATTGGTTCGACGCCCTGGCCCTCGGGATCATCCTGATTTCGGGCGTGATGGCGTTCGCGCGCGGCCTGCTGCGCGAAGTCTTCTCGATCGTCGCCTTCATCGGCGGCGCGCTCGCGGCGCTCTATCTGCGCCAGTTCGTGACGCCCCTTCTGAACGGGTTTTTCCAGCCGCCGATCGTCGCCGAGGCGGCAGCCGCAGTGATCCTGTTCCTCGTCGTGTTCATCGCGATCACGGTGGTGACGTCGATCCTCGCCAAGGCCGTTCACCAATCGACCGAGATCGGCGCGCTCGATCGCTTCGCGGGCCTGGCCTTCGGGGTGTTCCGCGGCCTGCTGATTCTCGCCCTCGCGGTCCTGCTGATGCGCCACATCACGGGCGCGCCGCAGGCCCCGATGCCCCGCTTCATGACCGAAGCGCGGCTTTATCCAGTTTTGAATCAGGCGGCGAGCATGGTCGAAGCGGTAATTCCGCAAGCGAGAACCTATATTCGCGACAAGACCGCGCCTGAGTCGGAGAGCCCGACCCAAGGCTAGCCGAGACGGGAGTTCCCATGACCGAGGCCCGAATGCGCGATCCGCTCTGGTGCTACGACCCGGAGGAGGATCGCCTCCGCGACGCCTGCGGGGTGTTCGCGATCTATGGCCAGGAGGACGCCTCCGTCCTGACGGCGCTCGGCCTCCACGCCTTGCAGCACCGGGGACAGGAAGGCTGCGGCATCGCCGCCTTCGACGGCGAGCACTACCACACCGAACGCCATCTCGGCCTCGTGGGTGACCATTTCGCGGGCGAAAGCGTCCGCGCCCGCCTCCCGGGCCACGCCGCCATCGGCCACACCCGCTACGCCACCCAGGGCGGCACCATCCTGCGCAACGTGCAGCCGCTGTTCGCCGATCTGCCCACGGGCGGGTTCGCCATCGCCCACAATGGCAATCTCACCAACGCCCGCGCGCTGCGCCAGGAGCTCGTCCGCGACGGCGCGATCTTCCAGAGCACGTCCGACACCGAAGTGATCCTCCAGCTGATGGCGCGCTCGCGCCGCCGCACGGTGGTGGATCGCTTCGTCGACGCCCTGCAGCAGATCAACGGCGCCTATGCGCTCGTCTGCCTCACCGACGACATGGTGATCGGCGCGCGCGATCCCCTCGGCATCCGCCCGCTCGTTCTCGGCGATCTCGACGGCGCGCCGATCCTCGCGTCCGAAACCTGCGCGCTCGACATGATCGGCGCCCGCTTCGTCCGCTCGATCCGCAACGGCGAAGTCGTGGTGATCCGCAAGAACGCCGATGGCCGCACGATCGTCGAAAGCAAGACCCCGTTCCCGCCAATGCAGCAGCGCTCGTGCGTGTTCGAGTACGTCTATTTCGCGCGCCCGGATTCCATCATCGACGGGCGCAGCGTCTACAACGTGCGCAAGCGCCTCGGCGAACGCCTCGCCATCGAACAGCCCGCGCCGAGCGCCGACATCGTCGTGCCCGTGCCGGATTCGGGCGTTCCCGCCGCGCTGGGCTACGCCGCCGCCGCCGGCATCCCCTACGAGCTCGGCATCGTGCGCAACCACTATGTCGGCCGCACCTTCATCCAGCCCAAGCAGGAAATTCGGCAGTTCAAGGTGCGCATGAAGCACTCCGCGAACCGCATGGTGCTGCAGGACAAGAGCGTGGTGCTGGTGGACGACTCGATCGTGCGCGGCACGACGTCCGAGCAGATCGTGCGCATGGTGCGCGAGGCCGGCGCCCGCGAAGTGCACTTCCGCGTCGCCTGCCCGCCGATCAAGCACCCCGACTTCTACGGCATCGACATGCCCACCGAGCGCGAGCTGATCGCCGCCACGATGTCGCTTGCCGACATGGCCAAGCGCCTCGGCGCCGACAGCGTCGGCTTCCTTTCGGTCGACGGCATGTACTGGGCGCTGGGCGAGCGGGAGCGGAACCCCATCACCCCGCAATATGCCGATCACTGCTTCACGGGCGACTACCCCACCGAACTGGAAGATCGCGACGCGGACCGCGCCTCGAAGGACTTCCAGCTTTCCCTGCTCGCGGAAGTCTCGTAACCCGCTCGCATGACAGGTCCGGACAAACCCATCGCGCTCGTCACGGGCGCCTCCCGCGGCATCGGCCGCGCGGCCGCTCTGGCGCTCGCGCAGGCGGGCTGGCGCGTCGTCGCCGTCGCCCGCAGCCAGAAGGCGCTCGAAGCGCTGGATGACGAAATCACCGCCAAGACCGGCGAGCCCGCCGTTCTCGTGCCCCTCGATCTGAAGGACGGCGACGGGATCGACCGCCTCGGCCACGCGCTGTTCGAACGCTTCAAGCGCCTCGACGGCCTCGTCGGCTGCGCGGGCGTGCTGGGCGATCTCACGCCGCTGTTCCAGGCGCGCCCGAAAATGATGGAGGAAGTGCTCGCGGTGAACGTCACCGCGAACTACCGCCTCATCCGCTCGATGGACCCGCTCCTGCGCCAATCCCAGGCGCCGCGCTGCCTGTTCGTCACCTCCGGCGCCGCCCACAAGAACACCGCCTATTGGGGCCCCTACGCGCTCTCCAAGGCCGCGCTCGAGGCCATGGCGCTCACCTACGCCGCCGAAGTGCGCATCACGCCGATCAAGGTGAACCTCCTCAGCCCCGGCCCCGTGCGCACCGCCATGCGCAACAAGGCCTTCCCCGGCGAAGACCCGATGACGCTGCCGACGCCGGACGACGTCGCCCCCCTCATCGTCGCGCTCCTCTCGCCCGACTGCGACCGCCACGGCGAAATCGTGCGCTTCGAACGCGCCGGCGCGGTGAACTGAAGCGCCCTCACCGCGACGCCCTTTCCGCCAGACAAAGCCCTCACCCAGTGGGGGAGGGTTGGGACCGGAAGAAGGCCGCACCCACCCACCTCTCCGTCATCCTCGCCTCGCACCCCGTGCGAGGCGGGGATCCAGAGGCCACATCACCCTGCAAATCTCCGCCTCCGGACAAAGCCCTCCCCCAGCGGGGGAGGGTTGGGAGGGGGAGATATGCGCCCCCACGCTCTCCGTCATCCTCGCCTCGCACCCCGTGCGAGGCGGGGATCCAGAGGCCACATCACCCTGCAAATCTCCGCTTCCGGACCAAGCCCTCCCCCAGCGGGGGAGGGTTGGGAGGGGGAGATGTGCGCTTCTCCTGGCGCCGAAAGCGCGCCCTCTCCCCACCCCCATCCCCTCCCCGTGTACAGACCGGACACATAGGTGACAGGCGTTCGGAGACATGGGTGACACCTTTTCCCGATCCGGGAGGGTCGGGCGATGCCGTGGGAAGCCATGTCGAAGCGGGAT